>NZ_AUKZ01000012.1 GCF_000425025.1 Streptococcus castoreus DSM 17536 | reverse complement strand
AGAAGGATGACATTGCACTCGATAAGTTAAGTGTTAAAGAATATGAAGATCCGTTCTCTGACGGAGGATTCAGGACAAGATAAAAGCCCGTTGTTACGGGCATCAGTCAAGTAACGAAAGCATAACCTGAACGAAGTTCAGCGAACGTCTTTAGACGTCGCTGGAGATGAACGGCTTATAGCCGGTGTACAAGCCACCCGTTTTCACGGGTGGTTATGACTTTTGCGAGTTTTTGAAGTTCTATTGATATTCATTTCACAAACTGCTTTAAGGAAATCACTTGCAAGAAGTGTTTATTCTCAAAGTGTTCAAAGAAATTTAATTTATTTTTAGTATAGAACTTTCTTTTTAAGTGATTTTTTTGTAAAATAGTTACTATGAAAACAATTCGATTATCAAAGTGTTTGGGAATTTTATTCTTATTATTGACTCTTGCCAGTGTAGGTGCTAGTTTTTATTTTTTTCATGTTGCTCAGGTACGTGAGGAGAAATCATTTATCCGTAATGAAAAACGTGGCACAAATAATCCGTTATATGCAGCAGAAAAAGCTTTTGATGCCCTGGCCTATGAAAAACGACAGATGACGAATCGTGGGTTTAAGCAAGTTGCTTGGTATTTGCCAGCTTCTCAGGATACTCACAAAACGGCTCTTGTTGTTCATGGTTTTACTAGTCGTAAGGAAGATATGAAACCTTATGCGATGCTTTTTCATAATCTTGGTTATAATGTTTTGATTCCAGATAATGAGGCTCATGGAGAGAGTGACGGGAATTTAATTGGTTATGGTTGGAACGACCGTTTAAATGTTATAGCATGGGCGAAACGCCTTGTTGACGAGGATAAAGAGAGTCAGATTACCCTCTTTGGCTTGTCAATGGGAGCTGCAACGGTGATGATGGCTAGTGGTGAGTCTCTTCCTAAACAAGTGACGTCCATCATTGAGGATTGTGGTTATACTAGTGTTTGGGACGAACTGAAGTTTCAGGCCAAAGCCATGTATCACCTCCCAGCTTTTCCATTATTGTATGAGGTGTCGACTCAGTCTAAAATTCGTGCCGGTTTTAGTTATGGCGAAGCTAGTTCGGTCAAACAGTTAGCGAAAAATAAATTACCAGCCTTATTTATCCATGGTGATCAGGATAATTTTGTTCCTACAAAGATGGTTTATGAAAATTATAAAGCAACGCAAGGTCCAAAGGATATTCTAATTGTCAAGGGGGCAAAGCATGCCAAAGCCTTTGAGACAGCTCCAGAACAGTATCAGAAAAAGGTTGCAGAGTTTTTGAAAAAAATTGAGAAGTAGGTGTTGACAGTAAAACTCATAGTTGATATAATGTTTTATGTTGCTAATGAGTAGCGGGGATGGCGGAATTGGCAGACGCGCAGGACTAAGGATCCTGTGACCGCTTTAGGTCGTGTGGGTTCAAGTCCCACTCTCCGCATAGTAAAGGTGGATCATGGGTTCGCCTTTTTTCATTTCCTCTAAGTAAGTAATACGAGTTTAAGCGTAATGAGGTTATGAGACATCAGGGGAATCTGTGTCTAGAAAACGCTTTAAGCTTGTGAAAGACTAGAAATTTAGAGAAAATTGTGCTAAAATGAACAATGTAAACGGGGGAAACATCCCGAAAAATAAGAGGAGGCCTTACAAATGGCAATCGTTTCAGCAGAAAAATTTGTCCAAGCAGCTCGTGAAAACGGATATGCTGTTGGTGGATTCAACACAAACAACTTAGAGTGGACCCAAGCCATCTTGCGTGCAGCGGAAAGCAAAAAAGCTCCAGTTCTTATCCAAACTTCGATGGGTGCAGCTAAATACATGGGTGGTTACAAAGTTTGTCAATCACTTATTGCTAACCTTGTAGAATCAATGGGTATCACTGTTCCTGTTGCTATTCACCTTGATCATGGTCACTACGACGATGCGCTTGAGTGTATTGAAGTTGGCTACACTTCAATCATGTTTGACGGTTCACATCTTCCAGTTGAAGAAAATCTTGCAAAAACTGCAGAAGTTGTTAAAATTGCACATGCTAAAGGTGTTTCAGTTGAAGCTGAAGTTGGTACAATCGGTGGTGAAGAGGATGGTATCATCGGTAAAGGCGAGCTTGCTCCAATCGAAGATGCTAAAGCAATGGTTGAAACTGGAATTGACTTCTTGGCAGCTGGTATCGGTAACATTCACGGTCCATACCCAGAAAATTGGGAAGGTCTTGCTCTTGACCACTTAGAAAAATTGACAGCAGCTGTACCAGGTTTCCCGATTGTATTGCACGGTGGTTCTGGTATTCCTGACGATCAAATCAAAGAAGCGATTCGTCTTGGTGTTGCTAAAGTTAATGTTAACACTGAAAGCCAAATTGCTTTCTCAAATGCAACTCGTGAATTTGCACGTAACTACGATGCTAATGAAGCAGAATACGATGGTAAAAAATTATTTGACCCACGTAAATTCTTGGCTCCAGGTATGAAAGCTGTTCAAGGCGCTGTTGAAGAACGTATTGATGTATTTGGATCAGCAAATAAAGCATAAAAATAGTAAAGCAATCTTTGCTTGTAGACAAGTCAAGTTTAATTAGAAATAATTACTTGTTAAAGTAACGACAAAGTTGGTTATAGTTGAGGAAAATGTCCGTTTTGGAATTATTTCTTCAACTTTTTTTAGTTATACGGAAAAGTTGATGAAAAATTGATTTAAGACGGTTTTAAGAAACCAATTTAAATCAAACCGGCTATGTGCGTTTTGAACTCAAATAATGCCGTGCTCTCTTTGTCTAAGATGCAAGGAGGATGCTCTGATTTAAGGCTTAGATGCCTTTTGTGTTGTTCATGTTTAAATCAATTCGTCTTGCTTTGGTGGTGTAATAGGAAGAAAAGTCCTTTTGACATTGTGGTGGAAAAAGAGTACCTAGAATTGATGAAAATAAAATAGGGTAAAAGATTGATGTTCAAATGTTAGATGATATTGACAGCAGGGGTAGAAAAGTCCTATGCCCAAAAGGCATATCTGAAAGTTGAGGGTGGTTTAGAATGTGGCAACCAGACAGGGTGACAAGGTTGTTAGTGACGAAATGAAATGGTCTTGTTTCAGAAAGGAACGGCTTGATGTTTAAAAAATAAGTCAGAGAAAAATGAGGTTGAGGCACTAGTTGCCCCAGCCTCATTTTGCAACTAAAGGTGTCTTATCATTTTTGTCAATATTAGTTGCATTTAACATATTATAAAAATTGAATATGAAGAAAGTGTCTCAATCATGTGACAAAATAAGGCTAATTTTTCTTGTCTCGTCATCATTTTGTAGCCTATAATTTGAATGCTGTCCTTAATGGAGTCATGGTTGTTACCATTTTTGCAAGTGTTTTCTTTAAATGATATAATGGAGTGAGATGTTGGAGGTTATGATGACAAAAACAAGATTATATATTGCTAGGCATGGTAAAACGATGTTTAATACCATTGGTCGTGCTCAAGGTTGGAGTGATACCCCGCTTACTAAAAAAGGAGAAGAAGGCATCCGTGAACTAGGTTTAGGTTTAAAGGATGCAGCTATTCCTTTTAAAGCCGCTTTTTCGAGTGATTCCGGAAGAACCATGCAGACCATGGAAATTATTTTGCAAGAATCTGAAAATGAGTTTCTACCTTACACAAGGGATAAACGTATCCGTGAGTGGTGTTTTGGAAGTTTAGATGGGGCGTATGACTCTGAATTGTTTCTAGGTGTCTTGCCAAGAACAAAAGCATTTGAAAATCGAGATGATTTGCGGGATGTGCCTTATTCTGAATTAGCTGAAAGTATTGTGGAAGTAGACACTGCTAATTGGGCAGAACCTTGGGAAGTTCTTCGCAAGCGTATTTGGGAAGGTTTTGAAGCGATTGCCCTTTCCATTCAAAATGCTGGTGGAGGCAATGCTATCGTGGTTAGTCACGGGATGACCATTGGAACTTTTATGTGGTTGATTGATCCAGATCGTGAAAAACAATATATTGATAATGGTAGCATTACAGTTGTTGATTTTGATGAAGGGCAATTTACCATCAAAACAATTGGAGATATGAGTTACCGTTATCGTGGTCGTGAAATAATAGAGTCAATGACAGATGAAGAATAATCGTTTAAATATTTTACTACAATTACTGGTTGCTTTCCTTTTTCTGGGTGGCATTTATCTCTTTATCAAACCAGATAAAAAGACAGTTCAACCGAGTCAAAACCAAGGACAAACGGCACAAAAAGTCTCAAAAACAGCTAAAAAGGTAGATAGTTTACCTAAAGTATCTCCAAAAGATTGGCAGTTAGTTTTAGTCAATCGAGATCATGTCAAAGAAGAGATGAATCCAGAATTAGCTGATGTTAATGGGATTTCAGTGGACAAGCGTATTGAGCAAGCGACTGCGGATTTCTTGGCGGCAGCTCAAGCAATTGATCCTCAAGAACACCTCATTTCAGGTTATCGTTCGGTTGCTTATCAGGCGGAACTTTATCAGTCTTATATCAACCAAGAAAAGGAAAAGGATCCTAGTTTAACACAAGAAGCTGCTGAGGCGCTGGTGCAAACATACTCACAACCAGCAGGTGCCAGTGAACATCAAACCGGTTTGGCTATTGATATGAGTACCGTGGATACTTTAAATGCCAGTGATCCAGAAGTTGCAAAAGCTGTTCAAAAAATAGCTCCGAAATTTGGTTTTGTTTTGCGTTTTCCGAAAGGGAAAACAAAGAGTACCGGTGTAGGCTATGAGGATTGGCATTACCGTTATGTGGGCAAAGAATCTGCTCTTTACATGACCAAACATAATCTGACTTTAGAAGAGTACATCACAGTGTTGAAGGAGAAACAATGAGAAGTCGACTAAAATTTCCTTATTTTGTAGTGCTCCTACTCTTCTTTTGGTTGCTGGTCGTCATTCCCTTACTTTTTAGTGGTAGAATGGCTACCGCTAATCAGGAGGTTAAATCAGGTGATACCCAAGCACAATTTATTAAAAAAATTAGTACAGAAGTCAAACCTTTGGCAAACAGTTATGGTATTCGACCGTCTGTTTTGATCGGTCAAATTCTTTTGGAGACGAACTATGGAAAAACCTTGTTAGCAACTAAGTACAATAACCTTTTTTCAAAGGAAGCTGTAGCTGGACAAGCTTCTGTGACTCTGAAGTCGCCAAAGAATCGAAATGTTAAGTATGCGATTTACAAAGATAGAGACAGCTCGATAAGAGATTATTTGGTCACACTTAGTCAAGGGAAAAAATTAGATAAACGTTTGTATCGAAGTCTTGCAACTGAAAAAGGGTACAAAATACCAGCTCAAAGTCTGCAAGAATACTATTATTCTGGTGATAATAACTACGCACAAAAATTGATTCGAGTGATTGAATCAAAGGATCTAACACGTTATGATTATTGAATTAGCACTCTTTTTAAAAGAGTGCTAATTTTTTGGTTTTTTTTCTTGACATGTCTTAAGGAAGGAGTATAATGGAACTATAGATTAGCAGTCCATCTAATAGAGTGCTAAAAGAAAGGAAGTGATTGGTTTGTGATTACAGAGCGTCAAAATGATATCTTGAATCTTATTGTGGAGTTGTTTACACAGACACACGAACCGGTTGGCTCTAAAACATTACAGTCGGTTATCGCTTCTAGTAGTGCAACGATTAGAAATGATATGGCAAAACTGGAAAAGTTGGGTCTCCTTGAAAAAGCACACACTTCTAGTGGACGGCTGCCAAGTGCAGCAGGATTTAAGTATTTTGTTGAACACTCTCTGAGTTTAGATAGTATTGATGAGCAAGATGTTTATCAGTTGGTCAAAGCCTTTGATTTTGAGGCTTTTAGGTTGGAGGATCTTTTAGCTAGAGCTTGCCAGATTTTAGCTAAAATTACAGGTTATACAGCTGTCATCTTGGATGTTGAACCAGCTAGGCAAAAGTTGACTGCCTTTGATATTGTTCAGTTATCCAATCATGATGCTCTTGCTGTGCTGACTTTGGATGAGTCAAAACCATTAACTGTTCAGTTTGCTATCCCTAAAAATTTTCTCAATAAGGACCTCTTGGTTCTCAAAGGAATAGTAGATGAGCGTTTGCTTGGTCGAGATGTTAGAGATGTTCATTATAAATTACGAACAGAAATTCCACAAATTGTCCAAAAGTATTTTACGGTAACGGATAATGTCTTGGATTTGTTTGATTATATCTTTGCAGGTCTTTTTCAAGAAACTATTTTTGTTTTTGGAAAAGTAGCAGCCTTGGATTATGCTGGTCTAACCACTTATCAATTTTTTGATAATGAGCAAGGACTTGCGTTGTCAATTCGGCAAAGTATTTCTGAAAATGACATGGCTATGGTTCAAGTGGCTGATAATCGTGAAGCAGCCTTGGCGAATGTTACCTTATTAACTTACAAGTTTTTAATTCCATATCGCGGCTTTGGGTTACTGAGTTTAATTGGACCGATTGATATGGATTATCGCCGTAGTGTCAGCTTGATGAATGTTATTGGTCGTATCTTGGCAGTAAAATTAAGAGATTACTATCGGTACTTAAATAGCAATCATTACGAAGTTAATTGAGTACTCGTTTATTTTATGAGTAAAGTAAGAAAGAGGTGTTCCCTTGTCGAAAAAATCAAAAGAAAACCCAAAAAATGAAGAGATTCTTGAAGAAGTGGTCGAAGCAAGTGATGAATCTGTGCAGGAAGTTGTTGAAGAAATATCTGAAAAATCTGAGTTAGATATGGCAAATGAGCGTGCGGATGAATTTGAGAACAAATACCTTCGTGCCCATGCTGAAATGCAAAATATTCAGCGTCGTGCTAATGAAGAGCGTCAACAATTGCAACGGTATCGCTCGCAAGATTTGGCTAAGAAAATCTTACCAAGTTTGGATAATTTGGAGCGTGCTTTAACTGTTGAAGGTTTAACAGACGATGTTAAAAAAGGATTGGAAATGGTTCAAGAAAGCTTGATTCAAGCCCTTAAAGAAGAAGGAATTGAAGCAGTTGAAGTAGAAAGCTTTGACCACAATCTACACATGGCAGTTCAAACCTTACCTGCTGATGATGATCACCCGTCAGACACTATTGCAGAAGTCTTCCAAAAAGGTTATAAGTTACATGAGCGCTTGTTAAGACCGGCAATGGTGGTGGTTTACAACTAAGCGGAAAATGGTGTTAAAAACGCCAGTATTGCACTAAAAAATGAAACCTGTCCGAGATGACAAAAAACTATAAATTTGAAAAACAGCAAGTCGTAGCTTGCTCAATCAGGTGCTTTACGTTGTGGCTAAAATACTAATAAAGATAGAGCCTTTCTAGTCTCGGAAGGTTTGAGACTTTGGTTCAAATCTTAGTCATGGAGTTTCGGAGAAAGTCGATGACGTCCAAGCCATCCAAGTAAAGCATCAAAAAAGAAATTTGTAAAATAAAAAAAGAGGAAACAAAAATGAGTAAAATTATCGGTATTGACTTAGGAACAACAAATTCAGCAGTAGCAGTTCTTGAAGGAACTGAATCAAAAATCATTGCAAACCCAGAGGGAAACCGTACGACACCTTCAGTAGTTTCATTTAAAAATGGTGAAATCATTGTTGGTGATGCTGCAAAACGTCAAGCGGTAACGAATCCAGATACGGTTATTTCAATCAAATCTAAAATGGGAACTTCTGAAAAAGTTTCTGCAAATGGTAAAGAATACACACCGCAAGAAATTTCAGCCATGATCCTCCAATATTTGAAAGGTTACGCTGAGGATTACCTGGGTGAAAAAGTAACCAAGGCTGTTATTACTGTTCCAGCTTACTTTAACGATGCACAACGTCAAGCAACAAAAGATGCAGGTAAAATTGCCGGTCTTGAAGTAGAACGTATTGTTAATGAACCAACGGCTGCTGCCCTTGCATATGGGATGGACAAAACAGATAAGGATGAAAAAATCTTGGTATTTGACCTTGGTGGTGGTACCTTTGACGTATCAATCCTTGAATTAGGTGACGGTGTCTTTGACGTTCTTGCAACTGCCGGTGATAATAAACTTGGTGGTGACGACTTTGACCAAAAAATCATTGATTTCTTGGTAGCTGAATTCAAAAAAGAAAATGGTATTGACCTTTCTCAAGATAAAATGGCGCTTCAACGTTTGAAAGATGCTGCTGAAAAAGCTAAGAAAGATCTTTCAGGTGTGACACAGACACAAATCAGCCTACCATTTATTACAGCAGGAGCAGCTGGACCTCTTCACTTGGAAATGAGTCTTACACGTGCTAAATTTGATGACTTGACTCGTGATCTTGTAGAACGTACGAAAACACCTGTTCGTCAAGCCCTTTCAGACGCTGGTCTGTCATTGTCAGAAATTGATGAAGTTATTCTTGTTGGTGGATCAACGCGTATCCCAGCTGTTGTTGAAGCTGTTAAAGCTGAAACTGGTAAAGAGCCAAATAAATCAGTTAACCCAGATGAAGTAGTTGCTATGGGGGCTGCTATCCAAGGTGGTGTTATCACTGGTGACGTCAAAGATGTTGTGCTTCTTGATGTGACACCATTGTCACTCGGTATCGAAACAATGGGTGGTGTCTTTACTAAGTTGATTGATCGTAATACAACCATCCCAACGTCTAAATCACAAGTCTTTTCAACAGCAGCAGATAACCAACCAGCCGTTGATATTCATGTTCTTCAAGGAGAACGCCCGATGGCAGCGGACAACAAGACTCTTGGACGTTTCCAATTAACTGATATTCCTGCGGCGCCTCGTGGAATTCCTCAAATTGAAGTAACCTTTGATATTGACAAAAATGGTATTGTTTCAGTTAAAGCTAAGGATCTTGGTACACAAAAAGAGCAACATATCGTTATCAAATCAAATGATGGTCTGTCAGAAGAAGAGATTGACCGCATGATGAAAGATGCTGAAGCTAATGCCGAAGCCGATGCTAAACGTAAAGAAGAAGTTGATCTTAAAAATGAAGTTGACCAAGCCATCTTTGCAACTGAAAAAACCATCAAAGAAACTGAAGGTAAAGGCTTTGATACTGAACGTGATGCTGCCCAAGCTGCTCTTGATGAGTTAAAAACTGCTCAAGAATCTGGTAACCTTGACGATATGAAAGCGAAACTTGAAGCCCTTAATGAAAAAGCTCAAGCCCTTGCTGTTAAAATGTATGAACAAGCTGCTGCAGCACAACAAGCAGCTCAAGGTGCAGAAGGTACTCAATCAACTGATTCATCAAAGAATGGCGATGATGTAGTGGACGGTGAGTTTACGGAAAAATAAACTAATATTTTAGAAGTTTTAGGCGGAGCTACTAGCGCTTCGTCTAATTTTTCCATCGTTAGAGGAGTGGTCTATGAAAAAAGTTGCTTGTTTGCTTTATCCTAACTTCTCTCTATATGAGATGGTAACTCTGACGAGCTCTTTGGCTCTATCGTTTGGAGTAACTATTGATTATGTTTCGTCTAATAAAAGTGTTGTTATCTCAGAAGACGGGCTTTCTTGTCAGCCAACCAAGGTGTTAGATGAGATGTCTATAGAAGACTATTCTTGTCTTATTTTGCCTGGGATGATTGACTTTACCGATGCTATTAATGATGACAAACTAATTCAATTTTTAAAGGGTCTAAAAACATCTGATTTAGTTATAGCCGCTATTTCTTCGGCACCTCTTTTATTGGCAAAAGCAGGTCTATTACAAGACAGAGATTTTACGGGAGGCATTTGGGAGAATTTCTTCGGTTATTTTAATTTTCTTCAGCGAGAGCACTTTAAAGCACAAGCTGTTTGTCAAGATGGAAACATGATCACAGCAATTGGCTTTGCCCATCAAGAGTTCGCTCAAGCAGTGCTACGGGCACTAAATTTAACACAAGAGGTGTCTTTTTATTCTAGGAAATCAATAGACAGTGAGGAAGAATTTCTTTTTAGGATGACTCCTACGGAGTTTGAAGAATTTAAACAGGTATATGAATCAAGTATAGAACAGTCAAAAAAGAATTCATCGCGAGATACAAATCAGGATTTACAGAAAGGAATGGAACACGGCCTAAATGCTATGTGAAAAAACGGTTACTATTTAATAATTTAAGAATAGTATGGATAATATCGTAGACATCGGGATTTAAAAGTCCTAGTTGTCTTGGCGTTGGTGTGTCTACGAAATCAGAGTTTTCGGACTTACCGCATGTTTTCACTTTGCTTTTTACGGTCTTGGTATCTTATATGAACAATACAGAATTTTACGAACGTCTCGGAGTGTCAAAAGATGCATCGCAAGACGAAATAAAAAAAGCCTATCGTAAGATGTCTAAGAAATACCATCCAGACATTAATAAAGAAGCGGGGGCAGAACAAAAATATAAGGATGTTCAAGAGGCCTATGAAACTTTGAGTGATTCCCAAAAACGTGCTGCTTATGATCAATATGGTGCCACAGGTGCTAATGGTGGTTTTGGTAGCGGAGCTGGAGGCTTCAATGGTTTTGATGGTGGAGGCTTTGGAGGCTTCGAGGATATTTTCTCAAGTTTCTTTGGTGGCGGTGGCGTGCGTAATCCCAATGCCCCTCGTCAAGGAGATGATTTACAATATCGTATTAACCTTAGTTTTGAAGAAGCTGTATTTGGTGCTGAAAAGGAAATTAGCTACAATCGCGAGGCAACTTGTGGCACCTGTGCAGGAACTGGTGCCAAGCCAGGTACTAGTCCGGTGGTCTGTCGTAAATGTCATGGTTCTGGTATTATGACAGTTGATACACAAACACCACTTGGGATGATGCGACGTCAAGTCACCTGTGACATCTGTCATGGCAGTGGTAAGGAAATCAAAGAACCATGTCAAACATGTCATGGAACAGGACATGAAAAGAAAGTCCACAATGTTTCTGTTAAGATTCCAGCTGGTGTGGAAACTGGTCAGCAAATTCGACTTCAAGGACAAGGTGAGGCTGGCTTCAATGGTGGTCCTTATGGCGACCTGTTTGTTATCTTAAATGTCTTACCAAGTAAAAAATTTGAACGAAATGGCTCTACGATTTATTACCGTTTAGACATTTCATTTGTACAGGCAGCTTTAGGGGATACCGTTGACATTCCGACCGTTCATGGTGATGTTGAAATGAGCATTCCCGCAGGAACTCAAACAGGTAAAGTTTTCCGTCTTAAAGGGAAAGGTGCTCCTAAATTGCGTGGTGGTGGTCAAGGAGATCAACATGTTACGGTGACCATTGTCACACCAACCAAGCTAAATGATGCTCAAAAAGAAGCGTTAAAAGCATTTGCAGAAGCAAGTGGAGAAAAGTCATTGCACCCAAAGAAAAAAGGTTTCTTTGATAAGGTCAAAGATGCCTTGGAGGACATTTAACATGGTTAAAACGTATGATTTTTGAACGGTTACTGTCCGTCAGTCATACGTTTTTTTTTTTTTTTGAAATAAAAAACAAGAATCAGGTTGAAGAGAAAGTTTATGTTGGCTTTGTTTCGTCAACTATTTTTAGTCTTTAAGGGAAATCCAACGTTTTCATAGTCCTAATTTGAGAATGTCTTTTGGAATTGGAGTTGGTAGGTGATGACTGCTTTTATTAAAAATAATGACTTGCCTTTCGACTACAGCCTAGGAAGAAAACGTTTTCTATTCAGAAAATTTATTTTTTCCTTGTCAAAATTAGCGATCTATTGTATGATAGTCGAGTAAATAATTTGACTATCAAATTATTCTACAGTCAAATAAGTTTGCAAAAAGGAGGACTGGTATGCCATTTAAAAATATCATTTTTGATATGGAAGATGATCTTGCTGTCTTGACCTTGAATCGTCCGGAAGTTTCCAACGGGTTTAATGTTCCAACCTGTCAGGAAATCTTAAAAGCGTTACAATTAGCTAAAGAAAATACCTCCGTGCGATTTTTGATGATTAAAGCTAAAGGAAAAATTTTTTCCATTGGTGGGGATTTGGTTGAAATGCAGAATGCTGTTGAAAAAGACGATGTGCAATCTTTGGTTAAGATTGCTGAATTGGTCCAAAACATTTCGTTTGCTATCAAACAACTACCAAAAGCAGTTATTCTTTGTGCTGATGGAGCAGTAGCTGGTGCGGCTTTTAACATCGCTTTGGCGGCTGACTTTTGTATTGCAAGTGATCAGACAAAATTTATCCAAGCATTTGTCAATGTTGGTTTGGCACCAGATGCAGGGGGGGTATTCTTATTGACTCGTGCTGTAGGATTAAATCGTGCAACACATCTTGTGATGACTGGTGAAGGGATTTCTGCGGAAAAAGCCCTTGACTATGGCTTTGTTTACCGGACAGCCAAGTCAGATAAGCTAGACAATGTTTGTCTCCAACTCTTAAAACGTTTAAGGCGTGGTTCTTCAAATTCTTATGTAGGAATGAAAGCCTTGGTTTGGCAAAGCTTCTTTACCGGTTGGGAAGTTTATGCGAAAAGAGAACTTGAGATTCAGGAGGAATTAGCGTTCAAAGAGGATTTCAAAGAGGGTGTCAGAGCCTATGGGGAGAGAAGGCGACCGAATTTTCAAGGGAAGTAATCACGATGACTTGCAAAAAACTTTGACCTTTGATATACTTTGACAGTTAAAGTTTTTGCGGGGAGGTATTTACTTGGAATATGACAAAATTAATCAATATTTGGTTGATATTTTCAATCGTATTTTGATTATCGAAGAAATAAGCTTAAAGACAAGTCAGTTTAGCGATGTCTCTTTGAAGGAGATGCATACTATTGAGATTATTGGAAAATACAATCAAGTGACACCAAGTGATATTGCCAGAGAACTAATGGTAACTTTAGGAACGGTAACCACTAGTTTAAATAAGCTGGAAACAAAGGGTTACATTGAAAGAACACGATCAAGTTCAGATAGACGAGTTGTTTATCTATCTCTAACAAAAAGGGGGCGTCTTTTGGATCGCCTTCATGCTAAATTTCACAAGAACATGGTTGGTCATGTGATTGCTGATATGAGTGAAGCCGAGATGCAAGCACTGATGCGTGGGTTGGGGAACCTACATCAATTTTTGGAGGATTTGATTTAAATGGTCTATTCAAAAATTAATCAGGTGGCTCACTATGTTCCTAAACAGCTAGTGACCAATGATGATTTGGCAAAAATTATGGATACTAGTCACGAATGGATTTCTTCTCGAACGGGGATCGCAGAGCGGTATATTTCTAGGAATGAGACAACTAGTGATTTGGCGGTCAGAGTCGCAGAGCAACTCTTGACTAAGTCGGGGTTAGAGGCTAGTGCGATTGATTTTATTATTGTAGCAACCATTAGTTCGGATGCCACAATGCCATCAACAGCAGCAAAAGTTCAAGCGGCCTTAGGTGCGATAAATGCTTTTGCCTTTGATATGACCGCAGCCTGTAGTGGCTTTGTATTTGCCTTGGCAGTGGCTGATAAGCTTATTTCATCTGGAACTTATCAAAAAGGTGTGGTGATTGGGGCAGAGACTCTCTCTAAACTACTTGATTGGGAGGATCGGACCACTGCTGTTTTGTTTGGTGATGGGGCAGGTGGTGTTTTGCTAGAGGCCAGTCAAGACAAGCATATTTTAGCGGAGTCCTTACACACAGATGGCTCTAGGGGACAGAGTTTGACATCAGGTCAAAATAGTCTTAAATCCCCTTATTCTGAGTTTAAATCTTTGAATCCTTGTATCCAGATGGATGGTCGGGCAATCTTTGATTTTGCGATTAGAGATGTTTCAAAGAGTATTTCAGCCATTATCGAGCAATCAGGTTTAGCAAAAGATGAGTTGGATTACCTGCTTTTGCATCAGGCGAATCGCCGTATTCTTGATAAAATGGCACAAAAAATTGATTTCCCCCGAGAGAAATTCCTCGAGAATATGATGCATTATGGCAATACCAGTGCCGCTAGTATCCCGATTCTCTTATCAGAGGCGGTCCAAAATCAAAAAATTAAATTGGACGGCAGTCAACACCTCTTGCTCTCTGGTTTTGGTGGGGGTTTGACATGGGGAAGTCTAATTGTTAAAATCTAGTTATAGCATGTGCCTGGCACATTTATAAAAATAAATTTACATTTTTTAAGGAGAAATAAGATGGCAGTATTTGAAAAAGTGCAAGAAATTATTGTAGAAGAACTTGGTAAGGAAGCAGAGGAGGTAACGTTAGAAACAACTTTTGATGACCTTGATGCCGACTCGCTTGATGTTTTCCAAGTTATTTCAGAGATTGAAGATGCCTTTGATATTCAAATTGAGACGGAAGAGGGTCTGAATACTGTTGGTGACCTTGTTGCCTATGTTGAGGAAAAAACAAAATAAAGTTTATTGCTAGTTGAGATGTCGTAGCATTTTGCGAAAATTATTGCGGTTGTATTCCTATCATGAACAGACAAGCCAATAGACATTAGTCAAACTGTTGGGGTGAGATTAGACCCTTTTTGGAACCTAGCTCACTCTTTCTTCTTACTATAATAGTTTGAGTGTCAAACTATTTCTGCGTTTCTTTTTATAGAAGGTTATTATGAAAACACTTATTACAGAATTACTTAACATTGATTATCCTATTTTTCAGGGAGGTATGGCATGGGTTGCTGATGGTGATTTGGCAGGGGCTGTTTCAAATGCTGGTGGTCTTGGAATTATCGGTGGTGGAAATGCACCCAAAGAAGTTGTCAAAGCTAATATTAATCGTGTTAAAGCTATTACCAATAAACCTTTTGGAGTTAACATCATGCTTTTGTCGCCTTTTGCCGATGATATTGTTGATTTGGTTATTGAAGAAGGGGTTAAAGTAGTAACGACAGGGGCTGGTAATCCTGGTAAGTATATGGAACGTTTGCATCAGGCAGGTATTATTGTGATTCCAGTAGTCCCAAGTGTTGCTCTTGCCAAACGTATGGAGAAACTCGGTGTTGATGCGGTTATCGCTGAGGGGATGGAAGCTGGAGGTCATATTGGTAAATTAACAACAATGACCCTTGTGAGACAAGTTGTTGAAACAGTCTCCATTCCAGTGATAGCAGCGGGCGGAATTGCTGATGGTCGTGGTGCAGCGGCAGCTTTTATGTTAGGTGCTGAAGCTGTTCAAGTAGGGACTCGTTTTGTTGTGGCAAAAGAATCCAATGCTCATCAAAAGTTTAAAGATAAAATCTTGAAAGCTAAGGATATTGATACGGTGATTTCTGCTCAGGTGG
The DNA here is from genome assembly GCF_000425025.1 of Streptococcus castoreus DSM 17536. Classification (GTDB taxonomy): domain Bacteria; phylum Bacillota; class Bacilli; order Lactobacillales; family Streptococcaceae; genus Streptococcus; species Streptococcus castoreus. Next base: position 38,586 of record NZ_AUKZ01000012.1, on the reverse strand, counting down.
TTGGTCATCCTGTTCGTTCTATAAAAAATAAATTGACCTCGGCTTATGCCAAGGCTGAAAAAGAATTTTTGAGCAATCAAAAAACAGCTGAAGATATTGAAGAGATGGGAGCAGGATCGCTTCGAAATGCAGTTGTGGATGGCGATGTGGTTAATGGTTCTGTCATGGCGGGTCAGATTGCTGGTCTTGTCAAGAGGGAAGAAAGTTGTGAGACGATCTTAAAAGATATTTATTATGGTGCAGCTCAAGTTATTCAAGAGGAGGCTAAACGCTGGAAAGCTATTTCATTAATCAAATAAATGAAACACAAAGGATGATAAGGATGACAAAAACAGCTTTTTTATTCGCTGGTCAAGGTGCCCAAAAATTAGGGATGGCAAGAGATTTTTACGATAATTTTACTGTTGTTCGTAAGACTTTTGATCAAGCTAGTCAAGTACTGGGATATGATTTACGTTGGTTAATAGATGAGGACGAGGCAAAACTCAATCAAACAGCCTATACCCAACCGGCTATTTTAACAGTCTCTACTGCCATCTATCGTGTTTTAGGGTTGTATGGTATTAAAGCAGATATGGTTGCGGGACTCTCTTTGGGAGAATATTCTGCCTTAGTGGCATCAGGAGCTCTTTCTTTTGAAGAGACTTTGCGTTTAGTGGTTAAGAGAGCACAGTTTATGGAAGCAGCAGTTCCAGCAGGCTCTGGGAAAATGGTAGCGGTAATGAACACAGATGCTCAAATCATTGAAGAAGCCTGTTACAGGGCCTCTAAATTTGGGGTGGTTTCTCCGGCTAACTACAACACACCGAGTCAAATTGTGATTGGCGGTCATATCAAAGCAGTTAATGCAGCGGTTGAATTCTTGAAAGAAAAGGGAGCAAAACGGTTAATTCCTCTGAATGTTTCAGGTCCCTTTCACACGGCTTTGCTTCAGCCGGCTGGCCAGCAATTGGCGAGGGAATTAGAGCATTTAAGCTTCAACGATTTCACATTGCCCCTTGTTGGCAATACTGAGGCTAGTATTATGGAGAATGATCGTATTCCAGAATTGTTAGCCCGTCAAGTGATGGAGCCTGTTCGTTTCTATGATAGCATTGCGACCTTGACAACAAACGGTATCACCCAAGCCGTTGAAATTGGTCCGGGTAAGGTTTTAACTGGTTTTCTTAAGAAAATTGATAAACAATTACCATGTCGTAGTATTGAAGACATGGTAAGTCTATGTTCGTTTTTAGATAGAAAGGGAACTCATGGAAATTAAAGGGAAAAATATCTTTATTACAGGTTCAACACGAGGTATTGGTTTAGCGATGGCGCATCAGTTTGCCAGTTTAGGTGCTAACATTGTTTTGAATGGTCGCTCTGCTATTTCAGAAGAACTTGTTGCAAACTTTGCAGACTATGGTGTTAAGCTCGCTACCATTTCAGGAGATGTTTCGGAGACTTCAGATGCCAAACGTATGGTTAGTGAAGCTATTGAAATCTTGGGTTCTGTTGATGTTTTGATTAACAATGCTGGGATTACTAATGATAAATTAATGCTCAAAATGACGGAAGAAGATTTTGAACGCGTTTTGAAAATTAATTTGACAGGTGCTTTTAACATGACACAATCCGTTTTAAAACCGATGATCAAGGCTCGCCAAGGAGCTATTATCAATGTGTCTAGTGTCGTTGGTTTAACGGGTAATGTCGGTCAGGCAAATTATGCTGCTTCTAAAGCAGGACTCATTGGTTTTACTAAGTCTGTTGCTCGTGAAGTGGCAGCTCGTAATATTCGTGTGAATGCTATTGCACCTGGTTTTATTGAATCGGATATGACGGCTGCTCTTTCTGAAAAAATGCAGGAGCAAATTTTGGGTCAAATTCCAATGAAACGCATTGGGAAAACACAAGAAGTTGCTCAACTAGCAAGTTTTTTAGTAGAACAAGATTACATTACCGGGCAGGTTATCGCTATTGATGGCGGTATGATAATGCAATAAAGGAGATATTGAAATGACATTTAAAAGAGTAGTTGTAACGGGTTATGGGTTGACATCTCCAATCGGACATGATTCAAAGACATTCTGGACAAATTTGCGATCAGGTCATATCGGAATAGGTCCAATCACAACATTTGACACTAGCGATTATGCGGTTAAAAATGCAGCAGAGATTCAAGATTTTCCATTCGATAAATACTTCGTAAAAAAAGATCTAAACCGTTTTGATAAGTATTCTTTATATGCCCTTTACGCAGCAATGGAAGCTGTTGAAAATGCTGGTTTGGATATTGATAGTATTGATTCAGATCGTTTTGGTGTTATTGTTGCTTCAGGTATTGGTGGTATTCAAGAAATTGAAGAACAAGTGATTCGTCTGTATGAAAAAGGACCGAAGCGTGTGAAACCAATGACTTTGCCCAAAGCCTTGCCAAATATGGCAGCAGGAAATGTCGCAATGAAATTAAAAGCGCAAGGTGTTTGTAAATCTATCAATACGGCCTGTGCGTCATCTAATGATGCTATTGGCGATGCCTTCCATTCTATTAAATTTGGGATACAAGATGTGATGATGGTGGGTGGTTCAGAAGCTGCAATTACTAAATTTGCTATTGCAGGTTTTCAAAGTTTGACAGCTTTATCAACAACTGAAGATCCAAGTCGCAGTTCCATTCCTTTTGATAAGGATCGAAATGGTTTTGTTATGGGAGAGGGGGCAGGAATGCTTGTTTTGGAAAGCCTTGAACATGCTCAAGAACGTGGCGCAGCGATTTTAGCTGAAATAGTTGGTTATGGAAATACTTGTGATGCTTACCATATGACATCACCCCATCCAGAAGGGTTGGGAGCTCGTAAGGCGATTCATTTGGCATTAAAGGAAGCGGGTATTCAAGCAAGCGATGTTCATTATGTCAACGCTCATGGAACATCAACGCCAGCTAATGAAAGGGGCGAAAGTCAAGCGATTGTGGCTACTCTTGGGAAAGAGGTTCCTGTCTCATCAACAAAATCATTTACAGGTCACCTTCTTGGGGCAGCGGGTGCTGTTGAAGCGATTGCAACCATTGAAGCGATGCGTCACAATTATGTTCCAATGACAGCTGGTACACAGGCTTTGTCAGAAGATATTGAAGCAAATGTTATTTTTGGACAGGGAAAAGAAACAGCTATCAAGTATGCCCTTTCCAATACCTTTGGGTTTGGTGGTCATAATGCAGTATTAGCTTTTAAGCGTTGGGAGGATTAAATTGGAAATCCAAGAAATTAAAGATTTGATGACTCAATTTGACACTTCAAGTTTACGTGAATTTTCATTCAAAACAAGTGAGAGCGCATTAAGCTTCAGTAAGAATGAACAACTGGTTCAGGTTGCTCCAAGCTCAGAGCGAGTTGTATTTACACAGGAACCACCTGTTACTTCCAGTCTAGCAGTTCAAGAGGCTGTTGTCTCAGCCCCGACTAAGGAAGTCGTTGTTGAGGAATCGAAAGTAGAAACAGTTGTCGCTGAAGGAGAGATTGTTGCAAGTCCTCTAGTCGGGGTGGCTTATTTGGCTGCAAGTCCAGATAAACCACCGTTTGTGGCTATTGGTGATACGGTAAAAAAAGGGCAAACCTTGATCATTATCGAAGCCATGAAGGTAATGAATGAAGTGCCTGCCCCATGTGATGGTATTGTCACAGAAATCTTGGTTGCTAACGAAGAGGTTATTGAATTTGGACAAGGGTTGGTGCGTATCAAATGATGGATATTAGGGAGATTCAAGCAGCTTTGCCTCATCGTTATCCAATGCTATTAGTTGACCGTGTCTTAGAGATTTCAGAAGATCAGATTGTTGCCATTAAAAATGTCACCATTAACGAACCTTTTTTTAATGGGCATTTTCCGAAGTATCCAGTTATGCCAGGAGTCCTCATTATGGAAGCCCTAGCGCAAACCGCTGGTGTTTTAGAGTTATCAAAAGATGAAAATAAAGGCAAATTGGTGTTTTATGCTGGTATGGACAAGGTGAAATTTAAAAAGCAAGTGGTACCAGGAGATCAGCTAGTGATGACGGCTAAGTTTATCAAGCGCCGTGATACGATTGCTGTCGTTGAAGCCAAGGCAGAAGTTGATGGCAAGCTAGCAGCAAGTGGAACATTAACCTTTGCATTTGGTCAATGATAATGAAAATTCTGCGGAGGATAAAACCTTATGTTTAAAAAAATCTTAATTGCCAATCGTGGTGAAATTGCAGTACGCATTATCCGTGCGGCACGAGAATTAGGGATTTCAACAGTCGCTGTTTATTCGGAAGCGGATAAGGAAGCTCTGCACACGATTTTGGCGGACGAAGCCATCTGTATTGGACCGGCTCGTTCCAAAGAATCCTATCTTAACATGAATTCGGTCTTGTCAGCAGCTATTGTGACAGGAGCCCAAGCGATTCATCCCGGGTTTGGTTTTTTAAGTGAAAATTCAAAGTTTGCCACCATGTGTGAGGAGATGCATATTAAATTTATAGGTCCTTCATCTGAAGTAATGGACAAAATGGGTGATAAGATCAATGCTCGTTCGGAAATGCTTAAGGCAGGCGTACCTGTTATCCCTGGTTCAGATGGTGAAGTTTATAGTGTCCAAGAAGCATTAGCCATTGCCGACAAAATCGGTTATCCTGTTATGCTTAAAGCATCAGCTGGTGGTGGCGGTAAGGGAATCCGTAAGGTCGAATCAGAAGCAGATTTGGAAGCCGCTTTCAATGCTGCTAGTCAAGAAGCCTTAGGTGCTTTTGGAAATGGTGCCATGTATCTTGAAAAAGTTATCTCTCCTGCTAGACATATTGAGGTCCAAATTTTGGGGGATTCTCAAGGTAACATTATCCATTTGGGCGAACGTGACTGTTCCTTGCAACGCCATAATCAAAAAGTTTTGGAAGAAAGCCCATCGATTGCTATTGGAGCCACTTTACGTCAGCGTATGGGAGAGACGGCTGTCTGTGCTGCACAAGCTGTTGCCTACGAAAATGCAGGAACCATTGAGTTTTTATTGGATGAATCTAGCGGTGAATTCTATTTTATGGAAATGAATACTCGCATTCAAGTTGAACATCCTGTCACTGAATTTGTGACGGGTGTTGATATTGTTAAAGAACAAATCAAAATTGCCGCGGGACATCCCTTATCGGTTAGCCAAGAAGAAATAACAATTACAGGGCATGCGATCGAGTGTCGTATCAATGCTGAGAATCCTGCCTTTAATTTTGCTCCGAGTCCGGGTAAGATTACTGAGTTGTACCTACCAAGTGGGGGTGTTGGTTTGCGCGTTGATTCGGCTGTTTATGGTGGTTATGTCATCCCACCATACTATGATAGTATGATTGCTAAAATTATTGTGCATGGAAACAGTCGTTTTGATGCTCTTATGAAAATGCAACGCGCTTTGTTTGAATTGGAAATTGACGGGATTGTTACCAATACGGATTTCCAATTGGATTTGATTTCAGATAAGCGAGTAATTGCAGGAGATTATGACACCTCTTTTTTGGTGGAGACGTTTTTACCAAATTACAATAACAATTAGGAGATTGTATGGCCTTATTTCGTAAAAAAGATAAATACATCCGTATCACTCCAAACAATTTTCTTAAAGGATCGATTGGTCATAACATTCCAGCAGTTCCAGATGAACTTTTTGCCCAATGCCCGGCTTGTAAGCATATGATTTATAAAAAAGACTTGGGTTTGGCTAAGATTTGTCCAACCTGTTCTTACAATTTTAGAATTTCTGCTCAAGAACGTTTAGCTTTAACGGTCGACGACGGTTCTTTTCAAGAATTATTTACCACTATTGAAACCAAGGATCCGCTGCATTTTCCAGGTTATCAAGAAAAGTTACAAAAAGCCAAGGAAACAACAGGTCTACATGAGGCAGTCGTAACTGGGAAAGCTTTGATTAAGGGACGGAAAATTGCTTTAGCAATTATGGATTCTCGGTTTATTATGGCGAGTATGGGAAGTGTTGTGGGTGAAAAATTAACGTGTCTTTTTGAACTTGCTACGGTAGAAAAACTACCTGTTGTGATTTTTACAGCTTCTGGTGGTGCTCGTATGCAAGAGGGAATTATGAGCTTGATGCAAATGGCTAAGGTTTCTGCGGCTGTAAAAAGGCATTCTAATGCTGGTTTGTTCTACCTGACCATTTTAACAGACCCAACAACAGGAGGTGTGACCGCGAGTTTTGCTATGGGAGGGGATATTATCTTAGCAGAACCACAATCTTTAATTGGCTTTGCAGGTCGTCGGGTCATTGAAACGACAGTTCGAGAAAATCTTCCAGATGATTTCCAAAAAGCAGAATTCTTACAAGACCATGGTTTTGTGGATGCTATTGTGAAACGAACAGAGTTGCGAGACAAGATTGCCCACTTGGTAGCATTTCATGGAGGTGGCCAATGACAGATGTATCAAGAGTTTTAAAAGAAGCGCGTGATCAAGGACGACTAACGACTTTGGATTATGCGACTCTTATTTTTGATGACTTTATAGAATTGTATGGAGATCGTTATTTTGCAGACGACAGGGCTATTGTTGGAGGTTTAGCTTATCTTGCTGGTCAACCGGTTACAGTCATTGGTATCCAAAAAGGTAAAAATTTGCAAGATAATCTGGCTAGAAATTTTGGTCAGCCTAATCCAGAAGGCTATCGCAAAGCCTTGCGCTTAATGAAACAAGCAGAGAAATTTGGTCGTCCAGTTATCACTTTTATCAATACAGCGGGTGCCTATCCAGGTGTTGGTGCTGAAGAGCGAGGTCAAGGCGAGGCCATTGCCAAAAACTTGATGGAAATGAGTAACCTCAAGGTTCCGATCATCGCTGTTATTATTGGTGAAGGGGGCTCTGGAGGAGCCCTAGCTTTGGCAGTTGCTGACCAAGTGTGGATGTTAGAAAATACCATGTATGCGGTTCTTAGCCCAGAAGGTTTTGCCTCTATTTTGTGGAAAGATGGCTCAAGGGCGACAGAGGCTGCTGAATTGATGAAGATTACAGCGGGCGAACTTTACCAAATGGGGATAGTGGATCGTATTATTCCAGAACGTGGCTACTTTTCCAGCGAAATTGTTGAGATGATTAAGAATCATTTGGTTGAAGAGGTGGTAAAATTACAAAGCAAACCATTAGAGCAATTATTAGAAGAACGCTATCAACGTTTTCGTAAATACTAATCAATTTGAGAAAAGGATTTTCGGTGTTTTGGTTTTCGATAAAATGGGAGCATGGAATTAATTTTGCCTCAATGTTCTTGAGTCCACTAGACTAAATTGTTAAAGGAAAACTAAGAATTATTATTGGTTTAGAATGAGGGACTCTCTTTGTAGCTAGCTAGTTTTCCAGGAAATGATACGAACTCTTAGAGATGTGAGGATAACAGCATTTTTAGGAGTTTTTAATTTTCTCAGGGAAATAAAAAAGGCTTAAGAGAATTATATCCAAAGTGGATTTTTCTTAAGCCTAAACTTGAAAGACGACTTATTTATTTGGTGTGATAACTTCTACATCACCCATATATGGACGAAGAACTTCTGGAACTGTTACGGAACCATCTTGATTTTGATAATTTTCTAAAATAGCAGCCACGGTACGTCCAACAGCAAGCCCAGATCCATTGAGGGTGTGAAGAAGTTTAACCTTACCATCGGCTTCGTCACGGTAACGGATTTGTGCACGACGGGCTTGGAAATCTTCGGTATTTGAACAAGAGGAGATTTCACGGTAGGTGTTTTGAGCAGGAATCCAAACTTCCAAATCGTAAGTTTTAGCAGCAGAGAAGCCCATATCGCCTGTACAAAGTGCCAAGACACGGTATGGCAATTCAAGCTTTTGAAGAATATTTTCAGCGTTGGCAGTCATTTTCTCTAACTCGTCATAAGAGTCCTCAGGTTTAGCAAATTTTACCATTTCAACTTTATGGAATTGGTGAAGGCGGATAAGACCACGTGTATCACGACCGGCAGAACCAGCTTCGGAACGAAATGATGGACTCATAGCTGTAAAAGAGATTGGTAATTCTTTGCTGTCTAGAATTTCACCACGATAGTAATTCGTTAGTGGAACTTCTGCTGTTGGAATAAGGACAAAATTGGTATCTCTTAATTCAAAGGTATCTTCTTTAAATTTAGGGTATTGTCCGGTTCCGAACATAGAGTCATGGTTCACCATGTACGGTGTAATGATTTCTTGGTAACCTTCTTTAATGTGTTCATCAAGCATGAAATTATAAAGAGCACGTTCCAAGCGGGCACCAAGATTTTTGTAGAATAGAAAACGAGTACCAGTTACCTTTGCCCCGCGTTCCCAGTCTAAAATATCAAGGTTTTCGCCAAGATCCCAGTGTGCTTTGACTTCGAAATCAAAGTCACGCGGAATTCCCCAACGACGCACTTCTACATTGTCTTTTTCATCAGTACCTACTGGAACAGAGTCATGCGGTGTATTTGGCAAACCTGTAACAATATCAGTGACTTTTTGATCAATATCAGCTAGTTGACTGTCAATTACCTTAATGTCAGCAGAAACTTTTTGCATGTCAGCAATTTGTTGGCTGGCATCTTCTTTTTGACGTTTAGCTTGGGCAATCGCAGCAGAAGTAATGTTTCGATCAGCTTTTAATTCTTCTGATTGGACTAAAAGGGCACGACGTTTTTCATCAAATTCCTTGAGTTGAGTGAGGGTATCTTCTGAGATGCCCCGCGTTTTTAATTTGGCTGCGACAGCATCAAAATCAGTACGAATACGTTTAAGATCTAGCATAAATAAACTCCTTTAATATAGTCACTAATAGTAGCCAGTGAAGAAGGACTAGGCAAACACCTTTCCTATTGAACGATAATAAAAGCACAGCTTATGAAAATGCTGGAGCGCTTTGGCGCGGTTCCATCCAGCTTCACAATCTGTGCACTTAATTAGTATTTAATTGAAACACGGTAGAATTTCATACAGATTCCCTATCTGCTCACAACCACCGCAGACTTTCTGAAAGGAGAAAATATACTACTTATCCGTTAAAATTATTATACATGAAATCAAAAGAGATGTAAATTTAAAAGTAAAGATTTACCCTTTTCCAGTGATTTTTTTGATAATGAGTTGAATAAGTGTTGGGAGTTTAACCACCTTGTCATTGCCGATGTGGTTTCGAGTGATTTTTAAAATCCTGCCAGAATCTTTCGAGGCAAAGAGGAATTTTCCTTGATCAGTAAAGACTTCAAAGTGTCTACTTACTTTGTTTCGGCTAACGTTGGCACCAATTTTATTAATTGATGTCCAAGGGATTTGAATATAGTCATTAACGTTTTTGTCGTTATAAAATTCAAGAGCTTTGTCACCGAGTAAGATTTGCCCAACTTTGCCTCCCATGCCCAGATAAGATAAAGCTTTTGTTTGGTATTCAACACTTGTGTTTAAAGATTGAGCCATTTCATTTCCTTTCACTTATTAAGTGAAGTTATTATACCATATTTTAGGGGACTTTTCTCCTAATAAGTTGGAAAAAAGTAGCCTAAGAACTAAGTCTCAGACTACTTTTTAAATGCTTACATAATATGTGCAAGGTGAGCAAGGATACCAAATGCAAACAAACCAACGATAATTGCGATTGGAGAAACTTTTTTCTTCAATAGCCACATGCAAAGGAATGTAAGAAGCAATCCAGCTAAACCTGGAATAAGTGAGTTCAACTGACCTTGAAGCGTCTGAGCTTGAACTTTGTCAAGGCTCATTCCACTGAGGGCTTGTCCAAGGATACCTTTTAGTTCTGCCCCTTTAACAGGTCCCTCTGGGAACATCACATAAGCCCCTTCTGCTAATTGTTTACCAGGAAGATCGATGGTGAAGTTGATGGATACCCAACGTTGAACGAGTACTGCAAGGATAAACATACCAAGTATTGAAGCACCCTTGGTGATGTCTTGAAGGATACCACCTGACATGTCTTTCGTAATTTCAGAACCAGCTTTGTAACCAAATTCTTGAGTATACCATAAGAATGCCATACGGATGATGTTCCATCCGAAGAAGAAGAGAAGTGGACCAACGATGTTACCAGCTTGAGCTAAAGAAGCACCAAGAGCACCAAGGATAGGACGTACTGTAAACCAGAATACTGGGTCACCGATACCAGCAAGAGGTCCCATCATACCGATTTTAACCCCTTGGATAGCCTTGTCATCGATTGGAGTACCATTCGCGCGTTCTTCTTCAAGGGCAAGTGTTACACCAATGATTGGAGCAGCAACGTATGGGTGAGTGTTAAAGAATTCCATGTGGCGCTCAAGAGCAGCAGCACGGTCTTCTGGACTGGTATACAATTTTTTAAGAGCAGGGATAAGTGCATAAGCCCAACCCATGTTTTGCATACGTTCGTAGTTCCAAGAACCTTGTAAGAATTGTGAACGCCACCAAACACGTTGACGGTCTGATTTAGTTAATTTAATTTGTTCAGTCATTTGTTTCTTACCCCTTTCTAGTAGTCTTCTAAGATGTCGCCGATTGGATCAGCTGAACCTGCTGAGCCACCACCGTTGCCACCTTTTTTAGAAAGGTTAAGGTAGATGAAGGCAATTGCAACACCGATAACACCCATAGCAATAAGTGTTAATTGGCTGATAGCTGCAAGAGCAAAACCAAGTGCGAAGAATGGCCATACTTCGCGCGTAGCCATCATGTTGATAACCATAGCATAACCTACAGCAACAACCATAGCACCACCGATTTGCATACCTTCGTTCAACCAGTTTGGCATAGCATTCAAAACAGATTGTACTGCTGAAGTTGGTACAGCAACTAGAAGAGCTGCTGGGATTGCAATACGTAACCCTTGAAGAAGAAGCGCAACAAAGTGGAAACGTTCAACACCTGTGAAGTCACCTTCAGAAGCAGCTTTGTCCCCAGCATGTACAAGGGCAGTTGACAACGTACGAACGATCATTGTAAGGAAAAGACCCGCAACTGCAAGAGGAATAGCTGTTGAGTATGCAAAGGTAATTCCTTTTTGAGTGAAATCACCACCTTTAACCATGATGATAGCAGCAGCCACAGAAGCCAGTGCAGCATCAGGAGCAACGGCAGCACCGATGTTTGCCCAACCAAGAGCAAGCATTTGAAGTGTACCGCCAAGGATAACACCTGCTTCAAGGTGTCCTGTTACAAGACCGATTAAAGTACATGCAACAAGAGGTTGATGGAATTGGAATTGGTCGAGGATACCTTCAAGACCAGCGAAGAAGGCAACGATTACGACCAAAATTGCAGAAATAATTGAAATATCTGACATTTTGTAATCCTTTCAAAGTGTAATAAACGAACCAGTTAGTAGCTAACGAGTTAGCTAGTTATCGTTTTAAAAAACTTGTCATGTCTGAACCTATTTGATGTTAGCTTTTTGGATAAGTTCAAATAGATTTTTCTTAGAATCGTTAGGTACTTTACGGACGTCGAATGTAACGCCTAAGTCACGTAATTTTTCAAATGTGGCAACATCGTCTTTATCCATAGACAAAACGTTGTTAACCATTGTTTTACCAGTCGAGTGAGCCATTGAACCAACATTCAACTCTTCAATCTTGACACCGCCTTCAACTGCACGAAGGGCATCTTGAGGGGTTTGGAAAAGAATAAGTGCGTGTGTGTTACCAAAACGAGGATCTTTAGAAGCTTCAATCAATTTACTGATTGGAACAACGTTAGCTTTAACCCCACCAGGTGCAGCCTGTTTGATTAATTGTTTACGAAGATCGTCTTGGGCGACTTCATCAGAAGCAACAATGATACGGTCAGCCTTAGAAGCTGGAGTCCATGCTGTTGCAACTTGACCATGTAAAAGACGAGTGTCAATACGAGCAAGGTTGATTTTTAATTTGCCATCTCCGATGACAGTTCCAGCAGGAATAGCTCCTTGAAGTGTATTAGCAACTTTTTCTGTTGTGGCTGCTTTTTCAACTGGGTTAAGGTTTTCAGGAAGGGCTTTAATGCCGTCCTTTGATTCCTTGATGATGTTTGCGGCAACTTGTTCAACACCTGCACCAGCATCCATCAGACGTTCAGTGTAAGCTTGAATAAGCATTGGCAAGTTGAGACCAGTGATGATAGCCATTTTGCGGTCAGGATTTTCTCCTGCCACACGACTAGCCTGGTTAAATGGAGAACCACTCCAAAGGTCAGCTAGTACAAGGATTTCATCATCAGCATCAAATTGTGCGATAGCATTGTTGAAGTGCCCATACAAATCATCAGGTCCTTCATTTGGCATGAAAGTAACAACTTGTACTTTCTCTTGTTCGCCAAAAATCATAGAACCAGATTGATGAATACCTTCAGCAAATTTACCATGGCTGGCAATAATAATACCGATACCCATTCTTGTTCTTCCTCCTTAATTTTATTTTTCGTTGAAATGAAGAAGAATAATCTCCTTCCAAAAACATTTGGCAATTCTTTTTCACTTAAACGAAATTCAAGAACGTCTCTATTTTAAAACGTTTTCACTAAAAAATCAAGCCCTTTCGGAAAAATATTACAAAACATGAAAAAATTTTCAGAATTTAGAGTTAAGTAGGTAAACTATTGCTATTAAAGGTTTTTTATGCAGTATAAAAAGCAAAACATACGGAAAAATGGTGAAATTATTAGAAAATATTTCACATTTTGAGAAGATATGACAGACAAAAAACCACTATTTTCAGAAAAACAGTGGTTTCGTTTTCTTTTATAAAAAAAGCTCTTCTAACTTTTTAGCAACCCCATCTTCTTCGTTTGAAAAATCAAGCTGTTGATCGGCATAGGGAAGTAGAACAGGACTGGCATTTTTCATCGCATAGCCTGTTCCGGCAAAAGCTAGCATTTCTGTATCGTTGTGTTCGTCACCAAAAGCGATTAGATCTTTCTTATCCATGTTATAAATACCTAGTAGGTAATTGAGAGCGTATGCTTTATTAATATCTTTGGGCGAAATCTCTAGAATGTTGAGGGGACCGCCCCAAGAATCAATTTCAATTTCATTCTTGAAGAAGGTACGCATGTCTTTTGCTAACGCATACTTATCTTCGTGGTAGGTTTGTGTCAACAGGGCATTTGGATTTCGGGTGATCTTAGCAATTTCTAAAGTCATGGCTGGAGTAATCATTTCAACGCCAAAAAGTTGAGGATTAATACTTTTTGGTCTGTCCATTGTCACATAGAAATTTTTTCGGTATTCACTGGCAATAAAATCCATTTGAAAATCATCTTGGAATTCTAAGAGTTTTAACAGGTAGTTCTTATCCAAAGTCACATTATGCTCATAGTTCCACTTTTGCTCTGGAAGATGCGTTAACGAGCCGTTAAAAGTGATTATTGGTGTTTTTAGCTCAAGTTGTAAGTAATAGCCTAGAGCCATACGATAAGGGCGACCAGTTGAGATAATCACATGATGTCCTTTAGCTTGAACGGCTTTAATGGTTTTTTGAGTGTAGGTAGAGATGGTGTTGTCACGGTGCAACAAAGTGCCATCTAAATCAATTGCAATTATTTTTTTAGTCATAGCTAAATTATAGCAAATTTTAGCTTAAGTTAAAGCGAAAAGATAGGTAAAACCTATTTGTTTATCAATTTATAACAAAATTCACTTCTGAAATCACAAAACGACCAAAAAAACATTGAAACATGAACAATAAAGTGTTATAATGAATATATCGTTCGTGTAACGACGGGTGATTTGGAAAAAGAAGCTTATCTTTACTGGATAAGAGTTTTTTAATGTCACCCATAATTAGTTAAGGAGACTCCATTCAAATGGAAAAATTTTTTAGTTTAAAAGAAAATGGGACAAGTATCTCAACAGAGATTATGGCTGGTTTAACGACCTTCTTTGCGATGTCTTATATCTTATTTGTAAATCCTAGCATCCTTAGTGCAGCAGGGATGCCCTCTAAAGCCGTCTTTTTGGCAACCATTATTGCAGCAGCTCTCTCAACGTTAATCATGGGATTGTTTGCTAATGTCCCTTATGCTTTGGCACCGGGGATGGGGCTTAACGCTTTCTTTACCTATACGGTTGTTTTTGGACTAGGATTTTCATGGCAAGAAGCCTTAGCTATGGTTTTTATCTGCGGTTTATTTAATATTTTTATTACAGTTACTAAATTTCGTAAAAGTATTATTAAAGCTATTCCAGTTAGTTTACAGCACGCTATTGGTGGCGGGATTGGCGTTTTTGTAGCCTATTTAGGGTTTAAAAATGCTAATATTATTACCTTTTCTGCTTCGGCTGCTAATATTATTAGTGTTAACGGTGTTGAGCCAGCCAAGGCTACTGCTAAAACATTTACAAAGGGAATTCTTTCTGTCAATGCCAACGGTGGTGTTGTACCAGCCATTTCAAATTTTACTGATCCAAGTGTTTTATTAGCTCTTTTTGGGTTACTTTTGACGGCAGTTCTTGTAATTAGGAATGTTCGTGGTGCCATTTTAGTTGGCATTGTCGTGACAACTGTTGTGGGAATTCCGATGGGGGTAGTGGACCTATCTACAATCAATTTTGGAGGCAACCACATTAGTACCGCTTTTTCAGAACTTGGGACAACTTTCTTGGCAGCCTTTGCTGGTATGGGATCGCTTTTTAGTGATTCAAGTCGCTTGCCACTTGTTTTGATGACGATTTTTGCCTTTAGTTTATCAGACACTTTTGATACTATCGGAACTTTTATTGGAACAGGTCGTCGTACTGGTATCTTCTCCCAAGAAGACGAGAATGCTCTTGAAAACAGCACAGGATTTAGTTCAAAAATGGATCGTGCTCTTTTTGCAGATGCTATTGGAACGTCTATTGGTGCTTTATTTGGAACATCCAATACAACCACTTATGTGGAGTCGGCAGCAGGTATTGCTGAGGGTGGACGCACGGGTCTCACTGCTGTTTCAACAGCAATATGTTTTCTTTTATCAACTCTTTTATTGCCGCTTGTTGGAATTGTACCGGCAGCAGCAACAGCACCAGCTCTTATTATTGTTGGTGTGATGATGGTTTCATCGTTCCTTGATGTTGATTGGAGCAATTTTGAAGATGCTCTTCCAGCCTTTTTTGCCGCTTTCTTTATGGCTCTTTGTTATTCAATTTCGTATGGTATTGCTGGCGCCTTTATTTTCTATTGTCTTGTTAAAATTGTCAAAGGCAAAGCAACTGATATTCACCCAATACTTTGGGGCGCAACCGCCTTGTTTGTTTTAAACTTTGTTATTCTTGCTGTCATCTAAGGTAAGAAAACAAGCAACTTAATATTTAATTGACATCTCATCGGCAGGCTATGAATAACCCGTCCGAGAGGTGTTTTTTGTAGCCGTATTTCATGGTAGTAGAGATGGGAAAATAAATGGGTTGTTTATTTTGGTTGGAATTAAGGTGACGCTTGGAAGTCTCTTTTTTTTCTGATATAATGTTTTTATGTTTTATAGTGAGAATGAAAATAGCCTTGTTGCCTACGGGCAAGAAATTGGTAGCCATTTGATAGCTGGAGATGTCATTGTTTTAACGGGTGACTTGGGGGCTGGTAAGACGACAATTACTAAAGGGATTGCTAAGGGGTTAGGAATTAGTCAAATGATTAAAAGCCCCACCTATACTATTGTTCGAGAGTATGATGGTCGTGTTCCTCTTTATCATCTGGATGTTTACCGAATTGGTGATGACTCAGATTCGATTGACTTGGATGATTTTCTCTTTGGTAGTGGTGTTACAGTTATTGAGTGGGGAGAGTTACTAGGAGCAGGTGTTTTGGATGATTATTTGGAAATTATCATTACAAAGCAAGGAGATGGTCGTCAGCTTGACTTTTTGACGCATGGATCTCGTTCTAAAATGTTGTTAGAGACAATAAAACATGGCTGAGCAGTTGGTAATGATTGAAGAAGGCTCGCCACAAGATGCACAAGGGGTTCTTTCCCTAATTAAAGAAGCAGCTGATGAGACCGACTATATTACAGGCGTTGAGTCTATTTTACATGCTAGTCCGGAGCAACTAGAGGTTTTTCTGGCACGTAGTCAAGATTCCGTCATAGATTTTTGTTTATTAGCCAAGCTTGATAACAAGGTGATTGGTCTTTTAAACCTTTCAGGAGAAGTTACTGAGCAAAAGCAAGTTCAAGCAGATCTTTTTATGTTAGTTACAAAGTCTTATCGTGGTTATGGAATAGGTCAACTTTTGTTAGAAGTCGCTCTTGACTGGGCATGGGAAAATCCTTATGTAATGGCTCTTCAGTTAGAGGTTCAAGTGCGAAATAGCAGAGCGATACATCTTTACGAGAAGTATGGTTTTCGTGTTGAAAATATTCAGAAAAAGGATGTTAAATCAAAAGAGGGAGATGATTTAGACGTTTACCGTATGCGTAATCAGTTAAGTCAAGAAGTGGATTAATGAAAATTGGAAAAAAAATAGTTTTAATGCTGACAGCTATTGTGTTAACAACTGTCTTAGCCGTAGGTGTTTACTTGACCAGTGCCTATACTTTCTCGACAGGGGAATTATCAAAAACCTTTAAAGATTTCTCGACGTCTTCAAAGAAAAGCGATGCCATTAAGCAAACGAAATCTTTTTCAATCCTACTAATGGGAGTCGATACAGGGTCTTCGGAACGAACTTCCAAATGGGAGGGAAACAGTGATTCTATGATTTTGGTAACGGTCAATCCTGAAACGAAAAAAACGACGATGACTAGCTTAGAGCGTGATATATTAGTTACCTTGACGGGACCCAAGAATAATGACAGGAATGGTGTTGAAGCTAAGTTAAATGCTGCCTATGCAGCTGGTGGTGCTCAAATGGCTATCATGACTGTTCAAGATCTTTTGAATATTACGATTGACAATTACGTTCAAATTAATATGCAAGGACTCGTTGATTTGGTTAATGCTGTTGGCGGCATAACGGTGACCAATCATTTTACTTACCCAATTTCGATTGCAGAAAATGAACCTGAATATCAAGCCACTGTTGCTCCAGGAACGCATAAAATTAATGGTGAGCAGGCTTTGGTGTATGCTCGTATGAGGTATGATGATCCCGAAGGGGATTATGGGAGACAAAAACGCCAACGGGAAGTGATTCAAAAAGTGCTGAAGAAAATCCTTGCTTTAGACAGCCTTAGTTCCTACCGTAAAATTTTATCTGCTGTTAGCGGCAATATGCAGACTAATATCGAAATTTCATCACGTACCATTCCAAGTCTGCTAGGTTATCGTGATGCTTTGAAAAATATCAAAACCTACCAGTTGAAAGGTGAAGATGCGACCTTATCAGATGGTGGTTCCTACCAAATTGTGACAACAGAGCATCTTTTGGAAACACAAAATCGTATTCGTGCTGAACTAGGTCTTCATAAAGTAACACAGTTAAAGACGAGTGCAACCGTTTATGAAAATCTTTACGGTTCAACGAAGGGACAGGCAGCGGATAATAGTTATGATTTCTCAGGTCAAGGCTCTTCTTATTCAGACACAAATAGTCAATATTCTACTTACTCAAGTTCAAGCGGGACAGATACTGGTCCAAGTTATCAGGGGAAAACAACTGACCAAAGTTCGAGTCCTAGCAGTTCTAATACAACCCCTGCTACGCCAACGCCCCAACCAGAAGCGCCAATTGCTGATGGTTCCGCAAATTCCTCGGGGACTGCAAATGCAGTTACTCCTGTTCCTTAAAAATAAAGAAAAGATACCCAAGATAGAGATTTGGGTATCTTTTGTCATGACTGCTGTCTAGAGCAGAGAATTTTTTGGATTAGATAGCGGCGTCAGAATCCCTCTGGAACTTGATTATACGGTCTTGGATTTCTGTTAACTGTGCTTGAGTTTCTTGACTAAAACCCCGCCAGTTATAGGTTAAATCTTTACTAATATTTTGAATAACTCTGCCTTGATGTTGAATGACTGCAAGATCTGTTTGGATCTCGTTAATATCAGATTGAATGGCTTCTTTGGAGTTTTTACACATGTTCCAAAATTTTTTTAAGTTATGGTGTTTTTGGTAAATTTTGTAGGCTGTCAAAGAGAGAAGTCCGATGGCTACAAGAGATCTTGCTTTCATGAAAGACCCTCCTGACGAATTTGCGCTGCAAGTGTTGCTAAAGCAGGGAAATCAGGCTCATGAGTGGTGTATTGAATAGAGATGCCATCTTTTTCATCGTAACGAGGAATGAAGTGAATGTGTGCATGGAAAACAGTCTGACCAGCTAATGCTTCATTGTTATTAATAATATTCATAGCAGGAGCTCCGGTGGCCGCTTGGATAGCACGTGCGATTTTAGGGACACGAGAAAACAGTTGACTAGCTGTTTTGGCATCCATTTCTAGCACATTTCGGACATGGGTTTTAGGAATTATTAATGTATGGCCAGGTGTTGTTTGCGAAATATCTAAAAAAGCGAGGACTTGCTCGTCTTCATAAATTTTAGAGGAAGGAATATCTCCTTGAACGATGCTGCAAAAAATACAATTTTCCATTTTATGTTACCTTCTCTGCTTGAATTTGTTATAATGTACTATAAGTATATCAAAAACTAGAAAGAAATTATATGTTAAACATTGAAAATCTAACTGGGGGGTACTTGAATATTCCAGTTTTGAAAGAGGTCTCATTCTCTGTTGGGAATGGGGAATTAGTTGGTTTAATTGGTTTAAATGGTGCTGGGAAATCAACAACAATCAATGAAATTATTGGTTTTTTAAAACCTTACAAAGGATGTATCTCTATTGACGGATTAACCTTGTCAGAGAATGCAGCAGCTTACCGTAAAAAAATTGGCTTTATTCCTGAAACCCCAAGTCTTTATGAAGAATTGACTTTAGCTGAGCACATTAAGACGGTTGCGATGGCTTATGATGTTGATTTGGAAGTTGCTCAAAAACGAGCGGAGCCTTTTTTGGACCTATTTCGCTTGACCGATAAATTGGACTGGTTTCCGGTTCACTTTTCTAAGGGGATGAAGCAAAAGGTTATGATCATTTGTGCTTTTGTGATTGATCCTAGTTTATTTATCCTCGATGAGCCATTTTTGGGTTTGGATCCACTAGCGATTTCAGATCTGATTCAGGCTCTGGAAGTTGAAAAAGCAAAGGGGAAGTCTATTTTGATGAGTACTCATGTGCTTGACTCTGCTGAAAAAATGTGTGATCGCTTTGTGATTTTGCACCATGGTCAAGTCCGTGCTCAGGGGACATTAACAGAGTTGCAAGAAGCTTTTGGGGATGTTTCAGCTAGTCTTAACGACATTTATTTAACATTGACAAAAGAAGAGGGTTAAGAAATGAAAGCACTATTTCTTAAACGTCGTCAGGAATTCCAAAAGCAACAAAGCAGCTATCTTCGCTATGTTTTTAATGATCATTTTGTCTTGGTCTTAATGTTTCTGCTAGGCTTTGCCTTGGTGCAATACAGTCAGCTATTGAAACAGTTTCCAAGCAATCACTTGCCGATTCAATTAGGCTTAGTGGTGTTGATTCTTTTATTGCTGACCATGGGGTCGGTGGCAACTTACTTGGAAGAGGCAGATCAGCATTTTCTGTTGCCTAAGGAAGAGGAAGTGGTTGTTCATATTAAACAAGCCGAACGCTTTTCTTTTTTCTTGTGGTCAACTCTGCAAAGTTTTGTCCTACTCTTTTTGTATCCGATTTTTGATCGCTTAGGTTTTTCAGTCGTTTTTTTTATCCTTTTATTAGTTGGTTTGGTAGGAATTCGAAAGGTGCTTTTAAGATACAAAGTGGGACAATTTTTAAAAGCGACTGGTTTAGATTGGGAAAAAGCGATTGCTTTTGAAAATAATCGAAAGCAGACAATATTGAAGTTTTATTCACTTTTTACGACAGTTAAAGGGATCTCGACAAAAGTTAAGAAAAGAACCTATTTGAATTCCATCCTAAAATTAGTCAAGGAAAATCCGGAAAATCTTTGGACTACTCTCTATATTAGAGCGTTTTTACGTAGTTCTGATTACTTAGGTTTGTTTTTACGCCTTTTGTTATTAAGTTCTCTATCCTTGGTTTTTATTGCTAATGCTTATCTAGCTGTGACTTTAGCTTTAGTATTTAACTATCTTATCCTTTTTCAACTACTTTCTCTCTATCATCATTATGACTACCATTACATGGCTAGTCTTTACCCTGAAAATAGAGAAAGGAAGAAGGTTAATTTATTAACTTTTTTGAGAACGTTAAGCTTTCTGATCCTGTTGATTAATCTGTCACTCTGTCATTCTTGGAAGAACGCTTTGCTGTTAATCGTTGTTATGGGGATAATCAATCTTTTCTACCTTCCATACAAGTTGAAGAAGATAATTGACTAAGTGGTTTAAAACAAGTAAAATAGGGATAAATGATTAGAAAAGAGAGAAAAGGAGGGTGATAAGGTGACAACGACTGAACAAGATCTTGCATTAACTCCCTTACGTGGGAAAAGTGGCAAAGCTTATAAAGGCACCTATCCGAATGGAGAACGTGTGTTTATCAAATTAAACACAACACCTATCTTACCTGCCTTAGCAAAAGAACAAATTGCACCACAATTACTTTGGGCAAAACGTATGGGCAATGGTGATATGATGAGTGCTCAAGAATGGTTGGACGGTCGTACCTTGACCAAAGAGGATATGAACAGTAAGCAGATTGTTCATATTTTACTGCGCTTACACAAATCTAAAAAGTTGGTCAATCAATTACTTCAACTCAATTATAAGATTGAAAATCCTTATGATTTGCTGGTTGATTTTGAGCAGAATGCCCCCTTACAAATTCAACAAAACTCTTATTTACAGGCTATCGTGAAAGAACTGAAACGCAGTTTACCAGAATTTCGTTCAGAAGTAGCCACTATTGTTCATGGAGATATCAAGCATAGCAACTGGGTGATTACCACCAGTGGCATGATTTTTTTGGTGGATTGGGATTCTGTCCGTTTGACAGATCGTATGTATGATGTCGCCTATTTGTTGAGTCACTATATTCCAAAAACACGATGGGCAGAGTGGCTATCTTATTATGGTTACAAAAATAATGATAAGGTCATGCAAAAAATCATTTGGTATGGGCAGTTTTCTTACTTGACACAAATCCTCAAATGTTTTGACAAGCGTGACATGGAGCATGTAAATCAAGAAATTTATGCCCTTCGAAAATTTAGAGAGATGTTTAGAAAGAAATAATGCGAGTTAGAAAACGAAAAGGTGCAGAAGAGCATTTAGCAAACAACCCCGACTATGTGATTTTAAATCCTGAAGAAGCTAAGGGGCACTGGCATGAGATTTTTGGTAATGATCATCCTATCCACATCGAAGTTGGTTCAGGAAAAGGTGGTTTCATTACAGGAATGGCCTTGAAAAATCCCCAAATTAATTATATTGGTATTGATATCCAGTTATCCGTTTTGAGTTATGCTTTGGATAAGGTTTTAGATGCACAAGCGCCCAATGTTAAGTTATTGCGTGTTGATGGCTCTAGTTTGACGAATTACTTTGAAGATGGTGAAGTTGCTATGCTGTATCTGAATTTTTCAGATCCATGGCCAAAAACCAAGCATGAGAAGCGCCGCTTGACGTATAAGGAATTCTTGGAGAATTATAAGCGTATTTTACCGGCGCATGGCGAGATTCATTTTAAAACAGATAATCGTGGTTTATTTGAATATAGTTTGGCTAGTTTCTCACAAAATGGAATGACTTTAAAGCAGGTTTGGCTAGATTTGCATGCAAGTGATTTTGAAGGCAATGTTATGACGGAGTATGAAGCTAAGTTTTCAAGTAAAGGTCAAGTGATTTATCGGGTTGAAGCAAAATTTTAGTCGTCTTTTTATAAAAAACATGATAAACTAAAGGAGTTGACAATGTTAACTTCTGGATTTATGGAGAGGTCGCATAGTGGTCGAGTGCGCACGCTTGGAAAGCGTGTAGTCCTTAACGGGGCTCGGGGGTTCGAATCCCCTCCTCTCCTTATTTGATGGAAAAGAAAATAAAGTTCTTTGCATTCTCTTGTTATTGTGGTATAATAGTTCTAAATAATACAGAAAGGTGGTGAGAAGTGTCTCGCCACTTTTGTATTGAATGGATTCTAAAAGGTGAGAAGCCTTAGTGATAATAAAAAGTAGAGGAGGTTATCAAAATAACAAGCACATCTATTATTGATATTGTAAGCATGACGGTAGCACCTGAGATTAAGCCACCTTATGAATTGGTGGACGTTGAGTATGGGAAAATGGGGAACGACTATGTTCTTAGCATCTTAGTTGATAAAGAAGGAGGTATCACAGTTGAGGATACCGCTGATTTAACAGATATTATCAGTCCTTTACTGGATGCTATTAGTCCGGATCCTTTTCCAGACCAATACCTGTTAGAGGTATCTAGTCCCGGATTGGAACGTCCATTAAAAACAGCCGATAGCTTGAAAGCTGCAGTTGGTTCTTACATCAACGTAAGTTTGTACAAGGCTATTGATAAAGTAAAAGTCTTCCAAGGAGATCTTCTTGCTTTTGATGGTAAGACTTTGATTATTGATTATCTTGATAAGACCCGTCATAAGACAGTGGAAATTCCTTACCAAATGGTTGCTAAGGCTCGATTAGCTGTAAAACTCTAAACAGTGGTTCAAAGGGAAAATGAAATAGAGTGATAAGATTTCCCTTTAAATCAGAACTAAGGAAGTGTGAGGAGTGTTGGTTATAGGGGTAAGACGGAACCAAACGAACCGAGTCTGTTGTTGCTTTCAGACTCCTAGTTGTATTAATTTAAGAAAGGATTTTTACCAAGCTTTACCAGCAAGGTAGATAACATTATGAGCAAAGAAATGCTAGAAGCCTTCCGTATTTTGGAAGAAGAAAAACACATTGATAAGGCAGATATTATTGATGCAGTAACCGAGTCATTAAAATCTGCTTACAAACGTCGCTACGGTCAAGCAGAATCATGTGTTATTGATTTTAATGAAAAAACAGCTGATTTCCAAGTATTCACGGTTCGTGAGGTTGTTGAGGAAGTATTTGATAGCCGCCTTGAAATTAGTTTGAAAGATGCTCTTGCCATTAGTTCTGCCTATGAATTAGGCGATAAGATCCGTTTTGAAGAGTCTGTTAGTGAATTTGGTCGTGTTGCTGCGCAATCTGCAAAGCAAACTATTATGGAAAAAATGCGTCGTCAGATGCGTGAAGTGACTTTTAATGAGTACAAACAACATGAAGGCGAAATCATGACAGGAACTGTTGAGCGTTTTGACCAGCGGTTCATTTATGTGAATCTTGGCTCTCTTGAGGCACAGTTGTCACACCAAGACCAAATTCCAGGTGAAACTTTTAAATCGCATGATCGCATTGAAGTTTATGTGTATAAAGTGGAGAACAACCCTAAGGGGGTTAATGTTTTTGTTAGTCGCAGTCATCCAGAATTTATCAAACGAGTTATGGAGCAAGAAATCCCTGAAGTGTTTGATGGGACTGTGGAAATCATGAGTGTATCTCGTGAAGCTGGTGATCGTACGAAAGTTGCTGTTCGTAGCCACAATCCAAATGTTGATGCGATTGGTACAATTGTTGGACGTGGTGGAAGTAATATCAAGAAAGTCATTAGTAAATTTCATCCCAAACGTCTTGATCCTAAAACAGGTCTTGAGATTCCAGTCGAAGAAAACATTGATGTGATTCAATGGGTAGATGATCCAGCAGAATTTATCTACAATGCGATTGCACCGGCTGAAGTTGATATGGTTCTCTTTGACGATGAAGATCTTAAACGTGCAACGGTTGTGGTGCCAGATAGTAAATTATCGTTGGCGATTGGGCGTCGTGGTCAAAATGTCCGTTTGGCAGCGCATTTGACGGGTTATCGTATTGATATTAAATCTGCCAGCGAGTATGATCGTCTTGAAGCTGAAAAAGAAGCGGCAATGGGTGTTGAAGAGATTGTTTCTGAGGAATTTGTCGCTAATGAGGAAGAATAAGAAAAGAGGTGTTTGATGTCTAAAATTAAAAAAATACCTTTGCGTAAATCACTTGTTTCTGGGGAAATCATTGATAAACGTGACTTGCTTCGTATTGTTAAAACGAAAGAAGGGCAAGTTTTTATAGATCCAACTGGCAAACAAAATGGACGTGGTGCCTATATTAAATTAGACAATCAAGAAGCCTTGATGGCAAAGAAAAATCAAGTTTTTAATCGTAGTTTCTCAATGGAAGTGCCCGAGAGTTTTTACGATGATGTGATTGCTTATGTTGATCACAAGGTTAAAAGAAGAGAGTTAGGTCTTGAATAATTTACAAAGATTATCCAATCTGCTTGGTCTAGCTCAACGTGCTGGAAAAGTTATTTCTGGTGAAGAGTTGGCAGTGAAAGCCATTCAAAATCAGCAAGTAGCACTAGTTTTTTTAGCCAATGATGCTGGTCCTAATGTGACTAAAAAAGTAACAGATAAAAGTAATTATTATAATGTAGAAGTCTCCACAGTGTTTAATGCACTGGAATTAAGTACTGCATTGGGTAAGCCAAGGAAGGTTGTTGCCATTGCAGATACTGGATTTTCAAAGAAAATGAGGACTCTTATGGAATAGACGAATAGGAGGACACAAATTGTCAAAGAAAAGATTACATGAAATTGCCAAAGAAATTGGTAAAAGTAGTAAAGAAGTGGTCGAACATGCTAAATCTCTGGGATTAGATGTGAAAAGCCATGCCTCAAGTGTCGAAGAAGCGGATGCTAAAAAGATTGTGTCAAGTTTTTCAACAGGTTTTAAAACGGAAGAGATAAAATCAGTAACCACCGACAAAAAACGAGAACCAGCAGCGGTGAAGCAAGCAGAAACTACTCAAGTGGTTGAATCAAAAAAAATAGCAAAAACATCGGTAGCAGAAGAAAAAAATAGTTCGACTGTAGAAGTAGGGAAATCTGCTGTCACTAAGCCAAAAAGTCGTAATTTTAAAGCTGAACGTGAGGCTCGGGCTAAAGAGCAGGCTGCTCGT
Organism: Streptococcus castoreus DSM 17536; assembly: GCF_000425025.1. GTDB lineage: Bacteria > Bacillota > Bacilli > Lactobacillales > Streptococcaceae > Streptococcus > Streptococcus castoreus. The sequence continues at coordinate 13,609 of NZ_AUKZ01000012.1, read as the reverse complement.
AGACAGTCTAATCAAAATCGTTCTGCTGATTCTAGAGCAGAACATGGTCAAAATGGTCGTGCAAATGCACACCAGAAAGCTGGAAATGGTAACCGTTCTCAAGGACAGCAAAAAGACAGACGATTTGATCAAAGACCATCAAATAGCAATAATCGCAACGGCAATCGTCAGCAGACTGGTAATCGTGATCATAGTCGTTCTTTTAACAATAATCGTCAAAATGAACGCTTTACGGATAATCGTCAAGGACAAGGGCAATCAGTCGGTCCTAGAATTGACTTCAAAGCACGTGCGGCTGCTTTGAAAGCTGAGCAAAATGCTGAATACTCACGCCAAAGTGAATCACGTTTTCGTGAGCAAGAAGAAGCTAAACGTTTAGCGCAGCAAGCTAGGCAAGAAGCAAAAGAAGCAGCACTACAAGCACAGATTGAAGAAACAGCACATCGTGAAGCGGCAAGTAAGTCTGTTGAACCAGCTGTTGTAGCCCCTATCTCAACAGCAGTCGCTGCAAAACCTGTTGCGAACCGTCGTAAGAAACAAGCCCGTCCTGAAAAGGGGCGCGATCTGGATCATAGTTCAGAAGATGGACAAAACAAAAATAAAAAGAGTTGGAATAATCAAAACCAAGTGAGAAATCAAAAAAATAGTAACTGGAATAAAAATAAGAAAATCAAAAAAGGCAAAAACACAAAGAATACTCATACCGCTCCAAAGCCAGTAACCGAGCGTAAATTCCATGAATTGCCAAAGGAATTTGAATACACAGAAGGTATGACTGTTGCCGAAATTGCAAAACGTATCAAACGTGAACCAGCTGAAATTGTTAAAAAACTTTTTATGATGGGTGTAATGGCAACTCAAAACCAATCCTTGGATGGGGATACCATTGAACTATTGATGGTTGACTATGGTATCGAAGCAAAAGCGAAGGTTGAAGTTGATGATGCAGACATTGAACGCTTTTTTGAAGATGACAGCTACCTTAACCCAGAAAATATTGTCGAACGTGCACCTGTTGTGACCATTATGGGACACGTTGACCATGGTAAGACAACTTTGCTTGATACTTTGCGTAATTCTCGTATTGCTACAGGAGAAGCAGGAGGAATCACTCAACATATTGGTGCCTATCAAATTGAAGAAGCTGGCAAGAAAATTACTTTCTTGGATACACCAGGACATGCGGCGTTTACAAGTATGCGTGCACGCGGTGCTTCTGTGACGGATATTACGATTTTGATTGTTGCTGCTGACGATGGTGTTATGCCACAAACCATTGAAGCCATCAATCACTCAAAAGCTGCCGGAGTTCCGATTATTGTTGCAATCAATAAGATTGATAAACCAGGGGCTAATCCAGAACGTGTTATTGCAGAATTGGCAGAGCATGGGATTATCTCAACAGCCTGGGGTGGAGACAGTGAGTTCGTTGAAATTTCTGCTAAATTCAACAAAAATATTGATGAATTGTTAGAAACGGTTCTTTTAGTTGCAGAAGTGGAAGAGCTTAAAGCTGATCCAACAGTTCGTGCGATTGGTACGGTTATCGAAGCCCGTCTCGATAAAGGAAAAGGGGCTATAGCGACCCTTCTTGTTCAGCAAGGAACCCTTCATATCCAAGACCCGATTGTCGTTGGGAATACTTTTGGTCGTGTGCGTGCTATGGTCAATGACTTAGGACGCCGTGTTAAATCTGCAGAGCCATCAACCCCTGTTTCAATCACTGGTTTAAATGAAACACCAATGGCTGGTGATCATTTTGCTGTTTATGCAGATGAAAAAGCTGCGCGTGCAGCAGGTGAAGAGCGTTCAAAACGTGCTCTTTTAAAACAACGTCAAAACACCCAACGTGTTAGTTTGGATAACTTGTTTGATACTCTTAAAGCAGGTGAAATTAAAACCGTTAATGTTATCATCAAAGCCGATGTTCAGGGTTCTGTAGAAGCTCTTGCGGCATCACTTCTCAAAATTGATGTTGAAGGGGTTCGTGTTAACGTTGTCCATTCGGCAGTTGGTGCTATTAATGAATCTGATGTGACCCTTGCAGAGGCTTCAAATGCTGTTATCATCGGTTTCAATGTCCGTCCAACACCACAGGCGCGTCAGCAAGCAGATGCAGATGATGTTGAAATTCGCCTTCATAGTATTATCTATAAGGTTATCGAAGAAGTTGAAGAAGCTATGAAAGGTAAACTTGACCCTGAGTATCAAGAGAAAATTCTTGGTGAAGCGATTGTTCGTGAAACCTTTAAAGTTTCTAAAGTGGGTACTATCGGTGGCTTTATGGTTATCAATGGTAAGGTGACTCGTGATTCAAACGTTCGTGTCATTCGTGATAGCGTTGTTATCTTTGACGGTAAACTAGCTAGCCTTAAACATTACAAAGATGATGTTAAGGAAGTTGGAAATGCTCAAGAAGGTGGTTTAATGATTGAAAACTTTAATGATCTTAAAGCTGATGATACGATCGAAGCTTACATTATGGAAGAAATTGTTAGAAAATAAAATGTCGGTAATAAAAGAGGTTGAGGGAACAAAAGCCTTCAATCTTTTTTAGAAGGGTTGCTTATCTAACTCTCCTTTGAGAGTAAATTGACTAAGTACAGCTAAAGAATGTTAAAAGAAAGGAAATCTTATGGCAAATCATCGTATTGACCGTGTTGGCATGGAAATCAAGCGCGAAGTAAATGATATTCTCCAGAAAAAAGTGCGTGACCCACGTGTTCAAGGAGTAACCATCACTGAAGTTCAAATGCAGGGAGATTTGTCTCTTGCAAAAGTCTACTACACCATTATGAGTGACTTGGCATCCGACAATCAAAAAGCACAAACAGGTCTTGAAAAAGCAACTGGAACAATCAAACGTGAACTTGGCAAGCAGTTAACCATGTATAAAATTCCAGATTTAGTTTTTGAAAAGGATAATTCCATTGCCTATGGTAATAAAATTGACCAACTTTTACGAAATCTTGACAGTCAATCGAAGAGTTAGTATTCAGCTCAGAAGCGGTATCTTATCTGAAATGGTAGGATACCCTTTTTGTTATACAACTTTTAGTCCCTGAGTTGCAAAATAATAAATGAGTGTACAGGTTACACCAAAAAATTTCAGACGCAATGCAATAAAGGCACCAAGCAAAAGGAGGAGAAAAATGGTTCAGTAGGTAATGTTTGCCAAAATATGGCAATAAACTAGTTGAGATAGTGTAAAAGGTGCAGCACTTATCGTCTACAAAGTGATTGTGGTCTATCGTCAAGTAGAAACGGATTTTATCTATAATTTATATTGAGACGAGTTAGGAGAGATGATCTGATTTTCTAGCATGGTTAGATGCTGTTGGCATTCAATGCCTTATAGGTGGCGGCGTACAAGTCACCATTTCTCACTGGCGGGTAAAAAAGGTTGGAATTAAATGGATTTTGTCTTTTTTATTGATGGGAAGTGCAAACGAACTTGAAGAATTGCTGCAATAAGAAGAGATTCCGAGACATGTTTTTATCCTATTCTTTTCTAGTTAGTTTTTGGATAGAAAAAGAAATCGACCACTAGTTTTAAACCAGTGGTCGGGAATGTTTAAGAGACTAGCTCTAGCTGTTAGGGCGTCTGATTGATGATGTCAATGATTTGGTACTGGGCCGTCTTAGCTTCTTCGATTGGGTAGATAGGATAAACATGGTTCATGCCTTCTTGTGCGAAATAACGAACAGGATGATTAGCTTTTTTCAACTTTTCAGCGTAGTCACGGATGTCTGGATAGAAAATCTCACGAGTTCCTGTAAATAAAGTGATTGGTGCTAGGTTAGTAATTGGTCCATTTTTAGGGCTAACGTAGATATGCTTGGTGTTATCACGATGTTTTGCCCAAATTTCTCCAACTCGAGCAAGCCCCCAAGCAGATAAGATTGGGTCGGCATCTTCATAATTAGGGATTTCAGCATGCGACATGGTCACATCTAACCATGGTGACAAGAGGATAATATTTTTGGGTTGAGTGATAGCCTGTTGCTTAGGCTCGTGATTTAGAGCATGGGCTAAGCCTAATGCCAATCCTCCACCGGCAGAATCTCCCATCAAAGTGATGTTCGCATTTTTTCGATGATAATGCTGATAGAGGTTAACCAATCGTGGCATCGCATCATCATAACTGTAACGAGGAGCTTTGGGATAGATTGGTAAAATAATTTTAGCATCTAGGCTTGTTGATAATGTTTTTAACATCTCAATATGGTAGATGGTTGGGTTGTTAAGGTAAGAACCGCCTGCTAGATAAAAAATAGTCTTTTGATCAGATTTCCCATTATCATTCCAAGAATAAACTTGCATGTCAAATAGTTTTTCTTGAACGAGCGTGCCATTAACTTTATTTGAATCAAGGGTATAGCCTTTGTCAGATTGTTCACGACAAGCATTTAGATAGTTTTGAAAACTGGTATCATCTTGCCTGGTATAATAACTTTTATCACGCTTTAACCAGAAATATTGCTCAATAAACCAACTTTTCCAAGAACGAGAACTAGTTTCTACAGCTGATGGGAAAGATAAGGTTACTGTCAGAGCTAGTAAGAAAATAAAATGTTGAAAAGCTTGCTTCAAGTCGTATCTCCTTAATTTAAAAACTATTTTTAGTGCAGTATTATTTATTATAATAAAAATGACAATTTTGTCAATATAAGAATAAATTAGGAGAAGCAGATTTGTTTACAAATGTAGATTAAACTGATATAATGACATGTAAATTGAGACGAACAGAAGGTGAGAAAATGTGCCAAATATCAACTGCGGAATGGGAAGTGATGCGTGTGGTATGGGCTAGTGGTGCTATTAAAAGTAGTGATATTATAGCTATTCTTAGTCCCAAATACCAATGGTCTGATTCAACGGTAAAGACCCTACTTGGTCGCTTAGTAGAAAAAAATATTTTAGGAACTTACCGACAAGGACGAGCTTATATTTATCATGCGTTAATTGAAGAGAAAGTCTTGCAAAAAGAAGCCTTAAACGTTGTCTTAGAAAGCATTTGCCAACGTCACCATAGTCATCTTCTTTTGGAAAGACTGGAAGATTTGCCGATGACTTTGGAAGATATTGCTGCTTTTCAAGAGGTATTGGAATCCAAAAAGAAAGCAGCTGTCGCAGTTGTTCCTTGTCATTGTTTGCCAGGTCAATGTTATTGTCAGAAAAAGAGAGGAATTTATGGCTAAAAAAACATTTATTTTAGAAGGGATGTCCTGTGCTTCTTGTGCTTTAATAATTGAAAAAGCAGTGAGTCAATTGCCAGATGTGGATAGAGCAGTTGTGAATTTGGCAACGGAAAAGCTGTCGGTTGATTATCATGATGATAAAATAAGTGCCAATACAATTATCAATACAGTTGAGGCTGCGGGCTATGGTGCGGAACTATTTGATACGAGTAAACGTCAAAGCCAAGCCGAGCATCAAAAATGCCAGATCACTAAAATTTGGCATCGATTTCTTTGGTCTGCACTCTTTACGCTACCTTTATGGTATGTAGCTATGGGGCATATGGTAGGACTTAGTCTTCCAAAATTCTTAAGCCCTCAATTATATCCGGTTCGCTATGGCTTAGCCCAATTTTCCTTGACCTTACCCGTCCTTTTTTGGGGGAGGCATTATTATCAAAATGGTTTCAAGGCTTTATTTAAAGGACATCCTAATATGGATTCATTAGTTGCTTTAGCCACTTGTTTTGCCTTTGCCTATAGCTTTTATGAGGTAATTGAAGTGATTTTGGGTCAGGTTTATTTGGTTCATAACCTCTATTTTGAATCCGTTGCAGTGATTCTAACCCTGATTAACTTAGGGAACTATTTTGAGATTCGTTCAAAAAGCCATGCCTCACAAGCGATTCAAAAACTCATGTCTTTAAAAGCAACTGAAGTTAGAGTTTTGCGTCAGGAACAATTTCAGTTGCTTCCCTTGGAAGAAGTAACCTATGATGATCTTGTTTTAATTCAGCCTGGAGAAAAAGTAGCTATAGATGGCTCGGTTACTGAAGGGCAGTCCAGCATTGATGAGTCACTGTTAACAGGAGAAAGTTTACCTGTTGAAAAAACAGTTGGGGATCAGGTGTTCGCAGGAACCTTGAATGGTCAGGGAACTTTGCAGGTTAAGCCAAGTAAACTTGGGAATGATACGCTTTTGGCTCAAATTATTCGATTAGTTGAAAACGCTCAAGAAAAGAAAGCCCCTATTGCGGCTATTGCAGATAAGGTTTCAGGTATTTTTGTTCCTATTGTCTTGATTTTAGCCTTATTAACAGCCCTTTTTTGGGGATTTATCATGCAAGAAAGCCTTAGTTTTAGCTTGACAACAGCTATTGCTGTTTTAGTGATTGCTTGTCCTTGTGCATTGGGGCTAGCAACTCCGACAGCCATTATGGTTGGTTCGGGGTGTGCAGCAGAAAATGGCATCCTCTTTAAAGGAGGAGATATTCTGGAAAAGGCACATGAAGTGCAAACGATTATATTTGATAAAACAGGAACAATCACGCAAGGCAAACCGAGCCTACAAGAAATAATAGCATTTACTGAGGAAAAAGGAACTGTTTTGCAAGAAGCTGCTTCTTTGGAACACTACTCACAACACCCTCTAGGACAAGCCCTTATTCTTGCAGCGGAAAATGAAAAACATGACATCTTGGAAGTGAAACATTTTGAAAATATGACGGGTCTTGGTCTAAAAGGTAATCTTAAGGGAATGAATGTTGCTATTGGAAATGCGGCATTGATGTCTGAGCTTGAGATTGACTTAACACCGGCAAAAGCGGCTTTTGAAGAAGGCTCTGCCAAAGGACAAACAGCTGTTTATTATGCTAAAAATGGTCAACTGGCAGCTCTATTTTTAATCGCGGATGCTCTGAAATCAGATAGTCATGTAACTATAAATACCTTGCAAGCAATGGGAATTGAGACCGTTATGTTAACAGGTGATAATGAAGTAACGGCTCGAGCCATTGCTCGTCAAGTAGGGATTGATCAGGTTATCAGCCAAGTTATGCCAGGTCAAAAGGCACAAATCATTGCAGACTTGCAAGCCAAAGGGCAGATAGTTGCCATGGTGGGAGATGGCATTAATGATGCCCCTGCCCTTGCCTTAGCTGATGTTGGGATCTCAATGGGTTCTGGTACTGACATTGCTATTGAGTCGGCGGATATTATCCTGATGAAGCCGGAGATGATGGATTTGGTTAAGGCCTTGACTCTGAGTCAGGCAACCATTGTCATTGTTAAAGAAAATTTATTTTGGGCTTTTATCTATAATATTTTAATGATACCTGTTGCTATGGGTGCTCTTTATCTTTTTGGAGGTCCACTTTTAAACCCCATGTTAGCTGGTTTTGCAATGAGTTTTAGTTCAGTTTCAGTTGTTTTAAATGCTTTGCGATTAAAAAGAAAACGTTTTTAGAGGAGGATGAAAAATGGAGACCATTTATAAAATTAAAGGAATGACCTGTGCTGGTTGTGCAAAAACCGTTACGGAAAAATTAGAATCAGTTCTTGGTATTCAATCTATTGAGATAAGCTTAGAAAATGAAGAAGTGAAAGTGACGGGCTATCCTTTGACTTTCTTGCTAAAACGTGCGCTTAGGGGAACTAAATTTGAAATTAGCAGATCGCACTAGACGAGGATCGGCTCATTGTTAAAGATAACCTAGAGTGATGCTCCTCTGGTAGAGTTAGTGGATTGTTGCTTTTTACAATCTGCTAATAAGAGGAACTTGTTTTTGTGTTAATGCTGGTGTTATGCGCTATGTCGCTTTTTAGTTTAGATGCGTCAAAACACCTCTGAAAATCTCTTCACTGACTTTCAGAGGTGTTTTTTATGATTTTTTAGTATAGAAGAAATGCTATTGATCTGAATTAGTAACATACGGGGTGACCAACCCTTTTCCTGCTCCTGTATCAACTGACTTTTAAGGAATATTCCCTCTTTTTCAAACTAAGAGGGAAAAACTTAATCTATTTTTTTCTCCGCAACTAAAAGTCGAGTAAACTGGCTGTATCGTTCCACCATATCGTCCGTTACTTTAGAGTCTGTTATGATAGCATCTACATTATCCAAGTGATAGAAGATAAAAAAGTCATAGGCATTAAATTTTTGATTATCAACCAATAGGTACTTTTCGATGGCATTGTTAAAAGCCAGTTTTTGAATTTCCCCTTCGGTTTCGCTATAGGTCGCAATATCATTTTTATAAATGCCGTTGCAGCTGATAAAGGCTTTGGCAAATTTTAAAGAAGAGATATTTTGGCTTGCTAGGGATCCGACAAAAGCACCCGTAATGCTTCGATATTCGCCACCGATGAGGATGAGATCGACGGTTTCACTGTCTTGAAGGATAGTAAAGACAGGGAGACTATTGGTCACAATACGAATCTGACGATTTTTTAATTGCTCTGCAAAAAATTCCAAGGTTGTGCCAGGACCGATGAAAATGGTCTCTCCATCGTTGACCAGTTGAGTGGCATAAGCCGCGAGTTCGCGCTTTTCTTTTGTTTGAACGGTCTGTTTTTCAGTGTTTGATCGTTCTTTTTTATTGGGCATGGTAATGCTTTGCGCCCCACCGTGGATGCGAATTAATTTTCCTGCTTTCTCAAGCTCATCCAAATCTCTACGGACGGTCATATCAGAGACATTTAAGCTTTCAATGATGTCACTAACAGTGATAATACCGTTCTCATTAACTTTCTCAATAATTTTCAGAAGTCTTTCTCTTTTTAACATTTAAAGCTCTCCTTTCTATTTGTATCTTGTTCAATTTATCATAGCATAGAAAATAAGAGTTTTCAATAAAATAAAACAAATAAAACAAAAACAAACATAAATAGATAAAAAAATAAAAATAATGTTGATTTATGTTTGATATTATACTATAATGATTGTGTAAACGGTTGCTGGAAGTTTGATAATGAGTAGGCAACAACTTGTCATAAGCGGTATAGTAGAAAGGCGGTATAGAGTGTTCCACAATATTCTATTCACTGAAGCAAGGACCCAAGAAGAACTTTTTGATAAGGTTGCAAGTTATCTGAAAGAAGTCGGCTATGTGACTGAGGGATACTATCAAGACTTGATTGATCGTGAAAATTGTTTTCCGACAGGTCTCAAGGTGGATCTTAAAGATGGGTCAGATATTTTGTATGCGGCTATTCCCCACACAGAAACCAAGTATTGTTTGGTAGATCAAATCATCTACGTTAAAAATAGTCAAACGCTCCCTTTCAAGCACATGATTAATCCCGAGGAAGATTGCTTGGTGACCGATTTTTTCTTTATTATTAATAGTAAAAATGAGGGTCAGACAGATATTTTATCCAATCTTATTACTTTTTTTGTCACGAAAGGGAACCTTACTCACTTAGGGAGTCTAAAAGAGGATAAGCAAGCTATTTCAAATTATTTAATAGAAAAAGGAGTATTTCAACATGATTAAAATTCTAGCAGCCTGTGGGGCGGGGGTTAATTCAAGCCATCAAATTAAAGAGGCTATTGAAACACAAATGAGTGAACGTGGCTATGATGTTCATTGTGATGCGGTGATGGTCAAAGACATCACAGAAGAATTGGTGTCACGTTACGATATTTTTACCCCGATTGCTAAGACGGATTTAGGATTTGATCTCACAATTCCGGTCGTAGAAGCAGGACCGATTCTTTATCGTATTCCAACCATGAGTGAGCCTGTTTTTACAGCATTAGAACATGTGATTAAAGAAAATCAATTAAACTAATAAGGAGATAAATGATGCAACCTTTTTTAGATGTTATTAACAAGGTTTTGGGCCTGCCAATTCAACTCGGCTCAGGAGTAGTTATGCTTATTGTCATGACTGTTTTGGCCATGGCATTTGGCGTCAAGTTTACCAAAGCACTGGAAGGTGGGATTAAATTAGCCATTGCTTTAACGGGAATTGGTGCCATTATTGGGATTTTGACAGGAGCTTTTTCAGAATCTCTACAAGCCTTTGTTAAAAATACTGGCATTAGCTTAAATATTATTGATGTAGGCTGGGCACCGCTTGCTACTATTACTTGGGGATCGCCGTACACTCTTTATTTCCTACTAGTTATGCTGGTGGTTAACATTGTCATGATTGTCATGAAAAAAACGGATACTTTGGACGTTGATATTTTTGATATTTGGCATCTGTCTATTACTGGCTTATTGATTATGTGGTATGCGGCTCGCAATCAGTTACCTGTGGTGTTATCGGTTATTATTGCAACTGTGGCAGTTGTGCTTGTTGGGGTACTTAAAATTATTAATTCGGATTTGATGAAGCCAACTTTTGATGACTTGCTTGGAACAGGACCACAATCCCCAATGACCTCAACTCATATGAACTACATGATGAATCCTATCATTATGGTGCTTGATAAGATTTTTGATAAGGTCTTTCCTGGGCTTGATAAATATGACTTTGATGCTGCTAAGCTTAACAAAAAAATTGGTTTTTGGGGTTCTAAATTCTTTATTGGGATGGCGCTAGGCTTTGTCATTGGTATTATGGGAGATCCTCATGTTGGCATTGAATCCATTAAAAATTGGTTTGGATTAGGTTTTACAGCAGGTGCTTGTTTGGAACTCTTCTCATTGATTGGGTCTTGGTTTATTGCAGCTGTCGAGCCTTTGTCACAAGGGATTACCAATTTTGCAAATAGTAAAATGCAAGGGCGCCGTTTCAATATCGGTCTTGACTGGCCTTTCATCGCTGGTCGTGCTGAAATCTGGGCTTGTGCCAATATTCTTGCACCGATCATGCTTATTGAAGCAGTGCTTCTGTCAAAGGTTGGAAATGGAATTTTACCATTGGCAGGTATTATTGCTATGGGAATGACCCCAGCTCTTCTAGTGGTGACACGTGGTCGTTTGATTCGTATGATTATTTTTGGTTCTCTCTTATTGCCATTATTCCTCTTGTCAGGAACCATGATAGCTCCATTTGCGACAGAATTAGCTAAAAAAGTAGGAGCATTTCCGGCTGGTGCTAGTGCTGGTTCTTTGATTACCCATTCCACCCTTGAAGGACCAATGGAAAAAATCTTTGGCTATGTGATTGGTCAGGCAACAACAGGTCAAATTGCATCACTCATTAGCCTTATTATCTTTGTCACACTTTATCTAGGTCTCTTTGCTTGGTATGCTAGGGAAATGAAATTACGTAATGCGCGTTACGCTGAAAAACTGAAATAAATGATCCCCTAATCAGGCAAAACAGAAAAGAACAATGGTGTACCAGAAACTGACACGAAACCATCACGGTGAACTTCTATTTTTATAACGACACAAAGTTTTTATTCCGAATCTAAGGCGCTCTGTGGGAATCTTCGGGCGCTTTTCTTGAAAATTGATATTTTTGATTTTAAAAGGGAGAAGATATGGCTATTATTTTAGGTGCAGATGCACATGGAAAGGCGTTAAAAGATATTGTCAAATGCTTTCTTAAAGAGGAAGGTTATGACATTGTTGATATGACAGATACCAATAGTGATTTCATTGATAACACTTTGGCTGTCGCTAAGACAGTTAACGAAGCAGATGATAACTTAGGCATTATGATTGATGCTTATGGGGCAGGACCATTCATGGTTGCTAGTAAAATTAAAGGGATGATTGCAGCTGAAGTGTCAGATGAACGTTCTGCTTATATGACACGTGGTCACAATAATGCTCGTATGATTGTCATGGGGGCAGAGATTGTAGGTAGAGAATTAGCAAAGAACATTGCTAAAAGTTTTGTGACTGGTCAATATGATGGCGGTCGTCACCAAATTCGTGTTGACATGCTCAATAAAATGGCTTAAAGGAGGAGAAACAGATGAAAATTGCGATCGGATGTGACCATATCGTAACCAATGAAAAAATGGCTGTTTCTGATTTTTTGAAATCAAAAGGTTATGAAGTGCTTGATTATGGAACTTATGACCATACACGGACCCATTACCCTATTTTTGGGAAAAAAGTAGGTGAGGCGGTCGCCAGCGGTCAGGCTGATTTAGGAGTTTGTATTTGTGGGACTGGTGTTGGTATTAATAATGCCGTGAATAAGGTACCAGGTATTCGCTCAGCTCTTGTTAGAGATATGTCAACAGCTCTTTATGCCAAAGAAGAATTAAATGCTAATGTGATTGGCTTTGGTGGCAAAATCACTGGTGAACTTTTGATGTGTGATATTATTGAAGCTTTTATTAAGGCAAAATATAAAGAAACTGATGACAACAAAAAACTCATTGCGAAAATTGCTCAATTAGAAACACACAATGCCAATCAAGAAGATCCTAATTTTTTTACAGAATTTTTAGAAAAATGGGATCGTGGCGACTATCATGATTAGGGGGCTTTATGATTTTAACGGTTACTTTAAATCCTTCCATTGATATTTCCTATCACTTAGACCATTTAGCTTTTGATAAGGTTAATCGTGTGGAGCAGCTGCAAAAAACGGCTGGCGGCAAGGGATTAAATGTTACTAGAGTGCTAGCAGAAGTCGGAAAAGAGGTCGCAGCAACAGGATTTATCGGTGGTAAACTTGGTGATTTTGTGAGTCATCAGTTGCAAGAACAAGGGATTCCTAACCAATTCTTCAAGATTAAAGGGGAAACCAGAAATTGTATTGCTATATTACATGAGGGCATGCAGACGGAAATTTTAGAAGCTGGTCCCTATATTGATGTGGACGAGGCCGAAGGCTTCTTAAACCACATGAGCATTATTGCTAAACCGTTTGATGTCTTGACCCTTTCAGGCAGTTTGCCTAAGGGGCTTGACGAGACCTACTATCAACAGTTGATAAGTGTGATCAAGTCTTGTGATAATAAGGTGGTTCTAGATTGCTCCGGTGCTCCCTTAAAAGCAGTTTTAGCAGGTGATGTTAAACCAACAGCTATAAAGCCCAACATTGATGAATTAGAAAGTCTATTGGGGCAGACAATCAAACTTGATGAGACGTATTTAAAAAACCTTCTTAAGCAGCCGTTGTTTGAAGGGGTGGAATGGATTATTGTTTCCTTGGGTGCCCAAGGAGTTTTTGCCAAGCATCATGAGGTCTATTACCGAGTTACCATCCCTAAAATTGATGTAATCAATCCCGTTGGTTCGGGTGATTCAACTGTTGCAGGAATTGCATGGGCATTAGCAGAAGGTGATGACGATGAAACGCTCTTAAAAAAAGCTAATGTTTTAGGCATGTTAAATGCACAAGAAGCGATGACAGGTCATGTGAATATGACAATGTTTGATCAGTTATTTCAACAAATTCAAGTAAAAGAGGTATAACATGACAATAACAACAAGTAAAAGAGTTTTTTTAGAAAAAGTCAGCCAGGAAGGGCTTATATCATCTCTAGCATTTGACCAACGTGGAGCCCTAAAACGGATGATGGCAGCTCATCAATCGATACCACCAACCGTTGCGCAAATGGAAGCCCTCAAAGTCTTGGTGTCAGAGGAATTAACCCCCTATGCCTCTTCTATTTTGCTAGATCCGCAATACGGTCTACCCGCAACGAAGGCTCGTGACGAAACAGCAGGTCTGCTTTTGGCTTATGAAAAAACAGGCTACGATGCCACCACCACAAGTCGTCTAC
>NZ_AUKZ01000011.1 GCF_000425025.1 Streptococcus castoreus DSM 17536 | reverse complement strand
TACCTTTTTGATACCGTTTAGGTTTAAATATTTGTCTATAAATAAGATTTTTAGTGATTTTTCATTTTAGAAACGTTGATTTTAAAGGGATTTGGATTTAAATAACAGAATGAGCCAAAAACCAGGTCTTAAAAAAGCTCGTAAAGCAAGCCAATTCTCAAAACGTTAAGAACAGCTTTACAGCAACGATTACAGACACTCAATGTTTACCTCATTGGGTGTTTTTTCGTGCACTTTTTGAAAAACTCACCTCAAAATTCACCTTATTTTTACCTTATTTATTTTTGAGTTCTCTGTAAGCAGTTTCGCCAGCACTAAGTGGAACAATATTTGAAGTATTAACATAAATCTTTGTTGTACTCAAATCACTATGTGTTAAAGCTTCTGAAATGGATTCCAGAGACATTCCTGCCTTCTTAGCTAAAGTAGCACCAGTATGCCTTAACATGTGAGGAGTGGCATGTCTAAGATTTTTATGGCGACGTTCTACAGATTTCATCTTGTTATTAAGGTAATCTGCATGCAGAGGGCTATTCACATTGCCTTTAGTGTCAATATAAGTAAATACATATTGTTCTGGAGTTTGAATGATACCAAATTTTGCTAGTTCTGATTTTTGTTGAATTTTCCATTGATATAAGAGAACAGTTAGCTCTTGAGGAATAGCAAAAATTGTTTTCTTTTCTCCTTTAGTAGACTTAGGCTTCTTATATTTATCCAAGGCTTGAATTAAACCAATTTCAGATATATCTAAGGAGATATGTTTCCACTGTAAAGCATAGCTTTCCGATTTACGGTCGTTTAAGATAAAAGTTGTAAAAAATAAAACATAGTCTTTAAGCGACAATTTTTTGTTTTCTAGGTCTTCTTGGAACATTTCAAACCATTCCCGTAATTCACTTAAAGTAAGGTATAAATCTTCATCACGCTTAGCTTCTTGTAATTTGATTTTTTTAGTAGCCTTAATACGACTGATTGTTTTAGATAGGCGATTCATTTCAATATATTCTAATTCCTCTGCCCAGTCAAAAATGGAGTTAACATAACTACGTATGACTTTGAAATTTGCATATTCATTTGCTTTAGCAGTCATCACATTTAAAACAACTGTTTTATTCTGATTTAAAAATTTAATGGAATAATTTCCAAACATTGGTAAAATATGTAATCTAAAAACAGTTTCTGTATTGTTAACTGTTGGAAGAGTGGGTGGTTTATTTGTTGAAGTCGTTTGACCTGCTTTATAGGCTTCCCACCAGACATTATGATAAAAATCTTTGAAGAGAATATCGCCATTGATTGCTTGATGTGGTAATGCACCCCCTTTTTGGATAGTGTTAATATTTATTAAAATTTGTAGTTCAGCTTCTTTAGCCTCCTTCTTTGTTTTAAAACGCTTATCATAGTAATTTCCTGAAATTCCCAAAGAAGGTCTAGCTTCTGTTGGAACATAGAGTTTTAAACGATAAGAACCATTTGAGGTTTTTGTAATTGTCATAGTAATCTCCTTTTTACTGAGCTAGAAAATTACCCTGACTTTATTATAATGAAATCAAAAGTGATTTTCCAGTTGTATCATCCATCTACGGATACTGTCTTTATCAAATCGAATTGTTTTTCCAATCCGAATATGTGGCATTCCCTTTCTTATCCAGATATCCAGCGTGTTATTTGAAATTCCCAGATACTGACAGGTTTGCTTTTTATTTAAAAAAGGACTAATTTGTCCTGAATCTTCTTTAACGGTTTCAATCTCATTTTTAATAAGATTTGCAACAAAAAGTTGAATTTCTTTTGTTTGTTCTTCTGGTAAAATAACTTGCATAGTTTTCCTCCCTTTTAGGCAATAAAAAAAGCAAGAGCTATGAAGCCCTTACCTTAAGGAGATTATGAAAAAGAAAAGTTTTAGGATTATTTATAATATAATCGTATAATCTTAATTTTCTCTTAAAAATTTTTCAAATCTCTGTTGGTCATTTTCTGTTAACTTTCCGATTAAGCGAACTTGAACAAGTTCTACGTCTAAATCATAAAGTTGAACGGTATCAATCCAAGATGGCTTCACTAATCCTGCCTCTTCCCATTCTTTTATTTCAAAGTATTTTGAACGGATATAAGATGATTTACGGGAATACTGACTAGTGATACGGTAGGTCCTGATAACTTCTTCATTATTTGCAATGACTAGAGCAGGACGTCTTTTAGCTCCTGTCCCATCACTAAAAGCGATAGTTGCTACCAGAATATCATATGGGTTATAGTTGTCCATGTCTTTCCTCGTATTCTGGATAGTCTTCATCAAAGAAATCTGCGATTGCTTCTGGATTAGAAGCAGTCACTTTGATAACATTTGAGTTTGCCAAAGCTAGTCTTTCTAAAGGATTATCAGAAATAGCATGGACTTGTTTTCTTAAATCAAATGGCAATCCATTCACCTCCTTTGATTTTTGTAAGAACATCACGAAAGCGTCACCTACAGAAGTTCCTAAGGATTTGTATAGTACCGATACTTCATCTAGTAATTCTGAATCTACTCGCTTTTGAAACATTTTTTTAGTCATACAATCACCTCTTTTGTACTTCAATTGTACGACAAATGTAGTTTTTTTGTCAAATTTTTACTTCCCAATCACGTATGTAAATTGGTTAGCTGTTGCTTTATCAAATGTGCGGTAAGAAACAACTCCAAGTCCTTTGGCGTTGGCTTCTGAAATGAGGATAGACCCGTCTGATTTGACCTGCTCCACAAATGCAATATGTCCGTAAGTTGGGTCTGCGCCAGCTTGACCAGGAGAGAAACTAAGCGCGCTATGTTCAGTTGGTGTATTTGTAGTTTGATAGCCTGCCTTATGCTTCCAATCCCCACCATTGCCCATATAAGGGTCAAAGTTAACGCCCACCTCTTTGGCTCGGTTATAGACAAACCAAGTGCACTGTCCCCAAGGATAGGTTGCAGAAGTGTAATTAGAGGTGTTTATTGCCTTTGTAAGGCTGTAACCAACAGGCACTCCATCAGAAGTTACGCCTCCACCGTCTCGTGTTTTAGCAGTAGCTGTCCCACCTGTTAAGGTGTCTTTGAAGAGGTTATACCATTTTCTCGCGTTCTTTTTCAGGTCACTAGCTTTGGTTTGACCGTCTGATAAAGCGACCCCTTCATAATGTTCTGACCAGTAAAGGGCTGCCTCTTCAGGGTCAGTCGCTTTTTGCATTTCTGTTTTGACTTTGTTATAAGAGCCGTTTAGCTCTGTAGATAAAAGGTCTAGTTCAATATCAGAATCTAATTTCTTTTGCTTTGCTTTTGACCAGCGATTCCCATTGATAGTAGAAGACCAACCCGACCATTGGAAATAACCAGCTACACCACTACCTGTATTGACGGCTTTAGGGTCAAAGCTACTTTCGCGCTCTGCAACCGCTAAACTTCCAGAAGCTCCTGCGATAGTAAATTGCTCTTGTGAGAGTTCATGGTTGAGAATTTTTATGACATCACCAGCCCGTTCTTCTGAAATATTAGCTTTTTGAGCCACCTCTTTAGCTGTCAGCTTGGTTTGTAAACCTTTTGTTTGACCGTTAGAAGACGCACTACCAGCGAAAGCTCCCATGATAATGACAACCAAGAATAAAGGTAAAAGGAGAATACTTAAACTACTGACGATTACTAATCTTTTCTTCATCTTTCCTCCTAAGTTTTCACATAGACTGTCATCATTACTGTTTCCAATCGCCATTGAGCCGTTAAAATGAGAGGATTTTCTTTAATAGTTGCTAACAGTTGCTCTTTCTCAGCCTCTTTTACTGAAAATAAAAGGAGAAAGTCAATAGAAGGCTTTCTCCTTTCATAGGCAAGGGCAACCGCATTGTTCACCGTCTGTTCAAAACCTCTTTTAGAATAAATGCGTGTATTCATCATTCCTTTCCTCCTCTCAATCGTGCTAATTCCTCTATTATCTGATGTTTACGGTTGATATTGACTTTCAATTTATCGTCTTTTGGCAAGGCTTTACGATAGTTCCTGATAAAAGCATTTGAACCTTGCGCTTGATAGAGGGCTTCATCATCTTTGTAAGGTTCTAATTCTTTTTCAAGTTTATTGATTTTGTGCTTTTGTCTCCAAGAGAGGCGATTTTGACGGCGCTCTTCAAACTCTTTCTGCTCTCTGTTCTGCTTTGTATCCATTAGCGGGGAAGGTTCTGTGTCAAAAGGTTGAACGCTTGTGTCTTCTTCCTGAATAGCAGATTCAAAAATCTCCATTGGCATATCTGGCTCTTGAAACGGTGTTGTTACCTCGTCGGGAGCGCCTGTTTCTTCAAAGGAAGAAGTAGCGGGTGTTTCCTCCTCGTCATTTTCTGAAGGCGTTGAACTTTCTGTTTTTTCTGAAGTTGGATGGGGATTTGAAAAAAGAGTTTCCATCTGTTTACCAGCATTCATGAAGAGTCCCGCTCCAAATCCCGCTCCAGCAAAGAAAAAGTTTCCGGATGTTTGAGCCATTTCAAAGGCGTTAGTAGCTTTTGCCGGCAGCTGCTTCACAGTTTCCTGTCCATTTGTCACGGTTTCTTTGACTTTGGTATCTATCTCATCAAATGTAATCTTTGCTCGTGAACCGAGTAACAATTCAATCAATTCTCCTTTGTATTTCCAAAGCAACCAATAAATCATTCCTTTAGCACAAACAGAGACGATTAGTTCAAAGAGAGCGCTAAAAGTAGACAAGGAAGAAAAATCTCCAATAACCTTATCAAAACGACTGCTTACTAAGTCTTCAATGATTTTTTCAAGGTAAAGTAAAGCTAAGGTTAAAAGGCTTGTAATGGCTGGGAAAGCAAGACCACCAAACATGACCTTAAAAACTCCAAAAAGAATATCTTGCATTTTGGGAATAAAGGAAACCAAAAGGGCAATAGGAAAAAGAAGAATCATGATAAGGACAAGGGCTTGTGCAAGGACATTGAGCAACTGAATTAAGACAATAGGAATGGCAATGACAATCGCTTCAACCATTTTAAAAAGGATATAGAAGAACTTGACAGGAATATAGTCAGGAATAGCTGATACCCAACGGTTTTTCTCTTTATCATCGTTAGCTCCATCTCCCATTTTTAAGTAATCATTTCTATCTGCGGTAGAAACGGCTTTAAATTTGCCTGATTTATCCAAGCTGCCTAGGACTTTTGAATCATCAAACAGTTCTTCTTTTCCTGTTTGACGGTCTTTGTATTTCCCGTTTTCTTGTCCTGTATTGACAAAAAGATAGGCTTTATAAGAAGTTTCTACGATATAAGAATCAGCGATAGAAGCCCCTATCTTTAAAGAGTGATTTTCTCCGTAGGAGACAGAGACATTAGAAATGTGATGAATCGTAGTACTAGCGACATTGTCTACTGTATTAAGCAAATACAATCCACCAGAAGTTCCAGCAACTGTCCCAAACCAACCAAAGCCTAAAAAGAGAACCAGAAGGACATGAAGCAATTTTCGAGAGAAATTGCCTTTAGAAATGAGGAACTGATAAAAGAGATAAAAAGCTAGGCAAAGGAGAATCAGAAAGACTAATGATGATTGAGCCACACCAGAAGGAGCTCCTGTAAAGCCTCGCCAAATGGATTGAGCACCATTGAAAACATATTGCTTGTAGGTGTCATAAAGACGGACATTTTCTAAAATCCGAATCATCAGGGAGAAGAAACCAACAATGAGGTTAAGGAGAAAAAAGGGGAAGTTGACAAAGATTTCGTTGAACATCACCCAGATTCCGCTAATATCCAAAAATCCAGTTTGTACTGTATAAGATTTTAAAGAAAAAATATCCATGCCTTTTAATTTTTCAAATGCTTCTTGCACAAGCTCACCTCCTTAAGATGCGTATTTATTTTCAAGATTAGAAGAAACAGTAGCTTTCATTGGTTTTAGAAGCGGGTCAATACTATCAAAAATGTTATAAATGGAAATCATATTGAGATTGCCGTAAACATCTTTATAGAGGCATTGCCCTGAAATCATATTTTTAATCCATTCCAGATTTTCTTCATTATCCGTTAGTCCAACGTGTTCTAAAATATCGGGAAGTTCATTGTCTTCTCTAAAGGCAAAGAGTGTCCCAAAGCCTGTGGTATCATCATCTCCTTCAGCGTCATGAACGGATTGAGTAATGAGGCAGAGGACATTATTAAAGAAGCGTCCAACACGACGCATGGATTGGATAACGGCTCGTCCTTCTGCCGACTTCATCAGTACCCACGCTTCATCAAAAAATTCAATGGTATCTTCATAACGATTGAGTTCTCCAAAGCGTGTACAGAAAGCTCCCAAGGCAAACATCAGAGCCGTAGAATTGATTTCTTTATCTTCTGGTGTAATATCTTGTTGATTATCTTTACTATCTGGTAAGGATAAGTCCGCTACCTCTAAAACAGTCACCCGTTTATCATAAGACAATCCTTCTACATTACCGTCTGAAAAAGCCAATTCCAAAATGGAATTTTCGACAATGGACGTCAAATAATCTCCTACTTCAAAGATAGTGCTATCTGGATTATTGGTGAGCTCTTTGAGAACATGTTTTAACCCCACGATTTCTCCCGCTTGTCTTTGAGCCACCACTTTGTTAATTGCTCTCGAAATAGCGGTCATTTGCTTCATTGTGACCTTCATTCGCTTGTTGGAGAAAATAAGATAATTGAGCATGTTTTTTGAAACTGAAACAGCGTCATCTTTATCCAACATGACAATTGGGTCAAGAGCCCCATGATTGGATTTCACCTTACTATCCAAAGTGATAAAGTTTATCTGTTTGATATGTTCAGCCAGAAGCGGGAACCGTTTTTCAAAGTCTGGGTGGTGAGCAATTGCTTCAAAGTGTTTTCGGATAGAGCGTTTCGGGTCAACATACAAAGATTTCACATCTTGAAGAGAGGTTAGGAGAAAGATAAGTTCTGCCAAAAAAGATTTTCCTTCACCCGTTGCGCCAGTAATTAGGATATGCGGATTCTTTGTAAGTTTTCCTGCAATCCCTTCTTTATTTCCAACGGTCGCATTAAAGAGCACCATATTTTTAGACGCTTCTTGTGCCTTTTCAATACTTTCCCACCGTCCTGTCCAATTATCCACCCGTCCGATATGCCAGCCAATATGGTTTCCTGAAGCTGTGTTGGTAAATGGCATTAGCTCTGCAAAACCTCTTGGAGTGACATAGTGTGTCCACGTTCTGGTCTTATTTTCAAGTGGTTGACCATAGAGGAGAGACTGGAAGAGATAAGGCGTATCATGACTAGCTTCACTCACTTCTATGTGCATATCCTCAAAGTAACTTAAGACTACCTGACGGCGACGTCGTAATTGGGATAGGCTAGAAGCAGAAACAATGAGATAAGCTCCATATTCAATGACTTCTTCTTTCCCACCAACCTTTTTCATCAAGTCTTTGAGAGACATTGCCCCCAGAATAATTTCATCTTGTTGGACAGTATCGGTACTTTCAGCTTCATTCATAATATTGCGGTAGCGAATGTTAGAACGTGCCATTCGCCCTTTTAAAGAGTTCTTTTCGATAAATTCTGCCTTTATCCGTAGTTCTACAGGGAAATTAAAGCGTTGGGTAAATTCCCCCAGATGAAAGCCATTAAAAATAATGGGTGTTTTAGCAATCGGAAGAATGGTGAGAAAAGAAGAACCATAGGGGCTGTCTAACTTCATAAAGCCCCCAGCCATTGGTCTTAAGACCGTATCAGTCACATTAAAGAGTGCCCGATTGGCTGTGACTTCTTGCTTTAGATGAGGAATATAGCGCAAGTACTGCATGCGTTGATAGTAAAAGAGCTCTTCATTGGTCAAGCGTTGTGCCCGAAGAGCGGAAAGGATTTGATAGACGGTCGCTTCACTAACCAGATACTCTTGCGCCCAATCTTCAGGAATCTCATATTGAAAGCCCACGCTATTAGCAATCATTTCAGAGACTTCAGAGAAGCGCTCAACCGCCATATCCTGAACGGTGGTGTTTTGGTCATCTTTTAAAAGATTGACACCAATCAACCAGTCAAATTGATAGGGAATTTCCATTTCTTGTGTCAATTTGTCTGTCGAATACTGCAACAGTTCTTCCCCCAATGCTTGACTATCGGGAGACAAGGCATGAGAAAAGTCTTTCATCTTTTCTTCTAACAAATAGTCCTTTGGAATCAAGGAGACTTCAAAGGACTTGTTTTTAACCAGTTTTTTTATCAGCTGAGCAGTTGTCAGCTTGTGTTTTTGTTTCTTTGCTTTATCTGTAATGGTGATGGGAGTATTGGGAATACGATAAAAACTCATCACCATTTTATCTGTTGTTAAAGCTATATTATCCTGTGTTTTAAGAATCGGATAGACAAGTTTTAGAACCATTAGACCTCCTTTATAAATCTGTTTTTTCAAAAACAATTTCTTCTTCATCCACCATTTTCATTCTATCTTCATGATAAATCGCTTTACGATTGAGGCGAAAATCCATAAGATAGCAGATATAATCCCATAAGAAAACATGCATTTTCTTTCCTTGTGGTTCATACTCTGTATAAAATTTAGCGAGTTTATAAGGGATATACCAATAAAGATAACATGAAATGGAATGCGTTAATTTGTTCAACGGAAGAAGAAGTGAGCTAAACACTGTCAACATTAAAATCAAGACCAGTGCAAAAACCACAAAAAAGGAAAGTTGCATGGGTGTTGCAAAATACCAAATACGTTTTCCTTTTTGTGTTTTAACTTCTTGAATCCAGTAGGGAGCGTTTATCCCTCTAGCGTAATCATACAATCGTTCTTCTTCCATGTCACAACCCCGTTTCAATTCCAAAGAGACGGAGGAACCAACCGATAACGTGAAGTAATTGTCGTCCGCCTCCTGTTAAAGAGGCAATCACTGCGTAGAAAACAAGCGTGGTAAATAGTCGCCCCCAAGAGCTGTTTCTCCAAGCTAAAATAATCAGGATAATCGCTCCAAAGGTAATGAACCAGAAACCGTCTCCTTGTAACCATGTTTGTAAATTAGATGAACTCATTGATTAAACTCTCCTTTTATTCTTTTGTATCTGCGTAATTAGCAGGGATTGTATGGCTGACTTTCTCCACATAATAGGACTTCCCTTTTTCTGATAAGGTCAAGGTGAAGTTTTCAGCATGTGTCGAGCCTGCGACTTCAAATGTTACTTGAACATAAGCCATAACTGCTTTATCGGTTGCTTTGTAGTAACTAAAATCTAAGGTTTTAAAAGTGGCATTTTTTACAACTGTTACATTGTGAGCCACTAAGTCCAAATTATCTTGGTCAGTCGTATAGTTAGTGAAGAAAACGTTGAGAAACTTATCCAATTTCTTTTTTGTTTTCTCTGAAACCCTATCTGACTGATTGAGCTTGACTTCTGTATCGGTACTTTTCTTATCTGCCTGATTGGTCGATAAACTAGAAAACCAAGGTAAGCCCGTAACATAGTAACCCGTTTTTGTTTTGGCATAAGGGATATTAAAACCCGTTATCAATTCTTTTTCTTCTGTCTTATCCCCATTTTTTACCGTTTGTTTGTAATGCACCTCATACGTTGCCACATTATCTGTAACGATTAGCAAACGTGACCAGCTCAATTGACTAGGATTTTTGACTTGACCTTGTGCTTGAATATCAGGCTCTGAACCGTAAAAGCTCGTTAATTGCTTAGCTTGTTTGGTTTGACCGTCTGAATCTGCAGGAATCGTGAAATAGCACTCTACAAAATCATTCAGATAATATTGCAGGCGATTATCTATTGTTTGGTAAGCAGAAGAGGGAGAAGAAGTAGCTTTTTTAGCAGCTATCAGTTTTTCAAGATTGGTGACTTTACTAGACATTGTCATCGCACGAATGCCTCCTAGTAGCCCTACAAGCAAAATAAAAGCCAATCCTGATAGAACGGCAAGATTGACTGTTTTTTTGTTGGCAAGGGTTAATGTTGGTTTTCCTTTCTTTTTAGGACGTTTGGTAAAGTTTCCAAGATAAGTTTTTAATTGATGATAGATAAGTTTTACTGTATTCATAGGTACCCCTTACTGATTGGCTAGTTCAATCAATTTATTTCCTTTCGCATAAAGTTGTTTATGAAGTTTATTAAGTTCACTATTGACATAATAGTAACCTCGCAATTCAGCGTGAAGACTTTCAACCAGTGCTTCAGGGAGTTGTTTCACCTCTTCTTTTTTGAGAAGTCCGTGCAATTCACCTGCTTTTTTCCAAGCTTCTTTATTATCATGGGCTTTCATCAATTCTCCTAGCTCCAATGAGACCGCTCTGACTTTCTTTTCAAGTGTGTTTTGTGTTGCCATTATCAGTTCCTCCATAAATGTTATTTGATTTTCTAGGATAACCTGTCTAAAAAGAGTGACAAGTTGTGTCGTCATGTGTTGATTGAAGTCTAACACTTGACCATCCAGTGTGAAATAAGCGTGTTGGTAGTGGGCGGGGTATTCAAGGTCAATGGTTTTCCGTGCAAAAGCGTCTAAGAAAAACTCTTTTTCCTTCATTAGGACAATGTAGAGATTCCAGAATTCGTTTTTATCAGGGAAACAGGAGATTCCCTCGTAAATTTTCTTTACAAGCTTCATACGTCATCTTCTACCAAGTCATGATAGCCAAGGAATCGATAGATGTCATCAGAATCAAACCAAAGCCAATCATTGATTTCTGTTTCTGTGGGGATACTTCCTGAAAAAATATCTTCACCAAGTGAGGTTAGTCTGTCCATATCTCCCCGTTCACGGACAGTTGCTAGTGTATTGCGTGCACCTGACCAAGCCCTGAAATTGTCCAGACTATTCAATTCAACTTTATATTCCATTTCATTTTTATAGTACCAATTGAGCATAGCCCGTCTGTACGAGCATTTCTGCCACCCAACGAGTGTTTTGACTCATCTTTTTTAGTGGTTTTGTTTTTAACTCTTCAAAAAAAGGTTGTCTAGCTTCTTGCCTAGTCGCCTTTTTAATCGCATTTTGTTGGTGGTTTTCATCTTTAAAGGCTTGCTTTCTAAATTGTTCTGCATATTTCAATTCAGAATCTTTCTTAGGTTGATAATATAAGAGCCCCCAATAATCAATCAAATCTTTGACCAATTCAAAATCGTAAAACGATAGGTAGAGTTCTTCATAACCGACTGGGAAGGTCTTTGTTTGAAGAGGGCGATTGAATTTATCGAGAACATTGAATGGTTTATATCTGTCCGACAATGACATTAAAATCAACTCCATTTCGTTCACAAATTTCTTCTGCTAATTTCGTATGATTGTTACTCAAATAGGCTTCAGAAATGATTTCTGAAAGCTCATCTGTCTGATAAACCATATCAACGATTTTCAGCAATTTCAAAGCACTAGAGACTTGTTTTGTAACCCAATGTTTTGTCCTTGCATAGTTAATTTGACGAGGACGTGTGACAAATTTAAAACCTGCTTGTGTGCCAAGCAGGTTATCCCATTCACTATCATAGTTGCCATTCCAATCTTTCACTTCAAAATAGTTATTTAAAATCCGAGCGCCTATTTTAGTCAAGTCAGTTTCCAACGTATACCATTCTTTCAAAATATCAAACGCCTTAGTATCATGTAGTTCAATCTCATAGCGGTTTTTATAATTATAGGCTTCATGGATATAGTCAACAGAAACATCTTTTAAGAGGGCCTGTTCATAATCTTTTTGATAAAAGCGAATCATGAGGCTTGATTGACGACTGCCAAAGTTTAAGGTCAAACCTTGATTGACAAAGCGATTTTCAACTTTTTTCAAGCCTTCAATAGAGGTAAAGGTGCGGAGTTTGCGCATGATGATTTTATTGTCAAAAATCCGATTTTTAATATCAAATAAGTCAAGATTCCCTGACTTTTTGTATAATTCATCAAGGGCAATATCAAAGCGTGGAAAGGCTAAAAAATCTTCCAAAGGTCTATCTTTTCGTTCTTGTTCCGCAAAGAGAAAGACATCGTGAAGAAAAGAAAACCAATTCCGACCTTGTTGTTTTAATAACAATTCAAGCTCACGACAACCCCCTCCTGTTAAGTCAATCAGCGTTCCAGCTTCTGCCTTCTTTTCAGAATGGGAGTAAAGTACCCGAATTGAACCATAGGTTATCATATCTGAATAGCTGTATAGACTTTTTTCTTCATGAAAAAAGTCAGCTGGTTTTAATTTTAGAACGTGTGTGATGACAGCTTTAAAATCAAGTGTTTTGAAGCGAATTTTTAACCAATCCACCGTGCTTTCTAGCTTGGTTTCTGATTTGCGATTCAGAAAGTGAAAGAGCGCTTCTTCAAACTCTTTGGTCATCTTTCGTTGACCTTGTTCAATGTTTCGGTAGTTGTAGTAACTATAACCAATCATAGTTGCCATTTTGCGTTGAGTAAATCCTAACTCAAGCCTGATACGCTTTAAATCGGTATTGCTTATCACTCTTTTTCCACCTCCTTTTTGTGTTTGTTCTAGTGACGGGAAGAATAGGGAATCTAACAGTCTTTTAAGGGCTTGTGTTAGTTTTAACCCCCCTATTAGTATCGGGAGGTTAAGCCCTTTTGGGGCGTGCCTAGGGCACACCCCAAAACGCCCGCTTGTCAGCTCGGTCGGGCAGGTCGGACGGGCGTAGCCCTGACCTTGACCTTCGTGCCTACGCTGGCTCAGGAGGTGTTTCAAAGTGTTGAAGGACAACTTGCTTATAGGGCAAGTCAGCCTGTTCTTTCTCTGTTACAATTTCCTCCAACAAAGCCCTATCTGCTTCATCTAGCAGAATACGGTTATCCTCTCTTCTGAATGTATAGTCCTGTTCTTCTATGTATTTCACAAGGTTTCGTAAGGTTGAAATGGGCACATCAAATTCTTTGGCAAAGTCATTCAGAGGAAGGAGGAAAGATTCTGCTTGTTCAACGGACAAGTCAGATGATGACGTTTGAGTAGTTTCTGTTGTTTCTAATAGTGGGTCATCTAAGACGGGTAGTTTCTTATATTCCTCAAAGAAAGAAAAGCCTTCCTCAAAGGGAACAGTAGGTGAATAAAATTCTCTAGCCACCTCCCCACCGTTTGCAATATAACCACGACCGAAAATCTCCTCTCCGTCAATTTCATCAATCTTTTTGAAAACTTTATTTGCGTTAGCGTCTCCAAACATCATTTTATTACCAATATCTTCTAAGTGACCAACAGAAATCCGTTTCATAAATTGGTCACGTAAAGAGGTTTTGAGATATTCTCCGTCAGGACGTTGCATAGCCACAATCATGATTACCCCAGATTGGCGACCTTTTAAAATCAATTCGGTTAGGTATTCGATAAAGTCTCCAGATGATTGGTAATCTCGCTCTAATTTAGCAGCTAAGGCTGCCAACTCATCGATGACGATAAAACGAGGTTTCAGCCCATAAGCATAATACTTTTTCCCAGCTTGATAATCGGGGTGACTAGTCATGTAATCATAGCGTTTATCCATTTCTTTCTCAGCCCGCTTTAAGCAAGCTAACATTTCTTTTTTATCCCAATAAACCCGCCCTTTAAAGACAGGAATCTGTTTCAATCCGACAAAGTCAGAGCGTTTAGGGTCAAGGATTTCCACATAACCAATTTGAGCCAAGACCCAAATCAGAATCATCAAGAGAATCGTTTTACCGCCACCCGTTCCACCACCAATCAGCAAGTGTGGGTGTTTATTGAAATCCCAATAGACATCTTTCATTAGGCGGATTCCCTTATCTGTCATCTTAACATCAAAGGTAGATAAGCGACCCGAAAATTGGTCAATGGCAATGGTGTAGGACACGTAGCCTTTGGTAAATTGCTTATTCATAAAGTCTCCGTCAAACATAATTTCAAGAGGCTTTTCAAGGGCGATAAAACGGTCTTGGAATCGGCTACCTTGAAGGTGGAGTGAAACGGTAATACTAAAACGGTCACGCTTCAAATACACTTTGGGTAATAGAATTCGCTCCCTTGTGTGATGATTTGATTTAACTTTCTTAACCTTATACAAGTTATTATCTAGCAAAAAGTGGGAAAGAATCCGTAAACTATCTAGACGGCTAAAGAAAAGAAATTTTCGATAGCAAATCACTTGTACCAAGCCATCTAGTAGCAACAATCCTAATAAACTTCCACCAAAAAGAATCCCGTAGGTTAGCGGGTTACGTTGAAATTGGTTTTGAAGTTGGTCTTGGTGCAGGTAAGCTAAGAAGCTCCCTCCAAGGAGAAAGGGCAGAAGAAAGAGAGCAAAGGTTAGCCGTTTGATTTTCTCATGAAACTTTCGAACACGAATTCCCCGATAGGTGAACAGCTTCATAAGCGATTATCCTTCTTTTTTAGGTTCAGGTTTCCCCACTAATACAACGTCTTTAGCCCGTAGTTTGACCCCGCTTGTGATAATACGGCGATTGTTAATCGTTTCTGAATTTGACCAGAAGCGAGCCGTAGGAGCTACGAGTGTTACTTCATCATTGTAGTTCTTTTCAGCGGTCATTTGAGCCACTTTTGCTTCAGGTGGAACCGTTACGGTAATATCCCCGTTTACAGCAGAAGAGTAGAGCTTCACATCTACATAGTCCACTTCGTCTGTTTCACGACGCTTTTCTTCACCTGTTCCTTCTTCAAGGTAATCTTCCCATTTCATACTAGGAAGAGCTTCAAGAAAATTAAGTGTACCAAGCGTTTTTGTAGTATCAAAAGTTTCAATTACATCAGCAGCAAATTTTACAGTCATAGTATTTCTCCTATTCTATTTCTTATTTAGACTTTACCGTACGCATTTCTTCCGCAACAATAACATTTTCATGTTTGCGTTTGCCTCCAAAACGGAAGTTACGACGTTCAATAGCAATTCCACGAGGGAAGACGACCTTTTGACGCCCCTCAGGGACATCTGACATTTTAAAACCTTCTACAATGAGAAAGGCAGAAGGCTCTTTTCGACTTGAAATTTCAAAGATACGGTAAGAGACAGGATTATAATCATTGGCACGGACTTCTTCCATACCTGAGACAAAGACCTCATTTCCTAAGACTTGGTTTTGGTCAACGAATACTTTTGTAATTTCCATTATATTTACCTCAATTTCTATTTTGTTTAGACCGTTTTATGACTTGTCTAGGTCAAAAAATCAACTCATTTTTTAATCGGCAGGTGCTCTTACTCTGGTCATACCGTCCTCCTTACATTCCAAAATAGGCTTTTTTAACTTTAAATTGAAAAGTCTTTTTACAATTCAAAAGCTGTTTAGCAAACTGGTCATGAGTATCATGGCGTAAAAAAAGACTATCCATTTCATTCAGACAGTCTCGGTAGCACGTTTCACAATGTGTAGGATTGGCATGATAAATTTTAAGGGAGAAAAGAAACTTCATAGATTTGTTGGAATCGTTGTTCAAAATAATTCATGTTGTACCTCCTTTCATAATGTAATCATGTTGAACTTTAAATTTGTAGTGATTTTTCCATTGGACTAATTGAACTGTTGGCCAGCCTAGTTTTTGGTAGTCGTGAAACAACTTATCCATTTTTTCTAGCACTTGATAACATAAAACCTTTTGATAATGCTTATCCGGATAGATTTTCAAAGAAAAAACAAAGTTCTCATAAATACGGCGAAAACTTTGTTCATAATAGGTCATAGTGTTACCTCACTTTCTTTTAGAATACGTTAAGTAGCTTTATCAGCTTAGAGGAGTAGAAAATAAAAAAGACAGCTCCATTAAGAACTGTCTATACTAGCATTATTATTAAGTTTCAAGAGCTTTCTTCAACTCTGTCAAGCTACCATAAGAAACAACCGTTTTATCTCGAGAAATCCGTTTGGCTTCAGCCAAGGCGTCTAAGATTTTCGGGTTATAGTTGTTATTGTTAGGCATTTAAATAGACCCCCTAGACACATCATTCAGACGGATAATGTTATCAAACTTATCTTCGTCGCTAATCGTTTTTTTATATTTATCAAAAAATTGTGGCTGCACCGATAACAGATGAGCTAAGAAACGGCTATCAACCTTTAAAGCACTAGATAGGCTCTCCAACGTCAAGACATTTAACAAAATCGTGTTTAACATGCTTCTGACTTTAGATGGTCTTTTTACAATGATTTCGTCATCGAGTTTTTCAAATGTTTTATAATTATTTTTGTTAATCAATCTGTAAAAATATCCATGTTGTGAAGGGCTAACTAAGCCCAACTTAAAGGCACGGTATTCCAGTGCTTGTATGGAAACAGTATACTTCCGTTTTAAGTCAATATAGTTATCGGGATTGCTTACCCGCTTTCCAACAAGATTAGCCATGTCTTGAATAAAGTTTTCTCGTGGAAGTAAAAGGTAAGAAGCAAAGTTATTGGCTTCCGATTCCTTCTCTAAAAACTCATCTCTAGACAAGGTGCTAAAATCAATATTTCGATGTAGGAGAAGGTGTCCTAATTCGTGAGCTAAATCAAAATTTCGTCTCACGGCAGTCTTCCCAGTTCCTAAAATAATAAATGGTCTATTTGTGTTAGACCAGATACTATAGGCGTCTTCATTGTTAGCCATTTTTCTTTCAAAAATATAAATACCAGACTTTTCCAATTGATAGAGAAGGTCACTATTATCGTCAGAGATACCTAGAAACTCTTTAGTAAACAGCGCCAATTCTTCTAGATTATTCTTGTCTGGTTCTTTTTGAGAAAGAATGTTTACTAAATCTATAATTTTTTGATTAGGAATCATCACCATACTTTCAAGAAATACGGTAAGAGAATCCAACGTATTTAGATAAGCTTCCTGTATATCTGTGGCTTTTCGTGTGCTTTCTGCCTCATTTCTGAAAGCTACGGATGTCATGTCAAAATTTGAATTGGAACTTACTTGTGAAAAATAGTCTGAACGTACTCCAAATAAATTGGTCATTTTAAGTCTAACTGATGTTTTAGGAGAGATTTCATTTTTTTCAAATTGCCAAACTGCTTGCTCAGTTATATCTAATTTAGCCGCCAGCTCCTTTCTTGTCATGCCATATAAAAGGCGTAATTGTTTTAATATATCACCGTTAAACACGAGTGAATCCCCCTTTACGTTTTATTTTTTACTTACTTTTCTTCGTTTCAATCACTCCTTCGTCAAAGTTTTCCATGTCCTCATCTTTTTCTTGAGGAGAAGTAGTATTGATAAGGTTTTGACTATTGTTACTATTAATTTGACTTGTTTGAATGTATCTTGATAAGTCTTGTGCTAACCGTAGGTCATTTGAAACGGGATTAGGGAATGTCAGCTCAATACTTGTTATCTCTTCGCCAGATGTTTTATAGGTCAGAACAAAAAAGAAATCGATATCCTCATGAGCAACTTCATCTGGGATTAACAAGATTTCAGAATTTCTATCTTCTTCAAAAAGAGGAATCGGAATCTCAAATAAACCTTCAACAGGCTCTTTGCTTTGACGAATTATTTTTTGGTTAATTCCCAAATAATTTTCAAAATATTTTTTATCCTCATCCTCAGAAAGATTTTCATCACTATTGGACTTAGGAAAGGCTTTTTTTAATGCCTTGTCAGATTTAATGACAAATAAGAATCGACCAAAAGGTGTTTCACAAATATACTCACCGTAGTCCCAATTATATCCAGCTTTTTTTATACTGTAATCTTGTATGAAGCTGATTGTTTGATTCACAAAAGTTTTGATAAGACGACTATCAATTTTATTTCCTCGTCCATTTTTAGCAGCAGAGTAAATCGGCTCTGTTTTTTCTTTTGCTTTCATTTCTTCGCAAAATTCTTCGTTTCCTTTAAGGAGAGCATCAACAAGTAGTTGACACTGTTCTTCAGATAAAATATCTTCTTGTGTCATTTTATCACCTCTCAATGTAATTTTCTTTATTATACCATATTTCAAAAGAAAATTACAAATACAGATGAAAAAATTAAAGTTTATTGATTGATGTGACTTTGAATTTCAATTTTCTACTCTTCTAAACAGGAAGTCCTGTTTAGGGCGTGCTCATATCGTCGCACACTCATTGTTGTTATCACCGCCCTATAGCTGTACTTGACTAATCTCTGTTATTGTAGTCATCTCACTTCACTATAGCGACAATTAACCGCCTATGCTAACCCCCAGCAGAACGTATCTTACCTGTCAGCATTTCCGACGCCACCAGCGCCAGCAGTTCCCTTTTGTTATCCGGTCAAGAGGGGCAAAAAGCCGAGTGCGTGAGATAACTCCAAAGGATTTTTGTGTTCATCTACTCCAACCTCCTTGACTTTTTGCGATAAAACCGTTACAATAATAGTTGCTAAACAATATTGTGTGTTGGTCAGCTAAGCTTGGGTGAGGTTGTCTGACGCACTTTTTTATTCAATTTTCAAAGGACAAATTCAACTATTTTGCTAAATTGCCTTGTCTATTCTTTATTGAAGTTAATTTCACTTTTTAGGGAAATCTAGCAAAATTATTATATAGCTAACAGCTATATTTATATAATATATCCTTTAGCTATATTTGTCAAGAGTTTTTTGTAAAAAAATTAAAAATTTTTAAAGAGGTACAAAATGTTTCCCGAACGCTTAAAAGCTCTGCGTTTAGAAGCTAAACTAACGCAAAATGATGTTTCGCGACAGTTTGGAGTATCACAACCCACTTATTCAAATTGGGAAAAAGGCGAAAAAAAACCAACTCCAGATAAATATCCTAAAATTGCAGAATTTTATAATGTCTCTACGGATTATCTTTTAGGTAAATCTGACTACAAAAATTCAGATGAGATTGATTTATCAACATTTGAAGTTTTGTATCGGAAAACTTCTAAAAATTTATCTGATGAAGAAAAGAAAATCTTAGAGGAAGATTTGAGGGAGTTTCTGTTAGAGAGAGAAAAAGCCATTAAGGCTATGAATAAAGAAAAGAAAGACTGATGTTTCGTGCAAAGAATTTACTTTAATGTTTGGAATCGTGTCAAACAAACACTTTATCCATTCATGAAATTAAATAAAGTACATCCTCTTTATTATACTTTTCAGGATTACTTCAATTATGAAGTTGACAAGAAAAATATACTTGTTATTCCTCACCATATCCGGATAGATATAGCAGGTTTTAATATCAATGATGATGTTTTAACGATTTCCTATCAAGATAGTGATTCTATTACTCGTCAAAATTTTACAAAATGTCATGAATTAGGGCACATCTTATTACATCACAGTGGGCGAGTATTCACTGATTTTCATGATGATTCTCTACAAGAAAGAGAGGCTAATTTTTACTCAGCTTTTCTCTTAATGCCTGATATTGTGCTTCTAACTAAGATTTTTTACCAGCAAATGGCTTTTCAAGAGGTAGAAGTAGCACTACAAGTTTCTGGTCAAGCTCTTAAAACTCGTTTGACAGACTTCTTAAATTTTGAATTAGACATCAATAGACTATCTGCAAAACAGATTGTAGAGGATTACCTAACTAGAAAAAACAAACACATTGTCGGCTACTTTGACCAAGTGAAAGACTATATCATCTCTGATTACAATGAATTTGAACCTAGCGCATTAGATAAGTTCAACCATTTAATAAATCAATCAAACTTCATTTCAGATATTGACTTACCAGAGTTAGCAGATACTCAATTCACCTCTTTGATAAAACAATGTTATCCAAAATTTAAGGTTTGGGGTTTGTATGACAAAGGACAGTCCATTAACTATGCTTGGAATCCTAAACAACTGACAGAAGTAGCAGCTAAACGACATGCAAAACTCCTTCTAACAACAATAAAATGACCTAGAGAAAATCTCTAAGTCATTTTTTTATATTTTTCTTATAGGCTTCACTATCTTTTTTATAAACTGTTTGTTTATTTCCTCCTGTTAGGAAGTTTCCTGTATCAAATGTTAAAGTCCCATCTTTTTTAATATCATAGGTTGCAACATATTCTCTTCCAGAAGCTGAAAAAGTAAATGTTTTATTTTGAGAATCTACATTAGTTATCGGATAATTGTGATTTTCATGATATGTTCCTTGATTTCCTTTAATTTCAAGTACTAGATAATCATATTGGTTATAATATTCTCCGTCAAGAGTATTTTGCTTGGAACAAGATATTAGAAATATAGTAGCAATTCCTAAAAGTAATAGACTAAGTAATTTTTTCATTTTCCAAACCTCCTTTTATGATATTATACTAGAAAAATATTACAGAAATAATTCAAAAATCTAAGCTATAAGAAAAGATAAGTTTTTCTGAAAAATAAAATTGTGGTTATTTTCCTAAGTTGTTGCTGAATACTAATGATAATAGTATAATTATATTAAACATTAACTTAGGAGTAATATTTTTGAAACCGATACTTAAATACAGAGGTGGAAAATCAAAAGAAATACCATCGTTTGTAGATTTCATTCCTGAATTCGATACTTATTATGAGCCTTTTTTTGGTGGAGGAGCAACGTATTTTCATTTAGAACCTAAAAAGGCTTTTATTAGTGATGTTAATGAACTATTAATAAATTTTTATTCAGAAGTGGGGAGCCAAAAATTTGAAAAAATTAAGCAAGAACTTTTTGAACTTCAATCACAATATGAGGATAATAGAAGAATATTTAATTATAGAAAGTCTCTCTCTCCAAATGAAAGAGTAGATGACCCTAATGATGAGCTATATTATAAAATGAGAGATATGTTCAATGGTAAAATTTTATCAGAGTATGAAAAAGCAACTCTCTATTTTTTTATAAATAAGACGGCCTACTCAGGTATGATAAGATATAATTCACTAGGTGAGTTTAATGTTCCCTATGGCCGTTATGCTAACTTTAATACAAGCTTATTAACGAAAGAGCATCACAAGTTATTGAGTCAAGCTACAATTTTCAAAGGTTCTTACGAAAAAGCTTTTAATTTAGCTTCTCATAATGACTTTATATTCTTAGACCCTCCCTATGATACTATTTTCACAGAATATGGAAATGAAACATTTACGGGTGATTTTGGTGAAACTGAGCATGTTAAACTTGCGGAAGATTTTAAAAATCTATCTAGTCCTAGCTTAATGATTATAGGGGAAACACCATTAATATCTGAATTGTACTCAGGTTTTATAAGGGGAAAATACCCTAAAAGCTATATGGTAAATATAAGAAATCGTTTTAAATCAGAAGCTAATCATTTGATAATAAC
The DNA here is from genome assembly GCF_000425025.1 of Streptococcus castoreus DSM 17536. Lineage (GTDB taxonomy): Bacteria > Bacillota > Bacilli > Lactobacillales > Streptococcaceae > Streptococcus > Streptococcus castoreus. The sequence goes on along the minus strand of NZ_AUKZ01000011.1, from coordinate 32,868 downwards.
AAATTATGATATTAAGAGGTAATCATGGCAAGATTTGGAGAAAGATTTTTATTAGGGTTCACTAGCCCAAGAACTCCTAAGCTAATTAGTGAGTATATTAAAGTAATTGAAAAAAATAACCTAGAAAATTTACCTTATGATACTTCTTTTCAAGAAAAGTTTTATATGGTTCTTTCAGAAGCAAAGGTAGCAGGGGAAGAAGCTGGAACCGCAAAAGATAAAGCACTAGCTGGAAGGGATAAATTAACTAGGATGCCGCAAGCATTAGGTTTTTTTATTACACAGCGAAATAAAAAATTTCAAGTAACAGAAGCAGGAAAGCTATTAAAAGATGAGGATTTATTTGAGGATGTCTTACTTCACCAAATTTTAAAATTTCAACTCCCTTCACCACTTCATAAGGAGAGTGAATCTAATGCAGGAAAATTTAGAATTAAGCCGTTTTTAGAAATCATCAGACTCATAGATGAATTAGGATATTTATCGTATAAGGAATTGATGATTTTTGGAATGACTTTAACGGATTATCGTAATTTTGAAAAAGTAATTGAAAAGATAAAAAAATATCGAGAGCAAAGAGAAGTAATTAAACAGCAAAAGAAATCATTAAGAGTATTTGATTATGAAACACAGTTGAGTGTCTTTAAAGAGTTGTATGCTGATATTATACAAGCAGAGGATTTTAAAACAAGAGAAACTGTAACAAAAACTGCTGAAGCTTATATGAAAAAGAAATTAAGTAATTGGGGAGATTATACTGATTCAATTTTTCGTATCTTGAGAGCAACTGGTGTTGTAGTATTTAGCAAGGGTAGGACACTTACGCTAAGTTCAGAGCGAAGCTCTGAGATTAAATACATTTTGGAAAATATAGATAGAGAAATTGTTTCCATTGATATGAAGCGGGAAGACTTTGATTTATATATTTCTAATCCATATAAACCCCTACTGTTAAACGATGATAAAGACAATTTAATAAATACATTGAGAAGCATTGGTAGTTTTGGTAATAATGATGAGGATATTTATGTTCTTAAACATAGACTAAACCAACAACGGAACTTGAAAAAGCAAGAAAAGGTAGAAAGTGAGTCACTTAAACTAAAAAAACGTTATCAAGCAGACATTGATGATATACTACAAACATTTGAAGCTATTAGTAATAGAGAAATTGAACCTGCAAGTATGCGACCTACTTTCTTTGAGTGGAACATCTGGCGTGCAATGACTATGATTAACCATGGCGATGTAAGAGGTAATTTCGTTGTTGATGATTCAGGAATGCCTGTGTCTACAGCTGGAGGAGGTCAAAGTGATATAGTTGGAGACTACGGAGAATTTAATATAGGCATTGAGGTTACTCTTTCTACAGGTCAAAAGCAATTTGAAATGGAAGGAGAACCTGTAAGTAGACATATTGGAGAAATGCAAGTAAAAAAACCAACATTTGGGTTATTTATTGCAGACGTGCTGAATGAGTCTGTAATAAATTATTTTTATACTCTATCACATCAGAAATCTAAGATTTATAATGGTACTGTGGATATTATCCCAATGAATACCACGACGTTTATTGAGTTCTTTAAACAAGCAACCAATAAGGATATAAATCCAAAAGATTTATTTTCAATACATGAGCACTCAATACAAGTATCAAAACAGATGTTGATAGAGGATAAGACTGAAGATGACTGGTATAAGTCAGTTATCAAAAAGGTTTTTACAGTTGTTGAATAGCTTGTTAGACATAGAGTTTTGCACCTTTAGATGAAATTTTTCATTCTGTTTTCTATGTATTTCAAGAAAGGGCTTATTGAGTTAGAATGAATATAGGAGAGATAATGTCTAATAAAGAAAATTATTCAGTTTTAGAAAATAACGTAAGGCACACATTTATGAGCATTGTTTGGTCCCATAAAATTCAAGAGAAACAGGCAGATATACTAACAAGACGCTATAAAAATTTAGAGATTTTGAGAATTACTTGTAGTGCTTTAACTTCAGCAGGCCTAATTTCCTTAATTTTTACAGAACAATTTCTGATAAAAATTGTAGCAACGATTATTTCTTTTATTAGTACATCAATAAGTATGTTTTTTCAATCTTTTGAAATTCAAAAGTCAATAACTAACCATAAAAATTCAGCTACTGAGTTACTGATTATCAGAAATAAATTTCAGTTGCTTTTAGTTGAAATTAAGCTAAGAAATAAATCAGAAATAGAAATCGTAGAATTATATCATCAATTGGTTGATAAGTTAGCTGATGTCTACAAAACAGCACCAAACACTACAAATAAAGCTGTTAAGCTTGCAGCAAATGCCTTGAATGTCAGCAAAGATAATGAATTTAGTGATGATGAAATTGATATAAATCTACCAGATTCTTTAAGGAGAAATGCATTATGACAAATAGAGTGAAAAGGTATGATGGAGTGATTACGCTTGAACAAAGACAGGCAATTTCCAAAAGATATAAGAGGATTACGAAGGTAATAAATAGTGAATTTTGGAACTTAAGTAGTGACACAAAAAATAGTTTTTATGTGGGTTCTTATGGTCGTGGTACTGCAATTAGTACTAGTGATATTGATATATTAGTAAATCTCCCTAAAAATTTATTTGATAACTATAACAACTTATCTGGCAATGGGCAGTCTAGACTATTACAGGCTATCCGAACAGCACTAATACAAACGTATCCAAATAGTGATATAAGGGCGGATGGACAAATTGTTAAAATAAGATTTTCAGATGGTATACTATTTGAAATTTTACCTGCATTCCAGAAGTTAGATGGTACATATATTTATCCTAATACTAATTCGGGAGGTAATTGGTTATCAACAAATCCTAAGGCAGAACAAGAAACAATGAGCGAAAAAAATATTTCCTCGAATGGACTTCTAATTGCTACCTGTCAGCATATGAGATACATTAGGGATAATCATTTTAAAAGCTATAAACTTTCAGGAATCGTTATTGATAGTTTTGTTTTTCATGCAATGAAAAATTGGAAATTCGTTTCTGAAGGGGAGAGTTCTAGTGCACCGGGTAGTTATGAGCAAATTTTACTCGACTACTTTAATGAGAATGCTTTTTTATGGGACATTATTTCCTTACGGGCTCCCGGTAGTCAGGATGAAGTGGAAACGAAGAAAAGTATTGACTGCTTAGAAAAAGTGCTCAAATATATGGTAGGATGACCATTTAAATATTTTTCCTAAAAAACAAGTCTTTTTCGGAAAATATATAAATGACAGTAGAAAAATTATTCACTGTCATTTTTTGCTGTTAAAAAACTCAAAAAACTTCCCTTGGGTTCGTCCAAGAGAAGGGGGCTGATTATTTAAAAGGACTAGAATAATTATGTAGTTTAACAAAAGTTGGTGATTCTTTAAAATCGAACATTTCCAGAAGACTAAATGAAGCTATTTCAAAAGAAAAAAGTAGGAATTTGTCATTATATACAGTGACTAGGAATGTATCTAAATCAGGAGAAGTGTTTTTTCTATACTGTGATAATATATGGAAGTCATTGTGTAATGAATTACTGATGATTTCCGCTATTTCAGGTAATCCAACTTCTTCATCAATAGAGAATGAATATGGGAAAAAGATTAGTAAATTTTTCTTAGTTTCAATTGTTTTTAAGACATTTAGGATGTCGTCCTCATCACTATAAGGTGTAATCTGACTCGCCCTTTTCCGAATATCTATCATTTTATCTAGCGGCAAACAACGAAAAATTTTATGGATTTCACCAACACGAAATGTTTCTTTAGGCTTGCTAGGAGCGCCATATGCTGTCACACCTTTTATTGGCACAGAAACACTAGGGCTGGTCAATCTTAATCCTCTAAGGTATGTTTTTGTTGCTAATAGTTTGAAGTCAATCTGATATTTTGGAGATATTGCATCGCATTCAGCATTACTCTCACTGTTTGGTCTTACAAATTTATGATAATCTGATTTACATTGAAAAAAAGAGGATTTATTGAGGTATTCTAGTAAAAATATTTCGTAATTGGAGTCTTGTTCGTTAGTTACAAAATTATTTAATAAGATAGTTGCAGGCAAAATTTCCGATTTTAAACGATTATCCATCAAGGTTCATCTCCTGATTTTTATATTATACATTATTATATTATACATTATCATCTCATCAAAGAAAAATAAACCAAATTTTTTAGCAGTCTAAGTTGTTCAAATGCTTTAAAATAAACAAAGTGATTCTAACTAAAATGTTAAAATATCGGTCGCTGGTATAGTTCAAAGTCTTCAAACATTGATTTGAAGACTTTTTTATTTAATCAAAATAAAAAAGGCACCTTGTCTAGTAAGATAACCTCTAGCTCAGTATTCTATTTTCTTGGAAGTGTTGAAAAATTCACCTTATTTAAATGAAATTATTTGAAATTATATAACATAAAGTGAAAAGTACGTAGTGATAAAAGTGCAGTAATAAAAGCTTTTATTATTTAAAGGAATGTAGGTGCCACCAACCAGGACTCAAAAAAGCCCGCAAGGCTTCACAATTTTCAAAACGTTAATAGTCAGTTATATCAACGTTTCAGAGCACTTTGCGAAGATTTCGCAAGGTGCTTTTTTGATGTTTTCGAACTTGTGATAACCCTTTAGAGACTTTATTCTAGAAAAAATCTCAATCAAGAGATATTATTTTGCTTGATTGAGATAGTCCGCAAATTTTTGGATGGAGTTTTGCTCTCCAGTTTTTGTTGTATGGGTGTAAATATCAAGTGTCATTTGACTACTTGCATGCCCTAAACGTTTAGAAGTGTTGGTTGGATTGATTCCGATTTCTGTCATAAGGGTAGCGTGGGTATGTCTAAATCCGTGTGGACTGATAGGTTTTAACTTGTATTTTCTGATAATCCGTTTGAGGATATTATTGAGATAGTCCGCATGTAAGGGTTCAATCTGGTCCGAGTTTGTCAAGTAGGTAAACATATACTCATTAGAAAGGTCAATTTTTGAAATTGCTAACTGATTTTGTTCCTGCCTATAAAGTTCTTGCCAATGCTTTAAGATGTCAATGGTGTCGCTATCTAAATAAATTGAGCGAACGGAAAAACTATTTTTTGTTCCTTTTTCAATAGCATGACCATCAATTCTACCGATACTTTTATTGATGGTCAGTAGATTATTATCAAAATCTAAGTCTCCCCATCTGAGAGCGTAAAGTTCTCCCTTCCGTAAACCGCTATAAGCTAGTAAGCGAAATAAGGCAAAATGCTTATAGGGCTCAATCTCTTTTACGATTTTCAAAAAGCGATGCAATTCTTCAAGAGACCAGAAATTTTCTGATTTCTCTTTTTTTATTTTTGGCATGATAACATTAGCCATTGGATTTTTGTCGATATAGTTCATGTTGATGGCAAAATCAAATATTTTAGATGTGTAAGACTTGATATGCTTCATATTTTTGAAGGTCTTTGATTTTTCTGTAATAAAATTTTGACATTCCAATGGACTGATACGACTAATTGGCTTATGACCAAAAATTGGAAGGATATGAATACGGTATATATCCTTAGTCTTTGCAGCGGTGGTAGCTTCGACAGTGTTTTGATAAGCTTGAAACCATTCTTGATATAGTTCCTGATAGCTGATATTGGTATTTTGCTTGGCTACTTTTAGAACTTCTGAAAGTTGACCGGTTTCTAGCCTAGCTTCATATAGCCTAGCTTCTTTTTTAGTTTTAAAGCCTCGTTTTAGATGTCGCTTCTTTTTTCCGTATTCATCTAAACCGATATAAAAGCTAACGTAATAAAAAAATCCTTTTTTTGTTTCGTATTTATGTATAGACATAACAGTTCTCCGTTTCTAAGTTTTCGGAGCTTATGTAATTGAGAAAACTGTTGTCTTATTTTTGGTGTCGATCTTCTTGTCTGATTTGATATTCTTCGGTCTGAATCCAGGTTTGCCAGATTTCAGATTCCCGTTTTAAACTATTCATGTGTTTAGTGAAGGTTTTCATGAATTCTTCTTCGTGATTGACCAAATAGCGAGCTAAAATGCGCCTAAAATCGTCTGAGAAGCCTTCGTTTAAGGGCATAGACAGATGAATCTCTCCTAGTTCGATTCCTTTCTTCAGCTTTTCCATATCGCTTTTAAAAGGTGTTACAGAACTAATCTCGGAAACCTTAAAACTGTCTGCGATAATATCCATAGTCGATGGTGCTTGTCTATTATCGTCAAGTCCTAAGATGTAAGCAACGGATACGCCGAAATAGTCGGCTAATTTTTGAGCATTTCCTTTTTTCGGTTGACGAATACCTTGATTGTATCCCGATAAGGTAGGATAAGCAATATTTGTAGCAGAACTAATCTCAGTTAGTTTTTTGCCACTCTCCTCTATCAGTTTTGCAATATGATTAGTCATAAATACCTCCTTGAGAGTATTATAACATATTTAATTCTTTTTGAATAAAAATAGTTGACATAAATTCTAAAAGAATATATAGTTCAAAATGAATAATAAATAAATTTCGGAGTTTATTTAATTGAGAAATAGAAATGAGGTAATCTTATGACTGATGAAACGACATTAGTTGTACAACTGCCAAAATCATTGGAAAGACAGTTGAGAGCTTATTATGATGAGATGGTTAGTAGTGCTATCGAACGGGCTTTGGAGGATAAGGAACTTTATAAGCCAATGGTTCGGATGTCTGCTTTATCACGCTGGTTAGATGTTTCAACGACCACCATTCAAAAATGGACACGTGAGGGGATGCCGACAATGGTCATTGATGGCGTGACTCTTTACGATAAACGAGCGGTCACACGTTGGTTGAAGCAATATGAAAGATGAGGTAATGAATGGCTAATAGACGAATGTTAAGTAAGACAGTGGTGCAGACACAACGATTTTTACGCTTACCACTTGAAGCGCAGGCGCTTTATTGTCACTTGGTAGCCAATGCAGACGACGATGGTATTGTTGAAGCCTTTCCGATTATGCGAATGATCAATGCTAATGAAGACAGTCTGAATTTATTAACTCTTAAGCAGTATTTACTCTTGTTAAACAATGAGATGGTTTACTTTATCAAGGATTTCTTTGAGCAGAATACCATCAAGGCAGACAGATACACCCCAAGTAGTCATCGACAACTTTTTATAGATTATCTGAAGGATAATCAATTGTTAGAGAGCTTAAATCTAGGTCCACGCTTGGTCAATTATCTTCAAAATACTCGGATCCAAGTTGGAATCAGTCTGGATCCAGATGGGAACCGCAATATAATTAAAGATAAGATAAGTAAAGATAGGATAGGTAAAGATAAGATAGGATTAGATAATGCTCTTATCTCATCACGACTGACGGATGACATCTGGTTAATGGAAACGCTATGGCATCGAGAATTGACCCAACAGGAGAAAACATTACTAGAAGGATTAATGGTTAATCATTCTTTATTACAGTTAGCTATTCAGAAAACATCTGAGCTTGAACCAAAGAAACAAAACATGAGTTACGTCAAAGGGATATTAACGAATTGGGAAGCTAGAGGGCTTATAACTGCTGACCAAGTGATAGCGTCTGAAAGAGACTACCACCCATTAGAAATGTCAAATGTGGAAGTATCAGAAGATTTCTTAGCAGCTATGGATTTATGGAAAGATTAGGAGGATAACTGGAAATGACAGTATATTATCAATTAGAAAATATGTTAGTGGCTGGGTTTAAGTCACAAGAGGAGTACGACCACTACCAGACTCTCAAGAAGGACTATGAAAGTGAGACGGAGGACTATAGTTTTTCGGTTAGAGAAAACACAAATCAGCTTGAAATTATTTGTCAGACTTCAGAGAATGATTTTCCGAACTTATCAGAAGCATTAATGACTGATTATTTAGAATTAGTAGAAGAGTTAAAATGATTTGATACGAAGCAGGCAGACAGCTATTTAAGGATGGTTCGTCATGACTGAACGTGTCAGGACTATTTTAAAGAAGTTTTATGTGACAGAGTCGCAGAATGAAGTACTTAATCAGTTAGTGGATAATACAGGATTAGGGACATTCTCAAATTATGCTCGTCGGATGCTCTTTAAGGAAACATCACTCTTTATTCAATTTGATGACTCTCAGTTTGAAGAATTGATTTATTCTATAAGACGTATCGAAAATAATTTAAGGCAGTTATCTAAAATTGCAGAGCAGTCTCAAGATAGTCAAGCCTACAAAGCTATGGACTATAGCAGAAGGCTAGTTTCAAATTATGAAAAGCATTAACACGTTACTACAAGAAAAAGAAACGAAAATTATTATCTAAGGGAGCTTAATGGTTAAAAAGAGAATTAGGAATGTTATTAAACAAGTCTTTTTGTCTGAAGAAGAAAATCAAAAACTGTTAGAGCGAATGAAGCAAGATGGCTTTTCAAACTTTTCTCGTTTTGCTAGAAAGCAGTTATTAAAACCTGATTTTGAAGTTTGGATAGTAAGTTTTCTAGAGTATCAGACTTTGACGGATAGGTTATTATCGGTTGGTCGAACAATTAATAGTATCGCCAGGAGTGCGACCCAGTTTGGAAAAATTTCCCAACAAGATTTGATGGAATTAGGTCAGTTGATGGAGGAGTTTGTAGAACTGGTAGAGAAACAACTGAAGGAAGACAAGCAACGAATAGCTAAGAAGTGATAGTTCTCCAGTCATTTTGATGACATCATTTCAAAATATGACAACAAAAACGCTGATGGTGGTCAGCGTTTTTTATCATGTAGTCGTGAAAACTCCTTGTACAGACAATGTACGGCACCGTATCAAGTACGGCAATGTTTATAAAATGTCAAAAGGACTTTGCGAACTCAGACAGTGTATACTCACTGTCGTCAAAATCAAACATCAGTAATGGTCAGACTGACACATTTATGATGCTGTTTGATTTCTATTTTGGGGAAAATCCCCAAACCCCTTATCTAAAAATCTTCTTTGGAGTTAAGCTAATTTTTTATCTCAATACAATTTAATTCAACATTGGCAAATCTATCAGACAACTTATTACAAATTTCTTGACCGATTTTTGAAGAGGTGACATTGCCAAAAATAATATTATAATTATTTTTTATCAAATACTCATATTCCTTTACAGTATTGCGACCAATTTTGAAGTTAAAAATATCACCCTTGTTAATATAATTATTTTTGATCTTATTTATGTAGTTATAACCATCAAATATTAGGTGACATTTTTCAAATTCAGGTCTATTTCTGCAGTTTTCAAAGCTTTCAAAAGGTTGTTCTAAATAAACTTTAATATCAGGAAATGTACTTTGAATTTGTGCCAAGTCTTTACTTAAATTACCAAGATCACTAGAATTATTGTAATCAATAATAAGTATTTGAGGCATGGTAACCAAGCTAAAAATCCATTTTGGAACATTCTTATAAGCTTTTATTCTTAAAAAATCAACTTTTGGAATAAAAGTAGTTTGCTTTGTTAAATCGAACTCAATACCCGAAAGACGAATTTTCTTTTTAATAACATTACTTTTTGAAATTAAAAAATTTCTCCAAGAAATATGATTTATAATAATAGGATCGGAGGTATGCATGCTTGCCATATATTTTAATAAACTTTTTTCTAATTTACCGGAATCAGTTCCCCTGGAGGGACTATATGTTATTTCCCAAAATGAGTAGGGGAGTTTATCATCAAAATCAATAAAAAAGATTTGTTTATGGAATATTGTTCCGCTTGCACTGCCAAAACCACTTGGAATATTTAAAGTATTTGTTTTAAGTTTCATTTCTATAACCTTCAATAAATATTATTAAGGGGAATTTCGTTTTTAATAGATGAAAATATTTGATATAGTCTTTAAATCCGTCCTCTATTTCGTTGAGTAAAACTTTACGAGGCTTAGTCTCAGTTATTAATTTTTCTATTGTGGGTAGTTCAATATCATAAGATAATGTTATTGTTAACCATGTATTCGATAGTTTCCCATAAAGTCCCCAATTTTCTAACCAAATTTTTTGTAAATCAGTAGAGTCGTTTCTTAGTAGGATATCTGTTCCAATGTTTATACCCAAATAGTTAGATGTATTTGATAGTATATTATGAATCGAGGCTATTCTAATGTGTCCTCCTGTTGCTAATCTAAAATATGCATTCTTTGATTGGAGCTGCTTTATGACGTTTCTTAAATGTGTAAGATCTTCCAGAGGCTCTCCACCCGTAATGATATAGATTTCTTTATCATTTATTTCAGGATTTTTAATTTTAGTACCTGCTTTATTAAATGGACAATGATTACATCCTGCACTACAGTAAGTGCTAATTATCAATGGTATTGCCAAATTTTTTAACCTCCATTAATAAAGTTAGGTATTCGTCTTTTAGTTCTTTGGCGTATTTTGAAGTGGAATTCCAATTAGAAATTTCTTTAATTTTATTATGTAAATATGTTTCTACAAATTTAGTATTTTTGTCTACACTTAATTTGATTGGACAAATATCCGAATGATATTGGGCGATATCAGTGAGATATTTAAATCTTTCATTAAGTGTTAGATGAAGTTTGGGATGGAATAAAAGAGAGATTTCATCGGTTATTTTATAACCCATTCCTGAGAAGTCCCAATCAATTACTTTATATTGTTTGTTTGATACTAAGATATTTCCTGGATGTAAGTCTTCATGGCTTAATGTAATACAACTACAAGGATATTGAGTGGTGGTTTCTTCTATCTCTCTAGTTTTAAGTAGTTCAACAATATTAATTATTGTAGCATGTTGTTTATCAGAATCTAAATTTTCTAACTTTATCCCAGAGAAATACTGATAAGTTAATGAATGATCATCAGTATCTATAATTTTTACAACTGGTAGTGTGGTTGTTTCCTGTATCTCTTTTATTTCCGAAACATTATTATATGAGGAATATTGTATGGGATACGATTGTCGTATATTTAATTTTGACCTAATTAAATCAATTATTAATGTAGTTGTTTTATTTGAAAGTGAGCTTGAGTCGTGATAGCTAAGTTCAAGTCTTTCATTTTTCCAAATAACTACATAAAATATCATTCCAGTTCCCAAAATTAGTAATGCCCATAAAAGCTCTAATAATTGTAATTGATTACTGATTTGTGTAAAAAAGAAATTTATTGCTATCAAAATGATGCCACTACCTACTGAAAGGAAGCTAAACCAGCTAGCTTTCCATTTTTGCTTAGGCTGAAGATTACTATAAAGTTCGCTCATAATTGGTCTATAAATTCCTTTTATTAAAGATATGCCTATGTATCCTATGATGATAGAAACTAATTTATTTAAGGAAAGTAAAATTAATGATAAAACGAAGATGAGAGTAATTAAGGAAATTTTGAAAGATGTTGTACGATCGTTAATGAAATTATAGACTCGTTTTCCCAACCCCACTGATGATATTACATTCCCACAGGCGAATAAACATGATAGTATAAGTAAATTATCGGATAAAAGTAACTGAATGCTTCTGTTTTGAAATTGTACGGCGCCATCAAAAACAGAATAAATAAGAATAATTGAGCAGAGAATAATAAAGTATTTTGGGGTTGTTTTCAAAGACCAGCCCTCATGTATTTGAACCTCTGGTATTGAATCATCCATAATTTTAATTCGTAATAAATTTATTGCTGATAGAAAGATGGTGATACATTGAATAATCAATGGAAGTAAAGTATTAAATTGGTAAGCTATTACACTTATAAAGAAGAGAGGTATTGTAAACAAGTAGAATGATTGAGATAATTTTGAGTAATATTCGGAAAAGTTGCTACCTGAGATGCTTTTAATAATTGCAATCTCGACACCATTTATCAGGCTATCTGCTAATACTGACAGTATAGTAAAAACAATATAAGATGCTATACCAGAGAGCAATAGAGGAGTTAAAAATGAAACAGAGAAGATAATCAAACCAATAAAATATGATATTTTCAATCCAAATTTGTCTGCTATAACTGAAAATGGAATATCTAAAATTAGAGATATTATAGGCACTAGAGCTGCAATTGTTAGATAGGGTTGTAATGGTATTTTTTGTATATCTACCCACCAAATAGGTAAAATAAGCATAGATATAGCAGTGCTTCTTAAAATATAAGATAATTGAAATATTTTTTTATCCACAGAAAACTTTCCCCCTACATCCTTTACATATTCCAGTATTACGGAGATGTTCCTTTATTTTTGTTAAGTCCCATGTGTCATTTGGAAAGTCTTTTAAATTTGAAAATGCGGGCGCATAGAAGCAAGGTTTAATGGTTTGATCGTAGTCAACTACCAGTGAATAATTCGGGAAATTACAAGGCTCGGATGAATTGAGAGTTTCTTCGGATGTTAATATTCCTTTATAGTAGTTTGCACATTTTTTAAACTGTGAAACGTTCCAAGAAAATAATGATTTTGAGCTAGCTTCCTCAATAATTTTATAGTTATCCGATTCAGTGTTTTCTAAGGAAGCAATAAAATCATTAAGATAATCTAAATCAGGGAATAGTCTGTTTCTTAATAGCATAGAACGCTTGAAATTCATATTTCTAGAAAAGCTAGATGAGGTAACATCAATAGGATTGAACCCGACACTATCAATATTTAACTTTTTACATAAATCAATTAACTTATCTAATTGATTTAATGTATACTTTGTTAAAGTAACACGGATTCCAACGATAGTTTCTGGTGAATACTTTTTGAATTCAATAATATTATTACAAACAGTTTCGAATTTATTAATACCTCGAATTTGTTTATATTCTTCAGGAGAGAAACCATCGATAGAGATAATTAATGCCTCTATATTTTTTTTATATAAATATTTGTTGCGAGATAAGAGGGTGCCGTTAGTATTTAATTCTACCCCCATACCTAGGGAATGAATGTCATCAATAATTTGCTCTAGTTCAGGATTTAGTGTAGGTTCACCTCCAGATACCATTATGGAACTTGCACCATATTCCGACATTTTTTTGAATGATGGATAAAGTTCTACTGCGGTACGAATATTCCTTTCTCTGGTTTTCCAACAATCACAAATTGTACATGGACTATTGCAATTTTGAATGATATGAACTATAGGTGTATTTAGTCTAAATGTATCCTCCGTCCATAATTGTAGATCATTTAGATGGATAAAATTATCTTCCAAAGCCTTTTTAATAATTTGTAGAGACTCATTTTCTGATTCAGGTAAGTTCCCCTCTAAATAAGAGTGTAAAATTTTTGCAGAGTCTTGGTCTACCTCATAGATTTCTAAAGTTTCTAAGTCCGTTATTTCTCTGGTTTCAAACTTAAATATAAACATTATTGCTAACCTCCAACCCCCTAATAACTACATAGTGATAATGATTAAAATATTTGCTAAGACGATAAGAAATTTTGATAAAAAATTATTTTTCATTTTAAATTTTCCCCTTGTTTGATTTTTATTTTGTATTATTATATACTATGAGACACGTATATATATATATATTTGTAACGGATATACAACATATGAAAAATTTAACAGGAAAAGTTTTTAAATTAATAAGAAATTCAAAGCAAGTTTCACTCAGACAAGTTGCTGGTAAATGTATTTCTGCGGGGCAGCTTTCAAGGTTTGAGAGAAATGAATCTCATTTAACAGTAGATGCATTTTTGAATTCCTTACAAAGAATGAATGTTTCTCTTGAAGAGTTTCAGTACCTTTATAATATTTATCATCAAATAGACGATGTTCGTTTATCGCAGGAATTATCTGAAGCCTATGTGTCTAAGAATATAGTAAAATTAAATAAGATGTTAGCCTGTAGTCAAAAGCTTATGGATGAAGCATCGGATCCTTTAGAACTACAAACGTATACATTAAATTGTATTGTTATTAAAGCTATAATGGCTTACTGTAATAGTGACACAGCAGTGACAGAGCATGAAATAACATATCTTATGGAATATTTGTTTTCGGTTGAGGAGTGGGGAAGGTATGAGTTATGGATATTCACAAATGCCGCTGGGGTTTTATCTATTGAAACTTTGGATACCTTTTCTTCGGAGATGTTAAAGCGAACACAGCTGTATTACAGCAATTCAAACAATAGAAGAAAAATACACCAAATGCTTTTAAATGTTATTAATCTTTCAATTTCTCATGAAAGAAATGATATTGCAATAAGGTATATTACATATTTAGATAAATTAAATATTTCAGACACTGATATGTATGAAAAACTTCTTTTGAAATATAATAAAGCTTATTATAGTTATAGTAATGGCAATAAAGAAGCGCTAAATATTATGAAACAGTGTGCCAAGTTTTTAGATTTTATTGATTGTGAGAATCTTTATTTGCGGTTAAAAGATGAAATAATGACTCTAGAATCTTGATGTTGTGAATATGATACATTTTTATAGTAATTTGGAAAAAGATGGTAGAATATCCATATTTATTAGGAAAGGAGAATTGTTATGGCAAAACCTATTATTCGTAAGGTGTCAAGCAATAGAACAACTTGTTTTGTATCACCAAAACAATTGAAAAAAGATAGCAAGAAATAAATGCTATCTTTTAGTCGAAATACTGCAGTCCGTACAAAATATTGGTAGTATTTGATTGAAGAGACAAATTGGTTCAATAACCTGTTTGTCTTTTTTAGTACGACGGGCATGTTGAAAATATAGTCAATATCCCCTAGGGGATCCGCTACTGGTGAACTAAATAGCAACTCCCGATCCGGTTTATTGTGAGGTATTGGGGAGAGGAAAGAAAGTGAAATCATGGCATTATGAACAGAAATGTGATACTAATACGTATTTAGCAGATTAGGTGGCTAGGAACGCTAAAGTCCAATAAAGTAGTCGTTATCTGTAGGTTTAAATCACGATTGTAAATAAGGGAAAATACAATAGAATATAGAAATACAAAAAGTGGTTGTCAACTAAAGGTTGATAACCACTTTTTATCGTCATTTTGTTACATTTCCATCTTGCTTGAGGAAATGGATAATGGTTGTTTTCAATTCATCAAAATCTCCTTGAAACGTTGCAATTTCAACTGTTTTTTCAAGTCCATCATGTAAGGAAAGACTAGATTGGTAGCCATTCATTGCCAGAAACATATGTAAGGCAAGAACAGCAGTCCGTTTATTAGCATTATAAAAAGGGTGTTTCTTAATCAAGTTAATCCAAATAATAGCAGCCTTACTGTAAATATCTGGATAGAGAACTTTGCCGAAAATCTCCTGTTTTGGCTGTTCAACAATCATCTGCAAGCTATTAGGGTCAGCTATTCCAACGGGTTCCTTTGGAGAATATTTGCCAATAACCATAACATTGATTTTGATAATATCTGCAGCGGTCAGATACCTCATTTATCCACCAATTCTTTCAAAAGTTCATCGTATTGGTTCATGGCTTTTTCTAGTTCTTTATCAAAATTAAATTTTGGCTCAGCTTTGCGAATGATGACATTGTTTCCTGAAGTAACGAATTCGATTTCTTCTCCGATTTCTGCTCCAAGGGTCTCTTTAATTTGATGTGGAATTGTAATGACTGTACTATTTCCTGTTTTTCTTAAGATAACATTCATGACTCTACTCCTTTTGTATATACATTATAAAATGAACTTACAAAAAAGTAAAGTAAATACATTTGTTTTTCTCAATTACATAAGCTCCGAAAACTCATTTTTGATAACCTTTTGATAACCCTTGGTCTGAAATAATAGGTTATAAGTGATGAGAAACGAATAAAGTGTCTAATAGGTGCTTGGTATTACTGACATTTATCAAAGAATGATAAATGAGACAAAAACCCAGGTCTTAAGAAAGCACGTAAAGCAAGTCAATTCTCAAAACGTTAAGAACGGCTTTACATCAACGATTACAAGCATTTTGCAAGTCTCTTACAAGGTGCTTTTTTGTCGTTTTTTGCTTTTGATACCTTTTTTGATACCGTGTTGGAAAAACTTCTATATCTTTTTTGACTGTTATTTAGCTTTAAGATAGTCCGCAAATTGCTTGATGGACTTATCTTCTCCGTTAGTTGTTGAATGGCTATAGGTGTCTAAAGTCATTTGACTACTTGCATGACCTAGTCTTTTGGCTGTGTTGACTGGGTCAACTCCAATTTCAATCATCAAGGTAGCATGAGTATGTCTAAAATCGTGAGGACTGATTTTTCTTAAGCCATGTTTTCGAATAATCCTTGAAAGTACATTGTTGATATAGTCTGCATGCAGTGGCTCTATTGAGCCTGACCGTGTGCAGTAAGTAAAAATAAAATCTTGCTCGATAGAAAGAGGTGCAACTGCTAGTTGAGCCTTTTCTTTTTGGCAGTTTGCTTTCCATTCTTGCAGAATAGAAATAGTTTCGCTATCTAGCTTAATCTTTCTTACGGAGAAATCATTTTTAGTGCCTTTTTCGATTGTATGACCGTCTAATCGTCCTAGGCTCTTATTAACGCTTAGTGTCTCACTCTGAAAGCCTATATCAGCCTATTTAAGAGCGTATAGCTCGCCTTTCCTTAAGCCACTGTAGGCTAGTAGTCTGAATAAAGCATAGTGTTTGTAAGGCTCTTCCTGAAGGACAATGGCTAGGAATTCTTGTAATTCCTGAACCGTCCAATAGTTTTCTATCCGTGTCTTTTTCCGCTTTGGCATGATAATTTCTGCCATGGGGTTATGCTTAAGCAATTTCATCTTAAGCGCAAAATCAAAGACCTTCCCAGTGTATGACTTGACTTGCTTGATATTCTTAAAAGTCTTTGCCTTATCTGTGATGAAGTTTTGGCAGTCTAGGGGAGAGATGCTGTTGATGGGGAGTTCTCCCATGACTGGCAGAATGTGAAGTCTAAACATATCAAGAGTACGTGAAGCCGTTGTCGGTTCTACCGTATCTTGATAGGCTTGATACCATTTCTCGAATATCTCGTTATAAGTTTTATGAGTTGGCTTGATGAACTCTTCCAACTTTCCTGAAACTTTAAGATAAATGAGTCTAGCTTCGTAGTCTTTGGCTTCCTTTCGAGTACGAAAGCCACGTTTGATATGGTCTGCACGTTGACCGTCTCTAGTCATATAGACCTTGACTAAATACAAATAGCCATTTTTGGCTTTTTTACTTGGGTATTTGTGAATGGACATTGTCATTTCTCTTTTATTTTTTTAAGGTTTCGAAGCTTATAAAATAAAGAAATGACGTTGTCTATTATTTTTTTAAAAGTTCTAATCTCTCTTTTACTTCTTTATCAAGAGTTTTTCGAAGATTTTTAGCTTCTGCTTCAAGCTCATCAATTTTCTGGTTAAGCTTGATTTTTTCTTGCTTAATTTCCTCAAGTCTGTCACGTATGGGAGAGTTGAAAAGAGTTTTTTTGCTAACTTTTTCAAGAGTTTCAAGAGTAGTAAAATAATCTTGTCCCATATCCTTTTTGACTTGTTCAAAAAAACTTAATAAATTTGTATCTTTGTTTGTTGAATTTGCTATTTTTGAATTGTTATCAAATCCTAGTAAGTAAGGGATAGATACACCGAAAAAATCAGCTAATATTTTAGAATTTTCTATGCTAAGACTAGTTTTTCCGTTTTCATATTTTCCATATTGAGATTGATTAGTATTGATGACTTTAGCTAGATCAGCCTGAGTTAACCCTTTGTCTTTTCGTAGTTCTTTTAGTCTATTGTACATTATTACCCCCCTGACTTTTATTGTTTTATATAAAGCATTATATCACAAATAATCAAAATTTAACTTTTTCTTGACGTAAGTTATTTTTTAATTTTAAAAAATAGTTACAAAATAACTTTTTCGGAGTTTATAAAATAAAGAAAGGGGTCAGTTATGGCTTACACACTAGAAGAACAAGAGACATTTGTCCGATTTGATGCACTGGATAAACAATGGACGATTGAAACAAATTATTCTCCACACATTCAAAAAGTGCTAAAACTTCCTGAAGCCTATGAAGTGTTGAACGCTGAGGAAGAAGGCAGAATGATTTGGCTCAATGCCATTATGAAGATTGGTGAGGATTTTTCAATCAACGTATTTCCTAAGAAAAAACGCAAAATGACAGAAGAACAATGTCAAGAACTTGCTGAACGTATGAAACAGGCAAGAACCAGCCTTGAAAAATAGGAGTGTCTCTCTGTCTGAAATACTAGACAGGTATATTTTTACCCTATGGAACTATTTTAGATTGAGCCATTCCCAGAAAATAGGTAGTGAAAACAGTTTAAAAACGATTTTAACCAAAAGGAGAACCCGCAGATGACAGAAGGATTTACAATTCAACTTCCAAAAGTAACTGAAAAGAAGTTACTCGCCCGTTATGATAACATGCTCCAAAAGGCAATAGAAAAAGCCCTTGAGGATAAGGAACTTTATAAGCCTATGGTTCGTATGGCTGGCTTGTGCCGTTGGCTGGATGTCTCAACGACAACCATTGTCAAATGGCAGAAGGAAGGCATGCCCCACATGGTGATTGATGGTGTGACCTTGTATGATAAGCACAAAGTCGCTCAATGGCTACAACAATTTGAGAGGTAAGAGCTATGGACTATGATAACGAAAACTACTTAATTCCCAAAGTTTTATTGCAAGACGAGTTTTACAGTAGTCTATCTGCTAAAGATATTTTGGTCTATTCTGTTTTGAAAGATAGAAGCACTTGAAAAAGGTTGGATAGATGTTGATGGGAGTATCTATCTAAATTTTAAACTGACTGAATTAGCTAAAATGTTTTCTTGCAGTAGAAGCGCAATGGTAGAGATTATGCGACGATTGGAAGAAGTTAATTTGATTGAACGAGAAAGGGTAGACGTTTTTTATGGCTACTCTTTGCCTTACAAAACCTATATCAACGAGGTATAAGCAATGATAAAGATTTATTTTGGAAAAGATACAACACTTAACCAAGCTATTCAGTCGCGATTGGATAGCTATCAGATTGACTATCAAGCATTCTCAAGTAAAGATATAGATGCTAAAACACTGATGGAATGGCTATTCAGGTCGACCGATATATTTGAATTACTAAGCACTAAGATGTTGAAATACAAGCTGAATACACAAATTACCCTTAGTCAATTTGTTCGAAAGATTTTAAAAGATGTCAATAGCACCCTGAAGCTTCCCATTGTTGTGACAGATGAGGTTATTTATTCGAACATGTCCCCTGACTATGTGATGGTACTCTTGCTAAAAGAATATCGGAAAATTGAAAGAATTCAGCTGATGAGGAAGATGGAGCAGTTAGATGAGGGACGTCTATTCTGGAAAAACTTTGAATTGTTCCGTAAGCAATCAGAGCTACGTTGGTTCGAATTGAATGAGTTGTTGTTTGCTGACGTGTCTGATGATTTAGGAGAAAACAAAAAAGCTAAAGACCGTTTCTTTAGCTACAAGAAAAATAAACAGGTCCCGCCTGATGACATTATCGAAAAAATCCTCAAGTTATTTTTGGTTGACCGAGAAGACTTTTTCAAAAAATCTGTGTTGGATTGACAAAATTTCTAGTCAAAAACATTTATGAAAACAGATGTGAAAATTTTGTGAAAATATATTTTGGGAGTCGGATTTTTAGGGGTTGCGAAAAATTTATAACAGGGCGCCCTAACAGCCGCTATGTGCATTTACTACACCCGTTTTTTGGCAAGTTTGGCTGGAGCAAAATGAAAATGGTCCGACGAAGTCGGCTCGGGGTTGCTCCCCCGAGAATGTCATTTTACGTAAGCCTTTGCGTAGTCAAAAAAATCGGCGCCGATAGGCGACCATCAAAGAAAGGAGTTCTTTTTGGATATAAAAGTTAGCTTGGATAACATTACAATGACAGCTTATATCAAGACACGAAAGCTCCTTAACTTAAAGAAACTAGTTGAGAGTCATACAGCTATCACTATTCAAACTGCTATGACTGATATGTTCAGAGCCTGTACAAAGGATGGAGGTCAAGTTGTGCTCCACATGGAATATGACAAAATAAAAGGACAAGCCTTTAACGCTCGCCCTTTCCGACTGGAGTTCAATCCCAATAAACTCCGTTCAGTAGATACTGAAATTATAGACACTATTATACCATATCTTGAAGATATTTCAATATCTCGTGTCGATTTAGCTTTTGATTTGTTTGAGGTTGATTGTAGTGAGTTTGTGCTAGAGAAAAAGGGACGCCCCACTGTGACCAAAGAATTTCGCTCAGATACTGGAAAGCTAGAAACAAAGTACCTAGGCGCTTCTCGTTCAGAAAAACAGGTTAGGCTGTATAACAAGAAAAAAGAGCAACTGGAAAATGGAACTGACAAAGACAAGGAATTTGCTAGTCAGTTTCAGAACTGGTGGCGCTTGGAATTTCAGTTAAGAAGTCGTTCAGTCGAGGAAATATTCGACGTTATCAATACTGTTGTTTTTAAACCATTCAAATTTGAAGGCTTACCTGTTGAAACTCAGATTTATCTTGTAACTCTTACACGAGATAAAAATATCTGGAAGCGGCTACACAGAAACACAAGAGCAAAATACAAAAAGATTTTAGAAACCTATCAAACGTCAGGTACTGATTATTTAGGTTTGCTGAAAGGCTTGCTGAAACATGAGCGACCAAGACTAGAAAATCAGCTTGCTTATTATGGGGGTAGGATAGACAAAAATAGCTTTCAACCCTTTTGTTGAAAATTCAGTATTATCAAGAAGTTACGAGGTCAAAAATGAGAATAAAAGATTATGCTGATAGTCAGGGAGTGAGTAGTCAGTCTATCTATAAACGGATACGTTCTCCAAAAGATAGAGACAGGTTGAAAGGTCATTTATACCGAGACAACCAAAAGGTTGAAAATCTTGATTTGATAGGCATTAAGATACTTAAAGATTATCATTTTGAAGATGATGTCATTAAACTGGAAAAAGAATTAGAGGAAGCTAGAGCAAGTATGGGCAAATTAAATCAGAAATTAAAGTTGTTGAAAGCCCATAGAGCTAGTTACCAAAGAAATATAGAAGCATGGTCTGCTTATGCTGATAGTCTAGAAAGACAGAGATTGTATTTTATGATTGCTCTAGGATTAGTATTGATAGGCTTTATTATTGCTATGGGGTTCGCCATCTTCTGATGGCAATTGTCGGACAATGCGAAGCGTCCGATTTGGGGCACTGATGAAGTGCCCTACTCGCATAGGCGAGTATAATCGAAACTCCTCTTGTGGCTCGAGAGGTGGTTCGAAGTCGTTCCTGTGTTCGGAGCGAAGAGCTGTCTGCAAGACCCGTCGGAGAACGCACATTTACGGAGTAAAGTGTAGTGCGTTATTACACTTTACATGGAAGTGCTGCAGATCTCTTAAGAAGAAATCCAGATAATAGGTTGCTTATTCATGGTGGCAATGACCTCCACCATCTCGGCGACCTTTTGAGCCGAGAAAGGAAAACTGAAAAATGAGTTACGTTGTTGCTAGAATGGCTAAGTATAAGTCAGGTCAGTTGACTGCTATTTATAATTATAATGAACGTGTTTTTAAAAATCACTCAAACAAAGAAATTGACGTTGAGAAATCTCACCTTAATTATGAATTGACAAATCGTGACCGCTCACAAAATTATCACAAACAAATAAAGGAGCATATTGATGAAAATCGCCTATCTACTCGCGGAATCCGTAAAGATGCTATACTCTGTAACGAATGGATTATTACTTCAGATAAAACGTTTTTTGAGTCGTTAGATGAGAAACAGACTAGAGTTTTTTTTTTGAAACAGCCAAAGATTATTTTGCTGAAAAATATGGTGATACTAATATTGCTTACGCTAGAGTTCATCTTGATGAAAGTACTCCGCATATGCATTTAGGTATCGTGCCTATGAAAAATGGTAAGTTAAGTTCAAAAGCACTGCTTGGAAATAAAGAGAAACTTGTAGCAATTCAAGATGAACTTCCCAAATACCTTAATGAACATGGTTTTACCCTACAACGTGGTGAAATAGGTAGTAAGAAAAAACATTTGGAAACTGCTGAATATAAAGAAAAAGAACGCTTATTGAACAATGCTGATAAAAACTAGCTGATAAAAACGAAGAATTGAAAGCACTTGATGATAAGATTTCTAATGTTAACGATATAATAGCTGACAAAGAAAGTAGGCTTAAAGAATTAGAAGCGAAAGAATGGGATGCTGTTGGCGATTTGAAGCAGTATGAATTAGAGAAACAGCCACTAGCTGAAAGTATTGAAGACATAAAAGACATTGAACTATTACAACTTGATAGAATTCAAAAAGAAGATTTGGTAAAACAACCCTTTGATGGCAAATTGAAGATGGATAAGGAAACCTATAATAGACTATTTCAAACTGCTTCGAAACATGCATCTAGTAGTGCTGAGTTGAAAAGAGACTTGGTTAAAGCCCAGTCGCAGAACAACCACATTTCTAGAGAACTACTCAATCACCGTAAGACGGCTGATGAAAATATCAAACTAAGTCAAGAAAACAGAAAATTAAAGGACAAAGTGAAAAAGCTTGATGAACAAGTGAAAATTCTGAATGAAAGACTTTCTGTTTGGAAAGAAAAAGCTAAAGATTTTATGCCTAAACAGGTTTATAAAGAAACACTGTCAATCATAAACACCATAAATCCTGTTGGGTTAGCTAAAACAGCAATCAGACAAGTTAAGAAGATGGTTGATAATAGTTAGCCACTTTTATGCCGTGAAAGTCTCTTGATAACAAGCTAGGCTAAAAAAGACCAGGTTTCTTGTTGTCAAGAGAACCATGGAATAAATTTTAAAATACAAGGAGAAACTAAAATGACAGATAAAAAAATCGCTTATTATTTTGACTATAACCTATCAAAAAGAGACATGGGTGGACTGGAGCCTGTATATACAGGTGAAAACCTCTTGTTTTTACTTTCTTGGACGTATTCGCATACTGATGCACCGGATAATCTACAAATTGATAAATCGTTGTTTGCAGTACCAGAATTCAATGAATTTTATGATAATAACTTACAGCTTTATCGTATAAAGAATGAGTTGGTCAGTTACAATATCAGATTTGGATATGACCTCCACCCAGAGGATAGAACAAAGATGATAATAGATATTTTGCCGACTGACAAAAGAGATTTTGTTGAGGGATATAGAAAGTTTATTGCTGATATTTCCAATCCTGACACACGTTACACCATCTATCACAGACATAGATACCATGTTGCCTATTGAACGCATAAATATATATAAAAGACTTGCAAAAGATAATAAAAAGTGATAGTTTAGAAAACAGGCTGAGACTGAGTTTGAATTGGTGACAATTCATTCAAAAAATGCTTTTCAAAGGTATTAGGTAGAGGTGTTGTCTCCTGAGTTTTCTCAGGTAAATCCCCGACGGGGTTCTCAGCTTTTACTTTAGGAGATAGTTGATTGACTGGTAACAGTTTTCTCAAAGGTATTGTTTGTCAATACAGGGTCGGCTCTGCCTTGTGGAATATCTACTAAACAGCCCGAACTAATTTTGCTCCTAGGTAATTTGTAATCTCCAAAAAACCTTAGCAGTCTGCTAATGCTTTTCGATTGCTATTTAAACAATTTCATATAGTCGCTTCGAGTAGGAAGCAAGTAATCAATAACAACCCTATTCTCTTCCTCCTCGATATGGTATAGGACAATATAATCTTTACTTAAGGTGTAACCTCTAGTACTGTGATAATTGCTGATTTTTGAGCCATATTTTTCATCGGCATCAAAACCAACTTCTGGGAAAACTTCAAGTTTTTCTATGTCATTAATGATTTGCTCCATTTTACGCTGACCTGATGTTGAGGAATAGTTTTGAGAAATATAATCACGAATTTCTTTTAGCTTCTCTAAAACATCAGGAGCATAGATAATCTGATATTTCTTATAGTCCAAGTTCAGCCCTCACTTCTTCAGAGGTATAAAACTTCCCTTGACGAACATCCTCAATATTTTTGCTGATTTCAGCTTGAAATTGCTTGAAAAGTTTTTCTTTCTCTAGCTCCTCTTCCGTCAATAAGTCAACCTCATTTGTGACAACGACATTTTGTAGGAATAATCTTAAAGCAGATGATAAGGTTAAATTTTTCTTGTTTAATACTGTCATTGCTTCGCTTACTAGTTCTTTGTTAGCTTGGAATGTGACAGCTCTGTTTTTTTCTACTGTAACCATGTTATGTAACTCCTTTATGTAATTTTCTTAATTATCTCATATACATAAAAAAAGTCAATAAAAAAATCCCAACTGATTGAGATAGCTTTCGTTTATTTTATAAGCTCCGAAACTACAGAAAATTGATACCTTTTTGATACCGTTTAGGTTTAAATATTTGTCTATAAATAAGATTTTTAGTGATTTTTCATTTTAGAAACGTTGATTTTAAAGGGATTTGGTTTTAAATAATCAAGTGAACCAAAACTAGTCAGTTCTCAAAACGTTAAGAAGGGTTTTACAACAACGATTACAAACACTCAATGTTTACCTCATTGGGTGTTTTTTGTGCACTTTTTGAAAAACTCACCTCAAAATTCACCTCATTTTTACCTTATTTGTTTTTGAGTTCTTTGTAAGTAGCTTCGCCAGCACTAAGTGGAACAACATTTGAAGTGTTAACATAAATCTTTGTTGTGCTCAAATCACTATGTGTTAAAGCTTCTGAAATGGATTCTAAGGACATACCAGCTTGTTTAGCTAAGGTGGCACCAGTATGTCTTAACATGTGAGGAGTGGAATGTCTAAGGTTTTTATAACGACGTTCTACAGATTTCATTTTGTTATTAAGGTAATCTGCATGCAGAGGGCTATTCACATTGCCCTTGGTATCAATATAAGTAAACACATATTGTTCAAGAGTTTGAATGATACCAAATTTTGCTAATTCCACCTTTTGTTGACCCTTCCATTGATGTAAGAGAATAGACAATTCTTGTGGAATACCAAAAATTGTTTTCTTTTCACCCTTAGTAGATTTGGGATTCTTATATTTATCCAAAGCTTGAATCAAACTAATTTCAGATGTTTCAAAAAGAATGTGTTTCCACTGTAGAGCATAGCTTGCGGATTTACGATCATTCAAGATAAAGGTTGTAAAAAATAAAACATAGTCTTTAAGCGACAATCTTTTGTTTTCTAGGTCTTCTCGAAATGCTTCAAACCATTCCTGTAACTCACTTAAAGTAAGGTACAAATCCTCATCTCGTTTGGCTTCTTGTAATTTGATTTTCTTAGTAGACTTAATACGACTGATTGTTTTAGATAAACGGTTCATTTCAATATATTCTAATTCCTCTGCCCAGTCAAAAATTGAATTAATATAACTATGTATGACCTTAAAATTTGCGTATTCATTAGCCTTGGCAGTCATCAAATTTAAAACAACCATTTTATTCTGATTTAAAAATTTAACGGAATAATTTCCAAACATTGGCAATATATGTAACCTAAAGATGGTTTCCGTATTGTCAATTGTTGGGAGAGCGGGTGGCTTATTTGTTGAAGTTGTTTGACCTGCTTTATAAGCTTCCCACCAGACATTATGATAAAAATCTTTAAAGAGAATATCTCCATTGATTGCTTGATGTGGTAATGCACCTCCTTTTTGGATAGTGTTAATATCTATTAAAATCTGTAATTCGGCTTCTTTAGCCTCCTTCTTTGTTTTAAACCGCCTATCGTAGTAATTTCCTGAAATCCCTAGAGATGACCTAACTTCTGTCGGGACATAGAGTTTTAAACGATAAGAACCATTTGCTGTTTTTGTAATTGTCATAGTAATCTCCTTTTTACTGAGCTAGAAAATTACCATGACTTTATTATAATGAAATCAAAAGTGATTTTCCAGTTGTATCATCCACCTACGGATACTATCTTTGTCAAATTGAATTGTTTTTCCAATCCGAATATACGGCATTCCCTTCCTTATCCAGATATCCAGCGTATTATTTGAAATTCCCAGATACTGACAGGTTTGCTTTTTATTTAAAAAAGGACTAATTTTTCCTGAATCTTCTTTAACGGGTTCAATCTCATCTTTAATAAGATTTGCTATAAAAAGTTGAATTTCTTTAGTCTGCTCTTTTGGTAAAATAACTTGCATAGTTTTCCTCCTCGTATAATAATGTTGTAGTTAATAACTACACAAATTTATTTTTTATCTCTTTCTTGAGATTGAAAAGGCAACACTTTTCTGTATAAAATTTATAAAGTGTTTTTATTAAGCAATGACTCACCTAGTCATTGGTGTTTGGTAATTGAGACTGCCGTAGATGCGATGGTGATTCCACCAGTGGACATAATCCTTGGTTTTAAGGGTTAATTCTTCCAGAGAGTGGAAGGTTTCTTGGTTGATAAACTCAAGCTTAAAGGAACGATAGGTACTCTCAGCTACCGCATTGTCATAAGGACAACCCGCTTGACTCAGCGAACGTGTGATGCCAAAGGCTTCTAACATCTCATCAATCAAGGCATTATCAAACTCCTTACCACGATCAGAATGGAAGAGCTTGACTTTGGTCAGAGCATAAGGAATGCTTTGAATGGCCTATCCCTTGGTCGGCAGTCTTGTGCCAACCAAGGGATAGGCCAATGATTTCACGATTAAAGAGGTCAAGAATCAAACAAACATAAGCCCAGCGATTGTAACGGACATAAGTCAAGTCCGTTACAATCGCTTCAAGTGGCTTTTTTTGCTTAAATTGTCTGGCTAAGAGATTTGGAATAGGTGCTTCATTCTTCCCTTTAGCATACGGTTTGAAGGCAGCCTTCTGGTAAACAGAAACCAAATTCAATCTCTTCATGATGCGACGAATCCGACGGCGAGATAGTGTCAAACCTTCAGCTTCTAGACATTTCTTGATTTTCCTGGCGCCGTATCTGGACTTACTCTCAACGAAAATACGTTTCACCATTGCTTCAAGTTGTGTCTCAGATACTGGCACTACAGCCTTGTAGTAATAGCTGGAACGCGGAATATTTAAACATCTACACATGGCCGAAATGCTGTATTTGTCCTTGTTAGCGGTGATTATTTCCCTTTTCGTGCCATAATCACCGCCGCTTGCTTTAGGATATCAACCTGCATTTCAAGCTCTTTGTTGCGTTTTCTAAGTTCCATCAACTCACGCTGCTCATCTGTCAGATTATCAATCGTTTTGAAGGAACCAGTTGTTCTTGCTTGTTTAACCCACTTGTCAAAGCTAGACGGGGTCAAGTCATACTCTTTGATAATCTCGCTTCGCTTCATATATAAATCTGTTTTTTCAAAGACTATTTCTTCTTCATCCATCATTTTCATTCTATCTTCATGATAAATCGCTTTACGATTGAGACGAAAGTCAATGATATAACAGATATAATCCCATAAGAAAACGTGCATTTTCTTTCCTTGTGGTTCATATTCTGTATAAAATTTGGCGAGTTTATAAGGGATATACCAGTAGAGTCAGTACTATTAGTCACACGAAAATGACTGATGGTACGATAAAAAACAACAAATTTGACCAGTTAGATAGTATCTGGCTATATTTTTAATCATGAGTTTCTCGGTTTTGTCTTGAAAAGACACCTTGAAAATAGGCAAATAAGAGGGCAGATAGGAGTATTTTGGGATGATCAGACAATGGTCAAAATGTGATAAAATGCAGCAAAATAGTCCTCTTCAAATTCATTAACTAGTAAAGATAATATGGTCTTGTGCCAAACAGGAATCAATTTCTAGTGGCAAGATTGTTTGATTTGTGCTATAGCGAACGTACACGAGATAGCTTTTCTAATATTTTAGACAATTATATTTTATTCAGACTATCTCTACAAGATAAAAAGCAATGGCATTAAAACTGTTGCTTTTTGCTTTAATTAGAAACAGGCTTTTGTTTATAATGTGTAAAAAAGCCAGTCAATCTGAAAATGTCTTTAGTATAGCTATTAAAAATTGACTTGTCCTGTTATAATCTAATTAGTCATTATTTCTAAGGTGTTGTGATTTGCCAGTCGGTCATTGTCATGTGTTAATAGTCATAAATTTGGTGTTATCGGACAGGGGATTTTATACCTTTAGTGTGCCATTCTATTTAAAAAATAATGAAAATGACCAGTCCTCTCAAGTTTATGCGTTTGCGTTCTTCATCGTTTAGGGCTTATCTAACATTTTAGAGTTGATAAATCATTTGACAGGCTGCTGTCTCCGCTCATTCTTAATGTTAGTTGATTTTCATAAGAGATTAAGGCAGTTTAATGACAATTTGATATTCTTGTAAAGGGACAGGTATTGCCTTTTCTCAAGTTAGTGGTTTATTTTTGATGACTTTATGATGTGGCTGTTATTAGATTAAAGGGAGGAATTTTAAAAAATGATTAGTGATAACGTTTTGGTGGCAATAAAATGCAATAATTTTTTAAGGTAAAATTTAGTTTTATTTGTTACTATTTTCTAGACGATTGCCACACACTTACTATATTTAGATAAATGGAAAGGATGCAACAGTGAATTTATTTGATCTCAGTTGGATTTATTTAAAAAGAAAGAAAAGCAAAACAATTATTTTAAGTCTTGTTATGTTATTGTTAGGAACTGCCTTAATTAGCCTTATGGGGATTAAGAGTTCTTTAGAAAAAAAAGTCATATCCAAGCAAGAAAAGACGATTTATTTAATAAGCAAAGATGGTGGTATCTGGCCTAAAGAGGCATTTAACGCAATAAAAACGGCAAAAATTACCGAAACTGTTGATGCCAGTAGAGAAATTAAGGAAAAAGCAGATGTTAAGTATGTGAAACATAAGGAAGTGGAAACGAATGATCCTTCTTTGACCATTGTAGCTTATAGTGATAGTACACGTATAAAATCTTTCAATGAAAAACAATTATTATTAGCTAGCGGTCGAGGGCTAAAAAATGACGATGTGAATAAAATATTAGTTCACGAATCATTTGCCAAGCTAAATCAGTTAAAAATTGGAAGTTATCTTACTGTTAAAGGTCGCAAATTGGAAATTATAGGCTTATTTAAGCAGTCTGGGAAGGCTACTGCCATTCAAAAAAGTACCATTGAAAACACCATTATCACTAATGAAAATGTGATTAATTCTTTAAATGGAAAGCAAGGCTATTCTACAATTGTATTGACTGTTAAAGAGTCTAAGCTAGTTAATTCTGTCATAGAGTCAATAAAACAATGGAGGTTAGACTGGTCTAAATTAAGTGTTAAAACGGCAGTCGATTTTCATGGAGAAACTTATAAAAATATCGTGACACTGTATTATCTAGTCAGTAAAATCATAATTATCGTAGCGATATTTGCCACAACTATCTTAGTAGTCATCCTAAAACGTTGGATTGCTAACAGGGTGCGAGAGACCGGAATTTTGCTTTCTGTTGGCAAAAGCAAATTGGAAATAATCGGACATTATTTAATAGAAGTTGTACTCGTCAGCTCGGTTTCTTTTGGCATTTCTATTGTTTTTGGAACATTGGTTGGGCAACAGCTATTTAAAACGTTAATGGCGCAGATAAATGGTGGCGTCGTTTCGTCAACATTTCAAGAAAGTGCCATCTATGCGGAAAGATTCAAGGATATTACTATTACGGTTGGGCTACAAGATGTCTTTTCATTGTATTTAATGGGAACGATGATTTGTATTATAGCGGTTATTGTTTCAGCCTACTCAATCGTTCGGTTAAAACCAAAACAAATACTCACGATGATGACTTAGGAGTTGATTAATGAATATATTTAAAAGAGCCTTACTCTACGTTACAAGAAAAAAGACCAAATCAGTCATACTGTTTTTAACACTGTGGGTAGTAGTGACTGGTTTATTAGTTGGTATTTCAATTAGAAAAGCTGGATTGAGTGCAAAGCATAGCTTTTCAGATAGGTCTTCTTACACGTTGCAAATTTCAAATAATTATACCCAACTTATTGGTGATGGATACGGATCGGGGGAAATACCAGAAGGGATCATAAAAGAAATAGCCAAACACTCATCAATTGAGAAAGTTAGTAACTTGATGACTGCGTTTGCCAATTTACCGAATCATGGGATTGTTAGAAAAGGCACTAGCGAAGAGGAGTATAAGGAAAATATCGTAACTGTCAGCAGTAGCAATTATTCAGAGATGGATACAAAATTTGTGGTCGGTATGGTTCGTTTATCTAAGGGACGACATATAACCCCAAAAGACAAGCATGCTGTTATGGTTCATGAGGATTTTGCAAAACTAAACAAATTAAAAGTAGGAGATACATTACCTATGGTAGGAGATCCCCTCAGAAATCCTCAGAATAAAAAACCGATTAATACCACAATAATAGGAATTTTTAAAGGACGAACAGCGACAAAAGCAAATTATCCTTATGAAATGTTGGAAAATTCCGTTCTTGGTGATGAGCAATTACTAAAGGATTTATATGGTTATAAGGAAGGACAAGCCTACTATGCGCAGTCTACATTCCAACTAAAAAGAGGTGCCCAGGTAGAACCCCTAAAAGCTTTGGTTGAAAAGCAAAAAATTGATTGGTCTAAGTATGAACTCACTTCAAAAGACAACTCACTTCGAACTTATGAAAAAAGTATAGACATCTTAAATGAATTTTCAAAACACTTAATCAGTGGAATTATTGTCACCTCTGTTGTGTTGCTGATGTTAACATTATTTTCTTGGGTTGGAGACAGGTCACATGAAATTGGAATCTTGCTAGCACTAGGAAAATCAAAGATTAATATTGTTCTACAGTACACTATAGAGGTTATGGTTGTAGCTGTCCTAGCTTTCTCACTAGCATTTGTCAGTGGAAATGTCCTTGGACAAAAGGTTGGAGATATGATGGTGTATCAAGCTTCACGATCTGCTAGGGCAGGTGTGGCAAAAGAAATGGGTGGGATGAACTACGGTGCAGACCCAGAAACAGATATGCTAATGCAAACCATCAAGAAAATAGATGTCACAATAACAAGTAAGGAAATGTTAACAGTATCTGCTATAGGAAGTGGTATTATCTTACTTTCAATTTTAGGTTCCAGTTTAGTCGTTTTTAGATACAAGCCGAAAGAAATATTATCGAGAATGTCATAAGAGGTAAATCAATGTTAGAATTAAAAAATGTGAGTTATTGCTACAAAGGTAATCAAAGTAATACTTTGAATAATATTAATTATGAGTTTGAAGCAGGAAAGTTTTACACGATCTTAGGAAAGTCTGGCTCAGGAAAAACGACATTATTATCATTAATGGCAGGGTTAGATACGCCTACAGATGGTCAGGTGTTATTTAAACATCAAGATATTAGAGAAGTAGGCTATGCTAATCATCGAAAACAGAATATCTCTTTGGTCTTTCAAAACTATAATTTATTAGATTATTTAACCCCGCTTGAAAATATTCAACTAGTCAATCCAAAGGCAGATAAAGCACTTCTGTTGGAATTAGGATTGGAAGAAGAACTGCTTTCACGAAACATTCTCAAGTTGTCAGGTGGGCAACAGCAACGAGTAGCTATCGCCAGAGCATTAGTCTCCAATACGCCAACAATTCTTTTAGATGAACCTACTGGAAATTTAGATTTTGACATTGCAAATGAAGTAACTAGCCTACTTAAGGAATATGCGCACAAGAAAAAGAAATGTGTCATCATGGTAACGCATAGCAGAGAAATCTCGAAACTTGCCGATGTTTCACTGAATTTATCAAGTGATAGCCTAACAAATTGCTAGTTTTAGAAAACTCCTAACAATGTAAGGGGATCTCAGTTCCAAGTGATTAGGGATATGCCAATAACTGCTCTTTTAAAGAGTCAGGATGAATGGAATTGTCTATACAAAAAGTCGCGAATACATCGTGAATGATAGGCAACTATTAGCTACAAACGTACAATGGGTTTACTAAATGTCTTTGAAGAATAGAAATGATGGCAATGATTTTCATCAAAGCACTTGAAGTAGGGATGCTCCAAAGCTATTCTAAGGACCCGATCCAGATGATTTAATTTGAGAAAGACCAAAGGAGTGGGAAATAAAAACTGCCTTTACTGACTTGGATTTTTTACATCAGGAACTAAGTATTTATCACACAGGTTAAGTGGTTTTGCTACTATATTATGGCATGACCACTTTTTTTACGAAACATCAATCTAGCATTCAAGAAACTGTGGAAAATACTTTGCAGAATATTTAATAATGCCAATTAGGGCATCTGTCACAATGCCAGGAGGAGAGTATTATACCACTTAATTTCCTTTGACATGGATGGAACTCTATTAACCAGTCCCAAAATAATAACTCAGAGTCTTGTGGAGACTAAAGAACGATCAAAGTTGGAAAAGAGGTTGTTTTAGAGATAGGTCGCCCACTTTTAGAATTATGACCTTATCGTGAGCAACTTCAACATTCAGATATGCTACCCCTTGAAAGTGGAACCATAATCTATGATTTTTACAAAGATTGTGTTATTGTTTTGACACACTTTATTCAAAAGACTCCAGTCTCTCAACCCTTGTGTTAAGGAAACTTTATTTTGAAAAACGAGTTTTATAGTGACAAGATCGACCAAAGAGGCAAACTAGAAATGAGGTGAATACTTTGATTGATTTTATTATTTTTCTTGCTATTCATTGTGATAAATTAGACCACCGTCAGCCTTTGTAAATTCGCTATCTCCGGGTCACGATTTTATTCTTGGTGTTTTGTTGCCAGTTAGCCGAGATTGAAAAGAAATGGAAGATTTTATTGATATGCTCCTTCTGGGGTAGTATGGTGATTTGAGTATCACATGATCCCCGAGGACGCAGTGAACCAAACGACTTGAAGGTTGACCTTGCTCACCCCAGTTTTATCTAGGTCAAACCACCTAACCAAAGAATACTGGATTATCACCAAACTTAGTGTT
>NZ_AUKZ01000010.1 GCF_000425025.1 Streptococcus castoreus DSM 17536 | reverse complement strand
TGATGATGCACAACTTCCTGATACATCAGGAGAAACTCAACCTCCGGTAACAGGCGAAACTCAACCTCCATCAGGTGGAAAAGATGATGGTGCCCAACTTCCTGATACATCAGAAGAGACTGAAGATCTTGGTGGTTCTCATAGCGGTTCATCAGAGACCGACGATGACTATACTAAAGGATATAGAGATGGTTATACAGAGGGCTATAAAGACGGTTACTATAGTAAAGGAAATAAAGGAGAGTTTCCTAAAGGTAAAATAGGTAAAGGCTATGGTTTAGGATACAATGATGCTTATCAATCGGGCTATATAGCTGGAAAAAAAGATAATGATGAAGATAAAGCTTATCGACCTATAGTTCCAGTCTAAAGATAGCTACTAGATAGGTGTTGGCTAACAAAGAAGTGTATCTTGAAAATTCTAGAACAATTTCTTAATTTATCAAATAAAAATCATCTTAGGATCTTAAACGTTAAGTGAAGTCGCTAAAAAACAGTTAAGTATTGCTTAACTGTTTTTTTAGTTATAAATGAGTTGAAAACGTTGGTTTAGCCCATTAGAAATAGCGATGCGACTGTCTGTTGTCACAATGATTCCTTCAATAGAATCAAGGGTATTTAAGTGATTAATAACCGCCAAACTATCAAGACCAAATAGGCGAGTCGCCCATATATCACAATCAAGTGACGAAGGGGCAACAATGGTTAAACTTGCCATGTCTGTCTCAATAGGATAACCTGTGTGTCGATCCAAAATATGATGATAATCTTTGTTGTTAACCTGTAAATGCCGTTCATAAATACCAGAAGTCACGACTGACTGGTTGTTTCCTTTGATAATACCGAGATTTTGCCCTCTTTTTCCGTCAGGTCTTTGAATACCAATGTAAAAATAAGCATCTGCTCTTTTGGGATTGGGACCATGAACGAGGACATTTCCCCCTAGATTGATGAGAGCAGATTCAATGCCATCTTCGATAAGATGGGTCATCAGTTTATCGGCAATGTATCCCTTAGCAAGAGCACCTAAATCTAGTGCCATTCCTTTCTGGCTTAGGAATACGGTTTGGTCTGATTGGTTTAAAATAATCTGATGAGGGTCAGTCATGGCTAATGTTTGTGAAATGATGTTTGGGTTGGGAACTTTAGCATCTGGAAAACCGATTCGCCAAGCTTGTACCAAAGGACCAATAGCAATATTAAGATTACTTAGACTTGCTAGGCTATGCGCCTTACCAATCCTTATTAAATTAAATAAATCTGGGTGAACAGTCACTGGTTTGACACCCGCTGCTTGGTTAATAATCATTAATTCAGAGTCAGAATCGTTGGCGGAAAAACGATTTTTATAGATGGCTAATAGATCTCGAATCTTATTAATTTGTTGGAGAGATTTATTGGATTTGATTTGAATATCAATAATAGTTCCCATCAGCTTTAACTGATCAATAGCAAGCATGCTGAATCTCCTTGTCAGAAGTTCTTGTTGGTAGAAAAATCAGTTTTTAGTTTTCATTTCACCTTGCGGGAAGTAAGTTCCTTCTGGCATATCATTAATAAACACATGAATAGCTTCTTTGGGAGCATTGGTGATCCGTGAGACAACCTCAGTCACTTCACGTGCAAGTTGATTTTTTTGTTCTTGATGACGACCTTCAAAAAGGTCAATGGTGATAAATGGCATAAATAGTCTCCTTTTTAGTTATGATGTTTATTTTACCATGATATTAAAGAATTTCCCATATTTGATGATCTGATCTGGCGTTTTTTTAAAGAAGTTAATCGCCAAATAAAGACAATTATGATAGAATAGACAGGACAAAAGTAGAAGGTAGGACTCTCCATTTTGGCACAATTATATTATAAATATGGGACAATGAATTCAGGCAAGACCATTGAAATTTTGAAAGTGGCACACAATTATGAAGAGCAAGGAAAACCTGTAGTGATTATGACAAGTGCCCTTGATACACGTGATGGTTTTGGAGTGGTTTCTAGCCGTATTGGTATGCGGAGAGAAGCAATCCCTATTTCAAGTGAGATGGATATCTTCACATTTATTGCCCAAATGGATACAAAACCTTATTGTGTTTTGATTGATGAATGCCAGTTTTTAAGCAAGCAAAATGTGTATGATTTGGCACGTGTAGTCGATCACTTAAACGTACCAGTCATGGCTTTTGGGTTAAAAAATGATTTTCAAAATGAATTGTTTGAAGGTTCCAAATACCTTTTATTGTTAGCCGATAAGATTGATGAAATTAAAACCATCTGCCAATATTGCAGCAAAAAGGCAACGATGGTATTGCGAACAGAAAATGGAAAGCCTGTTTATGAGGGAGCTCAAATTCAAATTGGAGGCAATGAAACCTACATTCCAGTCTGCCGCAAACATTATTTTCATCCCCCATCACAGCAGAAAACGTAGTAATGCACAAGAAAGCGTAAGAAGAGGAGACCATTATCCCGAATGACTATTTATGACCAATTACAAGCCGTCGAAGATCGTTATGAAGAACTAGGCGAGTTGCTTAGTGATCCAGAAGTTGTATCAGATACCAAACGTTTTATGGCCTTGTCAAAAGAAGAGGCTAGCACACGTGACACTGTAATAACATATCGTGAGTACAAACAGGTGATTCAAGCCATTACTGATGCCGAGGAAATGATTAAGGATGCCAGTGGTGATCCTGAATTAGAAGAAATGGCAAAAGAAGAATTGAAAGAGTCTAAGGCAGCTAAAGAAGAATATGAAGAAAAGTTGAAAATTCTCTTATTGCCAAAAGATCCAAATGATGATAAAAATATCATTTTGGAAATTCGTGGTGCAGCTGGTGGTGATGAGGCAGCTCTTTTTGCAGGTGACCTTTTAACCATGTACCAAAAGTTTGCAGAGAGTCAAGGTTGGCGCTTTGAAGTTATGGAAGCTTCTTACAATGGTGTTGGTGGTATAAAGGAAGTTGTGGCTATGGTTTCAGGTCAGTCTGTTTATTCCAAGTTAAAATACGAGTCGGGTGCTCATCGGGTGCAGCGTGTTCCTGTTACTGAGAGCCAAGGGCGTGTCCATACATCAACGGCTACAGTTTTAATTATGCCGGAAGTTGAAGAAGTTGAGTACGATATTGATCCAAAAGATCTTCGTGTTGATATTTACCATGCCTCAGGTGCAGGTGGTCAAAATGTCAATAAGGTGGCAACAGCTGTGCGCATGGTTCACATTCCGACAGGGATTAAGGTTGAAATGCAAGAAGAGCGGACACAGCAAAAAAACCGTGATAAAGCGATGAAGATTATTCGTGCACGTGTGGCTGATCATTTTGCTCAAATTGCTCAAGATGAACAAGATGCTGAGCGTAAATCAACAGTTGGTACAGGTGACCGTTCTGAACGCATTCGTACTTATAATTTTCCACAGAATCGTGTGACCGACCACCGTATTGGGTTGACCCTACAAAAATTGGATACCATTCTATCTGGGAAAATGGATGAGATTATAGATGCTCTTGTCATGTATGATCAAACACAAAAATTGGAATCACTCAGCAACTAATGAATTACGCTAGATTAATGAAAACTTATGAAGATAAGTTAGAAAACATAGGTGAGGATCGCGAAAACCTCTCCTATGTTTTTAAGGAGATGAAAGAGTGGACCAGTTTAGATTTTCTGCTTCACCAAAATCAAGAAGTTAACACAAAAGACAAGAAACTCTTAGATCAAATTTTTAAGGCATTAAGCCAGCATTTATCTCCTCAATATATTACAGGAAAGGCTTATTTTCGAGACTTACAGCTTGCAGTGGACCAACGCGTATTAATTCCAAGACCAGAAACAGAAGAATTGGTTGACTTGATTCTAAAGGAAAATGCAGCTTCTCATTTGACTGTTCTTGATATTGGAACAGGCAGTGGGGCAATTGCCATTTCTTTAAAAAAAGAAAGACCTGACTGGCAGGTAACAGCTTCTGACATTTCAAGTGATGCCCTTAGCTTGGCTCAAGAAAACGCAGGAAAAAACCAAGTTGACTTGACTTTTATTGAATCGGATGTTTTTAGCCATCTTTCAGGAAAGTTTGATATTATTGTGTCTAATCCTCCCTATATCGCCTACGAAGATCAAGATGAGGTAGGTCTCAATGTCTATCAATCAGAGCCACATGTAGCCCTTTTTGCAGCAGAAAATGGTTATGCGATCTACCGAAGAATCATTCAAGAGGCGAGTGCTTATTTGACTAAAGAAGGGAAATTATATTTTGAAATTGGTTATAAGCAAGGGGAAGGAATAAAAAGATTCTTACAAGAGTGGCTTCCCCAAAAACGGGTGCGTGTGCTGTGTGATCTTTTGGGAAAAGAAAGGATGGTGGTTGCTGATTATAGAACAGTTAAATAGAATTATTGAATCTGGTGGTGTTCTTGTTTTACCAACTGAAACGGTTTATGGACTTTTTGCTAAGGCTTTAGATGAAAAAACTGTTAATTTGGTTTATGATTTGAAACATCGTCCCCGTGATAAAGCTATGAATCTTAACGTTTCAGATTTTAATAGTGTATTAGCTTTTTCAAAAGAACAACCAAGATACCTCAAAAAACTTTATCAAGCGTTTTTACCCGGTCCCTTAACCATTATTTTGAAAGCTAATAATCGTGTCCCACATTGGATTAATTCGGGATTACCGACAGTTGGTTTCAGGGTACCAAGTCATCCCGTCACAGCAGCCTTAATTCAAAAAACAGGTCCTCTGATTGGGCCTTCAGCTAATTTATCAGGTACAGCTAGCGGTAAACGATTTGAATGTATTCTGCAAGAGTTCGAGTTTAAAGTAACTGGCTATGCTGATGATGCATTTTTGACTGGTCAAGATTCGACTATTTTAGATTTATCAAGTGAGCATGCGGTTATTTTACGTCAAGGTGCTATCACTAAAGAAGAATTATTGGTGAAAGTCCCTGAACTTCATTTTTAGGAGGTTCTCTCTATGTTGAGACCATTAATTAAAAAAGATTGTCCAGCTCTCCAAGAGATTAATACTCAAGCTTTGGGTTATGGTGTTTCCTTAGATTTGTTAGAAAAACAATTTAATCATTTGATGAAAGATAATCACCATTATTTTCTTGGCTATGTTGATGAAAAAACGGATCAGTTGTTGGGATATGTTCATGCTGAGCGTTACGAGACGTTTTATTCTGATAGTGGTCTTAACCTATTAGCACTAGCAGTTTTACCTAATTATCAAGGAAGGGGAATAGGGCGTACTTTACTAGAAGCCATGGAAAATCTTGCTGTTAAAGAAGGATTTGCTTTTATTCGTCTTAATTCAGCCAGTCACCGCAAAGAAGCCCATGCTTTTTACCGCAATCTCGATTATGTGGGTGATAAAACACAATTACGATTTATAAAGATGTTGTAAAGGAGATGACAATGATTTTTGACAGAGAAGATTTTGAAGATTTTGATCAAGACCTTTGGGATGCTATTCATGCTGAAGAAGAAAGGCAAGAACATAATATCGAACTAATCGCTTCTGAAAATATGGTCTCAAGGGCGGTTATGAAAGCACAAGGTTCTGTTTTGACCAATAAATATGCAGAAGGCTACCCCGGCAATCGCTATTATGGGGGAACAGAATGCGTGGACATTGTTGAAAATCTTGCTATCGAACGTGCCAAGAAACTCTTTGGGGCTTTGTTTGCAAATGTTCAAGCGCATTCAGGAAGTCAGGCAAATGCAGCGGCATATATGGCACTGGTTGAACCAGGAGATATTATTTTAGGAATGGACTTGGCAGCAGGTGGTCATTTGACACATGGGTCACCAGTGAATTTTTCAGGAAAAACCTACCATTTTGTGGGATATTCAGTAGATGCTGATACTGAAATGTTAGATTATGATGCGATTTTAGAGCAGGCAAAGGCGGTTCAACCTAAATTAATTGTAGCTGGAGCTTCTGCTTATTCTCGTACCATTAATTTTGAAAAATTTCGTGCCATTGCCGACCAAGTTGGAGCCTATTTAATGGTTGATATGGCTCATATTGCTGGTCTTGTGGCTGTGGGCTTACATCCTAATCCAGTTCCTTATGCCCACGTCGTAACATCAACTACTCATAAAACGCTTCGAGGTCCTCGTGGTGGTTTGGTCTTAACTAATGATGAAAGCATTGCTAAAAAAATAAATGCTGCCATCTTTCCTGGTTTGCAAGGAGGACCACTTGAGCATGTGATTGCTGCTAAGGCAGTTGCTTTTAAAGAAGCACTTGATCCAACCTTTAAAGATTATGCACAAGCTATTGTTGCTAATACAGCAGCTATGGCAGATGTTTTCGCTCAAGATGACCGTTTCCGTCTCATTTCAGGTGGTACAGATAACCATGTCTTTTTGCTTGATATTACAAAAGTCATTGCTAATGGAAAACTTGCACAAAATTTACTTGACGAGGTTAATATTACGCTTAACAAAAATGCTATTCCTTTTGAAACATTATCGCCTTTTACAACATCAGGCATTCGAATCGGCTGTGCTGCTATAACTAGTCGAGGAATGGGTGTTGACGAGAGTAAGACTATTGCTCACCTTATC
This sequence comes from Streptococcus castoreus DSM 17536, assembly GCF_000425025.1. Classification (GTDB taxonomy): domain Bacteria; phylum Bacillota; class Bacilli; order Lactobacillales; family Streptococcaceae; genus Streptococcus; species Streptococcus castoreus. Next base: position 54,308 of record NZ_AUKZ01000010.1, on the reverse strand, counting down.
ATCAAAGCTTTAGTTAATCATGACCAAGCTGCTATTCTTGAAGAGGTTCGTCAGCAAGTACGCCAATTAACTGATGCTTTTCCACTTTATAAAAAATAAAACATGTTAGATATTTATATAAAACGTATTGTCATTCATCAATTTTCTCCAAATGATACAGAATTGGTGTTATCCGATCGGTTAGTAGCGATAACGCCAAGAATTGATGATTATTTCCGAAAAAAATTAGCCAAAGTTTTCTCAGATGATGCCAAAAGAGGTCAGTTTGAAGCTGATAATCATTTTTTTACCACTATTAATGATGACCTTTTAGAGACATCTGTCACAGTTGCTCAGTTATGGAAAGAAGAATTTGTCATTTTACAAGATCAAAAAATTAATGATTTAATTTTTATTCAATTTGATAAGGGGGGTGACACTTTCTTTGCTTTCTTACGAATTGCTTTAAAAGAACGAGTTGCTCATCTTTCTGATAATTATGAAAATCCATTTATTGTTACACAAAACAATTTGCCAAGTCCGACGCAAGCACCAGATGAAGCTTTAGTTATCAATCTTAAATCTGGTTACTATTATCTCATCGAAAAAAGGGTCAAGCATAATGGTAGTTTTGCCAATTATTTTTCTGAGAACCTGTTAAATGTAAAACCCGAACAATCTGTTAAAAAATCAATCAAAGTGATTGAACAAACAGCGCAAAAAGTTGCGAAGAATTTTAATCAAGATGATTTTGCTTTCCAATCAAAGATGAAGTCAGCGATTTTTAAAAATTTGGAAGAAGAAACCCTGTCTCCAGAAAGATTAGCAGATCAGTTATTCGATGATAATTTAACCGCTCGTCTAACCTTTGTGGATCAAGTCAAGGAAACTATTCCAAAACCCATTCAGGTAAGCGATATTGATCATTCTCGGCAAATTAAGAAATTAGAGAGTCAAAAACTTTCTTTGTCAAATGGAATAGAATTAACGGTACCAAATGCTATTTATCAAGATGCCGAATCGGTTGAATTTCTATTAAATGATGACGGGACCTATTCTATTTTAATTAAGAATATAGAGGATATTAAAACAAAATAAATGTTTAAATTTTTTAAGCGTGTCATTGGTTTCGTTCTTCTTCTTTTTCTGTGTTATCAAGCTTTTGTAATTCATCATAATGTTCATCGTGTGCTTGAGTATAAACCCATGGTTGAGAAAATCTTGGCTGAAAATGATACCAAAGCCAATGTTGATCTAGTGTTAGCTATGATATATACAGAAACCAAAGGTGGCAAAGCGGATGTCATGCAATCCAGCGAAAGTAGTTCAGGAAAAAAAGACTCTATTACAAATAGCCAAGCAAGTATTGAGCATGGTGTTAGTCTGCTCTCTCATAATCTTGCCGTAGCAGAAAAAACAGGTGTTGATTCTTGGACAGCTGTTCAGGCTTATAATTTTGGGACTGCTTATATTGATTATGTTGCCAATCACGGTGGTCAAAATACCATTGATTTAGCCACTGCCTATTCTAGAGATGTCGTGGCACCAAGTCTTGGCAATACAAACGGTCAAACTTACTTTTATTACCATCCTCTAGCCCTCATTTCTGGAGGCAAACTTTATAAGAATGGTGGTAACATTTATTATTCACGAGAAGTTCATTTCAATCTCTATTTAATTGAACTAATGAGTCTTTTCTAGAAAGTTATGATGAAACGATTATATCCATATATGAAAGGGTACCTCAAAGAAATTATCTTGGGTCCTTTTTTCAAATTATTAGAAGCCTTATTTGAATTATTAGTTCCTTTGCTTATTGCTCATATGATTGATGTCGAAATTAGCCAGCGAAATGGTCAGGGGATCTTTGCAGTTGTGCTGCAATTAGTTCTTTTATCAGCCATAAGCTTAGTGTTTTCTAGTACGGCTCAATATTATTCTTCAAAAGCAGCAGTAGGCATGACAAGACAGCTAACTGATGACCTGTTTGAAAAAATTATGTTTTTGAATAAGGAACAACAAGATCATTTAGGCTATGCTAGTCTGTTATCTCGCTTGACCAGTGATAGTTTTCAAGTCCAAACAGGTATTAATCAGTTTTTACGTCTCTTTTTGAGAGCTCCAATTATTGTCTTTGGTGCCATTCTTATGGCATATTTAATCAATAAACAGGTAGCTTTGCTTTTTATCATAATGGTTATTATTCTGCTGGTTCTTGTTTTTTTCATGTCTCGTTTATTAGTTCCGCTCTATCTGCGTATTCGACAAGGGACAGATCACTTGGTACGTCTGACCAGTCAGCAATTACAAGGAATTCGTGTTATCAAGGCATTTAATCAAACAAGGCAAGAAATTACCCAATTCAATCAGCAAAATCAGAAGTTAAGTCGAGATCAATATAAGGCTGCAACGCTTGCTAGTTCATTAAATCCCATAACTTTTTTTGTGGTTAATATGACGTTACTGCTCTTAATTTGGCAGGGAAATTTGCAAATTTCTGAGTCTTTACTTAGTCAAGGGATGTTGGTGGCTTTGATTAATTACTTGTTACAGATATTGACTGAGCTCTTGAAAATGACCATACTGATGGGAACAATTAATCAAAGTTTGACAGCGGTTAAGCGTATTAATCAAGTGATTGATCTAGCTAATGATTCTTCTTCACCAATAAAAGAACAGATCAATTCTTCTTATTCTAATTTATTAACTATTGAACATTTGACCTTTACTTATCCTAGGGCAGCCAAGCCTAGTCTGTATGATATTCACTTTAGGGCTAAGCAAGGAGAATGGATTGGGGTTATTGGTGGAACAGGGGCAGGGAAAACCACTTTGGTAGATCTTATTTGTCAGACTTATCCTCGGTACGATGGGCATATTGTGCTGAATTGGCATGGGAAACACCTCAAATCATTAGCAGATTGGCGAGATTTAATCGCTTTAGTTCCACAAAAAGCACAGCTATTTCAAGGAACAATCCGAAGCAACCTCTTGCTTGGTCAAAATGACCCCATTGCTGATGATCAGCTTTGGCGAGCTCTTGAAATAGCACAGGCTAAAGCATTTGTGGCTGCCTTACCAAATCAATTAGAATCATCTGTTGAAGCTTTTGGTCGTAATTTTTCAGGTGGTCAGCGCCAGCGTTTAGCCATTGCAAGAGCTATTCTTATTCCTAAGCCCATCCTTATTTTAGACGATGCAAGTTCTGCTTTGGATAATCTGACACGTGTGCAGCTATTTAAAGCCATGAAACGAAACATTAAAGATTCCTTGGTGATTCTAGTAACGCAGTCCGTCAAGAATTTGCAGTTTACAGATAATATTTTGTTGTTAGATCAAGGTTACCAGATTGGCTTTGCTCGTCATGAACAGCTAAAAGCAACTAATTCGCTTTATCAAGAAATGTTAGAACTTCAAACGAAGGGAAAGATCAAATGAAAACAGCAGATCAAACACTCTTGAAGCGTTTGCTTCATGATTTGTTAAATCGTCCCCTTTACGTCTTTATTCTTATGTTGGCAAGCCTTTTACAGGTCAGTTTAAGTGTTTACTTACCTGTTTTGATCGGAAAGGCAGTTGATATTAGTTTGCTTGATCGGAATTGGCAATCGTTAAAGTATCTTTTATTGCAAATGACCCTCGTCATTTTGCTGAATACTTTTAGCCAGTGGCTGACTCCCTTGTTGTATAATCGTTTACTTTATGCTTATAGCCAACGGTTGAAAGATGCGCTTATGGTTAAGTTACACCACCTTCCGCTTGCCTATCTTGATCAGCAAAGTATCGGGGATTTGGTTAGTAGGGTTACAACAGACAGCGAACAATTAACCAACGGTTTACAGATATTTTTTAATCAGTTTGTTATCGGCTTATTAACGCTTCTTTTTACCATTTTTGCCATGGCAAGAATTGACTGGTTGATGTTATTTCTAGTTTTGTTTTTAACACCAATCTCTCTTTTCTTAGCAAGGTTTATTGCTTGGAAAAGTTATTATTATGCTCAAGCACAAGCAAAAACTAGAGGGAATCTTGCTCAATTTACAGAAGAGATGATTCGTCAAGAAGATTTGGTACAGGCTTTTAATGCGCAAGAGCAAGCCATCCAGAACTACCAATTTTTAAATAAAACCTATTGCGGTTATTCCCAATATGCTATTTTTTATGCGTCAACCGTCAATCCTACAACGCGATTTATTAATAGTATTAGTTATGCGTTGCTTGCTGGTCTAGGAGCTGTTCGTATTATGGCTGGGCTTTTCTCAATAGGACAGCTCACTACATTTTTAAATTTTGTCGTACAATACACAAAACCTTTTAATGACATTTCATCCGTTATGGCAGAGATACAGAGTTCTTTAGCCTGTGCCCAGAGACTTTATAGTCTTTTAGATATAGAAATAGCAGAGCAACAAAATTCTTTGTTACAAACTCCATCAAGCATTAAGGGGCAGATTACATTTGAAAGTGTTTATTTTTCTTATCAAAAAGATCGTCCTCTTCTTCAGAATATTTCCTTTTCTGTTCCAGCCGGCTCTCGAGTGGCAATTGTGGGACCAACAGGAGCCGGAAAGTCAACACTGATTAATTTGTTAATGCGGTTTTATGATTTAGATGCTGGACACATTTGCTTGGACCAGGTCGCCATTAATCACTATGCCAAAGAAGATTTTCGAGACATTGTGGGTATGGTTTTGCAGGAAACTTGGTTAAAGGACGCCACCATTCATGAATTAATTGCTTATGGAAGTGAAAACGTTAGTCGAGAAGAAGTGATTGCAGCAGCCCAAGCAGCCAATGCGCATTTTTTTATTAGGCAACTTCCTAACACTTATGATACTTACTTAACGGATTCGGGGGATACCTTGTCTCAGGGACAAATTCAATTACTAGCTATCGCTAGAATGTTTTTGAAAAAGCCAAAAGTTTTAATTTTAGACGAAGCAACTTCCTCGATTGATAGTCGAACAGAAAATTTAATTCAAAAAGCCCTTGATCAGCTAATGCAAAATAGAACCAGTTTTATTATTGCTCATCGTTTGTCAACGATTCAAACAGCTGATTTGATTTTAGTGATGGACCAGGGACGGATTGTTGAGTGGGGGAAGCATTCCGAATTGATGGCAAAAAAAGGATTCTATTTTAGATTACAGAAAATAGATGAAAAGCCATCTTTTAGTTAATTAGCAGAATTTTGTGGGAGCTGATAGGGTGTGTTTTGTGAAATAGGAGACAATAGTTTATAACGAAATGGACAGCTAGAGGTATTGACAAAGAAAAACGTAAAAAGAGTGAGCAATATATTTGGAAGCGCTTTTTGACTATGATATAATAGAGTTCTAATTAATATTGTGAAATGAGGAACAAAGTATATGAGTAAAATCGTTGTTGTTGGTGCGAACCACGCAGGTACCGCTTGTATTAAAACCATGTTAACGAATTATGGTGATGCTAATGAAATTGTGGTATTTGACCAAAACTCAAATATTTCATTTTTAGGTTGTGGCATGGCACTTTGGATTGGTGAGCAAATTGCCGGACCGGAGGGACTTTTTTATTCTGACAAAGAAGAATTAGAGTCACTCGGCGCTAGAGTCTACATGGAATCACCGGTTCAATCCATTGATTATGATGCCAAAACAGTAACAGCGCTTGTCGATGGTAAAGAGCATGTTGAGACATATGAAAAATTAATTTTTGCGACAGGCTCACAACCAATCTTGCCACCAATTAAAGGTGCTGAGATCAAAGAAGGCTCTCTTGAATTTGAAGCAACCCTTGAAAATCTTCAATTTGTGAAATTATATCAAAACTCAGCTGATGTGATTGCAAAACTTGAAAACAAAGACATTAAACGTGTGGCCGTTGTTGGTGCAGGTTACATTGGTGTTGAACTTGCTGAAGCTTTCCAACGTAAAGGCAAAGAAGTCGTTTTGATTGATGTTGTTGATACTTGTTTAGCGGGATACTATGACCGTGATTTGACGGATTTAATGTCTAAAAACTTGGAAGACCATGGTATTCAATTAGCCTTTGGTGAAACAGTCAAAGAAGTTGCCGGTGATGGTAAGGTTGAAAAAATCATTACAGATAAAAATGAATATGATGTAGATATGGTTATTCTTGCTGTTGGCTTCCGTCCAAACACAGCGCTTGGTAATGGTAAGATTGAACTTTTCCGCAATGGGGCATTCCTTGTTAACAAACATCAAGAAACCTCTATTCCGGGTGTTTATGCTATCGGTGACTGTGCAACGATCTATGATAACGCAACACGTGACACAAACTATATTGCTCTTGCCTCAAACGCTGTTCGTACAGGTATTGTAGCGGCTCATAACGCTTGTGGGACAGATCTTGAAGGAATTGGTGTGCAAGGGTCAAATGGTATCTCAATTTACGGTCTTCACATGGTATCAACTGGTTTAACTCTTGAAAAGGCTAAATGTCTTGGTTTTGATGCTGCAGTGACTGAGTATACTGATAATCAAAAACCTGAATTTATTGAGCATGGTAACTTCCCAGTAACGATTAAGATTGTTTACGATAAAGATTCTCGTCGTATCTTGGGCACTCAAATGGCAGCGCGTGAAGATATTTCAATGGGTATTCACATGTTCTCACTTGCCATCCAAGAAGGGGTGACTATTGAAAAATTGGCATTGACAGATATTTTCTTCTTGCCACATTTCAACAAACCTTACAATTATATCACAATGGCAGCGCTTAGCGCCAAAGAATAAGTTTGGGAATTAAAAATAGCCTATCTCTCCTAGAAGATCAGGCTAGTCGGAACGTAAACAAACGTACCGTATCTAAAGAAATTATCAAATTGGTTTTGCAACCCACTTGATATAAACTCCTAGAGGACCTGTTACAGCAATCTTTCTAGGAGTTTTAATTTTTCATTTACAAAGAAAAAAGATTGACGAAACTATCCAAACGGGACTTTTTCTTCACTTTTTGTGGAGAAAAAACAGGGCAGAATTGCTTTGGTGGATTAGGAGATCGGCTATCATTTCAAAATAAAACCTTGGCTTGGGATAAGAAAAAGAAGAAATAAACTTTTTGGTGAAGTAATAGCAAAAAATTTGTCAAATGACAAGCAACTGATTTGTGTTATACTCTTTATACATCGTCATGGCTTTCTAGTTGTTTTGTGGTTATTATAATTATAAACCATGGCATAGGAAAACGAGCATCTCCAACTGCGGAAATGCCCGTTTTTTGTGTTCGGAAGTTAGTTTTTGCCCAGCCTCTTAAAATAGGGATGAAAATTAGTTTTTAGCAGCTTTTGCAAATTCTTCTTTAGCAAATGCTTCGTCAATGATAGCTTTTAATTGGTTAGCAGAAGCTTGCATTTTTTGTAATTCAGCATCGTTTAGAGGGATGTTAACTGGGCGAACAATTCCATAAGCACCAACAATGGCAGGTTGACCAATATAACAATCTTCAACACCTTCGTACTGACCTTCTTGGAAAACAGAAAGTGGGAGGACTGCATTTTCATCATCAAGAATAGCCTTTGTAATACGCGCTAAGGCAACTGCAATTCCATAGAAAGTAGCCCCTTTTTTGTTAATGATAGAATAAGCAGCATCACGTACAGAGATGAAAAGATCAACCAAGCCTTGCTCATCAACATCACGATTTGCTTGAAGCCAATCGTAGAGACCAACACCTGCCACATTGGCGTGTGACCAAACTGCAAATTCTGAATCACCATGCTCACCCATGATGTAAGCGTGGACTGAACGAGCATCCACACCAATTTTAGCCGCAAGTGCTTGACGGAAGCGTGCTGAGTCAAGTGAAGTCCCTGAACCAATAACACGCTCTTTAGGGAAACCTGAAAATTTCCATGTTGAATAAGTCAAGACATCTACAGGATTAGCAGCAACAAGGAAAATTCCATTGAAACCAGAAGCAACAATTTGCGTAACAACTTCTTTGTTGATACGAAGATTTTTCTCAACGAGGTCAAGGCGAGTTTCACCTGGTTTTTGAGGGGCACCAGCAGTTAGGACAACAAGATCTGCATCATGACAATCTGAGTATTCAGCGGCATAGATTTTTTTAGGGGATGTGAATGCAAGTGCATGGCTTAAATCTTCCGCATCTCCTTGTGTTTTTTCTTTGAAAATGTCAATAATACCAAGTTCTTGTGCAATATTTTGCGTTACTAATGCAAAAGCGTATGACGATCCAACGGCACCATCACCGACCAAGATTACTTTTTTATGTTGTTTAGTTGCAGTCATTTCTAAACATCTCCTTAAATTTATTAGAGCAACAGCCCGTACGACCTTATTTTAACATATTGCCATGTGTTTGTCATGGAATTCAGAAAAATAATGAAAATGGTTTTCTGAAATCGTTACCAATAAGAAAAAATACGGATTTTGTGATATAATAAAACGTAGTATTGACTAGAAAAGGAGCATTCCTTAAATGCAAGATAGAAATTTAATTGACGTCAATCTGACAAATGAAATGAAAACAAGTTTCATTGATTATGCCATGAGTGTTATTGTGGCTAGGGCATTGCCAGATGTACGTGATGGTTTAAAACCTGTTCATAGACGGATTCTTTATGGAATGAATGAACTAGGAGTTATGCCTGATAAACCACATAAGAAGTCAGCGCGTATTACTGGTGATGTTATGGGTAAATACCACCCACACGGAGATTCTTCTATTTACGAAGCGATGGTTCGTATGGCGCAATGGTGGAGTTACCGTCACATGCTTGTTGATGGTCATGGAAACTTCGGTTCGATGGATGGTGATGGCGCAGCGGCGCAGCGTTATACCGAAGCGCGGATGAGTAAAATTGCTCTGGAACTTTTACGAGACATCAATAAAAATACTGTTGACTTTCAAGATAACTATGACGGAAGTGAAAAAGAACCTTTAGTTTTACCAGCACGTTTTCCTAATTTGTTAGTCAATGGTGCCACTGGTATTGCAGTTGGTATGGCAACCAATATTCCGCCTCATAATTTGGCAGAATCTATTGATGCTGTTAAAATGGTGATGGAAAATCCTGATTGCACAACTAGAGAGTTAATGGAAGTTATTCCTGGACCGGATTTTCCAACTGGTGCCCTTGTTATGGGACGATCAGGAATTCATAGAGCCTATGATACCGGTAAGGGTTCTATCGTTTTAAGATCACGTACTGAAATTGAAACAACCAAAACAGGTCGTGAACGTATAGTTGTTACAGAATTTCCTTATGGCGTTAACAAAACGAAAGTGCATGAACATATTGTTCGCTTAGCACAAGAAAAACGCATTGAAGGCATTACAGCTGTTCGTGATGAATCTAATCGTGAAGGTGTTCGCTTTGTGATTGAAATTCGTCGTGATGCTTCCGCCAACGTCATTTTAAATAATCTCTTCAAATTAACCAGTCTTCAGACCAACTTTAGTTTTAACATGCTGGCTATCGAAAATGGTGTCCCCAAAATTTTATCGCTGAGACAAATTATTGACAATTACATTCGTCACCAAAAAGAGGTTATCACTCGTCGGACGCAATTTGACAAGGACAAGGCTGAGGCAAGAGCTCACATTTTAGAGGGACTGTTGATTGCCTTAGATCACTTAGATGAAGTGATTGCTATTATTCGAAACAGTGAAACAGATGTTATTGCTCAAACCGAACTGATAGCACGTTTTAACTTATCAGAACGTCAAAGTCAAGCGATTTTAGATATGCGTTTGCGCCGTTTGACAGGCTTGGAACGGGATAAAATTCAAGCTGAATACGATGATTTACTGGCACTAATTGCTGATTTAGCAGATATTTTGGCGAAACCAGACCGTGTTGTTGCTATTATCAAGGAAGAGATGGATGAGATTAAGCGCAAGTATGCTAATCCACGTCGGACAGAATTAATGGTCGGAGAAGTACTCTCTCTAGAGGATGAGGATTTGATTGAAGAAGAAGATGTTTTGATCACTCTATCGAATAAAGGTTATATCAAACGGTTAGCTCAAGATGAATTTCGTGCTCAAAAACGTGGGGGACGTGGAATCCAAGGGACAGGTGTCAATGATGACGATTTTGTCCGTGAATTAGTTTCCACTAGTACCCATGACACGTTGCTGTTCTTCACCAATTTTGGACGTGTTTATCGCTTAAAAGCCTATGAAATTCCAGAATATGGTCGAACTGCCAAAGGTCTTCCGATTGTTAATTTATTAAAATTAGATGATGCAGAAACCATTCAAACCATTATCAATGTGCGAAAAGAAGACGTTACAGACAAGTCATTCTTCTTTACAACCAGGCAAGGAATTGTTAAACGTACGGAAGTTTCAGAATTTAGCAATATTCGTCAAAGTGGACTGCGTGCCTTAAACCTTAAAGAAGGAGATCAATTAATTAATGTCTTGTTGACCGATGGCAAGGAAGATATTATTATTGGTACTCAGTCGGGTTACTCTGTTCGTTTCAATGAGGAAAGCATCCGTTACATGGGGCGTTCAGCTACTGGTGTTCGTGGGGTTAAGTTGCGTGAAGATGATAAAGTTGTGGGTGCCTCACGTATTAACGACACTCAAGAAGTATTGGTGATTACTGAAAATGGTTATGGTAAGCGTACCAATGCCGCAGAATACCCAACAAAAGGTAGAGGGGGTAAAGGAATTAAAACAGCGAATATTACCTCTAAAAATGGGCAATTAGCCGGTCTTGTTACAGTAGATGGTACAGAAGATATTATGGTTATTACTGATAAAGGAGTCATTATTCGGACTAGCGTTGCTAATATTTCACAAACAGGACGTGCAACCTTGGGTGTCAGAGTCATGAAACGTGATGCAGATGCTAAAATTGTCACCTTTGCCCTAGTTCAATCGGAAACTGAAGGCAGCCCTTCAACTGAAATGACTTTAGAAAATACAGAAATAAATGTTAGCGAGGAATAAAAATAAATGGCAAGAAAGCATAGGCGTCAAAAACGCCAAAAAAGAAGAGCTATGTCTTGGGGAAGAAAGTTACTAATTGTAATTCTCTTGATTGTGGGCTTCGGTTTACTCTTTAATAAACCGATTCGAAACACTTTAATTGCTTGGAATTCTAACAAATATCAAGTAACCAAAGTGTCAAAGAAAGCGATTAAAAAGAATAAGAAAGCAAAATCAACTTTTGATTTTCAAGCTGTCAAGCCTGTCAGCACAGAGGCTGTTTTGCGAGCACAGGCTCAGATGGCATCACAGCAGCTTCCAGTAATAGGAGGTATTGCAATACCAGATGTTGGTATTAACCTACCTATTTTCAAAGGATTAGGAAATGTAGAATTGATGTATGGTGCCGGTACCATGAAAGAAGATCAAGTGATGGGCGGTGATAATAATTATTCACTTGCCAGCCATCACATTTTCAATATGGCAGGTTCATCACAGATGCTTTTTTCACCACTTGAAAAAGCCAAAAACGGGATGTCTATTTATCTTACTGATAAAGAAAAGATCTATGAATATGTTATTAACGATGTTTTCACCGTAACCCCTGAGCGTGTTGATGTTATCAATGACACACCTGGACTAAAAGAAGTGACTCTAGTTACCTGTACAGACCTAGAAGCTACGGAACGTATTATTGTTAAAGGACAGTTAAAGACAGAATATGACTTTGATAAGGCGCCAGCCAATGTTTTGAAAGCCTTTAACCATTCTTATAATCAAATTTCTAGTTAACGATAGGTTATTTATCAAGTATTGGATAAAAGTAGGGTTGAGGGGGTCATATTCCTTATCCTACTTTTTCGTTTGAAAGGAGTACTGTCATGAAATTGGATGCTATTCACCATGTGGCGATTATTGTTTCTGATTATGAAAAATCAAAGGAATTTTATGTCAATAAACTGGGATTTCCGATTATCCGTGAAAATTATAGACCGGAACGGCATGATTATAAATTGGATTTAGCCTGTGGTCAGGTTGAACTAGAAATTTTTGGAAATGTCATTAGTGATCCTGCTTATCAAATGCCACCAAAGCGCATTGGTAGACCGGAGTTTGATAGAGAAGCTTGTGGTTTAAGGCATTTGGCTTTTCGTGTAGATAATATTGAAGCTTATGTGGAAAGACTATTAAGCTTAGGTATTCCGGTCGAACCGATCAGATGTGATGATTATACTCATAAAAAGATGACTTTCTTTTTTGATCCAGACGGTCTTCCTTTGGAATTGCATGAGTAAGAGAAGTAATTATTCGTTAATTAAATTGATGGGAGCAAGTGTTTTTGTTTCAAGTTAAGAAACTTTTATGAATTCAAATAATCGGAGATTGACAGGAGAATGGAAGGATGGTATGCTATAGATTATTAACTAGTTAAGAGAGTAAGTATGTTCAAACACACTACATTAATGCTAAGAAGTCTAATAACAGGAATACTGTTGCTTGTTTTATCTGGGTGTCAACAGGTGAGTCAGAAAGAGGCAAATGGTCTTCAAATCAAAACAAGTTTCTATCCTGTATATGCGTTAACCAAAGAAGTTTCTGGAAATTTGAATCAGATTGACTTAGTGGTTAAAAATGTCAGTATTCATGCTTATGAACCAAGTCCTAATCAGGTAGCAAAGTTGTACGATGGAGAGATATTCATTTACCACTCTAGGATTTTAGAAGCTTGGGCAGCAGATTTAGCTCCTCAGCTAGAAAAAAAGGGCATTACTGTCTTAGAGGGAGCTGCTAAATTGCCTTTAGAGAGAGTTCAGGGATTGGAAAAAGTGCCCTTAAAAAAAGGAATGTCTGCTGATTCTCTAAATGATCCTCATACTTGGACAGATCCTATTTTAGCAAGTCAAGAAGCTGATAGTATTGCCAAATTACTAGCGCAGAAAGATCCTGTTCATAAGGATTATTACTTTAAAAATGCAAAGCGCTTTAAACAAAAAGCACAAAAGCTCGTTGATCACTACCAAACCAAATTTGCCAGTCTCTCACATCATACTTTTGTTACTCAGCACACTGCTTTTTCATATTTAGCGAAACGATTTGGTTTAAAACAACTAGGCATTGCAGGGGTATCACCAGAACAGGAGCCTAGTCCGCAACAGTTGGCTGAGATGAACCGTTTCATTAAAAGGTATGGTGTGAAAACAATTTTGATGGAAGAAAATACTTCAGATAAGTTGGCGAAAACCTTGGCGAAAAGCAGTGGAATCGGTATTCAACGCTTGAGTCCTCTCGAAATAGTCCCAAACAATCAGAAGAGCTACCTTGATAATCTTGAAATGAATTTAGAAACACTCTACTGTGTTTTGGAGAAGGAAAAATGAGTAAACGTATCTACCTTAGTTTATTATTGCTACTTGTCTTGTTTGGAATGTCAGCCTGCGGCAGTCCATCTAGTCATTCACATGCTAATAAAAACAATAAAACAAGGCAGCACAGCCATTCTAAAGAAAAAGTATTGAAAGACGAGAATCATAAAACACCGGAACAGATTAATAAAGAAGAAAAAATAGCTGCTGAACAAATTGTTGTTTCTGTTTCAGATGATGGTTTTGTGACATTACATGGGGATCATTACCATTTTTATAATGGAGAGGTGCCTTTTGATAGTTTATTTTCATCGGAATTATTGACTCCAAAAGGTTATCAGTTTAATGCTAGTCATGTTGTGACTGAGATTAATAATGGTTATATCGTTAAAGTTAATGACAATTATTATGTTTACCTTAAGGATCAAAATCGTCGAGAAAATCTTCGGACAGTGAAAGAGAACTAAGCCAATTTTGAATGCCATCATGTGATGATAATGTTATTCTAGTCCTGTGAGGAATTATTCTGACAGGCTTTTTATTTGAAGTTTGGTTGATTGTTTTTTTATCGTTTTCCGAAGATAAAAATGTTACAATAATTCCATTAGATTTTGAAAAAGACAAGTGGATTGGTTAATTATTGCGCCATAGAATTATGCTGTGACATTACCATGACATGGGAAATCCATTTTAATTAAAGAGGTAAAAAATGACGTATGGAAAAAAATTAGTTGTAGGTGCTCTTGTTTTGGCTTCGGTACTAACTGTTCAGACAGCTTATGCAGCGACAAATCAGGTTCAGAATGTTATTGACGAAAGCTACGTTCAGCCAGATTATGTTTTAGGATATTCACTGTCTCCTGAACAAAAAAATCAAACGTTAGCACTGTTAAACTACAATAATGTTAAAGACAAAAAGGTAAAAACGCTCAATACCACTGCCTATGCAGCTATTATGAATGTGGCAGATGATCCAGGTATTCAACTCTATTCTTCTGTACGAATTCAAAAGTTGGGTGCCAAGGAAAGCTTGACAGTTAAGATTGTGACGCCTGAAAATATTCAAAAAGTAACTCAGGATATGTATCGAAATGCGGCTATTACGCTTGGTATCGAACATGCCAATATCCAAGTTGCTTCCCCTATTCCTGTAACGGGGGAATCTGCCTTAGCTGGTCTTTACTATTCTCTTGAAAAGAATGGTGCTAAAGTTCCAGAAGAAAACAAGCAATTAGCTCAGGAAGAATTATCTGCTCTTTCAGGGATTAATGCTGAAAATGCAGGTAAAGCAGGTTATGATGCTGACAAATTAAATGTTGCCTTGACAGATATTAAAGCAGCAATCGCCAAAGGTGGGAATAATCTGACTGAAGACCAAATTCGTAAAATTGTTGAGGATACGCTCAAAAATTATAATTTAACAAAGGTTATAACCACAAACCAAATTAATCTAATTGTTAATTTTGCTAGTCACCTTTCAAATAGTGGTGTGATTACCAATACTCAATTTGTTAAAACCCTAAATACGTTAAAAAATAGCATTGTAAGCAATGCTAAGGGAACTTTTGAACACATTGACCTTAATTTTAATGCTAGTCAAGCTATTGAAGCAGGAAAGGGAATTTGGCAACAAATTGTTGAGTTCTTTAAACAATTTGTTGGTGGCTAAGAAGAAGTAAGAAAATGAAATTAACGCTAATGTTGCCGAGTAAGATTGTTCTCAATAGTTAACTGATAATTCCCAAAAGCTGAGTTTAGATGACTTAGCTTTTTGCTTGGTTAAAAAATTTTTTAAACTAGATTAATTCCTATAAGGCATTGATTTAAAGCCTTTCTTAGTCGTTTTAAAACAAAATAGTCCCTAAAAAGGGGATTGACAAAAAAAACAAAGAGGCATATACTTAACTGGTTAAGAAGCGTTTTGCGCTGATGCTTAACTGATTAATCATTTAGAAAGGAGCTTATCGTGAAAAGAAAATATGTTGCTTTAGGATTTGGTCTTTTATGTTGCTTATTCTTGCCACTCATAACAGCCTGTCAAAAGCAGACAAAACAGGATAAGAGTGGGCTACGTATTGTAACCAGTTTTTACCCAGTTTATGCCATGACCAAATATATTTCTGGAGATTTGAATGATGTCAAGATGATTCAGTCCAAGGCTGGGATTCATTCTTTTGAACCTTCTCCTAATGATGTTGCAGCTATATATGATGCGGATTTATTCATTTATCATTCTCATACTTTGGAAGCTTGGGCAGGTAAACTAGATGCTAATAAACATCATTCAAAAGTTAAAATCATTGAAGCCTCAAAAGGATTGACTTTGGACAAGGTAGAAGGTCTAGAAGATGTGCCTGTGACTGATGGGATTGATCCAGCTAGACTTTATGATCCACACACCTGGTCTGATCCTTTGCTAGCAGCGGATGAAGCAGATATTATTGCAAAACAGCTAGCACGTATTGATCCAAAACATCGGGCTATTTATGAAAAAAATGCCAAAGCTTTTAGAAGTGAGGCTACTGCTATTAATGAAACTTTTCAAGCCAAATTTAAAAAAGTAAAAGCAAGAACTTTTGTGACACAGCACACGGCATTTTCTTATCTTGCCAAACGTTATCAGCTTAAACAGTTGGGAATTGCAGGCATTTCTCCAGAGCAGGAACCGACTGCTAGACAGTTGACAGAAATTAGGGATTTTATTAAAACGTATCGTGTTAAAACAATTTTTGTAGAACGTAATGTATCCCAAAAATTAGCTAAGACTGTTGCTAAAACAACTGGTGTTAAGTTAAAAATGTTAAGTCCGTTAGAAGCTGATCCAGAAAATAATAAGCCCTATTTGGAGAATGTGAAAGAAAACCTTACAATTCTATATCAAGAATTAAAATAAAGGAGGAAACAATGAAGCATAAAAAATTAATTGGTGCAGCGGCAGCACTTGTAGTTCTATGTAGTGTCTGTGGTTACGAGTTGGGAAAATATCAGGCAGAGCATGCACAAAAAAATGCGGTAGCTTATGTCAAAGATACCGGTCGTAATAAGGCAAAAAAGGCATCTTTAGCGGCAGAAAAAACACCAGAACAAATTAGTCAAGAAGAAGGCATTTCTGCTGAGCAAATTGTTGTTAAAATTACAGACCAAGGTTATGTCACTTCGCATGGTGATCATTATCATTATTACAATGGAAAAGTTCCCTATAACGCTTTAATTAGCGAGGAACTTATTATCAAAGATCCATCTTATGTATTTAATCGGGCAGATGTTGTTAATGAAGTTAAGGATGGCTATATCATCAAAGTTAAAGGACATTATTATCTTTATTTAAAAGAGGGTAGTAAGCGCGAAAATATAAGGACGAAAGCACAAATTGCGGAACAGGCTGCCAAAGGTGCTAAGGAAGCTAGGAAAAAAGGGCTAAAATCATCTCAAACCGTTAATGCTGAAGCAATAAAAACAGCTAAAAAAGAGGGACGCTACACAACAGATGATGGCTATATTTTTAGCCCGACCGATGTGATAAATGACTTTGGGGACGCTTTCTTGGTTCCTCATGGCGATCATTTCCATTACATTCCTAAAGCCGATTTATCTCCTTCAGAATTAGCTGCTGCACAAGCTTATTGGAATGCTAAAGCAAATAAAGGACAGGTACAGCCAAAAACAATTGGCACTAATAGTTCGCACCATGCGACAACGAGACCTATTTATTCTCCTGAAAAAGGGGAAGTCCTTCCCCCTTCTTATGGTAATGGTACTAAGACCATTGTTCAACCAGTTCCTAAACAGCAATCGCCTAAAAACAATAATTATGAAGCCCTTTTGGCACGTCTTTATGCCTTACCAACATCAGAACGTCATGTGGAGTCAGATGGTCTTGTTTATGATCCTGCTCAAATTCATAGCTTTACAAAAGATGGTGTCTCTGTGCCTCATGGTGACCATTATCATTTTATTTATTACCGTAGCATGTCCGCGTTGGAATTAGAAATTACGAAATTAATTGCTAAGGCAAATGGTATTTCTATTGACGATAGCACCGTTTCACCAATAAAACCAAAATCAGAAAAAGAAACAGATAAGTCTACTCCTAAAGACAAGCTTGGATTGGATAAAGAGGAGCACCATCCGGTGACACCACTACAGGAACGACAAGGCAAGCCAAATTCTAAAATTGTTTACAGTGCTGAGGAAATCAAAGCCGCCCGAGCAGCAGGTCATTATGCAACTTCTGATGGTTATATTTTTGACCCTTCAGATATTATTGCGGATACTGGTGATGGTTATGTGACACCACACATGGGACACGAACATTGGATTCCTAAAAAGGAGTTATCAGAGAAAGAACTGGCAGCAGCTAAAGCATTTTGGGAGAAGAAAAAAGGGGAATCCGTAAAAAAAGAACGTCCAACTGAAGAAACGGCTAAGCCGCTTACAGCTAGAGCTTTATATGAATCTGTCAAGGCTGAAAAAATCATTCCTCTAGAAAAAATGCCGTACAATGCTGCTTATGCTGTTAGTGTTCAAGGCGATTACCTTGTTATTCCTCATTTAGACCATTATCATAACTTACGCTTTTCTTGGTTTGATGAAGGGTTATATACTGCACCAGAAGGGTATAGTTTGAGAGATTTCTTTGCTACAATCAAATATTATTTGGAAAACCCATCAGCTCTTCCTAAAAAAGAAGGTTGGGGAAGTGATAGTGATCACGGCAAGAAAGGAAATAAAAACATATCGAACACTTACAAACCAGATGAAGAACCGACTGAAAAAGAAAACTCTTCAGCACCGATGGAAGAAGATGATTATGATCGCCAAATGGCAGAACTTGCTAAGAAGTATGGACTTGATGTAAAAACCTTGCAATCACGCTTAGCTAAGATTGCCTTAACTTATCGTGTCAGCATGGAAGCTTTTAGCTATCAAGATACCATTATTTTTACAGCTAAAGGCAAAACGATTCACTATGATATTCGAAATATGACGGAAGTTAATTAATATCGTTTATAAAAAATGAGAAAGATTTCTAAGTGTGGCAGCGCTTGTCTTATAGCTCATGAATTGAATGATTAGTAACATCTAAAGAGGACGATCATCGTCCTCTTTTTTTAATATCCAACGTACTGGGCAGGCATTTTTTATATTACCAAACTTGATAATTATAAAAAATAGTCATTTTCATAATTTTTGTTTGTAAATCTTACTGTCATAGATAAATAAATCGGTGCAAGGGAATTGGAATTAATGTCAATAACACGTTCTTTTTAATTAAAAACAGTCTTTTGACCCAGCAAAAACCTAGTTGTCATTAGAGAAATCACCGCTAAGAATTTCATTGATGAATGGTTTAAGTCCATTATAAGGGCATTATTAATATATTTCCTTTATAATGGACTTTTATTGATTGGTCTGTTATAATGGACTTTAAGAAAGGAGACAAGATGGTTTATTTAGCGCTTATTGGTGATATGATCCAGTCTAAACAGCTTTTACAGCGTTCCAAAGCACAAGAACGTTTAAAAAATTGTTTGGATAAATTAAACAAGAGGTTTGCGCCTTATTTAGTTTCCAATTTATCTCTGACATTAGGAGACGAATTTCAAGGCTTATTTCAGGTTAATGCACCTATTTTTTACCTTATTGATTTAATTACTCAAGAAATGAGAGATTATCCACTTAGATTTGGAATTGGTCTGGGACGTATCTTAACAGCTATTAATCCCGAGATTAGCATCGGTGCCGATGGACCAGCCTACTGGTATGCTAGAGAAGCGATTGCTTATGTTCATCAAAAAAATGATTATGGAAATACGCAATTAGCTGTGCGAACGGGGCATAATGATCGAGATGAACTTTTAAACAGTTTACTATCTGCTGGAGAAGCTATTAAATCGAATTGGCGTGCCAGTCAGTTAGCTGTATTTCAAGCGCTTCTATCTGAAGGAATCTATGAAGAACAATTTGATCAACAACTATTGGGAGATCAGCTGTCTCTTACTTCAAGCGCTCTATCTAAACGTTTAAAAAGTAGTAATTTAAAAGTTTATTTAAGGACGCGCCAAAGTGCGCTACGATTAATCAGAGAAAATGATGAAGAGGAGGAGAACAATGATTGAAGGTTTGTCTCAATACTTACATCACCAGCCTGTTCTGACGCTGTTAGTTATTTGCCATCTGTTATCTGATTATCATTTACAAAGTCAGACAATCGCAGATCATAAAGGAGAAAACTTAATCTATTTGGGGTATCATCTAGTTGGTGTCGGCATCCCATTACTGATATTTACGACTATCATGCCCAAACTTTGGTGGCTCAGTCTCTTAGTTTTTGTCAGTCATGCCCTTATTGATTGGATGAAACCTCAAGTTGCAAGATGGCTGAAAGGTAAAAACGTAGGGCTTTTTCTTCTGGATCAGTGTTTGCACCTAGTCATCATTGTCTTTGCTAGTCATCGTTTAGTCGTAACTGATTTTCCTAATTGGTTAGATCATCGCCTTTTATCGACTATTCTTTTTAGCCTTATCGTTACAAAACCAACCAATATTGTCTTTAAAATATTTTTTAGTAAATACCAACCTGATCAAGATCAGAAAATAGATACTATTGCTGGGGCAGGAGCTACTATTGGTATTTTAGAAAGAATTGTCATTGGCATTTGCATGGTCATGGGTCAGTTTGCTTCTATTGGTTTGGTTTTTACGGCTAAATCCATCGCTCGCTACAATAAAATTTCAGAAAGCCCATCTTTTGCTGAGTATTATTTGATTGGTTCTTTGTTTAGTATTCTTAGTGTGTTTATCGCTGCATGGATCTGTTTTTTCTAATTTCATTCACGCTTAGTGAGGACATTCTTTGTGGAATTCTTTCTTTTGGTTTTCCATTATTTCTGTTATAATAATCCAGATAAATAAGTTAGAAAGATTTGTGAGAGGTAGCTGTGACAAGTTACCTTTTAAAGAGGTATTAGTCTATTGTCTCAATCTTATATTAATGTTATTGGTGCTGGTTTGGCGGGTTCTGAGGCAGCTTATCAGATTGCAAAACGTGGGATTCCTGTTAAATTGTATGAAATGCGTGGGATCAAAGCAACCCCTCAGCATAAAACCGACAATTTTGCTGAGTTGGTCTGTTCCAATTCTTTTCGTGGTGATAGCTTGACCAATGCTGTTGGTCTGTTGAAAGAAGAAATGCGTCGCTTAGATTCGTTAATCATGCGTATTGGAGAAGAGCATCGCGTTCCAGCTGGCGGAGCTATGGCAGTTGATCGTGAAGGCTATGCCAAGGCAGTGACTGCCGAACTAGAGAATCATCCATTGATTGAAGTGATTCGTGATGAAATGACAGTTATCCCAACAGATGCTATTACCATTATTGCAACGGGTCCTTTAACATCAGATGCTTTGGCAGAAAAAATCCATGCTTTAAATGGTGGATCAGGTTTTTATTTTTATGATGCCGCTGCTCCAATTATTGATAAAGCGAGCATTAACATGGACAAGGTTTATTTAAAATCTCGTTATGATAAGGGAGAGGCGGCTTATCTTAATTGTCCAATGACCAAAGAAGAATTTATGAATTTTCATGAAGCCTTGATAGCAGCAGAAGAAGCACCGCTTAATGCTTTTGAAAAAGAGAAGTATTTTGAAGGCTGTATGCCAATTGAAGTCATGGCTAAACGTGGGATTAAAACCATGCTATACGGACCAATGAAGCCAGTTGGTTTGGAGTATCCTGAAACTTATACTGGTCCCCGTGATGGTGCATACAAGACCCCCTATGCTGTTGTTCAATTGCGTCAAGACAATGCTGCAGGGAGTCTCTATAACATTGTTGGTTTCCAAACGCATTTGAAATGGGGGGAACAAAAACGTGTTTTTCAAATGATTCCTGGGCTTGAAAATGCTGACTTTGTGCGTTATGGGGTCATGCACCGCAATTCCTATATGGATTCTCCGAATCTTTTACAAGAAACGTTTCAGTCACGCGTCAATCGTAACCTTTTCTTTGCAGGTCAAATGACTGGAGTTGAAGGTTATGTGGAGTCTGCTGCATCAGGTTTGGTTGCAGGAATTAATGCGGCTCGTTTATTCAAAGGAGAAGAAACCCTTATTTTCCCTCAAACAACGGCTATTGGAAGTCTTGCGTATTACATTACCCATGCTGATAGCAAACACTTTCAACCAATGAATGTTAATTTTGGGATTATCAAAGCATTAGAAGGTCCTCGGATTCGTGATAAAAAGGAACGTTATGAAGCAATTGCTACTCGTGCCTTGGCAGATCTTGAACTTTGTTTGACATTTATTTGAAACTATTAAAAACCTCTTTAGTACCAGAAAACTAAAGAGGTTTTTAATAGTGATGCACATCTGTTGTTGCTTTAATTATTGCTATAATCGGCTCAGCAGCTGCACTATTAAAGAAATCAAAAGAGGTTTTTGGCAGAAACTGTTCTAAGAGTTGATTATTTCCATCTTTTAAAGCTTGACGAACGAGTGAAGCGCTAATTATTTCTCCGTGGGTATCTGTTTTTCTTGGGATGACATGAAGTGTAATGCCTTGCTTAGGCAATTCATTAGTCATGATAAGATTATAGCGTTGGGTTACAAGGCTGGTTGGTTCCTCACCGACATAGCGATCTGTGACATTTAAAGAGCGGGCAATCTTAGTAAAAATAACAGTGTCTAACCGTGCTTGACTATCAATAACCGTTAGGTCATTTTTTTGAAAGTAAGAGGGAAAAGTTGCCTGACTAATCATATAAGAACCAGTATCATGATAAGTAATATTTGATAAATGGCGGGTACCCTTTTTGATTAATTCTTTGCGGACCTGATAAGGAATCAAACTGCTATCTTGACTCACACAAAAGAGATGAACCCAATCATTTTCAGCACAAGCTTTTTCCACCAAATGGAGGTGACCTAAGGTAAAGGGGTTAGCATTTAAGACCACCGCAGCTATTCTATTGCCAACTATTGATGGGTTTTCTAGCTGGGTCAGATAGTCTGCAAATCCTGTCTGCCTATTCTCTAAAAAGCTCAACTCTTCTCCTATGTGGGCAATTTCATAGAAACCAAGACCCTTGAACCAATTTGCGGCTACTATTTTGGTGTAAATGAAGAGATGGTAGTATCCTCTAGAATAAGCCTCTTCAACAAGATGCGACACAAGCTTATTCAATAAACCTACTCCTTGATATTTTTGAGAAATAGCTAAGCAGCGCAAGCTATTTTGAAATAAAGATCCTGTAGCAATAATCTGCCTATTTTCATCAAGAAGAACACAACTATAATCTAAGTTAGGATCTCGTCTAATCTGTTGGTCAGCTAATAGCTTGTCGATTAATTTCATTCGTTTCTGATCAAAAGGAAATACACGTTCAATCGTATAGGTAGACAAGTTAATTCCTCCGTTATCATTATTCATTATTTGGTTCAGTGGTTTTTCGTCAATAAGGGTTTATGGTGTAGGGAAATCACTCATTTTAAAGCAATCTTTCTAAAAAAGCAAAATAGAAACTCAAGGCTAGTAAGTCAGCAGATCCACCCGGACTTAAATGCCGTTGAATAAGCAGCTCATTATAAGCAGATAAAGCAGATAGTAACTCTTGTGGTGGTAATTGTTGTTGGAATAAATGCTTCATCTCTCTTTGAATGTTTTTCCATGATTCAATGCCTCCTCGATGAATCAGATTCCCATCTTCAACAATGGACATTAAATAAACAAGAAGTAAGTGTTGACTGGTTTCAGAATCAGTTTGCTTTACAATCTGACGAAAGAAAGGTAAAGCTTGTTTGGTCAGGGTTGGAAATCCTTCACTCGCCTCACCACGAGGTCCCTTGATGCCATAGCTTAAAAAGAGTTGTTCACCATAAGTCAGTTCTTGTTTAGAACTGAGGTGACTTAGGTCCGCTTGGATTAAATGAGTGGTCATTGGTTTCACTAAATCACAAATAGCAATAGTATCTTCTTTAGTGAATTTTTCTAAATTTTTCAATAAATTCTTTTTTTTTGCCAAATAGCAGCCTGTTGCCCCAAGAAGCAAGGCCATGGAAAAATTCAAGCCTTTATGAGTATTAATGCCATCAGTTGCTGCAAACATTGCCTGATCAGCTTTTTTTCCTAGATTCCTTAAACGATTAAATAGCAACAGTGGTTCCTTGTCAGCATGATCAAAGCCTATTTCAAGGTAAGCCTGAAAAAAGGGAGATAACGCTATAGCACTATCTACAAAGGTTGAAAAGGTCATATCATCGTGAGCGCCATTGTCAAAACGGTCTACTAGACCAGGCTTAGGTGATAGTGATACTTCATACAGTAGTGCTTTTAGAGCAAATTGACTAATAGGAATAAGCTTAGTGTTGGTCATCTGTATCAGGACTCATTTCTTTAAGAATAAACTCAAGAGAACTATTGAGATGTTCGTGTGTAATCAAGGCAATTTGCTCATGATCTCTATTTTTCATCCCACGATAAATCATCCAGTGTTCAGATAGGGCACGTTTGCGACGTTCAACTGAAGAAATAGAAATTTTTCTAAAATAGACCAAATAAGCTTGCAATTCTGTTACAATTTCCTTCAAGCGAACCATTTGGCTATAACCGTAAATCAAATTGTTAAAGGCATTGAAATTATCCAAAATACGATTGATGTCATCCTCTTCAATAAAGGTTTCACAGTCTGCCAACAAATCATGCATGACCTTAAAATCTTCCTCGGTCATTAAATGCATCGCTTGAGTAGTCGCCAGAGTTTCCAGAGCTTTTCGAATTTCAAAAATTTCACAAGCATCTTTAATACTGACTCCCTTGACAATAATCCCCTTTTTAGGAATGTGCTCCACAAGGTGTTCTTCAGACAATAATCCCAAAGCGTAACGAATAGGCGTCCGGCTGATATTCAGCGCAATCGAAAACTCTTTTTCATTAATACGACTTCCAACAGGAATTTGTCTCAAGATAATGGTCTTTTTAAGCGCATTATAAAAGGCTAATTTCAAAGGGATATTTCTTGATAAGTCAAGATTATTCTTTACAGCTTCAATAATCGGATTCATTTTATCTCCTTGTTTTTAGTATCCTCACTCTATTATACTTCAATTTATGAAACATATCACTACTGACTTGAGTCGTTCTTAAAAACGAAAGTCATGCTCATCTAGAACATGACTTTAATCATCTCATAAGGAATAAGGTAGTGCTTAAGGCTTATTGTGGGATGTAAAGTGGCATTTGTCCCATAGCAATGATAGTTACAACAAAGATAATAAAGATGATAAGGGCATATTTTGCAGCCTCTTTTTGCCATTCTCCCATATCAAGACCTGTTAAGCGTAGAAGAAGATAGATGAAAGCGACTAATGGGCTAAGTAAGTGGAAGGCTTGTCCCATAAGAGAAGCAAGAGCCATAGCCATGTTACTAAAACCATATTCAGCACCAGCTTCTGCAAGGACTGGAAGGATACCGTAATAGAAACCATCATTTGAAATAAAGAAAGTACCAGGAGCAGAAATTAAGGCGATAACAAGTCCCCAGAAACCTGCTAGTTGTTTTGGAATAATGGTTGCAAAACTTTGTGCAAGAGCGCTAGCCATACCAGACCCTTGGAAAAGTCCCATAAAGATACCAGCTGCAAAGACTAAGATAACCACTTGAACCGCATCACCAGCATTGTCACCAATACGTTTCGATTGGTCTTTAAGCACAGGGTAATTGACCATCAAAGCAATACAAGTACCGACAGCAAAGAGAAGAAGTGGTGCCATGGCAATGCTTTTTTCAAAAGAACCGGCAACTAACCACGTAATTAAACCGATGGTTAAAATAGCGTTAAAAACAAAATTTTTAGGACGACGGATAGAAAGTGTATCCGGATCGGTAATGTCTGTTAATTTACGCATTTCATCCTCAGTTAGGTCAACGACACCGAGTCTTGCACGTTCCTTACGTCCCATACTTGGAGCAACCCAACAAATCACATAAAGAAGTGATAGGATCATACCTGGTGCAAGGTAACCAAGAATTTCAGGACCAACGCTAAGGACTGACATAGCACGAGCAGTCGGACCACCCCATGGCAAGAGGTTCATGATGGTATTTTGAAGAATGATCAAAACACCTAGGTTCATCACTTTCATATCTAGTTTCTTGTAGATAGGTAAGAAAGCAGAGCAACAAATCAAGGTCGTTGTTGTCCCATCACCATTAAGAGACACTGCAGCAGCAACTACCGCTGTTGCAATAAGAACCTTCATCGGATCGCCCTTTGCAAAGCGAATCATTTTTTCAGTAATAGGATCAAACAATCCTGCATCTAGCATAATTGAGAAGAACAAAATGGCAAAGAGCAACATGATACCCGTTTTAGCCGTATTATTGATACCATACATCACCATAGGTCCAATAGCTGTAAGACTTTTGGCAATGCCTTTTTCACCAACAAAAGCAACAAATTTCGCATCGGCATTGAAATCAGCCGAGCCAGTAAGTATGACAGCAATTGTCATTATCAATGGAATCATGACCAAGGCTGTAAAAGGGGTCATTTTTTTCTTCATTACAACATACATGAAGACAATGATCATGGCATAAGCCAGAATTGTTAATAACATAATTGTTATCTCCTTTTTTCATTTTATGAATTCAGTATAGTTGAAAGCGCTTAGAAAAGAAATACTTCTTTGTTCAGAAGTACACAAAAAAAACAATTTGAAAATCCATTTTGAAAATAAACCAGAGGTTGTAAGGATAGATTCAAAAAGTTTATAATAGCGTATAAAGCAATATTATCAAGGGTTTAGAGCCCTATTATTTTTTGATTTAAAAAGTTGGTTTGTTACCTTTTTTATTTAAATTGGGTAACTATTGTAAGCGATTGTGAAAGGTTGAAAGCGCTCTTAGAAAGAACACAAAAAAATCATCTCAAAAATTGGTGGTAGTATATAATAAGCTTAGAGGTTCCCTAAATGGGCAAATGTGGAAAGGAGGTAGTTCATGCAATTTTTCCAAAGATGGTTTAAACATTCTAATCAAAAGACCATAACAGAGCCAGTACTACTCACGAAATCAACAGAAGTTTCAGATGAATGGGAGAAAATTCCTGGCTATGTCGCTGCAGATGAAAAGGATTATTTGATCGTTTCTTTAATTACAAGTGCCATAGCCGCTAGTGACCGCTCTAACAGTCAATTTAAAGTTAAGCGCCTTTTACAACGAAATTCAGAAGTAGTGACTGTATCCCTTATTGCCTCAAGTATTGCTGCAAGTATTTATCCAGAAAAACAGTTTCAGATTAAATCAATCTATTGTAAAAGATAGTATTATCATTACACATTAAATAAAGTATTAAACATAATAGGAGAAAAGTGATGTTACGTAAATTTAAAATTACTATTGATGGGAAAGAATACCTTGTTGAAATGGAAGAAATTGATGCCCCTAACCAACCAACTATGCCAATTCAAGCAGGGCAAACTCCAGTCTCTCCCTCTGTTGCTGAACCAAGCCCTCAACCTCAATCCGCTGAAGCAGTAGTTCCTCAGTCTACACCTACAGCAGTGGCTGGTGCAGATGCTGTCCCATCGCCAATGCCTGGAACCATTTTAAAAGTTTTAGTAAATATTGGTGATCAGGTGGTAGAAAACCAGCCATTACTCATCTTAGAAGCGATGAAGATGGAAAATGAAATTGTTGCTTCATCAGCAGGTACAATCAGTGCCATCCATGTTAGTCCAGGTCAAGTCGTGAATCCTGGCGATGGGCTTATAACTATCAGCTAATGATCGAGCAAAACTTATAGAAAAGGAAGTGAATTTGTGGAAACTTTAATCGCAGGAATAACAGCCATTACCATTCCCCAGATTGTTATGATGGGCATCGGTGCTCTCTTAATGTATTTAGGAATTAAAAAAGAATACGAACCGACCTTACTTGTTCCAATGGGACTTGGAACAATTCTCGTTAACTTCCCTGGGTCAGGGGTTTTAACACAGGTTGTGAATGGTGTCAAGCAAGAAGGTGTTTTTGATGCCCTCTTTAACTTTGGTATCGGAACAGAACTTTTTCCACTTTTGATTTTTATTGGCATCGGTGCCATGATTGATTTTGGTCCCTTACTTCAAAATCCATTTATGCTATTATTCGGTGCCGCTGCTCAGTTTGGGATTTTCTTTGTTGTTGTCGTTGCTGTTTTAGCAGGATTTGACATTAAAGAGGCTGCTTCCATTGGTATTATCGGAGCAGCTGATGGCCCCACCTCAATTTTTGTAGCCAATCAATTAGCCAAAGATTTATTGGGACCAATTACGGTTGCTGCTTATTCTTACATGGCTTTAGTTCCTATTATCCAACCATTTGCTATCAAGTTAGTAACAACTAAAAAAGAGCGTCGCATTCGCATGACTTACAAGGCTGAGAATGTGTCTCAAATGACTAAAATTTTATTCCCAATCATCATCACGCTTGTTGCTGGTTTTATCGCTCCAATCTCACTACCTTTAGTTGGCTTTTTGATGTTTGGTAATTTGTTGCGTGAGTGCGGTGTGCTCGATCGTTTATCACAGACGGCTCAAAATGAATTGGTTAATATTGTTAGTATTTTGCTAGGATTAACCATTTCTATCAAAATGCAAGCGGATCTGTTCTTGAATGTGCAAACTCTTTTAATTATCGTCTTTGGTTTACTTGCTTTCATCATGGATTCAATTGGTGGGGTTATGTTTGCCAAATTCCTTAATCTCTTCCGTAAAGAGAAAATTAACCCTATGATTGGTGCTGCTGGAATTTCAGCCTTTCCAATGTCAAGCCGTGTTATTCAAAAAATGGCGACCGATGAGGACCCGCAAAACTTTATTTTAATGTATGCAGTTGGTGCCAATGTCTCTGGACAAATTGCTTCTGTTATTGCAGGCGGTTTGCTACTCGCCTATTTTAGCTAAGAAAGGAAAGAATTGTTATGACCATTAATATAGACCATCTGATTAGTTCCTTTGAGCTAATGGCACTCGGCATGGCTGGTGTATTTATAGTATTAGGCATTCTCTACCTTGTGGCAGAAATTCTAATCAAATTGTTCCCAGTAGGAAAATAAGTTAAGGTAAAAGATGGAGGTCAATGATATGGATATTAAACAAATAGCAGTCGCCGGTTCGCTTGAATCAAGTGACCTTATGATTACAGTATCCCCTAATGATGAGCAAACAATTACAATTATACTTGACAGTAGTGTCGAAAAACAATTTGGCAATCATATCCGAAAACTCATTAAACAGACCTTAATGCATTTAGAGGTTAAGGCTGCCAAGGTTGAAGCTATTGATAAGGGAGCACTTGATTGTACCATCCAAGCGAGAACTATCGCTGCGGTTCATCGTGCGGCTGGTATTGACCGGTATAATTGGAAGGAGATTGACTCATGGAACGCTTAAGAAGGACAATGATGTTTGTGCCTGGTGCGAATGCCGCTATGCTTCGTGATGCACCTTTATTTGGTGCCGATTCTATTATGTTTGACTTGGAAGATTCGGTCTCCCTTAAAGAAAAGGACACGTCTCGCGCTCTTGTTCATTTTGCACTCAAAACCTTTGATTATTCAAGTGTTGAAACGGTTGTTCGTGTCAATGGTCTTGATTCTTGTGGCGCTTTGGATATTGAGGCGGTGGTCTTAGCAGGTGTCAATGTGGTTCGTCTGCCAAAAACAGAAACTGCTCAAGATATTATTGATGTCGAAGCTGTTATTGAACGTGTGGAACGTGAAAATGGGATTGAAATTGGGCGCACTCGTATGATGGCAGCTATTGAATCAGCAGAAGGTGTTTTAAATGCCCGAGAGATTGCAAAAGCTTCTAAGCGCTTGATTGGTATTGCTCTTGGGGCAGAAGACTATGTCACGAATATGAAAACACATCGTTACTCAGATGGACAAGAATTATTCTTTGCTCGTAGCATGATTTTACACGCTGCTCGTGCTGCTGGAATTGCTGCTATTGATACGGTGTATTCTGATGTTAATAATACAGAAGGATTCCAAAATGAAGTTCGTTTGATTAAACAACTAGGTTTTGATGGCAAATCGGTCATCAATCCGCGCCAAATTCCGCTTGTTAATGAGATTTATACCCCGACAGAAAAAGAAATTGACCATGCTAAGCAAGTCATTTGGGCCATTCATGAGGCGGAAAGCAAGGGATCTGGTGTTATTTCCTTAAATGGAAAAATGATTGACAAACCAATTGTTGAACGCGCAAAACGTGTTATTGCCCTAGCAACAGCAGCTGGTGTTTTATCTGAGGAGGACATTTAAAGATGGTAACAAACAAACTCGGTCGAGATATTCCTCAACCATACGCTGATCAGTACGGTGTTTTTGAAGGAGAATTAGCACATATTAATGACCACGATGAATCAAGTCGCCATATTAAACCAGTTAAACCTGGAGATTCTAAATTATTAGGATCTATTCGTGAAGCTATTGAAAAAACGGGCTTAAAAGACGGCATGACTATTTCATTTCACCATCATTTCCGTGAAGGGGATTTCATTATGAACATGGTTTTGGATGAGATTGCAAAAATGGGGATTAAAAACCTATCCATTGCTCCGAGTTCCATTGCCAATGTTCACGAGCCTTTGATTGATCACATCAAAAATGGTGTGGTCACCAACATCACGTCATCAGGTCTTCGTGATAAGGTCGGAGCTGCCATTTCAGCAGGCTTAATGGAAAATCCTGTAGTCATTCGTTCCCATGGTGGTCGTGCTCGTGCGATTGCCAGTGGTGACATCCATATTGATGTTGCCTTTTTAGGGGCACCAAGTTCAGATGAATACGGGAATGTCAACGGGACAAAAGGAAAAGCAACTTGCGGTTCTTTAGGGTATGCCATGATTGATGCCAAATACGCTGACCAAGTGGTTGTTTTGACCGACAATTTAGTTCCTTATCCAAATACTCCAATCAGTATTCCTCAAACAGATGTTGACTATGTGGTCACCGTAGATGCTATTGGGGATCCTCAAGGAATTGCCAAAGGAGCAACACGCTATACGAAGAATCCTAAAGAGCTATTGATTGCCGAATATGCTGCTAAAGTCATTATCAACTCTCCTTACTTCAAAGAAGGCTTCTCCTTCCAAACTGGTACAGGAGGTGCCTCACTTGCTGTGACCCGTTTCATGCGTAAAGCGATGATTAACGAAAACATTAAAGCTAGCTTTGCTCTTGGTGGTATTACGAATGCGATGGTAGAATTATTAGAAGAAGGACTAGTGGAAAAAATTCTCGATGTCCAAGATTTTGACCATCCATCTGCCATTTCGCTTGATAAACATACCAACCATTATGAAATTGATGCGAATATGTATGCATCACCACTTAGCAAGGGGTCTGTCATTAACCAGTTGGATACTTGTATTTTATCAGCCCTTGAGGTGGATACTAACTTCAACGTTAATGTCATGACAGGTTCGGATGGTGTCATTCGTGGGGCTTCTGGTGGTCACTGTGATACTGCCTTTGCTGCTAAGATGAGTCTCGTAATTTCACCACTCATCCGAGGACGCATTCCAACATTTGTTGACAAAGTCAATACCGTTATTACACCGGGAACAAGTGTTGATGTCGTTGTGACCGAAGTAGGCATTGCTATTAATCCGAATCGCCAAGATTTAGTAGAACACTTCAAGGATCTCAATGTGCCTCAATTTAGCATTGAAGAATTAAAAGAAAAAGCCTACGCTATTGTTGGAACACCTGAACGCATTCAATATGGTGACAAGGTTGTTGCCCTTATTGAATATCGTGATGGTAGCTTGATTGACGTGGTTTACAATGTCTAAAGAAGTCTTTTTTTCAGGGGAAACTGTTGATCTTGATGCTATGTTAAGAGCTCGTGAAGAGAGGGGACTACGCCAGTTACACTTATTAAAAGAATATTCTGATAGTAGTCTATTATCAGTCACCATGAACATTCCAGGTCCTGTTAAAACCTCTCCAAAGCTACTCGAAACCTTTGATTGGGTCATCAAAGCTATTCGTCAAACATTAGCTAATCACACGATTTTATACCAATTACGGCTGCTTCCCAAAACAGGCTATGAGTATTACCTTGTGACAAGTTTATCTAGCCAAGATCTAAAATTAAAAATGATGGCATTGGAAACAGATACAATTATTGGGCGTCTAATGGATTTAGATGTCCTTACCTTAAAAAATGGTTTGCCTCACCCAATTAGTCGAACAGCTTTAGGAGAAGCCCCTAGGAAATGCTTTATCTGTTCTAAGGAGGCAAAAGTTTGTGGTCGTTTGCGACAACATAGTGTTGACGATATGCAAACTGCCATCGCAAATCTACTTTATTCATTTTCAACGACGAAAACCAGTGCCAGTCATAAGATAGGACCGGCTTATGAGGAGAATAATTATGACAAAAATCCGTATAACAGAAACGGTTTTACGTGATGGTCAGCAAAGTCAAATTGCCACACGTATGACCACCAAGGAAATGATCCCCATTTTAGAAACATTAGATAATGCTGGTTATTATGCCCTTGAAATGTGGGGTGGAGCAACCTTTGATTCTTGTTTACGCTTTTTAAACGAAGATCCATGGGAGCGCTTGCGAACTATTCGTAAAGCGGTTAAAAAAACCAAGCTACAAATGCTCTTGCGTGGGCAAAATCTCTTGGGGTATCGTAATTATGCAGATGATGTGGTCAGGTCATTCATTCAAAAATCAATTGAAAACGGAATTGATATTGTACGCATTTTTGATGCTCTAAACGATCCACGCAATCTTCAAACGGCAGTTTCAGCAACAAAGGAATTTGGTGGACATGCACAGGTTGCTATTTCTTACACAACCAGCCCAGTGCATACTGTTGATTATTTTGTAAAATTGGCGAAATCCTACCAAGCTATTGGTGCTGATTCAATCTGTATCAAAGACATGGCTGGAGTTCTAACCCCTGAAACGGGTTACCAATTGGTAAAACGTATCAAAAAAAATATAAGTATTCCCCTTGAGGTTCATACCCATGCAACCAGTGGGATTTCAGAAATGACTTACCTGAAAGTGGCAGAAGCAGGTGCTGACATTATTGACACCGCTATTTCTTCCTTTTCAGGCGGAACCAGTCAACCCGCCACAGAATCAATGGCGATTGCCTTAACCGATTTAGGCTTCGATACAGGCTTAGACATGCAAGAAGTTGCTAAAGTAGCAGAGTATTTCAATACGATTCGCGACCATTACCGAGAAGCAGGGATTTTAAACCCTAAAGTCAAAGATACTGAACCAAAAACCCTCATTTATCAAGTACCAGGAGGTATGCTGTCTAATCTCCTAAGTCAATTAACAGAGCAAGGATTAGCCGATAAATACGAAGAAGTATTAGCAGAAGTTCCTAAGGTGCGTGCTGATCTTGGTTACCCACCATTAGTAACACCATTATCGCAAATGGTTGGAACACAAGCTTTAATGAATATTATTTCTGGTGAGCGCTACAAGGTGGTGCCAAATGAAATCAAGGACTATGTTCGTGGTCTCTACGGGAAATCACCTGCCCCATTAGCAGAAGGGATTAAAGAAAAAATTATTGGTGGCGAAGATGTGATCACTTGTCGACCAGCCGATTTAATTGAGCCACAACTTGTACAACTTCGTAAAGATATTGCCCGATATGCTCGCTCAGAAGAAGATGTGCTTAGCTACGCTAGTTTTCCACAACAAGCGAGGGATTTCTTAGGACGCCGAGAAGATCGTTTTTACGATATTCCTATACAAGAAGTAATGGTTCAATTAGCCATTAAGGACTAATCGATCACTCACAACAGATTTTAACAAACTCTTTTAATAATCTCCTTATTTGAGTTGTTAGAGTTTTCAAACTTATCAAAACAAGCTGAAACCTTTAATGAGGTTTCAGCTTGTTTTGGTATTTAGGTTATGATTAATGATATTTTTTTAAAGGAAAACGCAGTTGCTTCACAATTTCAAACGTATCAACAATTTTCTGATGACGCTTAATAGTTCTTAATGTTTCTCGATCTAATAACTCTTGGCTCTTTTCTAAAACAGCCACAGTAATATAGTAAAGTTTGACTAAGCTCCCAATTTGATGTTTCCCAGAATTTGGTGAGATAGCAACCACCTCATTAAGGTTATGGCGAAGCCATTTTTTATGAGGCTTAACAGGTAAAGTTGCCACTACAAAACCACGCCGTTCTAAGTGGGTCTGTGCTTCATCAACAGGTAGACCAATAACATCATCTATGACACGTAGCTGCATTTTGCGTTCATGCTTTTGTTCCATATGTTTTTCAATAATAGGCCGACTATTATCAATGGTTTTTCCAATAATCTCAGTGGCATCAGGAATAATCGACATGATTTTTCCAACAGCACCTAAGGCTTTCCTAATTTTCTTTGGCATCGCTTATCTCCTAAAGTTACTTCTTTTCCCTATTATATCAAACTATCTGAAAATAGCATGCGATAAACCTTACAGAACTGTAAGTTGCTTGTTTAGCACTGTAAGGTTACTCTTAGTCTGGCAATGCTAAACTAGACTTATCAAAAAACAAGTTAAGAAAGGAGGCTGTCTCATGAAACGATATACCAAAGTATTAGCCTTATTAGGAATTCCTCTGGTGATAATCACCGGCATAGGCATTTATGGTATTCAACGTTATGGACCTAACTTTAATCTGTATCTATTTCCACCCAGTGCTCAAAAATATGGGGACATTGCCTTAAAACGGTTAGATATGCTCGGCTTATATGCTCAAGGTGAACAGTGGGACAAAACACAGCAAGAAACTCACAAGTCTCTTAAAAAAGCAAAATCTTACAAAGAAGCTCAGCAAATTCTCCAAAAAGCAGTAAGCGTAGCAGGAGGAAAACATTCCTCTTTAGTCAGCAAAAACAGTTTCCCAAAAAGCTTAGTCGATCAGCAGGAGCCCGTAGTACAGGTTGAGGATGATATTATTTACCTAAAGGTGCCTGCTATCGAAGGATTAAATCAAAAAGCATTGGCAGCTTACGCCAATAAGTTAAACACTCCTCTTACAAAGAAATATAAGGGAGCAATCGTTGACTTGCGTGGTAATACTGGTGGTAATATGACCCCTATGCTTATCGGATTATCGGGACTTCTACCAGATGGGGATTTATTCAGTTTTGAAGATAAGTATCGGAACAAACAGGTCGTGGAGCTACGAGGTCAAGAATTAGTCAACCAAGAGAGCATTGAATTAGATAAGTCAGTCGTCAAACAAGACATCCCTGTTGCCGTTCTAATAGATCACCAAACAGCTTCCTCAGGAGAAATGACCGCCTTTGCTTTTCAAGGATTAGAAAATACCCTTTTCTTTGGAGAACCAACAGCAGGTTATACGACAGGAAATAATGTCATTCCCTTATATGATGGTGCCCTTTTAGCTATTACTAGCAGTCGCATTATCAATCGTCAAGGACAAGTTTATGAAAATAATTCTATCCTCCCTGACAGAAATAGCCAAGACCCACTCGCTGAAGCCAAGCAATGGTTATCAGAAGTTAAGAAATAAGATATAATAGACACAAGGTTGTCAAAGGAGTTTATCATGTTATTAGAAATTAATCATTTAGAGAAAGTATTTCGCACCCGCTTTTCTAAGGAAGAAACAAGAGCCTTGCAAGATGTCGACTTTAAAGTAGATAAAGGCGAATTTATTGCCATCATGGGGGAATCCGGATCAGGTAAAACAACCCTCTTAAATATTCTAGCTACCTTAGAAAAACCAACCAAAGGTTCTGTTTTTTTAAATGAAACGGATATTACCAAAATTAAAGAGAATCAAGTAGCAGACTTTCGTTTAAAAAATCTAGGGTTCGTTTTTCAAGATTTTAATTTATTAGATACCTTATCTGTCCGTGACAATATATTTCTCCCCTTGGTTTTAAATCGGAAACCACTTAAAGAAATGGAGAATCGTCTTAACAAAATGGCACCAAAATTACGTATTAATACTCTGCTAGACAAGCGTCCATTTGAGATTTCTGGCGGGCAAAAACAACGGGTTGCCATTGCAAGAAGTCTCATCACTTACCCACAATTACTCCTTGCCGATGAACCTACAGCAGCACTTGACTACCGTAATTCCGAAGAACTACTCAATCTCTTTGAGGATATTAACATGGATGGTCAAACCATTCTTATGGTGACCCATTCTGCCAATGCAGCTAGCCATGCCAATCGTGTATTGTTTATTAAGGATGGTCGCATTTTTCACCAGATTTACCGTGGAAACAAAACAAATTTGGACTTCAGCAAAGATATTTCAATTACTATGACTGGTCTTTTAGGAGGTGAATAAGATGTTTTACCTCAAATTAGCTTGGAATAATCTCAAAAAATCTTTATCTGTATCAGCGCCATTTTTATTAGCTAGTACAGTCTTATACATGCTCAACTGCATTGTCTTAATTATTTTGATGAGTCCCATTTCTGAAAACATGAAAAATGGGAAAATGTTATTGGGAATGGCAACCTTTGTTTTGGTATTATTTGCTGTTATTATGGAAATTTACAGTTACCGTTTCTTACTCAACCAAAGAAGTCGAGAGTTCGGTCTCTATAATATGCTAGGAATGAATAAAAAACAAGTCGTTTGGGTATCTACGATTGAACTTTTCTTCATGTATCTTGTAACAGTGGGCTTGGGAAGTGTACTATCTGCCATTTTCTCTCATTTCTTTTATCTCATTTTTGCAAATCTTTTACATTCAACGAATCTTAGCCTACAATTTCGCTTGAGTGCTTTTACACTATCTGCCATTATTTTTGCACTTATTTTTGGACTTTTAGCCCTAGTTGGTCTGGTAAAGATTAGAAAAACTTCTCCGTTAATGCTCTTTCGCGACCAAGAAAAAGGTGAAAAAGAACCACGTGGCAACCTTTTGTTAGCCCTCTTATCTTTAACAAGCTTATCAATCGGTTATTACCTGTCATTATCATCAACCAACAAAACCTCACTAGAAACACTGATGACATTTTTTATAGCTGTTATTTTTGTTATCATTGGAACTTATCTTTTTTACATTTCCTTTATGACTTGGTATTTGAAACGTCGGCGTCACAACAAGGTTTATTTTTATCAACCGGAACACTTTGTCAGTACCTCACAAATGATTTTTAGAATGAAGCAAAACGCCGTTGGTCTAGCTAGTATTACCTTATTGGCTGTTATGGCTTTCGTTGCGATAGCAACCACAACAGCCCTTTATAGCGGTACTGAAACAATGGCTAATAAGCTCTATCCTAAAAATACACTTATTAGCTTTGATCAAGTTGGCTCTATTGAGGATCAAAAAGCATTGTTTAAAAAATTAGTTGTGGATAAAACAAACAAATCTGCTTCTGATTTCATCCTCTATACAACAAGTTTTGTTTCCTTTGAAATATCAAAAGGAGAAACCATCACGGTTAGCAAAGAGAATTTACAGCAGATCACACCAACAAAGCTTGGATTTATCTATTTGATAACCCAAGACGATTTTCGCGCTTTAGGAAATCAGCTACCGTATTTAAAAGCTAATGAAACAGCCTTCTTCAAACAAAAAGGAGATAGCAATTTAAAAAAAATAACCATTATGGGAAAAGTATTCAAGAATATTAAAAATTTCAAACATGTCATTTTCCCACAAGTAGCGAATACTTATAATCCAGGAATTTTAGTCGTTAATAATCTTGAAACCTTGAAAGCTATTTATAGTGGTATTCATAATAGCACTAATTTAGGAACAGCACCTGGCATAATAGCTTATGGGAAT
Organism: Streptococcus castoreus DSM 17536; assembly: GCF_000425025.1. GTDB lineage: Bacteria > Bacillota > Bacilli > Lactobacillales > Streptococcaceae > Streptococcus > Streptococcus castoreus. The sequence goes on along the minus strand of NZ_AUKZ01000010.1, from coordinate 17,234 downwards.
CTCAATAAGACTGATCTTGCTAATATTTTGGATGGGCAAGGAATGATCAGTGATAATGGACAAGTTGTTGGACACATTGAAACCAAGAAAGATTATCTAGAAAGTGGTTATGCCATAACGGGTGGTTTTCTCTTTACAGGATTTTTATTAGGATTAAGCTTTATTCTTGGTGCAGCTCTTATCATTTATTATAAACAGTATTCTGAAGGTCATGAAGATAAAAAATCATATCAAATTCTTCAAGAAGTTGGTATGAGTAAACAACAAGTTAAAGAAACCATTAATTCACAAATTCTCTTGGTGTTTTTTATGCCGATTGTTATGGCAGTTTTACATTTCTGTGTCGCACTTATAATGATTAAACAAATTTTATTACTGTTTGGTGTTGTTGATTCTAATTTAATTTACCTTGTCAGTGCTACAACTATTGGAGTCATTATCTGTCTGTACTTTATCATTTACAAGATGACAAGCAGAACCTATTATCGTATTATTGAAAGATAAGATAGGTGGCGATTTTTCGCCACTTTTTTGGTAGAATAACAGTATGACAAAACATGACAAAATTTATATCATTGAAGATGATGAAACAATCTTATCTCTTCTTCAAAATCATCTTAGTCAAAAGTATCAAGTACTAAGTGTTTCTAATTTTCGGGATATTAAACAAGAGGTTACCACTTACCAACCAGACCTCATTTTAATGGACATTACCTTACCATTTTTTAACGGTTTTTATTGGACAACAGAAATTAGAAAACATTCCACCATTCCTATCATTTTTATCTCAAGTAGTAATGATGAGATGGACACTGTGATGGCGCTCAATATGGGGGGAGATGACTTTATTTCTAAGCCATTTTCGCTTAGTATTTTAGATGCCAAGATAGCAGCCTTTTTGCGTCGTACTCAACAATTTACAAATGATGACATCAGCCTAGATCAATTTAAATTGCATTTTGATGGTACCTTATCAAATGGTAATGATAAGATTATCCTATCACCAACAGAACACAAAATTTTGACTATTTTAATGATTAAACAACAGGAAATCGTCTCAAAAGAAGAGATTTTAGAGAAACTTTGGGAAAATGATAATTTCATTGACCATAATACCCTTAATGTGAATATGACACGCCTGCGTAAAAAAGTTGCAACGATCGGCTTTAATCGTATTCATACTGTTAGAGGAGTGGGGTACTTAGTCAAATGATCTTAGCCTTTTTAAAGGAATACCGTTCCTTTTACCTTCAATATGGACTTCTCATCGCTACCTATTGGGTCATTTTTTACTTACATCACCTTCCCATGGCTTATTTTACAATAGCTAATCTGATTGCCTTAACCATTTTGGGACTAAATAGCCTTTGGAAATATTATAAATTCAAAGAGAAAATTTTTATTTTACAGGAATTTATTTATGTAAACGAGCTTGATGAATTATCTAGTCCTACTGAGCAGGCCTACCGTTCACTCATTATAAAATTAAAGGAAGCAGAAGCAGATCAGTTATTGAATCAGCTTAACAAACAAAAGAATGTAGAATCCGTAATTAAAATGTGGTCGCATCAAATGAAATTACCTCTGTCTGCTTTGTCATTGATGGTTCAAACACAGAATACGAATTTAAAAGATTATCAACAGCAAATTTATCGGTTAGAAAACTATCTTAATAATTTGTTGAGTTATCTAAAGTTTAGTCAGCACAAAGATGATTTCCGATTCCAAATTGTTTCTGTTAGGGACATCATTGTTTCAGTTGTTAAGAAATCAAGTCAGATCTGCATTGCTAAAGGAATTAGCATTGCTATTGATGGCGATTGGCTATTAAAAACAGATAAAAAGTGGCTTGACTTTGTCCTGACACAACTCATTGACAATGCCATAAAATATTCTAATAAGGGCGGGCAGATTAATATTCAGATCAAAAATAAAAGTATTCTAATATCAGATAAGGGTATTGGAATACTACCAGAAGATTTGCCCCGTCTTTTTGAAGAAGGATTCACTGGTTTTAATGGGCATGAACATCAAAAGGCTACTGGGCTAGGATTATATATGACCAGACAAATACTGGAGCAATTACAGCTTACCATTCAAATCAAAAGTGAAGTGGGAGAAGGAACAGATGTTATCATTTCGCCATCCTTTAAATAAAAGTAAAAAGTTCAAACAAATAGCTTCAGCTATTTTCTGATCGTCTAAGCAAGCAAATGCAATATAAATCAAGAGATTAAAGTATACTAGCCGCAAACTCCCAAGATTTACTAGTTTTTGGATCCGTCAAGTGTCAAAAAATGATTAAAACCGATTCCTCAAAGTTGAAGTACACTCCATTATTAAATATTACATTTAATGATGGGGTGCTTTTGTGTAAAGTTATGAAGATAAAATTGAAGTTTAAAACAGGAAAGGTCCTACTTTGGTCATTTTATTGATAAACACAGAATTGTTATTGTTCAAAAGTTAAAGAACGTTTCCAAATTCAGCTAAACTAAAAAGATCAAGGATTGTATCATAATCAATCTATCAAAGAAGTGACACCTATTATAATATGCCCTTTTCTATTAAAATAAAACTAAAAGGACTGCGTTCTGTCCAATACGAAACCCAATCCTTAACTTAACTATAATATATAATTTGGGGGGCGGTTCAAATACACCGTCAAGAGTATCTATGGGCTTAAATCTATCTATAGCTTTTATCGGCTACGCTCGTCTAATAGACGGTAAGTTCCTTGATTAGCTATAAAAAATATCAAGATATCCGTCATGAGAAGAGTGAATGATGTCAATAGTTTTTCCCTGTTTTTTTAAAGCCTGAATTCTTGTCTCACCCCATTCAGACATGCTGACTAAAATATCTCGAAGTGATTTCCCTTCATGTGACAATTGGTATTCTACCTTTGGGGGAACAACAGGGTAACTAATACGTTCGATGATCCCTTCATCAAGCAATTCTTTTAATTGTTCTGTTAATACTTTTTGAGAGATAGTTCCTAACGAACGCTGCAGTTCTCCTGTTCTCATAGGACCATGTCCCAAATAACAGAGAATGAGTGGTTTCCACTTTCCGCTAATAACTTCCAAAGTTTTATATATTCCCATTTGGTACACCTTTTTGACCATGTTTCCTCCATATCTTACCTTTAGGTTAGTAAATTACCTTATTGTACCTACTTTTGTTGAAAGTGATTATCTGATAGACTGAATTATGATAATAGTATCACAATTTGCCTGTAAATACAAAAAGGAGCATTTTTTGAGTATTCAGACAAAGACATAGAGACTAAAAGGAGGATGATTATTCATGGACATTTCATTAAATGGACAAACAGCGGTTATTTATGGTGCTGGTCGTGGCATTGGAGAGGCCATGGCAACTATCTTTGCACAAGCTGGGGCAACTGTCTATATTGCTGATCTTATCTTGGAAAATTGCCAAAACTTGGCAAAACGTTTGTGTCAACAGGGATTGAAAGCAGTTGGATTGCAATGTGATGTATCAGACTATGAAGCCATTGATGCTATCTTAGGACAAGCAGAAGCAGATACTGGTCGTTTGGATATTATCATTAATAACGCAGGAATTGTAACTCTTGATTCCTTCTTGGACACTTCTCAAGCAGATATTCAAAAGCTGTTCAATGTCAATCTAATGGGAGCTAATAATGGCATGCAGGCTGGAATCAAGCGTATGATGAAATACCAACATGGTAAAATCATTAATACCTCATCTTTTGCAGGGCGTCATGCTTTACCAGAGGGCTTTGCGCACTACGGCATGACCAAGGCAGCCATTAACTACCTCACACAAGCAGCGGCCTATGCTGGTGCAGATTACAACATCAATGTAAATGCAATTTGCCCAGGTATTATCCGTTCAGACATGTGGGAAGCAATTCTTCAAAACTATGCAGATCATGGTCAGGACAAGGAAGAGGCTTGGACCGAAAACTTGAAACATTTTATCCCATTAAAACGCGGGGATCAAAAACCTGAAGATATCGCTTACACAGCACTATTTTTAGCCTCATCATTAGCCGATCATATTACCGGTCAAGCCATCAATGTTGATGGTGGCGCAACCATGAATTAAAAATTTAAAAGAAAAGAATGGAAAAATTTATGCCAAACAGTATCATGTATCTTGTCGATGTCACAATTAAAGAAGGACAAAAAGAAGCCTTACTTCGCTTGATTGAAAAAATGGTGGCTAGTGCCGAAAAAGAGCCTGGTGCTTTAGCGTACCACTGGTCTATATCTGAAAATAATGTGCATGTGATTGAGCATTATGCAGATAATGATGCAACCTTGATACACTTAAATACCTTTACAGAAAACTTTGCAAAAGATTTTATGGCTTGTGTTGACGTCAATGCTTGTACGGTTTATGGTTGTCCAAACACAGCTGTTCGTAATATTTTAGATGGCTTTGGATCTATTTATATGGGGACAATCAAGGGATTTGTAAAATAATTTAGGGGTATTGAAAATGGAGTTTCAAAAAATAGGGACAGATTATTTTATTCGAGTGGATAAAGGCGATGAAATCTTATCAAGTATCATTGAAGTCTGTCGTTTTGCTAGAATCACTTCTGCCATTTTTCAGGGAATCGGAGCTTGTGATCAGGTTGTTGTATCCACCTATTTGCCAGAAACAGAGTCATTTTTAGATCACAAAAAACAGGGGATGTTAGAAATGATTTCCTTAAATGGCAATGTAGTACAAGGGAAAAACAATTTTTCTCAACATGCTCATGCACTATTCTCCTATCTAAATGATCAGCAAGAAATGGCTTTTTTGGGTGGGCATTTAACCTCAGCCAGAGTCAGATACACAGCAGAAATCAAATTATCACCTGTTGAAGGGACTATTCATCAATGCTTTGATCCTAATATAGGTATTGATGTATGGGATCTAAAACAAACATAAATTGAAGGAGTTAAATATGGTAAAAGTGGCAATGGTTACAGGTGGTGCTCAAGGAATTGGCGAGGCTATTTCTAAACGATTAGCAAAAGATGGCTTTACAGTAGCAGTAGCGGATCTTAACCTTGATAAGGCTCAACAAGTTGTCAAAAACATTGAAGAAGGTGGTGGAAAAGCCTACGCTATTAGGGTCGATGTTTCTCATCAGGATGATTTTTTGGCAGCTGTTCGTAAGGTTGCCGAGAAATTAGGACATTTCGATGTCTTGGTAAATAATGCAGGCATCGGTCCTGGGACACCAATTGAAACAATTAGCCAGGAAGATTTTGATAAGATTTTCCAAATCAACGTGGCTAGTATTGTTTGGGGAACACAGGCAGCTTTAGAGCAATTTGCCAAAAAAGAACGCCATGGGCATGAAATTATCGGTAAAATTATTAATGCTAGTTCGCAAGGTGGAGTTGTCGGTAATGCAGGAGCCTTTCTTTACAGCGGTTCTAAATTCGCCGTTCGTGGGTTGACTCAAGTTGCTGCCAAAGATCTTGCTTATCGTGGAATTACAGTTAATGCTTATGCTCCAGGTACAGTAAAAACTCCAATGCTTTTAGGCGCCGTCAATGATATTGCAGCTGCTCATGGTAAAGATAGTGATTGGGCATTGACACAATTTACACAAAATATAACGCTTGGTCGTTTGTCAGAACCAGAAGATGTTGCTTCAGCTGTATCTTTCCTTGCTGGACCAGATTCAGATTACATGACAGGTCATACCCTTGAAATAGATGGTGGCATGCAATTCCATTAATAATTTCCAAATGCTGTGAATCGTTGCACTTGGTTTTGTTAGAGTTGAAGTATAACTTAAATAATTAATAATTAGAACTCTTTTGAAACAGTATGCCATAAACATAAATGGCTTGTTGTTTTAAAAGAGTTTTTTAGGGTTGGATTACTATTTTCATTCTCTTGTGCTTTGTAGAGCTTTGACAGCTAATTTTGCTGTTGCAATGGCAGTAGGAGTAAAATCAAAAAATAACAATAATAAGCAGGTTGGTTTTTCAACGTTGATAGCAGCATTGGTTAGGGTTACTGAGCCAGCCTTGTATGGATACTTAGTTAGATTCCGTCGACCATTGGTTGCTTCATGTCTAGCTGCTGCAATTACTGGAGTATTTTTTTAGGATTATTCCAAGTTCGTGCTTATGCTATTGCTAGTCCATCATTATTGTCCTTACCAATTTTTATTGGCGGTGGGAATATGAATAATTATATATTAGCTATAGTTGCTGCTATATTAGCGTTTGTACTAGGTTTTCTATTAACTGTCATGATTGGATTCAAGGAAGAAATATCTAAAAATTAAAATTTAGAAATTATTTCAAGATCGTTCGAAACTTCCCTTTTCCAATTTTAAGTTGCACTCCAAAAGCGAGACACAAAATCTAACGATTGGGGTGTTTTTCTGATGAGGTTAAGTTACGAGGATAATGTTAACATTGACGAATTGAGACAATAAGGTCAATCAATTTATTGAATGGTACTGAATTTGCTCATTTTAGAGATAGCTCTTTTTGTTCTTTCCTTTTAAAATGAAATAAGCTATAATAGGTTTTGTATAATTTTTAGAAAATTACAACAAGTAGCTAGTACATTGTGGTAGATAAAAGAGGTGTTTTATGGGTTATACAGTAGCAATCGTTGGAACAACAGGTGCTGTTGGACATCAGATGCTTAACATGCTAGAAAAATCAAGTCTCCCTATTTCTAGTCTTAGACTACTAGCATCAGCACGTTCTGTAGGTAAAACCTTAGCCTTCAAAGGGAAAGACATCAGTATTGAGGAGACAACAAAGACTTCTTTTTCTGATGTGGACATTGCTTTTTTCTCGGGCAGGAGGGAGTGTTTCGGAAACCTTTGTTCCGTATGCTGTCAAAGCAGGGGCAGTTGTTGTTGATGATACTTCACATTTTCGACAGCATCCAGATGTTCCTTTGGTCATTCCAGAGGTAAATGCTGATGCACTTGTGGCAAATAAAGGGATTATTGCCTGTCCTAATTGTTTAACCATCCAAATGATGATTGCTCTTGAACCTATTCGTCATCAGTGGGGGATAGAGCGCATTATTGTTTCAACTTATCAAGCTGTTTCTGGCGCTGGTCAATCTGCTATTTTTGAAACTTTATCGCAATACGAGCAGGTGCTTCACCAAGGTAAGATGCCAAAAGAAGTGACAGCGTGTATTTTACCGTCAGCAGGAGATAAAAAACACTATCCGATCGCTTTTAATGCTTTGCCTCAAATTGATCTCTTTACTGACAATGATTACACCTATGAAGAAATGAAAATAACTAAGGAAACCAAAAAAAATTATGGCAGATGACAGCATCAAGATTTCAGCAACGTGTGTCCGAGTTCCAGTTCTATCAGCTCATTCGGAATCAGTTTATATTGAAACCAAAATAGCAGCACCTATTGAAGCTGTCAAAGATGCCATTCAGCATTTTCCAGGAGCTGTTCTAGAAGATGATGTATCCCACCAAGTTTATCCTCAAGCCATTAATGCTGTAGGCAGTTGTGAAACTTATGTTGGTCGTATTCGTAAAGATCTTGATATTGAAAAAGGAATACACCTTTGGGTGGTTGCTGATAATCTTTTAAAAGGTGCTGCCTGGAATTCTGTTCAGATTGCTGAAAGCTTGCATGAAAGAGGATTGGTCTATCCTAGTCAAGAAACTATTTTTTCGTCAGAATAACACTTATTGTTGGTAATAGTGACAAAAGTTGGTTATGGCTATCATACTGTGCTTTTGGATGGCTATGGCTTGACAAATCATGAAAACATTTGCATAATGTAAGTGGAAGTGAAAATTAATGAAAAGAGGCGATCTTATGCAAGTTATTAAGCGTGATGGTCAAGTAGCAGAATTTGATCCGGATAAAATTTATCAAGCGATTATCAAAGCGGCAAGGACGGTCTATGCTATTGATGAAACATGGCGACAAAATCTCGCTCAAGTTACTAAAAAAGTTGTAATTGACTTGGAAGAAGTGCATGTTGAACGCCCTACGATCAATATGATTCAGTCACTCGTGGAAAATCGACTGATAGATGCTGGTTATATTACTATTGCCGAACATTATATTTCTTATCGCCTTCAGCGTGATCTTGAAAGAAATGGCTATGGTGATAGTATTATCGTGCATTTACATTTTGAGCAAACAAAATAAAAAAATAGAATCAGGCATTTAAGCACTGATTCTATTTTTATAAGATCTTTAAGCAGTTATTTTTTAAGTAATTGTAATAAATTAGCTTTTGTTTCTTGATTAATCGTTATATTGAGGTAGCTTGCTTTAGTGGTTTTTAGGAGATAATTCTCTTTCTTTAGAAAGTGCTGTGGAAGAGAAAGAGTGGCTTGAGTACAGTTGATAATGATATTATTTGGGCTTAGACGATAATCTAATTGGGGGAATTCTTGGTTTAGGAAATCCCGTAAGTCTTCTTTGCGCTGTTTTAAAAAGTGCTTAATATGTTTTAGATTTTTTTGAAACATGCCATTTTCTAAATACAGGGCGAGTGCTTTTTGCATGAGCAAATTGGTATCTAAATCAATCATTGATTTTTGAGCGAGAAAATGAGTTTTTAAAGCTGTTGGTAAAACAAGAGTTCCTATCCTAAGTGCAGGAAACACACTCATTGAAAAGGATTTTAAATAGATGACACGATCATTAGTATCATAATAATGAAGTGGTGGTTCTTTGGAGTTTACAAAATCACCGAGGTAATCGTCCTCTAAAATATAAATACGATACTGTTTTGCCAATTGGACGATTGCTTCTTTTTCTTTTGGACTATAAGAAAGCCCTAATGGATTTGAAAAACGTGAAATGGTATAAAAGAATTTGATATCACCAGTCTGAAAAATAGTTTCTAACTCCACCAGATTAAGCCCTTCAAATTCTCGCTCAATGGTCTGATAAGCTAACCCTAGTTTTTTCACTAATTCTTCCATACGGTGATAAGTAGGCGTTTCTATCAAAATCTTTTGACCAGTCGTTGGAAAAGTCATCTGTGATAAAATATAAAGGGCTTGTTGCGTGCCAGAAGTGATTAAAAGCTGACTTTTGTTGCTATAAATACTATTACTTGCCAAATAAGGTAATAAGGCATTTCGCAAATCTTCCAAACCTTCAGTTTGATGGTAATAGTGAAACAGATAGGAATCTCTAGCGACTAGCGCTTCATTTAAACAAAGTCGAAAATCCTCATAAGCCAAATTATTATAATCCTCAAGACTTAAATCATGCGAAAAATCTTCCTGAATAACTTTGCCAAGAACGTAGTAACCACTTTTGGGAACAGCATAAATTAAGTGACGGTATTTTAATTCTAAGAGTGCTCTTTGAACCGTGTCTTTACTGCATTGATAGCTTTGACTTAATTGTCTGATGGAAGGGAGTTTATCTCCTTTTTTAAATTCTTGTTGCTGAATAGCTTTGTCCAAATCTGCAATAATCATTTGATATTTACTAGTCATTATTGTCCCCATACAGTTAAGTTTACTTCTATTGTACCTGATAAGACTTCTTCTTACAACAGACATCTGAAATTTAGAAAAATTATAAAGGTTGATCATAGATATGTGTGAGCGAAGAATTTGACGGTTAATGATTGAGTTTTTCGTACGTACAACGCATGTTAATGGCATGGCTTTCATTGACAAAAGGCTTGCTTTTTGCCATAATTAGATGGAAATGACAGGTCGTTTTTACGGCTTTGTTGATGACAACTAAGGAAGAAATCATGAGTATATTAGAAGTTAAACAATTAAGTCACGGTTTTGGAGATCGTGCTATTTTTGAAAATGTCTCTTTTCGTCTTTTAAAAGGAGAACATATTGGACTTGTGGGAGCAAACGGTGAGGGGAAATCTACCTTTATGAGTATTGTGACCGGTCATCTCCAACCTGACGAAGGGAAGATAGAATGGTCAAAATATGTGACAGCAGGTTACCTAGACCAACATACCGTTCTTAAAACTGGGCAAACGGTTCGTGATGTGTTGCGAACTGCTTTTGATGACCTTTTTAAGACGGAAGAGCGCATCAATGAGATTTATATGTCAATGGCAGACGATGGGGCAAATGTTGATGCCTTGATGGAAGAAGTTGGTGAACTTCAAGATCGGCTAGAAAGTCGCGATTTTTATACTTTAGACGCTAAGATTGACGAAGTTGCACGTGCTCTTGGCGTCATGGATTTTGGAATGGAATCAGATGTTACAGCCTTATCAGGGGGGCAACGGACAAAGATTTTATTAGCTAAGCTTTTGTTGGAAAAACCTGATATTCTCTTACTGGATGAACCAACTAACTACCTAGATGCTGAACATATTGAATGGCTAAAACGTTATTTGCAAAATTACGAAAATGCCTTTGTCTTAATCTCACATGATATCCCTTTCTTGAATGATGTGATTAACATTGTTTACCATGTTGAAAATCAAGATTTGGTTCGCTATACTGGTGACTACTATCAATTTCAAGCTGTTTATGACATGAAAAAATCACAACTGGAAGCAGCTTATGAACGTCAGCAAAAAGAAATTGCTGACTTGCAAGACTTTGTTAATCGTAATAAGGCTAGAGTGGCAACACGTAATATGGCCATGTCTCGTCAAAAGAAACTTGATAAGATGGATCTGATTGAGCTTCAGGCAGAAAAACCAAAGCCAAGTTTTGAATTTAAGGAAGCAAGAACACCGAGTCGATTTATTTTCCAGACTAAAGATCTTATGATTGGTTATGATCGTCCGTTGACCAGAGAACCATTGAATCTTAGTTTTGAGCGTAATCAAAAAATAGCTATTATCGGCGCTAATGGTATCGGAAAATCTACTTTACTAAAAAGCCTTCTTGGAATCACTCAATCTCTGGACGGAGAAGTGGAGACGGGAGATTTCTTGGAAGTGGGTTACTTTGAGCAAGAAGTAGCAGGTGGTAACCGCCAAACACCTTTGGAAGCTGTTTGGGATGCTTTTCCTGCTTTGAACCAAGCCGAAGTACGAGCAGCTTTGGCCCGTTGTGGTCTAACCTCGAAACATATTGAAAGTCAAATTCAAGTCTTATCAGGGGGTGAGCAAGCCAAAGTTCGTTTTTGTCTCCTGATGAATCGTGAAAACAATGTGCTTATTTTAGATGAACCAACCAATCACCTTGATGTCGATGCTAAAGAAGAACTTAAGCGAGCTTTGAAAGCTTATAAAGGATCTATCTTGATGGTTTGTCATGAACCTGACTTTTATGAAGGTTGGGTAACTAGTGTTTGGGATTTCAATCAATTAACATAAATGAGTATCCAAAGTCTTAAATAGGTTTTGGATTTTTTTATTCTTTTCCTAGTAACTTTAAAATAAGACTTACTATTGTTCTAAAAAATCAAAATTTTTGACGAAAAATCACTAGGATGATATAATGACAATACGAAATAAAAAATGTGTTGTCACTTTGAAATGCAAAAATGATTGATGTGGTCACTTCGACAACCATTCATTAATCATTTAAGATAAGGCAGTTTTGTGACTCTTCATTGAAAGGACGTGGGATTAATGTTAGAAGAAAAATTTGATGCCAAACTAGACCAAGTTTCAGGAAAAGTGAAGGAAACGGTTGGTCACCTTATAGACGATAAAGACCTAGAGACAAAAGGCAAGGTTGAACAAACAAAAGGTAAAATTTCTGAAGTCATCACTGATGCTAAAAATAGCCTTAAAGGTCTTTTATTTGGACTATCAAGAAAAGACAAAGAGGAGTAACTTTTAAGAAAGTGACGAAAAGAAATGTTAATGTTTTAGAAGCGCTGCAATGGTATTTTTAAGATTGTTTCTGGGGTTAGCAATTACTCTTGCACTATTTAAGGTTATTATTTCAAAAGAAATATCTATTCTAGTCATAACCACTAGTACTGGTGGTTATGATTTTTCTCGTAGAGAAAATCGGCTTCAAACCATAATAAATAAGATAAAAAAGTGCCTTTGGCACTTTTTATTGTTCTTTAGGGACAATAATTGAAATGGCTTTTGGAATGATATCTAATTGGATAGGAAGATAGTCGCTTTTATCTCCGTCAATACGAGTGCGCGGAGAGATAGCTTGTGGCAACAAGGTTAAACTATTGGTTTGAAAATGGCTAATTCCCTTTGCTTTTGAAAAATCACCTTGTTTAAAATCATTAATATGCCATAAACATTTAAAGAAAGAGAGCTTTTCCATAGTATAGACTTGAAGATAACCATCATCAACTTGAGCTCCGGTTGAAAAAGATGGAAAACCGGCAATGGTATTGGTCATGGTAATTAAAAGAAATTTCGTTTTAAGATGAACCCGATGATTATGGCTAATCAAGGAGATAGAATAACTGCGATTTCGTCTTAGTATTCTAATACTGTCCTTTAAAAATGCCAATGGACCAAAGCGTCGTTTTTCATCAGCTGTGACATTAGCGGCAATATCAGCTAACAACCCCAAAGTCAAACTAGAAATCATATAATTGTTATTAGCTTTACAAATATCAACTTTTTTGATTTGTCCTGTCAGAATGGTATCCAGTGCCTCAGTAATTTGTAAGGGGGCGTGTAATGCTTTTGCAAAATTATTAACGGTACCTGATGGCACTAGACCAATTAAAGAATAGGAACCACCTTCAAAAACACCTCCAATAATTTTATTTAAGGTGCCATCACCACCTAGCGGAATGACCAAATCAATTTTTTCTTGGGAGGCTTTCTTAGCCAATGAAAAAGCATGATCAGCATTTTTAGGTGTGATAATTTCAACGGTTTCTTTGGAAAAACCGTTTTGAATAAAGTGAGCTTTTACTTGTTCTGCCAGTTGGTTTTCTTTTTTTCCAGAATTGGGATTGTAAAAAATACGAACAGTTTTCATTACGTTTCTCCTCTAAAATGCTGTGGACTGTTTTTATTATATCACTTTCTGTCAAGCATATCTCATTCCATTAAAGCATAAAGAAAGTAATTGCGATAAATTGCAAGGCAGAAGCCAGTAATATGAAAAGATGCCAAATCATATGGAAATAAGGTTTTTTTTGAGCATAAAAAACTGCACCGACTGTGTAGGCCAATCCACCCAACAGCATTAAGAGTCCAAAAATAAGGCTAGTCTTAGGGATAATGATGGGTAAGATAAAAATGACTAACCACCCCATTACAATATAAAGGGCAAGACTAAATTTTTCGTTAATCCGTTTGGCAAAAATTTTGTATAAAATACCAAAAATAGTAATGCCCCATTGTAAAATAATAATAACATAACCTATCCAGCCAGTCACTAAAGATAAGGCAACTGGTGTGTAACTCCCTGCAATGGCAATATAAATCATGCTGTGATCAATAATGCGTAAGATGTATTTATGGATAGATCCATAAGCCATAGAATGGTACATAGTGGATGATAAAAACATCAAAAATAAGCTAATGACGAAGATTGAAATGCCAACCGCAGCAGTCAAGTCATAAGTGCAATAAGCATAAATAGCTGAAATAGGCAGTAGTACTAGCATAGCAAGGGCACCAATCGCATGTGTTACACTATTAGCAATTTCCTCACTAAAAGACAGCGGTAAGTTCTGTTTGAAGGTTTGGTTCATGAGATTTTCTCCTGAGATAAATGAATGGTTTGATGGTAATATTTAACGGTCTGACATGCAACGATGATGATGTCAGGAATGGTGTCAATGTTGGCAGACGGGTTATTCCAACAAGTAACAAAAGTATTATATAGATTTTCTGAATCAGCAGTCGTTTGAAGTCCTTGCAAGACTTGACTAATTTCTTGAATAGGAAAGACTGTTTTAAAAAGACTAATAGCAATTAAACGGGCCAGTTGTTGTTTTTGATATTTTTTCTTGACTGGTTTTGAAACGTAGCCATGTTTGACATAATTATTGATCATTGAAGCCGTTAATGCTTTATTGTCTTGTGTGTCCGTAAACATTGTTACTTGATTAACGTAGAGTAGAACTTGGTCTAAATATAACTCTAGATCAGGCAATTCTTTCCAAGTAGGTAGTGTAGGAAAAATCATTATTAAAATCTCTTTATCTAGTTATGATAACTAGATTATATGATTTATAAAAAATTTTATCAAGTAAAAACTGAAATAATTGATTTTGCATCGCTTGTAGTTCTGATTTCTAATAACTTACATGGAGTATGCTGGCGATAATATTGAGTACAGATGACTTTTAAATGTGGCAAACTATAGTGTAAATGATGGGAGTTGGGGTTGTCATATAAGTGGTTCATCTGGGTTACCTCTGTTATTTTGTCACTGACAGTATAATCCAAGTGAACTTTTTTGTTTAGCAATAACTAACTAGCACCATTAGAACAGTAGTGGTGCATTTTATTTTATGGCTTCGAGGCAGTTTTTCTCGAAGAGGAAAACAAGAAAACCACCAGCTAAGCTGGTGGCTAACAAGGCTTGTAGCTTCCATTTATTTTTCCTAGTACAATCTAATTGTTTAGGTTAGACAAAGGAGGAAAAATAAATGGCTAAAACCAGTTACAGTTTATCACATACAAAATGGATATGCAAATATCGCATTGTCTTCACACCAAAGTATCGTCGCAAATCCATTTACTACAAAATAAGACAGGATTTAATTGAAATTTTCCGTCATCTATGTCAGTACAAAGGAGTAGAAATTATTGAAGGACATCTGATGCCAGATCATGTCCATATGCTTGTGCTTATTCCACCAAAACTTGCGATTTCAGATTTCATGGGCTACTTAAAAAGTAAAAGTGCTTTGATGATATTTGATAAGCATGCGAATTTAAAGTATAAATATGGAAATCGTAAGTTTTAGGCTAGGGGATATTATGTCAGTACAGTTGGATTAAATGAGAAAACTGTAGCGAAATATATACGCGAGCAAGAGAAAAATGACATAGCGCTCGATAAATTGAGTGTTAAGAAATATGAAGATCCGTTTTCAGATGGTGGATTCAGATCAAAATAAAGCCCGTTGTTACGGGCATCAGTCAAGTAACGAAAGCATAACCTGAACGAAGTTCAGCGAACGTCTTTAGACGTCGCTGGAGATGAACGGCTTATAGCCGGTGTACAAGCCACCCGTTTTCACGGGGGGTTATGATTTAAGGAATAGGTCGATTTCAGACTCAGAAAGTTTTTGAATGATCGCATTGAGAAAAAGCGTTGAAGATTTCAAAATCTTTTAAAAAATTTATTTTCTTAGGTTTTCATCTAGTTTCAATCCTTATTTTTTCTTAGCTAGAAATCTTTTAACATTTTATTATCGAAAAGAAAGAGAATTTTGAGTATATCAAGATGACACCACAATGAAGTGATGATCAAGTCAACAAGAAATACCAGAGTTGAAAATGAAGGAATAAATTAAGAAAAGGTGTTAAGTTATTTTATAAAAATCACAGAATTTTTTCAAAATGATTGTGCGAAAGTGATTATATTTGAGAAAAATAGATTAATAATGGCGGTTTTTTCTCATTATTATTTAGTATAATGTGTGCGGTAGGTTTTTGTTTGCGTATCAATGTGTTGTTGATGAGTAATACTGTGTATTCATTGATAATTCGTTGTAAATTAAGAGCTAACATTATCTACAAAGATAATTATGGAATTTAAGGAGGAAGAATGATGAAAATCAAAAAGAAAGGGATTTTCTCAATATTTTTGTCGATAATCATTTTGTTTGGTATGTTAATACAAACAAGCATACCAGTATCCGCACAAGGAAATAATTCAGAGAAAACGGAGATTAAAATAACTGATTTCTCCATTGAACATAAAGATGGTACTACTGGAAATACCTATGCCTGGTGGGAAGAATTTAAATTAAAAATGAATTGGGATGCCAGTATGTATCAGAATAATTTACGTGAAGGAGATTACTTTGATGTAAAATTACCAGATAAGATGAAGTTTCCAACTAATTCGGCTGCTACTCATTTTGATATATCAGCACCAGATGGCTCTGTCCTTGCGAAAGCAGTAGTGACTCCAAATAAAAACGGAGGAGGGAAATTAAGAGTTACTTTTACAAATTACGTTGAAAGTAGATCTAACATTAAAGGAACAATGTGGCTTGCTGCAACTTTCTATGGAGAAAAAATAACCTATGGAGGTCAGAATGTTTTTGATATTACAGTAAATGGCAAGGTTAGTCGAATAACGGTTCCTTCTATTACAGGTCCTACTAAGCCAAATAATGAAATTTTGGGGAAATGGTCAGAGAGTACAGATAGTGAAACTGAGGCTTTGTGGAATTTACGAATCAATCACAAAAAAGGAACCTATCCAAATGTAGTTATTAAGGATAGTCTCTACACTTACGATGACAACCTTCAAGGAATGCATTATATTCCTGGAACGTTTAAATTAGAGGAAGTTGAATATAATGAATATGGTGACACTATTAGGACTTTATCGACAACGGATATTAGTGATAAAATAAAATTTAATAGAGATAAAACTTCTTTCACATATAATCTCGGAGATGTTAATGGTAAGCAGTATCGACTCAGATATCGTTCTACATATGTTCCCGGAGTCAAATTAGGCAATAAAGCTAATATAAAATCAAAGACAGATAATTTTACAACCACTTCAACCTATCAAAATGCATCTTCTGGTGGAAACGGGCAGGGTGATTTACTTGGTAAAATTAAAATTATTAAGGTAGATGCTGAAAATACTGAAATAAAGCTTGCAGGTGCGAGGTTTAAAATTACAAGAATTTCTGATGGAAAAACATTTGATATAACAACAGATTCAAATGGTGAAGCTATTTCAGAAAGATTGATACCAGGAGACTATAAGCTTCAAGAAATTGTAGCTCCTCCGGGATATGAGTCAGATAGTACAGAATATACCGTTACTGTTTCATCTGAAAAGGCAACTATCCAAACCATTAAAAACGAACCGGTCAAAACCTCTGTATCTGTCAATAAAAAATGGGTTGGAAAGAAACAAGATTCTGTTACTGTACATTTAATCGCAGACAATGTCGATACCGGAAAGAGTGCTACTTTAAATAAGGCTAATCATTGGCAGCATACTTTTGGTAACCTACGTAAATTCAACTCAGATGGCACAGAAATCAAATATACTATTAAAGAGGACATTCCAAATGGCTATGAAAATAAGATAACAGGTTCTCAAAAGAATGGTTATACGATTACCAATACCAACGTAGAAAAAATCGCTATCCCCGTAACAAAGACATGGGTAGGAAAGGCAG
>NZ_AUKZ01000009.1 GCF_000425025.1 Streptococcus castoreus DSM 17536 | reverse complement strand
CCTATGTTTGCCTCATCATAGACCTCTTTAATCGTGAGATTATCGGTTTGTCAGTGGGATGGAACAAGACAGCTGACTTAGTTAAACAGGCCCTTCAAAGCATTCCGTATGCCCTGACTAAGGTCAAACTCTTTCATTCGGATCGAGGGAAAGAGTTTGACAATCAGCTGATTGGTGAGATTCTGGAAGCTTTTGGTATTACTCGCTCACTCAGTCAAGCTGGCTGCCCATATGACAATGCCATTGCTGAGAGCACCTACCGTGCTTTCAAACTTGAATTTGTCCACCAAGAGTCATTTCGCTCACTGGAAGAATTATCTCTGAAAACCAAAGATTACGTCTACTGGTGGAACTATCATCGCATTCACGGTAGTCTCAATTACCAAACACCCATGACCAAACGATTAACCACTTAGAAAAAGCAATTTATAAATTTTGTACAGAAAAGTGGTGCCTTTTCACTATTTATTGTAGATACTAAACTGTTACTACTATCACATCTTAATGAAAACAATAAAACTGGGGATGATTGAAAGAATAAGATAGATGATCCAAGTTAATGTAAGATTATAAACTGACAGTCCAGAGAAGATAGCTGTTCCTGTGGGCAGCGCTATCATGACAATGGTGGAAATGAGTGATCGGACTTGAGCTAACTGACTTTCTGGAATATGTTTTGCCCAGAATGCATTTATTTTTGGATTAAATTTTCCTGTTAGATAGGAGACAAAACCGTACAATAGGATAATAGTAATTGAGGGTAACTGTAAAATTCCTGCTAACCCTATAAAGACAATGATTATCATCTGAAGTTTTAGTATAAAGGAAAGCGATTTTTCTGCAAAAAGGCCTTTGGGTCTTGAATTTCCAACTAACGCACAAACTATACCTGTCATTTGCATGAATAAAATGGTATCTGCGTATGAAAATTTAAAAAGCTGGTGATTCATATAAAAGATATTCAAAATGGGTAAAACAGAAGAACTTAGAACATTGAAAATAACCAAACTTACAAACAAGCTAGTAAAAGAAATGTCACCATTTTCGGAAAATGTCATCCTAGCTAGTTGGTAGGTATTGTTTATTTTTTTTAAAAAACTATGTTTTTTCTGTGGAATTACCGGGTCATGTTTTAAATCGTTTCTAATAAAATAAAGTAATGCAGCCGAAAGTATAAAACTTATAGCATTGATGATTGCAATAAGAGAAAAATTTTGATGTGTAAAACTTAATAACCAAACACCTAATATTTGACCACCTATGGCACATAAGTAAGCAACGATGTTAAAACCCGAGTACGCAGTAACTAGTTCGTCAGACGGGATTTGATGACTAATCATTGGCATAAATAAATTACTATGATAGCTCGCTAAACAGTCTGTTAGAACATTCAATAAACAAATAACAGAAAAAGCAAAGTAAGTAACTTGTCCAGTTAACCCTGCTATAATTAGGAAAAATAACCCTTGAATCCACCCAATTCTCACAATCCAATTCGCCTTTTCTTTAGTCTCATCTGCCTTTTGGGCAATCCAGAGTTGAAAGAGAACTGGTACCATTATAATTATATTAGCTAAGCTGATTAATAGCTTGGAGTTAAAAGTTGTAGCTACATAGATGACAAAAACAATATTATATAGTGCTGAACCAAACTGTGTCAAAAAATTAGCTACAAGTGACCATCTGTAAAATCGATTAGATCTAATCAGCTTCATATTATTACCTCCATGTACCGCTTCCACACAGGATAGAAGTCAGACAACTTTATACGATTGAAACGTAAAAAGAAAGATGAATTTAGTAACAATTTTTCTATAAATTCAAGATACTCATCTTTTGAATATAATTGGTAGACATCAAGTAACGCATCAGCAATACCTAACATTCCAAAATTATAACTTGGAAACTGAGCAAATTCAAATTTCAATCCTTGAGCTAATTTGAGTATCAATTCTTCGTATTTCACATGGTCCACATGGATGAGAAACTTTATTAATCCAGCATTTCCATTATTAAAGTATGGAGAAAGTTTGTTTTTACCTATAGGTAAAAACAAACTTTCTGTATTAGTAATCAGTTGCTTATTGACATAGTTGAGACTATATTCAAACCATTCTTTAGGTAAAGAATGCTGGTTAAAAATTAATTTACCTAAAATTCCCTCTAAACCATAACTTGCTTCTGAATGAATAAGGTATTTAAAATGGTCAAAATTTAGTGTTTTAATACTTTCTTTATATAAAATAGTATTGTTGGATAGCTCCTGAGCTCTTATTAGCAATTTTTTTTCTTCGATCCTTGTTTCAATGTTAATCTCCTTTACATCTTTTAATTTGAAAGAAGCTTTAAAAGGATCTATAACTACGTTTGAGGCTATCTCAATTGCATCATTGATATTGGCTTTTTCAGAAAAGAGGTAGTCTATTAATAATGAAATATTTGATGATATTCCATAATTATTTAAAAGGAGCTCCAATAATTCGCATTCATTATCAAGCTCATCCTTTATCTGTAATTTTGCCAATACAAATAATAAGAGATTTCCAACCTTATGGCAATCAGAAACTTTTCCATCTATTGTATTCCATTTTTTTAAAGAAATTTCATTATATATGCCAACAAGTGGATTCTCTTTATAGTTATAGACATGCTCAAGGTCAACAAAGTAAAGTTCAGAGTCTTCACCAACTCTAATGTTATTAGGATGTATGTCGTGTAGCACAATATCCCGCTCGTGAAAATACCGAACCATATATAGAACTCTAATTATTAAGGAAAAGAATTGTCTAAATTTATGTAAGTTTAATTTTTTACTGTGTTCTGATAAACTTGAATAGGAGAATATAGTTAGTTTCTTTGCATATTCGTAAAAATCTTCACCTTTAATTTCTTCATAAACATAATAGTCATTTATCCATTCTTTAACGTGCTCAATTGGCTTAGCAATATATTTTTTTATGTTTTTACTGTGTTCATACTCTATTTTTCTCAAATCACTCTTATAAACATTGTCAAAATAGATAATATTTGGACGTGATTCTTTAATTACCACTGAATTTCCACACTTTAAAGACCTTCCAGAATACACGTTGCCACCGTTATTATCAGCTAAAATACTTGTTACTAAGTAGTTTCTTGATAAGTAGCTCTCTTGAATAAGGTTCTCGGGTTGGATATCTTCTATCCAACTAGGTAAATCATAGTAACTTTTTTGGAAATCTTGCCATTTTTCTTGGTCAGGACCTATCAAAGTTGGAATCCCTTCTTCCATGTGTTTTACATCCAACTTGATAGTGCCAAATCTGTAGAAAATAACTTTTGAATCACGATATGGTCTATCATTCATAATGTATATTGCATCATATTCAATAGGTATTAAATAATATAACTGCTCTAAGAGATCCAAAAAATTTTGATGATTTTTCGGATATATCGTAATATATTTTCCGGATTCAGCAGGTGTTTCTTTGACAGAGAAATTATCAATAATATCTTTTTGTTTCTTTATATATTTGTAAGCAATAAGATTTTTATCTAAGAAGGGTCTAACAATCTCAGAAATCTCCTTATAGTTTTTTATGGTTGCAGAAAGATGTATTTTATAGCCAAAAAGAGGAAGTTCATCAGGAAAAATATTATGAAACGAGTAAATATTTTCTTTTCCCACGACTACCTCTTTTCTATTTTATAAAAAATAAAGTTTTTATTTTGGTTATTTTCAATTTCTTTTAATTGAGATAATTGTCCTCTAAACTCTTTATATTTTTTTCCATTAATTATACAAGCTTTAGTATTAACTTCCATTATAATTCTCCTGTAACATAAAAGAAAGGTAGACAATAATTTATTGAACTGTCTACCTTTGATTGTTAAAATCAGCAAGCATTTGTTGTAATTTTACAACCTGGTGAGTAAATTTCTAACCCATATTGAATAGGCAGACGACTTAAATCGCTGATAAATGCCGTCATAGTACTTCTCCTTTCTATTTTATGTTTGTATGATATCAAAAAAAGGGAACAGTCCCCTTTTTTTGAATATAAGCAAAATCATGAAGAAAACGATTTTCTAAAATAATTCGCCTCGTTATGATAACCAAGTTGTTGAAAAAAATCAATTCCTTTCTCAATTTCGATTTTACCTTCTTCATTTCCGATCTCTTTTTGGTGATAGCCTCTAGCGATTTTCTCAACAATTCGCATATATGCATCCCTAGTCTCTGAAAAGTAAGTATTTAATAAAAACTCAAATTGACTTGCTTCAAAAAAATCTTGGGCAGAAACAGCATGAAAAAGACCGTTGACGAGTACAGTATGAATGAGGTTTTGATTGATAAAATCCTGACCAAAAAAGATTGATCTTGTTAACATTTCGCGACAATAACTTAGATAAATTCGACTAGAGAAGAGGTGGCTAGTATCTGCAAAAATTACTAACTCATAACGGGCCCAAAAATCTGTTGAAAAAAGATAATTCACTAGAAACTCAATATCAGATTTTGGAATTTCATATTCCTCATCAAAAAAAGAAATAATTGACTTAATCCATATACTATTCAGTTTATAGAACTGGTATTTTTTACCTTTACGACAGAATTCTTCTTGCTCCATCAAGAGTTTTAATAATGCTTTCTTTTGAAATGGTTGGCTATATTCTTTTATTTTGTTTTGCAAAATTGCAAACTCTGTGGGTTGAAATTCTGACACAAAGAATTCAAAGTCAGCCATGCCCAGATAAATATTACTTAGGCATGTTCTGAGTTTTTCAGCTGACATTTCAGATTTTCCGTTTTCAAACCTAGATAACATGGACACGGAAAACTCACCTCCCGTCGCATCTGATAAGGAAATTCCTCTGGACTCCCGAATTTTTTTAAAAATTAAACCTAAATTTTGCATACATTTCCTTTTTGCTTTTATTCAAATAGTATAGCATAAATTTAAGTATATATCATTGAAACAGAGTTGATTTACTCAGATATCAATCCCATTCAGTAAACCTTACTAAAAGAAAAAATATAATTAGTATTTTTAGATGATTGAACAAATATTTATTCGTACTGAAAAGGCACTACTTTTCTGTACAAAATTTATAAATTGCTTTTTCTAAGTGGTTAATCGTTTGGTCATTGGTGTTTGGTAGTTGAGACTACCGTGAATGCGATGATAGTTCCACCAGTAGACGTAATCTTTGGTTTTCAGAGATAATTCTTCCAGTGAGCGAAATGACTCTTGGTGGACAAATTCAAGTTTGAAAGCACGGTAGGTGCTCTCAGCAATGGCATTGTCATATGGGCAGCCAGCTTGACTGAGTGAGCGAGTAATACCAAAAGCTTCTAGAATCTCATCAATCAGCTGATTGTCAAACTCTTTCCCTCGATCCGAATGAAAGAGTTTGACCTTAGTCAGGGCATACGGAATGCTTTGAAGGGCCTGTTTAACTAAGTCAGCTGTCTTGTTCCATCCCACTGACAAACCGATAATCTCACGATTAAAGAGGTCTATGATGAGGCAAACATAGGTCCAACGATTACCCACCCAAACATAAGTCAAGTCGGTCACAATAGTTTCCAATGGCTTTTCTTGTTCAAACTGTCTGGCTAAGTGGTTTGGAATCGGTGCTTCATTTTTCCCTTTGGTATGCGGTTTGAAGGCTGCTTTTTGATAAACGGATACTAGGTTGAGTCTGTTCATGATGCGACGAATTCGACGGTGAGATAGTTTGATGCCTTCATTTTCTAGACATTTCTTGATTTTCCTAGCCCCGTATCTGGCCTTACTTTCGAGAAAAATAGCTTTGATATTTTCTTCAAGTTCCGCTTCAGAGACTGGTTTAACAGCCTTGTAGTAATAGCTAGAACGAGGAATCTTAAACCAACGACACATGGCTGAAATGCTATATTTGTCTTTGTTAGCAGTGATTACTTCTCTTTTCGTGCCATAATCACCGCCGCTTGCTTTAGGATATCTAGCTGCATTTCGAGTTCTTTATTACGCTTTCGGAGTTCAATCAGCTCACGCTGCTCATCTGTAAGATTATCAATAGTTTTAAAGGAACCAGTTGTTTTTGCCTGACATACCCACTTATCGAAGGTTGATGGGGTTAACTCATATTCTTTGACAAGCTCACTTCGTTTCATCCCTGCATTGTGAAGGTCAACGATTTGTTGCTTAAAGTCATCGGTGAAGTGGCGACGTATTTTTCTAGACATAATTTCTCCTGTTTCTTTAGTGTAGAACACTTCATAAAATCTGTCTAGTTTAGTGTAACCGATTCACATTACCCGCTCTATGTCCCGCAAAGGAACACCTGCAGATAATGCCTGTATTGAATGATTCCATTCCGTCCTAAAGTCTGAAACCTTTTATCTCCATAACTGGAGAAATCCCAATAAAGATAGTATAACAAATATTGTCAAAAACTATATCACATTTTATAATAAAACTAGAATTCAACGGAAATTAAATGACCTGTCTCCCGTGGAGTACAGGAAACAGGGCTCATATCAGTGTTTTTCTTGTGACTCACTATTGGGGGCAGTGCCAATGTCTGTATTTTTTTATATTTGCTTTATATCAATTGAGGAATTCTCAGATTGTGTTGACAAATTAAATATTTTCTATAGAAAGAGTGAATTTCTTTCGTTTTAGAGGACTTCTTATGCCAAGATACAGGAGTCCTCCTTTTTTGTTTGAAAACAAGCAGACAGAAAGAGGATGGAGGAAAGAAAATGTCAAAAGAATATTACTTTATGTCAGAGGGCAGAAGATTAAAGTCACCGAGCAGATATATAGAAGTCTACTGGCGAGAAAAAGAAGATGAGAAGTGTTTAGAGAGCAGGTGGGCAGAAAAAATCACTTGCTCTTTTTTCTCAGATAGGTCATGATGGATATTTTGTAGAAAATATAGTCGCTGAAAGTATTGATGTGGAAAAGATTGTTGAAACACAGATGATGATTGAAGTACTTAGAACTGTTATACCAAAACTAATGATGAAACGCTTCGTTTGGTAGCAAAGGTAAAAAGCATGACACACTCGACTTTAATCAAGAGAAGAAATAAAATTCTTGGGAAGTTAAAGAATTTTAAAAATTTGATAATTAATAGGATGGACAAATTTTTGATAATCATAGCTAGAATGAGGTGTTTTCAAGAAATAGCATATGGCAGAAATATGGTATTTCCCTTTGTTAGTAGTAATGACTTCCCTTTTTATACCATAATCATTGCAGCTTGCTTTAAGAAGTTAACGTTCAGTTCTAACTCTTTATTTCGCTTTCTGAGTTCAATCAGTTCATGTTGCTTAGTCGTTCTAAGTTTGTCTCATCTACTTATCATCAGTCGATGGTGTCAGATCATACTCTTTGATAATCTCGCTTCGTTTTTTACCTGAATGGTGAAGATCAACAATTTGTTATTTAAAGTCATCTGTGAAGTGGCGATGTGATTTTCTAGACATGAATTTTTTTTCTTCAGTGTAGGATAATTTATAAATCCTGTCTACTTTATGTAATCGCTTTTATCGCTAATCGTGTGTAGCGTAACTTGTGGTACTCTTTTGCGGTATCGAATAATCACTCAATCTGTTTCTTATGTATCCTTTTATCTTTCGATGACGGATTGCTTCGCAAATGTCCAAGGCATCCTTCTAAATACGATGAGTGAGCAGCTTTTAATGATGCTTAGATTGGGGACAGCTTGGTAAAAGGGCAAGCGTTACAAATGGTAGGAAAAGCCTATAGGAACTGTAATTCCTAGAATTTTGTATTTAGTCTGAGAAGTCGAAAGACTTTTTTGATAGAAAAATGGAAGAAGGTAAAGTTAGCCCTGAGGGAAGAGTTTGATAAACATAAAAACAGATAATAATCCAGAATATTCTGTCCATATAATCGTTCATTAGAAAAAATTTGATAAAAAAACGTCTATTTGTAAGTAAATTCACAAAAAATATTTTTTTAAAAGATATTGACTTTATCGCAATGGAAAGGCTTACAATAAAAACGCAATGAAGATTTGATAATCGGTAAATATAAAAATATCGAAAGGACATCCTTGTTTATCGCTACTAAATCTATCATAAGTTTATTCAAAAAAATAAATTTTATAAAGGAGGTTTGTATCATGAGTTCTGAAGCATTAGGAATGATTGAAACAAAAGGTTTAGTCGGGGCTATTGAAGCAGCTGACGCAATGGTCAAGGCAGCCAATGTGACTTTGGTCGGAAAGGAACTAGTTGGTGGTGGACTTGTTACGGTTTTGGTTCGAGGAGATGTGGGAGCGGTTAAGGCATCAACAGATGCAGGAGCAGCAGCTGCACAACGGATTGGTGAACTTATCTCTGTCCATGTTATTCCACGTCCTCATACAGAAGTGGAAACCATTTTACCAGTGAAAAAATAGAGTGAAGAAGGAGTGGTTTTTCCATGGGACAAAATATGAATAATGGAAGTCAAGTATCAGCTCATCAACAAATGGTCGAGGTGACCAAGAAATTCCATGCGATTGGGATTCGAAGCGGGATTATTTCGGGCTTGTTTTATGGTTTGTATTCCTTTGTGGTGATGATTATTAGTGGGTTTGACCCGATAAAATCAGCAGTAGGAATTTTTGCAGCTCCCTTTGTTATGGGGGGATTGAATGACTTTCTTGGAGGTTGTGTTCTTCTTATTAATGTCATTCGTACAGGTA
The DNA here is from genome assembly GCF_000425025.1 of Streptococcus castoreus DSM 17536. Lineage (GTDB taxonomy): Bacteria > Bacillota > Bacilli > Lactobacillales > Streptococcaceae > Streptococcus > Streptococcus castoreus. The sequence goes on along the minus strand of NZ_AUKZ01000009.1, from coordinate 53,400 downwards.
AATTTAAAGAATTGGGAAGAAGTTTAGCAACCAAGCCTGGAAAAATAATGCTTTTAGGTTTTGTCTTGGGTGGTCCAATTGCGAATGGGGCCTACCTTGTTGGTTTGTCACTTGCGGGCGCCTTTGCTATTCCAGTATCTGCTACAACAGCTGCTTTCGGAGCACTGTTTGCAGCGGTTTTTTTAAAACAGAAAATTACTCCTCGTGTTGGAATAGGCATGATTCTTTGTGTTGCAGGTGCCGTTATCTTAAATTTGGTCAAACCAGAGGGAGCTTCAAACTTTACATTGGGGATTCTTTTAGCTATTTTCGCAGCGGTTTGTTGGGGTCTTGAAGGTTGTATTTCTAGTTTTGGTGGCGCAATGCTAGACTCAGAGGTCGCAGTAACCCTTCGTCAAATCGTATCTGGACTGATTCAAATGATTATTGTCGTACCGATGGTAGGGGCAACTGGTCTGTTTGCAAAATTGATTGTAGCTCCACTCCCAATGCTTCTCTTGTTAGTATCTGGAACCTTAGTTGGTATTTCTTACACCACTTGGTATAAATCAAATGCCATGGTTGGTACTGCAATTGGGATGTCTCTAAATATTACCTATGCTTTCTGGGGAGTATTCTTCAGCATTCTTTTCTTGGGACAAGCATTGACGCCAACGATTACAATTGGTTCGATTATTGTTATTTTGGGAGCAATTATCGTAACAACAAATCCATTGGACTTATTTAGAAAGAGCGAGGTATAAGAGATGGGACTTTTACCAGCAAGAACAGCTGTTTTGAATTATATGAGTACCGTAGAAAAGGCTGATGTTCAGCAAGTAATGGACGCATTGAAATCCCAATATGGTACTGAAAAACAGTTCACAGTGCCGCTTTTTCTTGAACACTTGATGTCTCTAGAATGTAATGGATATGTGGAACAAGTAGGATATGATTTAGATGAACAGCAAAAACTGAGAATCTTCTACAAAATCAAATCTGATGGCTTAGATGCTGTCAACAAATATATTGCAGCAGAATATAAAAGATAATCGGAGGAATTATCAATGAGATATTATGGTGGACAAGCCTTAGGCTTAGTTGAAACTCTAGGACTGGTACCGGCCATGGAAGCATGTGATAAGATGCTGAAGGCAAGTGATGTCAAACTGGTGTCCTATGAAAATGTCGGATCAACTCTCGTAACCGTCATGGTTGTAGGTGATGTAGCTGCTGTTCGTGCCGCTGTTGAAGCGGGTGCTGCAGCTGCCGCAGCAATTGGGAAATTGACAGCTCACAATGTGATGCCAAGACCAATTCCAACTGTAGGTGATATTGTGTCAGTACATGATATTGATAATTAGGCGTAAAGGAGAATACCGTGAAAAGATATCAAGCAATTGGGGCAATCGAAACATTTGGTTTAGTCTTTGCATTAGAAGCAGCAGACGCTATGGTTAAAGCCTCTGAAGTTGACGTTGTTGGCTATGAAAATGTAGCTTCTGGTTATATCTCTGTCATCGTTCAAGGTGAAACGGAAGCTTGTAATACAGCTGTAGAAGCAGGTGTACGTGCAGTTGAAGCAATGGGGGCTGAGGTATATAGTCGAGTTGTTATTCCTGGACCGCACGAAGACCTTCGTAAGATTATTGATCGTTACTCATTGTCTGTTTTATTACCAGAAAGTCCAGAACCTGAAGTTCAATCCTAAGAAAGTGTGTAGAGTATGTTGTATATTGACAAAGATTTAGCATCCATCCAAGAAATCCGCAATTTACTTTTGAATGCTCAAACTGCTTTTGCTCAATTACAAAAATTAACTCAAGCTGACTTAGATAAGTATAGTGAAGCGCTCATTCGGAAATTGCAGCAAGATGGAGCCAGCAGTATCAGAGATTTTGTGGTAAAAAACCAATATGCCAAAGAGGAAGATGAACTCTTTCTTTGCCAAGAGTTTCTAAAACGGTTTGAGGAGACCATCCAGCAAGAAACCTACACAGGTATGATTGGAGGGAGCAGTCAGGAAAAGGTCATTGAGATTGGCGTCCCATTAGGGATTGTAGCAGTATTGCTACCCGCCTACCCGACTTATACTTTACTTGTTAATCTGTTGTTATTAGCTCTTAAATCTGGGAATTCTATGGTACTTGTTGCCAATAAACTGACAAAACCATCGACGATAGAAGCTATCAATCAGTTACTAGATTTTCTAACTGACCTAGGCTATCCTGAGGGTGGGTTGAGCTTAGCTGAGATGGCTAATGATGCCGGAATTTCCGAGTTGCTCCTAAGTAACAAACTCTCCTTGCTGATCAATATCGGCTGCCCTGAGTACATCAATAAGGACTTTCGAACCAATATTCCTCTTATTTATGGTGGGGAGTCTTCTGGTCCAGTTTTTATTGAACGCACAGCAGACTTGGAGAAAGCCGTCAAGGATGTCATTTACTCAAGAAGTTTTGATAATGGGATTTTACCAGGTTCAGAGCAATTTCTTGTAACAGAAACTGTCATTGCAGACCGTATAAAATGGTTAATGGAGACCAATGGAGGCTATATTTTGACAGAAGATAATACGGAGAAGTTGGTGACATTTTTAAAGATATCTGAAAAGAATGTTATCACTAATTATAATGGTCAATCTGCTAAATGGCTAGCTAAAATGGCGGGTTTTACCGTTCCAGAAGATACACAAGTACTGGTATCAGTACAAGAATACATGAACGATGAAGACTTTTTCAATAAAAAATTACTTTGTCCAATTATCATCCTTTATCGAGAACCGGACTGGACACTTGCCTGTGTCAAATGCATGAACATCTTATCTGAGTTGAGAATGGGGCATACCCTGACTATTCATTCGGCTGACTGGAAAATTATCAAAGAATTTGCTGTGGTGAAAGCGGTCGGACGAATCGTGGTCAATGCGCCAACAGCATTTACGGCGACTGGTGTGAAATCAAGTTTTGCACCGTCACTGGTATTGGGAGGGATTACCACAGGACGTGGCTACCGCTCAGAAAATATTACTCCAAGACATCTCACATATACTCGTCAAGTTGGATTTGAGTGAAAGGAACAGAAAAGAATGAAGAATTTCGGCAAATTGGGTTGCTCTCAAAATAGAACAGTCTGCTAACTTTAGTTGAAAGAGAGGAAAGAATCCATATGGATATGAATGAATTTACAGCCAAATTAAAAGAGGCTACCAAACAATTAAGTGAAACAGAACGTGCCTCACTCGTTAAGATTTTCCAAAGTGTTTCAGAAGACGTTCAAAAACCAGAAGTCAAAGTAGCACCAGTACTTGTAAGTGAAGGGACAGAGCTACCAGAAGGTATCACCCCACGTTTGCAAGCTTTGAAAAATCAATACTTAAAAGCTCGTCCAACGATTTCGTTAATCCGTGCTACTAATTTGACACGTGTTTCAAAGGAAAATGAAGGAATGCCAAAAGCCGTTCTTCGTGGGACAGCTTTCAAAGAATTCTGTAAAATTGCTCCTTTGGTGATTCAAGACCATGAATTATTGGTTGGTGCACCAAATGGTGGTGCGCGTTGGGGTGCTTTCTCACCGGATATTTCTTGGCGATGGCTTCGTGATGAATTGGACACTGTTTCAACTCGTTCGCAAGATCCATATGATTTGTCAGCAGAAGACAAAAAAATATTGATAGAAGAAATCTTCCCATACTGGACTGGCAAATCTGTTGATGAAGCGTGTGAATCACAATACCGCGAAGCAGGGGCTTGGGAATTATCAGGTGAATCCTTTGTTTCAGATTGTTCTTACCATGCACAGTCTGGTGGTGGCGATTCCAACCCAGGTTATGATGTGGTTGGTATGAAAAAGGGGATGCTGGATATTATTGAAGAAGCCAAAGCGCATTTAGAAGGGTTAGACTACGGCAATCCAGGTGACCTTGATAAAATTTATTTCTATAAGGGACAAATTTTAACAGCGGAAGGTGTCATCATTTATGCTAAACGAATGTCAGATTATGCAGCGCAATTAGCAAGCAAAGAAACAGATCTAAAACGTAAGTCAGAATTGGAAATGATTTCACAGGTGAATGCCAATGTTCCAGCTCATAAACCGGAAACGTTCTGGGAAGCAATGCAGTACTTGGTTACTATCCAACACTTGTTGCTATGTGAAGAAAATCAAACAGGATTGTCTATCGGTCGTGTGGACCAATACATGTATCCATTTTACAAGAAGGATATTGAAGAAGGTCGTATGAATGACTTCCAAGCCTTTGAAATTGCAGGCTCTATGTTTATTAAGATGTCTGAGATGATGTGGTTAACATCAGAAGGTTCTTCGAAATTTTTCGCTGGTTACCAACCATTTGTCAATATGTGTGTAGGTGGTGTGACGCGTACAGGTAGTGATGCAACAAATGATTTGACCTACTTGTTGATGGATGCTATTCGCCATGTCAAGGTTTACCAACCTACTTTGGCAACTCGTATTAACAACAAATCCCCACGTAAATATCTACAAAAGATTGTTGATGTTGTACGTGCAGGTCTAGGTTTTCCAGCTTGTCACTTTGATGATACCCATATCAAAATGATGTTGGCTAAGGGAGTGTCAATGGAAGATGCGCGTGACTACTGCCTTATGGGCTGTGTAGAACCACAAAAATCTGGTCGTCTCTATCAATGGACTTCAACATCTTATACACAATGGCCAATCTTGATTGAAACAACACTAAACCGTGGTGTACCACTCTGGTACGGTAAACCTGTTACACCAGATATGGGGCCACTACATCAATACAAAACGTTCGAAGAATTTGAAACAGCAGTCAAAGATACGATTAAGTATGTGACAAAATGGACATCGGTGATGACCGTTATTTCACAACGTGTTCATCGTGAATTAGCCCCAGTACCATTGATGTCTATGATGTACGAAGGAACAATGGAACATGGTAGTGACGTCAAATCTGGTGGTGCGATGTATAACTTTGGTCCAGGTGTTGTCTGGTCAGGACTTGCCAACTACGCAGACTCCATGGCCGCTATTAAGAAACTGGTCTTTGAAGACAAGAGATATACATTAGAAGAATTGAATACAGCATTAATAGCCGATTTTGAAGGTTATGACCAAATTAAAGCAGACTGTCTTGCAGCACCAAAATATGGTAATGATGATGATTACGTAGATAGTTTTGCAGCAGACATCATTGAATTTACAGAAGAAGAACACCGTAAATACCGGACACTTTACTCTGTATTGAGCCATGGTACCCTGTCTATTTCAAATAATACACCGTTGGGACAAATTACAGGTGCATCAGCTTCGGGTCGTCGTGCTTGGAAACCATTGTCAGATGGTATCTCACCAGACCACGGTATGGATGTCAAAGGACCAACAGCTATTATCAAGTCTGTATCTAAGATGGCAAATGAAAACATGAACATCGGTTTGGTACACAACTTCAAGATTATGTCAGGTCTGCTTGATACACCTCAGGGAGAAGAAAGCTTGATTACTCTTTTGCGTACAGCAAGTATCCTTGGAAATGGTGAAATGCAGTTCAACTATTTGGATAATGCAACCTTAATTGATGCGCAAAAACATCCAGAAAATTACCGTGATTTGATTGTACGTGTGGCAGGTTACAGTGCTTTCTTCGTAGAATTGTGTAAAGATGTCCAGGATGAAATTATTTCACGCACGGTATTGACAAAGCTTTAGTAATGAAAATTTTGCTTACAACCATGTAATGGTGATGGGCAGATGGTAAGGAAGTAGTGATGGGAATGCAGAAGAAAAAACACGAGACGCGGATCAATGTATTCAATGTCCAAAAATATAATCTTTATGATGGTCCTGGTATCAGAACAATTGTGTTTTTCAAAGGATGTCCGATGCGGTGTAAGTGGTGCGCCAATCCAGAAGGACTGGAATTTGGTTCAAATGTGATGTACAAGGAAAGTTTATGTAAACCATATAGTTCCTGTGCAACAACTTGTCCGCTAGGTCAGATTTGCTTCTCATATAAACGTCCAGAAAGCCCTAGTCCTTTTGATTATGCTGACAGGGAGCATCCGATTGATATTCGTAAATACAAAAAAGGTCTTCCAACGAAAGAAGATATTAAGGGGTGTCCTGAAGGTGCTCTAACTGTTGCGGGAGAATCCAAAACGATTTCTGAGCTCATGTCCATCATTCATGAAGACGATGCCTTTTATGATATGTCAGGTGGGGGAGTAACTTTGTCAGGTGGTGAATGTCTAGCTCAGCCAGAAGGAGCCATTGCCTTACTGCAGGCTTGTAAGCAAGATGGTCTGAATACCGCTATTGAGACAGCAGGTCACGTACCAAATAAGGTTTTTCAAGCAGTAGCGCCTTATGTAGATCTCTTCTTGTTTGATATGAAGCATATGGATTCGAAAAAACACAATGAATGGACGGGGGTTGGGAACGAACGAATCCTCACCAATCTAAAGTATGTTATTGAATCAGGGCATAATATCAAAATCCGCATGCCTATGTTAAAAGGGATTAATGATAGCCAAGAGGAAATTAAAGCCATTATTGAATTTCTCCTTCCCTATAAGGAGTATAGTAGTTTCCGTGGTATTGACCTATTACCCTATCATAAGTTAGGGGTAAATAAATACCATCAACTGGGGCTCGAATACAAAATTGAAGGTGATCCTTCACTTAGTCAATATGATTTGGATAGGATTGAATCCTATATTATGACCTATGATTTTCCAGTGACAGTTGTGAAACACTAATCTACATGAAAAGGAGGTGCAGTCTTGATTGAAGGAATAGGAAAGATTGATCGGATTATTCAAGAATCCGTTCCTGGCAAACAGATTACCTTGGCTCATATGATTGCTGCACCTATCCGGTCTGTGTACCAAAGTTTAGGTGTTGACGAGTCGGGAGCCATTGGGATTCTTGCCTTAACTCCTTATGAGACCGCTATTATTGCAGCAGATATAGCTGGGAAATCAGCTAGTGTTGGTATTTGTTTTGTTGATCGCTTTACGGGTTCAGTAATATTTAGTGGAGATGTACAGAGTGTGCAAACAGCCCTACAATCCATCTTGGTGTACTTTGAAGAACAACTGGGTTTTTCAGTTGTAAATGTGACGCAATCATGAAAAAAAGAATAATGGTTATTGGTCCAAATGACAAGGAGAAGGAAAAAATAATCGAATTGCTTGAGGGAACAGAAAATCTTCCTCATGTTTGTTCAGTGCTTTATTTGGATAAAACGATTCAGATACCAAGTTCCTATCTAAGAGGGGCTGGAATGATGAAACATATCATTTCGACACAGCAAAATGCAAGCGCTGTCCTAATGATCTTATCTGCTTCGAGATCTTTCCCTATTTATTCTCCAAATTTTGCCAAAGCATTTCACATTCCCACTATCGGTATCATTTTATATACTAAAAATGAAGATAACCGTGTAGGAGTTGGGCAATGTAGAAGAGAATTTAAAGAGACTAAGGTGGATGTGATTCAAGAACTAGATTTAAGTAACGATAAGCAATGCCAACAATTCTTACATATAATGAACCGAATCAAAGAAGGAATGATATGAAAACAAAAGCGTTTAGTGTAGGACCTAAATTTGTGATAGGACATCATTCTACTGAAGAGCTTTCCAAGTTATCTGCAAAGAAAGCCTACATTATCTGTGATCCCTATATAGACCAAAATCATATGGTGGATGCCGTTTTGCAGGAATTAAAAAAAGCAGGTGCGGAGACAAAAGTCTTTTCAAAAATTGTTCCAAATCCTACGATTGAAGTGATTGCTGAAAGTATTTCAGAAATTAAAAACTTCAAACCTGATTTAGTCATTGCTTTGGGTGGTGGCTCAGCCATTGACTCTACCAAAGCAATGTTAAAAGTATATACTGAATCCGAAAAAGTGACCAAGCCACAAATGATTGCAATTCCGACAACGAGTGGTAGTGGTAGTGAAAATACAGCTTTTGCAGTGATTTCAGATCCTAGTAAAAATGAAAAATTTGTCATTATTGATGAGTCGATGGTCCCAGATGTAGCTATCTTGGATACCTACTTTACCATGACAGTCCCATCTGGAGTCACGGCAGATGCCGGGATGGACGTTCTGACGCATGGTTTAGAGGCTTATGTCGCCAATGGTGCTACTGATTTTTCCGATGCCTGTGCTGAGAAATCCATCACCCTAGCCTATCAATTTCTCTTTGAGGCATATAAAAATGGGGGCAATCAGTTTGCACGTGAAAAAATGCATAATGCTTCAGCAATTTCTGGGATTGCATTCAACAATGCAGGGCTAGGAATTTGTCACAGCCTTTCTCATGCACTTGGTGCCTTCTTCCATTCTCCACATGGTAGGATTAACACCATGCTGTTGCCTCATGTGATTTCCTTCAATGCTTCTTTAGAAGAACAAGAAGAAACTGCTGTTGCAAAGCGCTATGCTCAGGCAGCTCGAATGCTCGGTCTATATGGCTCAACTCCAAAACAAGGGGTTCGGGCTCTGATATATGCCATCATACGATTGGCAAAACAGATGAACATGCCAATGACGATTGAGGACTTGGGCATTAATCGTCATGAATTTGAAAAAATGATTCCTGAAATGGCAAAACGTGCACTTGCTGACGCTTGTACAGTTGGCAATCCACGTGCTGTTACCATCGAGGATCTCGAGGCTATTTATCGAGCCTTGTAGGGAATGGAAACTTGAAGGAATCATCTGAAGTCGTTAAGAAAGAAGTTTTTTTATGAAATTTTTAACCGAAGATGATTTGCGTGTCGAGTATCATCAATTTCCATTTGAAACCTTTACCATAAAAAAAGAACAGCGATTAACACCCGGTGCACGTACGTTTCTTTTAGACCGCAAGATAAAAATTGTGGATGAAAATGAAGTCAAATTACGGGGGAAATTGAAACCGTATGTTCAAAAAGAGGAAGTTTCTACTTCCTCTGGACTATTGGATACGAGCTGGTTATCTCATCCAGTCTGGTTGGATATTCGTTGTGAGTTTTTACAAACAGCCTATGAAGTTGTGGGGAGAGACTTACCATTAGCTCAAGAACTAAATGCCTTAGAACGCTATCTGGCAACCATTCTTGCAGAAGGAGAAGCTGTCTTACCCCCTATTTGTCGTGGAAGGATTTCGACTGAAAGAGTAGATAGATCCTTTATTCACGGAAACTTGTCTAATGTTGGAATGTTTCTCCAGTCCAATAATGGTCAGATACTTGTAAAATTGTATCCCCTTTATTTTCATTTAGAAAAAGTGATAGATGACTTGAAACTTCAAAAAGAAGAAAAGTTTCTGGCGTTACTCTATCGGCTTGGTCAAGTTATTGCCCATTATTTACAGATAAGAGAGGAAGCGACCAATGATGCTACAACAGTTACCTAAAACCTGTGATCAATACGTTGAAGAATTTGAAAGCGTAGAAGTCAGGCCTATCAAGGGAACTAGCGATATTTATTTGACGGGTGTGGATTTAGGAACGGCCTATATTGTTCTAGTTGTTTTGGACCAAGAAAAAAATATTGTAGCTGGAGCGCACCGACCTGCCTCTGTCATTAAAGATGGGATGGTAGTAGATTATATTGGAGCCATCCGGATTGTTCGAGAGTTGAAAGAATCACTCGAAGAGCAACTAGGTGCAGAATTGCTTTTTGCAGCAGCAGCTATTCCACCGGGGACAGATACATTAGATGGCGGAGCAATCAAAAATGTAGTCCAGGGCGCAGGCTTTGAATTGACTGCTCTCTTGGATGAACCAACAGCGGCAAATACCATTGTTGGGCTTCAAAATGGAGCGATTGTGGATATTGGCGGTGGTACGACAGGGATTTCAATCTTGAAAGATGGAAAAGTGATGAAGTCAGTTGATGAAGCGACTGGTGGAACTCATTTTTCACTTGTCGTTGCGGGAGCTTACAAACTTGGCTTTGATGAAGCAGATGCTTACAAACGAGATCCAAAGCACCACAAAGAGTTGCTTAGTGTGTTGAAACCTGTCATTGAAAAGGTAGCCTCTATTATCAAACGGAGCCTGGAGGGGATGGATGTTGATGTGATTTATCTGGTAGGTGGCACAAGCTGTTTGCCAGGAATCGAGACAATCATTGAAAAGGAAACTAAAATCAAAACCATCAAACCGAAAAATCCAATGTTTGTGACACCAATTGGCATTGCGATGAATTGTAGTCAGGACATTATCTATTAGAAAAGAGGGCGATATGTTAGTTGCAGAATTAGTCGATACAATTTGGGCAACAAGGAAGTCTGAGGCACTGAATGGTGTAAAATTTCTACTCGCCGAAGTGAAAGGTGGAAGTAGAGTAGGTGAACTTCTTGTGGTTGTAGATATGATTGGAGCAGGTATTGGTGAGCGTGTTATCGTTGCGACTGGATCTGCAGCTCGCCGGATGATGGGGGATGACCAGATGCCTGTTGATGCTGCTGTTATCGGCATAATTGATGAAAACTATGACCAAGTCAAAAAGCAAAATGGAAAAATAGAACGTTTTTCGTAACTTAAAAAAGGAGAAAACATGGCAAAATTAATTACAGCAAAAGATGTGTTGAATTGCCACCAAGCTGGAAAGACTACTTGTTACCTAGAACCAGGGACAATCGTCACACCAGCTGCGCGTGATGAAGCAAAGAAACATGGCATTTGTTTTGAAGAAGGAAAAAAAGTACGGTGTCAATCACAGGTGTCTACAGAAAAAGGACTGGATGGGATTACTTCTGACGAATTATTGACCTTATTGAAAAACATGTTATTGACTGGCGACAGTGAGCCTAATAAGGAAACGCCACCTTATCGGTGTGTTTCTCATACAAATGGCTTAAAGGTGGTAAAAGGTGGTACTGTTCGTATGGATGATTTTGATACAGGTACGCCAGATGCTAAAGTTGGTTTTCAGGAGTTAGTTAGCCAACATGAATCAAAAATGAGTGCAGGTTTCTTGACTATTGATCATTCTAATTTCGCTTGGAAACTGCCATATGAAGAAATAGACTATGTCATTTCAGGAACAGTTTCGATTGAAATTGATGGTCAAACCTATGTTGGTCGGGCTGGAGATGTCTTGTTCGTTCCATCTGGTTCAGATGTTATTTGGGGTTCACCAGATAATGCCAAAATTTTCTATACCACCTATCCTTCAAACTGGGCTGATTTAATGTAGTGAGAGGTCTCCCATATGAAGGCTTTAGGAATGATTGAAACCTACGGGTTTATCGGTTCTGTGGAAGCGGTAGATGTCATGCTAAAATGTGCAGATGTTTCGCTCTTAGGGACCGAAAAAGTGAGTGGTGGTCTATACTACATTAGTATAACGGGTGATGTTGGGGCCGTTAAAACAGCCGTTGATGCTGGAGCTGAGGCTGTTCGTCGTCTCGGTGAAAATCATCTTCAGGGGGTTCATGTTATTCCACGACCGGATGACCAATTAGCAGAACTCCACCACCCAGTTGCAGCAGCTTTAGAAATTGTAACAGAAGAAGCAGTTGGTATGGAACAACCAGTTGCCGTTTCACCAGAAATAAGAGAGTTTGAGACGGTCGCACCAGTTGAACAAGCAGATGAAAGAATGACCTTTAAGCAATATAAACACAAATTGGACAGGACAAAAGCGTCCGAATTGCGTGGCCTTATTTCAGCTAATTCACACCTAGATATAGATGAAGACGATCTAAAAATTCTAGTGAGACGCGAAATGATTGCTCTTCTCTTAGAAGATTTTAAAGCGCAGCATAAACAGAAAAAATAAAGGAGAATTTCGGGGGTCGGATGATGAAGACACTAGACGTTGATCTTTGTTCAATTCAAGAAGCACGAGATCTTGTAAGAAAGGGGAAACAAGCCGCTAATGTAATAGCGACATTCTCAGATGAACAAATTGATATCATATTAAGAAATATCGTAAAAGCAGTAGGAGTCAACGCTTATTATCTTGCTGATATGGCAGTTGAAGAAACAGGTTTTGGTAAGGTAAACGATAAAGCCTATAAAAATTATGCAGCATCTTATTTGCTCTATCAAGAAATTAAGGATATGAAAACAGCTGGGATCCATGATTTTGATGAAAAGAACAAAGTATTCAGTGTTGCAGAGCCAATGGGGCTCTTGCTTGGAATTACCCCTTCTACTAATCCAACTTCAACCGTGATTTTTAAAGCAATGATTGCTATCAAATCACGAAATGCCATCGTATTTGCACCGCATCCATCTGCTAAACGTTGTAGCAATGCGGCGGTAGAGATTGTGCATAAAGCAGCAATTGAAGCAGGTGCACCAGAACATATTGTAGGTTCTGTTTCCAATCCATCCTTGGCAGCAACAAATGAATTGATGAATGCCAAAGAGGTATCAATGATTATCGCAACGGGCGGACCCGGCATGGTCAAAGCAGCCTATAGTTGTGGAAAACCTGCTATTGGTGTTGGTGCAGGAAATTCACCAGCCTACATTGAACGCACAGCAAACGTAGAAAAAGCAGTACGGGCTATCGTGGCTTCAAAAACATTTGACAATGGAACCATCTGTGCTTCAGAACAATCCATTATTTGTGAAGAGGTTAATAAGGATGAGGTCATTCGTGAATTGAGTAAACAAGGTTGCTACATGATGAGCGAGGAGGAAACGGAAAAGGTTTGTAACTTACTCTTCCGTGGCAATTCAAATGGATGCAATCCAGCAATGAATCCCAAGTTTGTAGGTCGCGCAGCCACAGAAATTGCAGAGGCAGCAGGCATTATTGTACCCAAGGATACAAAAATATTAGTAGGACCACAGGCTGGTGTTGGTCAAGGGAACCCACTTTCCTTTGAAAAATTGACAACTGTTATTGGTTTTTACATTGTTAAAAATTGGGAAGAAGCCTGTGCGCTTAGTATTCGACTCTTGCAAAATGGTATTGGGCACACCATGAGTATGCACACCGAAGATCCAGATATGATTTTACGCTTCTCCTCAAAACCAGCTTCTCGTATTTTGATCAATACGGGTGGTAGCCAAGGAGGGACAGGTATTTCAACGGGTCTACCCGTTTCATTTACACTAGGATGTGGCACAGGTGGCGGAAGTTCTGTATCTGAAAATCTTTCTCCAAAACATTTGGTGAATATTAAGATAGTAGCTTACGGTGTGAAGGACGTCGCAACTTTGATAGAAGATGATGTTTTTCAATCTTTACCCAAATTGGCTCTGCCAACAGAAATAAAACCAGATGCTGTTTGTTCACCAAGTGTCCATGTTAATCAAGATCAAGAACCGCCTAAAAATTGTGATATATTGAAGCAAACACCACAATCTATCCAAGAAACATTTGAGCATCAACAAAAAGAAAGTCCACACCAAGAAGTCGCAACGACTACAACTGGAGTTGATAACGAAGTACTTGTTCGTGAAATATTATCTGCGCTCAGGCAAAAATAGGAGGTGATTTGATGGAAGAATTAGAAGACCTATTTTATCGGGTAATTGATCAACTAGGAGGACGAGCTGTAGCTGTAGAGGAAGTGAAGTCTCTTGCTCCTCAACCGACAAAACTAGATGTAGAGGACTTTGTCATTCCACTAGGCGTTTCAAATCATCATATTCATTTGTCTCAGACAGACGCGGATACCTTATTTGGTCCAGGTTATGAGTTTCAGAAACTCAAGGATCTCTCCCAGACAGGTCAATTTGCTGTACAAGAATGTCTCTTTGTTGCTGGTCCAAAAGGAATATTAGAAAAAGTCCGTATTTTAGGTCCCGTTCGTTCTCACAGTCAGGTTGAGTTGACCGTATCCGATTGCTTTAAACTAGGCATTAAAGCACCACTTCGCCTGTCAGGAGATTTGGTTGGCTCACCAGGTTGTACCTTGATTGGTCCAAAAGGCTCTGTGCAACTAACTAAGGGCTGCATTGTTGCAAAGAGACATATTCACATGTCTCCCTTAGACGCTAGAGAATTTGGTGTGAGAGACGGTCAAGAAGTCTCGCTTGAATGTCTAGGAGAACGTGGAGGTATCCTAAAAAATGTGACTATTCGTGTTCATGAGAGTTTTAGCTTAGAGTGTCATTTGGACACAGAAGAAGCCAATACCTTGGGTGTATCGGCAAAAAACAAACTAAAATTAATAAAGTAAAAGGTAGGTAGATATTATGCAATCAGAAGCACTAGGAATGGTTGAAACAAAAGGCTTGATTGGCTCTATTGAAGCGGCTGATGCCATGGTCAAGGCAGCCAATGTCACTCTCATCGGCAAAGAATATGTCGGCGGCGGTTTAGTAACCGTCATGGTCCGTGGTGATGTCGGTGCGGTCAAGGCAGCCACAGATGCCGGTGCGGCGGCTGCCCAACGTGTAGGCGAATTGATTTCAGTTCACGTTATTCCACGTCCGCATAGCGAAGTGGAAAGTATTTTAGCTCACAAATAATCAGAAAGTAGGTAGATATCATGCAATCAGAAGCACTAGGAATGATTGAAACAAAAGGCTTGATTGGCTCTGTTGAAGCGGCTGATGCCATGGTTAAAGCAGCCAATGTAACCTTGCTTGGTAAAGAACATGTTGGTGGTGGCTTGGTAACGGTCATGGTTCGTGGTGATGTTGGTGCGGTCAAGGCAGCCACAGATGCCGGTGCAGCTGCAGCGCAACGTGTAGGTGAATTGATTTCAGTTCACGTTATTCCACGTCCGCATAGCGAAGTGGAAACCATTTTACCAAAACACAACTAATACGACAACGATTGAAATGAGAGTAAACGCCTATCCTGAGTAAGAGGGTGGGCGTTTTATCTAAGGTTAGTGGATTGTAAAAGATAGGGAGAAGGCTATGGCACATCAGGCAATTATGGATGGGAATACAGCAGCAGCTCATATGGCATATGCATTTAGTGAGGTTGCAGGAGTTTATCCCATTACGCCAAGTTCAACAATGGGAGAAAGTGTCGATATTTGGCAAAGCCAAGGGCGAAAAAATATTTTTGGTCAATCTCTGAGAGTTGTTGAAATGCAATCAGAAGCAGGTGTAGCTGGCTTTGTACATGGCTCTCTCAAAACAGGAGCCTTGACAACCACCTTTACCTCTTCACAAGGTCTTTTACTCATGCTTCCAAACATGTACAAGATTGCTGGCGAATTGTTACCAACAGTTTTTCATGTTGCAGCTCGTTCTATTTCTACGAATGCACTCAGCATTTATGGAGACCATAGTGATGTAATGGCTGTCCGCCAATCGGGCTTTGTCATGCTTGCAGAAAGTACTGTCCAGGAAGTGATGGATTTATCAGCAGTAGCCCATTTAGCTAGCCTTGAAATTAGTCTTCCTTTCCTGAGTTTTTTTGATGGATTTCGTACGAGTCACGAATTGCAAAAAATTAACGTGTTAGATGATGATGATTTAAAGAATCTCATTGCTCAAGATGCGCTTGAAACCTTTCGCTCACGTGCGATGAATCCAAATCATCCAACAGTCTCAGGAACTAACCAAGGACCAGATACCTTCTTTCAACAACGAGAAACAGTCAACCGTCATTACCAAGTCACTCCCTATGTTGTCAAAAAGTATATGGATAAAATCAATCAGCTTCAAGGCACTCATTATGATGTAGTGAACTATTACGGACATCTACAAGCCGAGCATATCCTCATTGCCATGGGGTCTGTATCCCAAACCATTGAACAGACAGTTGATTATTTGAATCAGTCTGGTAGAAAGGTTGGCTTTATCCAAATTTACTTGTATCGTCCCTTCCCATCCGAAAGACTTCTGGAAGTCATTCCAGCAACCGTTACTTCGATAGCTGTCTTAGATCGGACAAAAGAACCAGGTTCGATCGGTGAACCGCTCTTATTGGATGTACAGGCTACTTTTTATGAAAGCTCCCTTCACCCTAAAATCATCGGGGGACGCTATGGGATTGGTTCAAAAGACACTAGCCCAGAGCAGATAGTAGCTGTTTTTGATGAGTTGCTAAAGGTAGAACCTAAAAAACAGTTCACGGTTGGGATCGAAGACGACGTCACCCATCTGTCTTTGACAGTAGGAGAAAAACTAGATTTGACCCCATCAGATACCTATCAGGCAAAGTTTTGGGGAATGGGCGGAGATGGTACTGTAGGTACTAGTAAGTCCATCATAAAATTACTTGGGGATCACACTGAGAGGAACATTCAAGGCTATTTTTATTATGATTCTCGTAAGCAACGAGGATTAACCATTTCTCAATTACGCTTTGGAAAAGAAACCATCAAGTCTAGTTACTCTGTACAAACGACAGACTTTGTCGCTGTTTCAACTCCAGCTTATTTGAGAAAATATGACCTGCTCAAGGGATTGAAAAAAGGCGGAATTTTTCTGCTTAATACACCGGATGATGTGGACGACGTTTGCCGTAAGTTACCCAATGATATGAAACGGTATCTAGCCGAAAATCACATTCAGTTTTACATCATAGATGCCTTTCAAATAGCACAGGAAGCTGATATTTTTCCAAGGACCAGCCTTTGTCTTGAAGTAGCTTTTTTTGAAATTTTGCAGCTACTTCCCGCTAGTCGACAAGT
The DNA here is from genome assembly GCF_000425025.1 of Streptococcus castoreus DSM 17536. GTDB lineage: Bacteria > Bacillota > Bacilli > Lactobacillales > Streptococcaceae > Streptococcus > Streptococcus castoreus. Next base: position 36,857 of record NZ_AUKZ01000009.1, on the reverse strand, counting down.
GTTAGAAGCAGAAATGCAGACTAGCTACGGCCTAAAGTCACCAGAAAAAATGGAGAAATACTTAAATGCCATTCATCGTTCGATTGGCGCTGTTCAGAAAGTCCTTGTAGCCAAAGAGTGGGGGGATTTATCAGACAGTAAGCAAATTCTTCGAAGAGATTTGAACCAATTTTCTTGTCAAATCCAAATGCCAGTGAATTGTTTGAAAGGGGAGCACTTAGCAGTTGGATCCTTAATAGATAATGGCATGGCAGCAGGAGATATGCCACTGGGACTAGCTCCACAAGAAAAGCGAAATATAGCATGGGAGATCCCAATATGGGATGAAAATCATTGTGTGCAATGCAATCGCTGTTCCTTTGTTTGTCCTCACGCTGCCATTCGTCCATTTTTAGCAGAAGAAGATGAGTTGCAAGTAGCCCCAGAAGGCTATCGTGTCATGGATTTCAAAGGTAAAGATGGCATGTACTACCGCATTCAGGTATCTGTAGAAAATTGCACAGGTTGTGGTCTTTGTGTGAATGCTTGTCCAAAGACAGGTAAGGCCTTAAAAATGCTGCCACTCAATCAGCTTGCTCAAGAAGAAATTAGTCAAGAAACGGTCAATTGGGCTTTCTCACAAACATTATGTATCAAGGAAAATCCAGCCAAATCAGGAACAGTTGCGCATACCCAATTTGAACGCCCACTGTTAGAATTCTCAGGTGCTTGTGCGGGTTGTGGTGAGACATCCTATGTTAAACTATTGACTCAATTATTTGGAGATCGTATGCTGATAGCCAATGCGACAGGTTGTTCTTCGATTTGGGGAGGTATGATTCCAACTAGTCCTTATAGCAAAAATTGCCACGGTCAAGGACCAGCTTGGAGCAATTCTCTCCTAGAAGACGCAGCAGAATTTGGTTATGGCATGGTCGTCTCTAATGAGGTTCGCCGAAAATCCTTGATTCCTATTATGCAAGAAGCTAAAAAAATAGCGAATGTAGAACTGTCATTGCTCATCGAAGATTGGATAGCGCATATGGATGAAGGATGTGGTTCGCGCGCACGTGCTAGCAAACTCTCCAGTCTGCTAAATGAAGTCCGTGAGGAGCAGAGTATTTTTCAAGAATTGTATGATAAGCGTGACTTGTTTGTTAAACCTTGTCAATGGATTATTGGAGGAGATGGCTGGGCCTATGATATCGGTTATGGTGGCTTAGATCATGTCATTGCTAGTGGAGCCGATGTGAACATTCTTGTTTTAGACAATGAAGTCTATTCCAATACAGGTGGTCATTTATCAAAAGGAACTCCGACTTCTGCGATTACAAATTTTTCAGTAGATGGAAATCGCAGTGCTAAAAAGGATTTGGGCATGATGGCGATTACCTATGGCAATGTCTACGTTGCTCAAGTTGCTAGTGGAGCGAATCCAGAACAAGTTATCAAGGCATTTGAAGAGGCAGAAAACTACCCAGGTCCGTCGATCGTCATTGCCTATGTTCCGTGTATTACGCATGGTTTACAAGGTGGAATGAGTCAGACACTGACCGAAGCTAGAGAAGCAGTAGAGAGTGGTTACTGGTCTCTTTACCGCTACAATCCATTATTAGTAGAACAAGGAAAGAACCCTATGCTGCTTGACTTTAAACAACCAGATTTTAGCCAAATGGTTCAGTTTATGCTGAAACAAGAGCGATTTTCAGACCTAAGGCAAGCTAATCCCACTGAGGTAGAGAAATTATTTGAACAGGCAGTTGCTCAGGCAAAACGTCGTTTTGAACAGTATGCAACCCTGTCCGGTGATCTAGAGACAATCAATAGACATCAAGAAAAGAAAATTAATCGTAAGCAAGAATTCATTGCAGTAGACGTTGAAGATGGATTTCAGGCGATTTTGAAGGATTTAGAATTCTAAGATGAAAAAGGTTTTTCCTCTTCAAGGGAGAAAATCCTTTTCCTGTATCAGTCACAAGGCTTGTTTGGAAAAGGTAAAAAAGTATTTTTAAATACAATAATTATAAAAAACAAAACATTCCACTAAGGGAAAAGTTCGGATTTTCAATGTAGATTAAATTGATAGAAAATTATATTTTATAACGATGTCTAAAATGTCAAAACAGTGCTAATAGAGGGTTTTATAAGCAAAAAGAAAAGAGAATTTATTCATATACTAGTTCAAAAAATACTTGACATTACAACTATGGAAAGGTTTACAATTTTACTGTATAGTAAGACATCAACTAAATGATAAAATAGTTGTAGAAAGAGGAGAAGCATGGTAGAAGAAGGTTTGTTTCCCATTGGGAAAGCAGCTAGTATGAGTGGCGTCTCAGCTAAGACATTGCGCTATTATGAAAGTCTGGGGCTCATCCTCCCCAAGTACGTCTCAGAGGATACCAATTATCGCTACTATGATAAGACCACCTTACTCTTGATTCCGATGATCAAGTATTACCAACAGATTGGTCTTAGTTTGAAAAGAATTAAAGAGTTGATTTCCTTTAATGGTTGTTCCAATCATTACAAATATCTACAGCAAAGACGCAATGAATTAGAAGCGGAACGGCAACAATTACTGGTATCCATGACATCGATTGATGACTGGCTACAATTAATCATTGAAGGTGAAATTTGTCTACAAAACAATTTAACGACAATCAAGGGACCGACTATTAGTTTAAAATATTACCAAGAAGAATCATCCTATTATCATGTGGAGCAACCCTATAAGTATTGTTACAAGGAGTCTATTATCAATCTTGAGTGGACAAAATTTTTGGAAGAAAAGAAGTTAGAAGTATCCGGTCCTGTGATTTTAAAGTATGACTCCTATGTGAAAAAAATGACAGGTGAGATTCAATCCTCTACAATCCTTCAGCATGTTTTTCCAGAATCAGCAGATTTTGGAACATTTGGGGGATTTATGGCATTGAGTTGCTACCATATAGGTTCCCTCAATGATATTGGTGAAACCTATCAAAGTATGATTCAGTTTGCAGATGAAAATCATTATGAGCTGAAGCAAGAATGCTATGAACGCCATGTTATTGACTACTGGGTGACCCAGAATGAAACCGAGTTTGTAACGGAAATTATTGTGCCAATTAGGACCAAAGATAGACTTCGGGTAGGCTAGTATATTGTCTATCATTCTTTGACTGATTAGAAAGTCAGAGGGTGATTTTTTTGTTGTAATATCTGAGTTTTCCATCGCTATTTGGCAAAAAAGTGTCCACGAAAACAACACCTTATCTAGCAACTTTTTCATAAGGTGTTAAAATGATAGAGAGCATAGTCAAACTTGACTGACTTTTGGTTAAATTGTAGCTGTACAGTTTGTTATGCGTAATGAGGCAAGGTATTGTCTCTGGCTTGGTCGAAGTCGTTTACGATTGCCATTTTCGTTTGTCGCAAATCTTTTCACTCCTAATCTTAGTGTGTTTTTGATAAGCCATGCTATAATAAGATAATCTTAATAGGAAGAAGACCCTCATGAAAATAAAATCAAAAGATGAGTTTGGACAAGATAGTCATATCCGGATTGAATCAGTTATTATGACAACAGGTGACTTTGGTCCTGTTTTTTATACTAACATTGAAAAACAAGCGAAGTTAATTCAAGGTTTGTTGACAAATTTATCTGATTCAAAATCAGGAAATCACTATTTTTATATAGGAGATGCTGTTGATACATCTAAGGTGATGTTTCGTGTCAATCAAGAAAAAGTCATTTGTCATCTCAATTATTCAGATTATAAATTTTCAATAATTAGTAAAATGGGAAACAGATTTTGCCAGTCGGGACATTTAAACAATGTCCTATCATTGGTTTAAGCTTTCAATTGAAGAATATTGTTATAATAAAACTACCTTTATCATCTTGAGGAATTGAAAATGAAATTTAGAATTAATTATGTTAAAATGGCTATTTATAAAAGCATGAGACGTTTTTTTCCATTGGGGCTAATCTACTCGTTTGTGACCATTATCCATTCGTTATTTTTAGCACCACATAGTTTTTTTTCTGAAACCATGGGCTTAAAACTTTTCAAAAATACTTACATTGCTTACATTTCAAGTCGTCTCATTAATTTTAATAATTTAGTATTAGGACTAATTGTGGGGCTTTTTGCAGCCTATTTGTTGAAAGAACTTTTAGAAGAAAAAGTTGAAAGCCCTTTATTATCGAGTTTATTTCTCTTTTTAACAGTGTGGTTTATTTTGGGAAGTTCTAACCTTATTATTGATAATAGGTTTGTGGCACAACCTTTTTGGATCTTGCTTATTTTATTTACTTTTTTATTTGCCTTTTTCAGTCACATTGTTCGAAAATGGGAATGTAAATTTCCAATGTTGGTCTGGATCCCAATTGTTACCCTTACTTATGTAGCAACTTCTTTTAATACTTGGGCAAATAAAGTTCCAAATATTGATCCTAATTTTTCTTGGCAAGGATTATTATACAGTTTGATAGGAAGTGGACCAGTACAATTATACAGTGTCCTAATTTGGTCTATTGTTGCTATTATCATTTTCATTTTTGGTTTCCCAAATCCTAGCTTCTTGATTTGGCCAGATTCTTCATTACCATCAGTCAGTGCAAATTTAAATACGGTATTAAAAAGCGCAACTGCAAAAATCCCACATCTTTTTAATTTGTATACTGTTCAATCTTCATTTGCACTCTTTGGCGGAGTTGGATTGCTTTTAGCATTAGGATTTGCTATCTATATTTGTTTACAAAAAAATCCTAATCACTTAGCAAAGCACTTTTTATCCTTATCTTTTATTCCTTTATTATTTGATCAACCTCTACCTCTTGTTATGGGGTTTCCTATTATTTTTCAACCATTATTGTTGATACCCATGGTTCTATCAACTATTACCGCAGAGTTGATTGGAGCACTTGTCTTATATTTGGGATGGCTAAATCCTGCTATTTATAATGTCCCTGGAGGGACACCAAATCTATTGTTTGGCTTTTTAGCTTCTAATGGTGATTGGCGATATTTCATAGTTATTTTCATCATCATGATTATTTCAACGTGTATTTATTACCCATTTGTTAAAAAAATTGTTAGAGGAGAAAATAATGATCAAAAAGTGGCTTAATTATTGTCTTGCTCTATCTGTTTTAATAGGATTTGTTTTTATGGCAGTAGTGGGGAGAAATCATGTCATTAGTTCTACTAAAACAAATCAAAGAATATTTCAATCAAGAATGGTGCCAACTATTATGGTACCAGGATCAAGTGCAACTCAAGAACGGTTTAATAGCACTATTAATTCCTTAAATCAAATGGGAAGTAAACATAGTCTTTTGAAATTAACAGTCCAAACTGACGGTAGTATCAAGTATACCGGTCAATTACAATCAGGTGATAATCATCCTTATATTGTCATTGCTTTTCAAAATAATACAGATAGCTATGCAACTATTAAAAAACAGGCAAAATGGTTATCTAAGGCATTAAATGATTTACAAGAAAAATATCATTTTAGAAATTTCAATGCTATTGGTCATTCAAATGGTGGGCTTGATTGGACAGTTTATTTAGAAAAATATTATAGTTCATCTTCTCTAAATATCAAAACCTTGATGACAATAGGAACTCCTTATAACTTTGAAGTAACAGATACCTCTCACCAAACAGAGATGTTAAAAGATTTGATTGCGAATAATAAAGCTTTACCTAATACGTTAACCATGTATAATATTGCTGGGACACAAACATATGATGGTGATTATATTGTACCGATTTCCAGTGTTGAGTTAGGAAAGTATATCTATCAAAATCAAGTCGCACACTATACACAGGTTACAGTCTCAGGTGATGATGCAGAGCATTCAGACTTACCACAAAATCCAGAAGTACTCAATTTAATTGCAGAGCATATTTTAAAAGTGAATACTAAAAAAGGTGCATTCCGACCTAAAGGATAAACTGGATCAGTTACACAAAGTAGACAGAATTTATAAAGCGTTCCAGACTACTCGTAACTATGGGAGAAATCCTATTGACTAAAAGACAGCGCCGTCAGTTTAGTGATGACTTCTAGTAACTATCAGATGCCCTTATCACTGAGACTTATCTCACACGAACAATTTATAAAAATTGTATAGAGAAGTGTTGCCTGTTCACGCTTCTTATCTCATGAATGTTTTGAAAAATTCTATATGTTTCCAGATGATTAGGTCACGCAGATCAAGCGAAAACTTTAAATACATGCCGTTATTGGTATTATGCTGTGATCAAACAATTTCAGATGAAATTACCCAGCAGGATTAAATCCTTCCCCTACTAAAAGCTTGCTAAACTAGATGTAAGTTCAATAAACCCAATAAAAATGCAGGAATCAACTTGTGCAACTTATTCCCCTTAAATTTGGACTGCTGGGGGAGGTGTGCTATAATAACACTATGACGATTCGACAATTTCTTTTTATGGCCTTTGTTTGCGCCTTTGAAACTTATTTTTTCAATGATTTATTGCTTTCTGGTGATTATGTATTTGCCTTATTTTGGGGTCTGTTACTTTTTAGAGATTTAACAAGGGCACGTGCCATTAACAAATTGACTAAAACAATTATGGAAACAACTAGTTTTCCCAAGAAGAAAGACTAATTTCCCCACTTCTAAGTGTTTGGAGGTCATTATTTTCAAGCTGAACGATGAGGTGACCTTGGTCTGTTAAGTCAATGGCAGTCGCTTGTTTTTTGTGGTTATTTTCTAAGAAGGTCACTTGTTTATTAAGAACAAGTGATTTTTCTTTGTAAATTTTTATATGGTCTTTGATTGATATAGATAAAAAAAGTTTCCAAATATCAATGATGAGATCATTACGAGTGATGGTAGGTGTTGATATAAAGAGAGAGCCAGCTTTCATGGCAATGTCATCTGGAAAATCGGTTACAAAAAAGTTTAAGCCAACCCCAATAATGACATCTGTAATTAAACCTGTTTCAACAGATGTAATGGCTTCTGTTAAAATACCGGCGATTTTGTGTTTCCCAAGGTAAATATCGTTGACCCACTTGATGTTAGTATCAATGCCCGTTAATCTTGAAATAGCTTTGACGATGCTAGAAGCAACCATCATGGTATAAGGTGGCATGTCAGTATAAGGGGTATTGGGTTTGAGATGCAAAGACATATAGATGCCACCGTGATTAGCTGCAAAAAATGATCTATTTAAACGCCCTTTGGCTGCGTATTGGTTGGGAGCTAGATAAAGTCTAGGAGCACTATTTTGAGAATCAATGCCCTGTTTGGCATCTAGCTGAGTGGATTGACTTTGCGTATTGTAACTAACCGGTATATCAAGTTCTTGACTAATAATATTTGGCAATAAAATATCCCCTTGAACAATACGGTAACCTTTGTGCTTTAAGGATTTGATCTGAACGCCTTGATTTTCTAAACTTTTGATTGACTTCCAAACGGATGTGCGAGACAGATTGAGCTGTTCTGCTAAATATTCGCCACTAACAAAGTCAGTGGTCTGTGTTAATAATTGGTAGATTTTATCAGATGTTTTCATAATTCTAGTATAGTCTAAAAGCTTTAGATTTCAAGTAAAAAGACAATTGGATGGAATTTATTATGGAAAAAGAGCTTTCTAGTAGCTGAGTTTCTAAGGAAAATCAAAAACGAAAAATATATTGCAAAATAAATCTTTTTTGATATAATTAACTAGTTAACATCATAATTAACTGGTTAACTTACGGAGGGGTAAATGAAGCGTAAACAATTATTGGTTTTAGCAGGATTGGTTTTGTTGTGTAACTTGACCTTAACAGCCTGTCAGACGGCAAAAAAGCAGCAAACGAATCAGCCTAAAACAAAACAAGTGAGCAAAAAAGCTAACTCAAAGAAACAAAAAACGGCTAAAAAAGCTCGAAATAGTAAAAAAGCGCGTAAAGGTGTCGCTGGAATTGATTTTCCAACAGATGATGGCTTTATCTTAACCAAAGAGTCAAAAATTTTATCAAAGACGGCTCAAGGGATTATTGTTGATCATAATGGACATTCGCATTTTATTTTTTATGCTGACTTAAAAGGAAGTTCATTTGAGTATTTAATTCCAAATGGGGCAAAATTAACCAAGCCAGAGGGAGCAAAGTTAGTCGCATCTGAGAAATCTTCTGTTAAGGCGACTGACCCACATCACCATTATGAATTTAACCCGGCTGATATTGTGGCTGAGGATGCCTTGGGGTATACGGTTCGTCATGGGGATCATTTCCACTATATTTTAAAATCAAGCTTATCAGGTCGTGTACAGGAACAAGCAAAGCAAGTTGCAACACATCTTCCGCAGACGACAGGTCCAATATCTACTGCAACAACAAGAGGTATTCCCGGGTTGCATTTTCCCACATCAGATGGTTTTAAATTCACTGGTCAAGGCATTGTTGGTGTGACGAAAGATAGTATTTTAGTCAATCATGATGGGCATTTGCACCCTATTTCATTTACAGACCTTCGACAAGGAGGTTGGGCACATCTTGCGGATCAATATGATCCATCCACTAAATCCCAAAAACCAGCAAAACCAACTGAGGCGGAACAAGCGGATCTTGAAAAAGAATACCAAGAAAAATTAGCTTATTTAGCAAGTAAATTGGGTCTTGATCCATCAGTGATTAAGCGTGTCAAAACACAGGATGGTAGACTTGGTTTGGAATACCCTCACCACGATCATGCCCACGTTTTAATGTTATCTGATATTGAAATTGGTAAAGACATCCCAGATCCACATGCCATTGAACATGCTCGAGAATTAGAGAAGCACAAGGTTGGAATGGCTACCTTAAAAGCTTTAGGATTTGATGATGAGGTTATTTTGGATATTGTACGTACCCACGATGCGCCAACACCATTTCCATCAAATGAGACGAATCCCGAGAAGATGAAAGATTGGTTGGCAACGGTTACTAAAATTGATTTGGGAAGCCGGGCAAATCCGCTTGAACGTTATGGTCTTTCTATGTTGCCTAACCTTGAAATTTTAGGCATTGGATTTACTCCAATTAAAGATATTTCACCAGTTTTACAATTTAAAAAATTGAAACAACTGTTGATGACTAGAACAGGTATTACAGACTATAGCTTTTTGGATTATATGCCTCACTTAGAAAGTATTGATATTTCTCAAAATAATATTAAAGACATTAGTTTCTTGAGCAAGTACAAACGGTTAAGTTTAGTGGCAGCAGCTGATAATGGTATTACAGACATTAGCCCGCTTGCCCAGTTACCGAACCTTAAATTCTTGGTGTTAAGTAACAATGCCATTTCAGATTTGACACCGTTATCATCCTTAACCAAGTTGCAAGAATTGCACGTTGATAATAATCAAATCACAGATCTCAGTCCAATTTCTTATCGCGAGACGTTGACTGTAGTGGATTTATCACGCAATAAAAATGTAGACCTATCTACTCTAAAAGCACCAAAACTAGAGACGCTTATGCTTAACGGTACGAATGTTAATAACTTAGCATTCTTGAAGGATAATCCAAATGTGTCTACTCTTGCCATTAATCACGCTAATTTGGGATCTCTTGATGGGGTGGAAGCAAGCAAGGTGATTGGTAGGCTTGAAGCACAAGGAAATCAGATTAAAACCCTTGTTCTCAAAGACAAGCAGGGGTCATTAACTTTCTTGAATGTGACAGGGAATCAGTTGACTTCATTAGAAGGTGTTAATAACTTTACAGCTCTTGATACCCTAAGTGCATCGAAGAATCAATTAACAGATGTGGCGCTTTCAGAACCGAATAAAACCATTACAAGTCTTGATGTTAGCCATAATCATATTCCATTAACAGATCTTAAAGTAAATGATCAAGGGATTCCAGAAACCATTGCAAAAAACTTCCCAGCCGTTCAAGGAGGTTCTATAGTAGGTAATGGAACAGCAGAAGAAAAAGCTGCTACGACTGGTAAGGCTGATAATAATGCTAAGAAAGATTCAGAAACTCAAGAGCAAAAGCATGATGTTGAACAGTCAGAAAAAGAAAACCATAGTCATGATGGACATGCTCATTAATTGATTTGAATGGTTAAAGTGTGTCTTTCTCAGCTGCTAATTACTGACTGTATCTAAGTTTAAAAAGTGATTGAGTAGAATATTTCATCTAAGGTTACTAGAATCACATTAATATAAAAACTGTATGAAATCAATGGGGTAAAAGCCGATATTTTGTACAGTTTTATTATTTTAGGAGTTTTCACTTTCTTTACAACTGGACTGGCTATTTTTATTAGAATAAGTCAAAAGAATTACTCGGAAAATGCTAAAACATGTTATAATATATTGGTTATTGAGTCCCGATAAGATGTCTTAAGCCAAACGTTTTGAATCATCCCTTGTTTATCGACCTACATTTTAGGTACAAGAATGGATGATAAGATCGTGTTTCCAGATGATTTAGCCGATGATGGTTAAAATGTTGAGTTGGTTAGGGCAGTGCTTTGTAACTCTCTATAACAGGTGATTTCTTATAGAATCATCATTTCTATTGTGCAGATGATTGCTGTTTTTGCTTGATTTGTTAAAGACGGTAGGCTATCTTTAATGTACTGGTTAAGGTTTAATCTTTTCTTATACTTTTGTTTAAAGGAGAATGAGGGGGTAAGAAGTTCTTGAATGGGATCAATCAGTCAGTATAGTAAGTGATCAAATAAAAAATCATCAAAAAAATATTTTAAAGGGGGGACATTTTTATGTCAGAACGTAAACTTTTCACGTCTGAATCAGTATCTGAGGGGCATCCAGATAAGATTGCAGACCAAATTTCAGATGCTATTTTAGATGCTATTTTAGCAGAAGATCCAGAAGCTCATGTGGCTGTGGAAACTTGTGTTTATACAGGTTCAGTCCATGTCTTTGGAGAAATTTCAACGACAGCTTATGTTGATATTAACCGTGTGGTTCGTGATACCATTGCAGAAATAGGATATACAAATGCTGAGTATGGTTTTTCAGCAGAATCTGTTGGTGTTCACCCATCGCTTGTGGAACAATCTGGCGACATTGCTCAAGGGGTTAATGAGGCCCTTGAAAGCAGAGAGGGTGATACGGATGACCTTAGCCATATTGGGGCGGGTGATCAAGGGTTGATGTTTGGGTTTGCCATTAATGAAACACCTGAATTGATGCCTTTACCAATTTCTTTGTCACACCAACTGGTGCGCCGTTTAGCACAATTACGTAAGTCAGGCGAGATTAGTTACTTACGCCCAGACGCCAAGTCTCAAGTAACCGTTGAGTATGATGAAGACGATAAACCAGTTCGTGTGGATACGGTTGTTATTTCAACACAACATGATCCAGAGGTTACAAACGAGCAAATCCGTCAGGATATGATTGAAAAAGTGATCAAGGCAGTTATTCCAGCTCACTATTTGGATAACGCAACTAAGTTCTTTATCAATCCAACAGGTCGTTTTGTTATTGGTGGTCCTCAAGGGGATTCTGGTTTGACTGGACGTAAGATTATTGTGGATACCTATGGTGGCTATTCACGCCATGGCGGTGGCGCTTTCTCAGGAAAAGATGCTACTAAGGTTGATCGTTCAGCTTCTTATGCGGCACGTTATATTGCTAAAACAATTGTTGCAGCAGGTCTTGCTACCAAGGCGGAAGTGCAACTAGCATACGCTATTGGAGTTGCTCAGCCTATTTCTGTTCGTGTAGATACTTTTGGCACCTCAACAGTTTCAGAAGCAATCTTAGAAGCATCTATTCGTCAAGTTTTTGATTTGCGTCCAGCAGGTATTATTAAAATGCTTGACTTAAAACGCCCAATTTATAAACAAACAGCTGCTTATGGGCATATGGGACGATTAGATATTGACTTGCCATGGGAACGTTTGGATAAGGTTGGAGCCTTAGTGGAAGTAGTGAAACAATCATCATAATAGTATAAAATTAATTGAAGAAGGTGGAGTGACTGATGTTTCATGGGATTCTACCTTTTTTATAATTCCCTAAAACGGCTCGTTTTTTTTTAAGAAATGATTGAAAATTAAGAGATCAATAATTGTCAGTTGATAGGAATTGTGATAAAATGAAAAGGTTGAATTCTAGTACAAGAAAGTTTTGAATGTATGCATAAAATTATTATTAATGGCGGAAAAGCCTTATCCGGGGAAGTGGCAGTCTCAGGAGCAAAAAATAGTGTTGTTGCCCTTATCCCAGCAATTATCTTGGCAGATGATATTGTTATCTTAGATGGTGTTCCTGCTATTAGTGATGTGGATAGTTTGATTGAGATTATAGAACTGATGGGAGCTAAAGTGAACTACCATGAGGATACTTTGGAAATTGATCCAAGAGGAGTGCAAGACATTCCGATGCCTTATGGGAAAATCAATAGTTTGAGAGCTTCCTATTATTTTTATGGGAGCCTTTTGGGGCGCTTTGGTCAGGCTGTTGTTGGCTTGCCGGGCGGTTGTGATTTAGGACCAAGACCAATTGACCTTCATTTAAAAGCTTTTGAAGCTATGGGAGCTAAGGTCTCTTACGAAGGGCAGAACATGAACTTGTCAACTAATGGTCAAAAGCTCCATGGAGCCCATATTTATATGGATACCGTTAGTGTTGGTGCGACCATCAATACCATGATTGCAGCGGCTAAAGCAAATGGTCGAACGGTTATTGAAAATGCTGCGCGTGAACCTGAAATCATTGATGTGGCAACTCTTTTAAATAATATGGGAGCCCATATTCGTGGTGCTGGTACAGACATGGTTACCATTGAAGGCGTTGAAACATTGCATGGAACAAGGCACCAAGTTATTCCAGATCGTATTGAAGCAGGAACCTATATCGCTTTAGCGGCAGCCATTGGAAACGGGATTAAGGTAACCAATGTTCTTTACGAGCATTTAGAAAGTTTTATTGCTAAATTAGAAGAAATGGGTGTCCGCATGACTGTGGAAGAAGACGCTATTTTTGTGGAAAAACAAGAAGCACTCAAGGCAGTTACCATTAAAACATCACCTTATCCAGGATTTGCAACGGATTTACAACAACCTTTAACACCATTATTGTTAAGGGCACAAGGGCGTGGTAGTATTATTGATACCATTTACGAAAAACGTATCAATCATGTGCCAGAATTAGCTCGTATGGGAGCGGAAATCTCAGTAGTTAGTGGCAAGATTGTTTATCGCGGGCCGAGTCAATTAACAGGTGCACAAGTTAAGGCGACTGACTTGCGTGCAGGGGCTGCCCTTGTTATTGCAGGTTTAATGGCAGAAGGAAAAACTGAGATTAGCAATGTTGAGTTCATTTTACGTGGCTATGCCAGTATCATTGCTAAGCTAACAGCTCTAGGGGCAGATATTCAAATAAGTGAAGCTTAAGATTTAAGAAGCCCTAATTAAAATGGACAATAAAAAAAGAGTGTTGGTTAAAAGGTATGATTCCCTGTATTCCGTAGGAGTCATGCCTTTTGAAATTTCGTATGGTCATAGTCTTTGAATTGAGTAATGCGTTTATCTCTATTCTGTGATGGATGTAATCACAGGGATTCACTCTTAAATTTTCATAAGGGTATGAGAAGTATTATAAATTTCTTTTACCAGAATGAGAAATGGTAATATCTTACTGAATTTTTTAAGACAGATTCGTTTATTGAAATCTTTGATCTGACTGTAAGGAACAGAGTTATGTTGGCTTCAAGGTCGTCAAAGACAAAGTTCAAATTGTCAAAAATGAACTGGTTATTGTTAAAATCCTTAGAAGTAGCGTTAACTTATAAATCTTTTATGATACTGAAGCTCCTCCTTGTTCTTGTTTGCTAAAAAGACGTTTCGTTGTAACGTCCCTTAGTTGACTATTATAGTCTCTGTAGATTTCATTGAACAGATCTTTTCTATCGTAAAAACCTGAACTAGTTAAACCATAAAAGACCACGACAAACGCATGTAGAAAAAACAATCATGATTTTTCTGAAAAGGAGAAATTATGTTCTGAAATGCAGAAAAACCCTTTGACTTTTCAGAAAGCATCGTTTTCTAGTTAACATTTTAGGAAGAAAACTATTTTGGCAATTTTATATATTCATAATTGAATGACAATTTAAACATGCGATAGCCTTTTGCCGTTTTCATTATTTTTTTGATAAGAGAATTTCTTCGTGCGTACGGCGTGATAAAAGACGAGTATTGGGTGCAAAATAGACCATAACATGTTAGAATAATAGGTGATTTGAATTTAAGAGGGGTGGTTTCTTGGTTTTGAGCTTAATTTAAAAATTAAACGAAGTCACTATTGTACCAAGAGATAAAGGTTTATAATTAGGAGTAATCATGGAATATTTTAACGTTGGGAAAATTGTGAATACCCAAGGCTTACAAGGTGAAATGCGTGTTTTATCTGTCAGTGATTTTGCTGAGGAGCGGTTTAAAAAGGGGTCTCAATTGGCTTTATTTGATGAGAAAGAGCGATTTGTAAAAGACGTCGTTATTGTTAGTCACCGGAAACAAAAGAATTTTGAGATTATCAAATTCAAAGATATGAACCACATTAATACTGTTGAAAAATATAAGGGCTACAGATTAAAAGTTTCTAAAGATAATCAAGGCGATTTGCAAGAAGGCGAATTTTATTATCATCAAATTATTGGCATGGCTGTTTATGAAAAGGATCATTTGATTGGTCATATCAAAGAAATTTTACAGCCAGGGGCTAATGATGTTTGGGTTGTTAAGCGTAACGAAAAACGGGATTTACTCCTGCCCTATATTCCGTCTGTGGTTCTTGAGGTAGACGTTTCCAATAAGCGTGTGCTGGTTGAATTGATGGAAGGTTTAGATGATGAAGATTGACATTTTGACCTTGTTTCCTGAAATGTTTGCGCCTTTGGAACATTCGATTGTTGGAAAAGCAAAAGAAAAAGGTCTGCTAACGATTCAATACCATAATTTTCGAGATTATGCTGAAAAAGCTCGGCATGTGGATGATGAGCCTTATGGTGGTGGTCAGGGGATGCTGTTGAGGGTACAGCCAATTTTTGATACCATTGACCACATTCAAGCCAAGCATCCAAGAATTATTCTTTTGGACCCAGCTGGTAAACCATTTACTCAGTCCTATGCGGAGGAATTAGCTCTTGAGGAAGAGTTAATTTTTATTTGTGGTCACTACGAAGGGTACGATGAACGAATCAAAACACTTGTGACAGATGAAATTTCGTTGGGAGATTTTGTCTTAACAGGTGGAGAATTAGCAGCTATGACTATGGTAGATGCGACCGTTAGGTTAATTCCAAATGTGATTGGAAAAGAAAGTAGTCATCAGGACGACTCTTTTTCATCAGGTCTTTTAGAATATCCTCAATACACGAGACCCTATGAGTATCGAGGAATGAAGGTGCCTGATGTTTTGATGAGTGGTCATCATGAACGTATTCGCCTATGGCGTATGGAAGAGAGTCTCAGAAAAACCTATTTGAGACGACCAGACTTGCTAGAACATTATGACTTTTCGGATGAAGAGCGTAAGCTATTTGATAAGATAAGGGAAGAACTAACTCAAGGAGAAACGTAGTGGAAAAAAGAGGATATGATATTACCATTATTGGTGGGGGACCAGTGGGATTATTTGCAGCATTTTATGCTGGACTTCGTGGCATGACGGTTAAAATCATTGAAAGTTTGTCGGAGCTTGGAGGTCAGCCTGCCATTCTCTACCCCGAAAAAATGATTTATGATCTTCCAGCTTATCCGTCACTAACTGGTGCAGAATTAACAGAAAATTTGATCAAACAACTTAGTCGTTTTAAAGATCGTACAAGGATTTGCTTAAAAGAAGAGGTTTTATCTTTTGAAAAAGTTGATAACAGTTTTAGGATTTTAACAAATAAGGCAGAGCATTTTTCAAAAGCGATTATTATTGCTTGTGGTAATGGTGCTTTTGCGCCACGAACTTTAGGATTAGAAGGCGAAGAAACCTTTGCAGATCATAATCTCTTTTACAACGTTCATCAGTTAGATCAGTTTGTAGGTCAAAAAGTTGTGATTTGTGGTGGTGGGGATTCGGCGGTGGATTGGGCTTTGGCTTTAGAAACGATTGCTAAAAGCGTGACAATTGTTCACCGTCGAGATGCTTTTAGGGCACATGAGCATAGTGTCGAACTTTTGGAAAAATCAAATGTTACGGTTTTAACACCTTATATACCAATTGAAGTGAAGGGTGTTGGCAATTTAGCCGAAAAATTAGTTATCCAAAAGGTCAAAGAAGAGGAAGTAATGGAACTTGATTTGGACAGTTTAATTGTTAGTTTCGGTTTTTCAACTTCAAATAAAAATTTGAAAAATTGGAATTTAGATTATAAGCGTTCAAGCCTCATTGTTAATTCTCTTTTTCAGACCAGTCAAGAGGGCATATTTGCTATTGGAGATTCAGCTGCCTATGAGGGAAAACTTGATTTGATTGCGACTGGATTTGGTGAAGCACCGATAGCTGTTAATCAAGCCATTCAGTACATTTATCCAGAAAGAGATAACCGTGTTTTGCATTCGACTTCTCTCATCGATTAAGAACCTAAAAAGTGGAGAATGATTTATTTGAACAAAGTGAGAATGGTTATTTTGTCGATAGATTTTCTCTTACATTATCTTTCATTGACGAAATGGTTTTAATTTTAGAGATTATAATTATTTTTTGAAAAACTTGTCGTTCAAAAAAGCTGTCTGTATTTTCTTCATACTGTATGCTGGTGTCGTTTTTAGGTTGTCGTGACAAGTCCTAGTCTTTGTGGTAGAATATAGTCATTGTGAAAAATGTGATAGTTTTCACAGGATAAAACATTACAATGAAAAGGGGTCTATTATGACAACAACGGCTAAAGAGACATTTAGCTCTTTTATGAATAAGGTTTTAGCTGGTACGGCGACTGCAATCGTCGTAGCATTGATTCCTAATGCTATTTTAGCAACTTTTTTAAAACCACTTCTGCCAAATGCAATGGCGGCAGAATTTTTACATATTGTCCAAGTATTCCAATTCTTCACGCCGATTATGGCAGGTTTCTTGATTGGTCAGCAATTTAAATTTAACCCAATGCAACAACTAGCTGTTGGTGGGGCAGCTTATATTGGGTCAGGTGCCTGGGTTTATACTGAGGTGGTTCAAAAAGGGGTTGCCACAGGGATATTCCAATTAAGAGGTATTGGTGATTTAATTAATATGATGATTACTGCCAGTCTTGCTGTTTTAGCTGTGAAATACTTTGGCAATAAATTTGGTTCTCTAACTATTATCTTGTTACCAATTATTATCGGAACTGGTGTCGGCTATGTTGGTTGGAAATTGCTTCCTTATGTATCTTACGTAACGACCTTGATTGGTCAAGGGATTAACTCATTTACAACCCTTCAACCTATTTTGATGTCTATTTTAATTTCTATTGCCTTTTCTCTCATTATTGTTAGTCCTATTTCAACAGTTGCTATTGGCTTGGCAATTGGTCTGAATGGTATGGCAGCAGGGGCAGCTTCAATGGGAATTGCCTCAACGGCTGCCGTTTTGGTTTGGGCAACCCTTAAAGTTAATAAATCAGGTGTTCCAATCGCCATTGCTCTTGGTGCGATGAAAATGATGATGCCGAATTTCTTGAAACATCCAATTATGGCAATTCCAATGGTGGTTACAGCTGCAATTAGTTCATTGACCGTTCCTCTATTCAACCTTGTTGGGACACCAGCGTCATCTGGATTTGGATTAGTAGGTGCGGTAGGTCCAATTGCTTCTTTGGCAGGTGGTAGCTCTATTATCGTTATCGTTCTTGCTTGGTTGCTTGTGCCATTTTCAGTGGCTTTTGCAGCACATAAAATTTCTAAAGATATACTGAAACTGTACAAAGAAGACATTTTCGTATTTGAAGGTTAAAAGGAGAAAAACATGTTAGTTTATATTGCTGGATCGGGTGCTATGGGTTGCCGTTTTGGTTACCAAATTTCAAAGACAAACAATGATGTCATTTTGTTAGATAATTGGGAAGATCATATTAGTGCCATCAAGGGAAATGGTTTGATTGTGACTGGTGATGTGGAGGAAACGGTTAAACTTCCTATCATGAAACCTGCTGAAGCAACTCAAGAAGCTGACTTGATTATCTTATTTACAAAAGCGATGCAGTTGCCACAAATGCTTCAAGATATTAAAGGAATTATTGGAAAAGAAACAAAAGTCCTTTGCCTTTTAAATGGGCTTGGTCATGAAGATGTGATTCGTCACTATATCCCAGAGCACAATATTTTGATGGGTGTAACGGTTTGGACAGCTGGTTTGGAAGGTCCTGGTCGTGCTCATTTACAAGGTGTTGGTGCCCTTAACTTGCAAAGTATGGATCCAACTAATCAAGAAGCAGGGCATCAAGTGGCTGACTTATTAAATGAAGCTAACTTGAATGCCACTTATGATGACAATGTTGTTCCAAATATTTGGCGAAAAGCTTGTGTTAACGGAACCATGAATTCAACTTGTGCCCTTTTAGATTGTACCATTGGTGAATTGTTTGCTAGCGAAGATGGTTTAAAAATGGTTAAGGAAATTATCCATGAATTTGTGACTGTTGGTCAGGCTGAGGGAGTTGAATTAAACGAAGAAGAAATTACTACATATGTGATGGATACTTCTGTGAAAGCAGCCCACCATTATCCATCAATGCACCAAGACCTTGTTCAAAATCACCGTTTGACTGAAATTGATTTTATCAATGGCGCAGTCAATACTAAGGGTGAAAAACTTGGGATCAACACACCCTATTGCCGTATGATTACAGAATTAGTTCATGCAAAGGAAGCCGTTTTAAATATTAAGTAAGAAGTCAAAAGTCTATTATATTAAGCTTAAGTTCTTATATAATAGGCTTTTTGCTTTTTAAACAAAAAAAGGTTGATCTTGCTGGTCCTTTTAAAAATTCGCCTTTAGCTTGACAAGCTATTAGAAAATGGCAAGTTTTGAAGGGTTTTGAAAGGTTCCGCTTGACTTTGAAAGAAAAAAGAGTATAATAATGTCTGTAAACGATTTCAGATAGAGGTGATCTTATTTTAAAATCAAAACGAAAACAGCTAATTATGGCAAAAATTACTGAAGATAACTATGTTGCTTTAGAAGATTTGATGCAGCTACTAGATTCGTCTGAATCAACTGTCCGTAGAGACTTGGGAGAATTGGAACAAGAAGGGCGCTTGCACCGTGTCTATGGTGGTGCAGAACTCTTTCATTCTTTGCAGGAGGAATTATCTAATCAAGAAAAGTCTGTCAAAAACAGTCAAGTTAAAAAGGTAATTGCGCAAAAGGCATCAACTCTTATCTATGATAATGATGTGATTTTTATTGATGCTGGCACAACCACTGAATTTTTATTGCCCCTTTTAAAGGCTAAAAATCTAACGGTTGTGACTAATTCTATTCATCATGCAACGCGCTTAGTTGAACTGTCTATTAAAACCATTATTATTGGTGGTTATGTGAAGCAAACGACAGATGCTAGCATTGGTAATATGGCTTTAGAACAAATTAGGCAGATGAATTTTGATAAGGTCTTTCTTGGAATGAATGGTGTTGATGAGGCTTATTTAACCACTCCTGATATGGAAGAAGCGGTGATCAAAAAGGCTGTCATGGCAAACGCTAAACAATCCTATATTTTAGTAGATGGCACTAAAATTGGTCAGGTGTCGTTTGTCAAAGTGGCTCCTATTGATGACGTTACTATTATCACAGAGAGGGGAACGACAAGTATTCTCAAAAAAATAAAGGAAAAGGCAAAGGTGATTGAACTATGATTTATACAGTGACCTTAAATCCTTCCATTGATTTTATTGTCAGGCTTGACCAGATAAATCTTGGGTCAGTGAATCGCATGGTGAGTGACGATAAGTTTGCTGGGGGAAAAGGCATTAACGTTAGTCGAGTCTTGCAACGTTTAGGTATTGATAGTACAGCGACAGGATTTCTAGGGGGATTTACAGGGCGTTTTATTGAAGAAAGCTTGATAGCTGAGGGCATTAAAACTGCTTTTGTAGAAGTTGATCAAGATACTCGGATCAATGTTAAAATCAAGTCGCAGGAAGAGACGGAGTTGAATGGTCAGGGACCAACCATTAGTTTGGAGCAATTAGAGGTATTGAAATCCAGATTGTCTCAATTTACAGCAGAAGACACGGTTGTTTTTGCGGGTTCTGCACCAACAAATCTTGGCAATGCTGTTTATAAGGAATTAATTCCTTTAGTGAGACAAAGTGGAGCCCAAGTGGTTTGTGATTTTGAAGGTCAAACGTTACTGGATGCCCTTGCTTTCAATCCTTTATTGGTAAAGCCTAATAATCATGAATTAGAAGCTATTTTTGGTGTTACCCTAAATGGTTTTGACGATGTTGAAACCTATGCACGTAGACTTTTAGACATGGGTGCCCAAAATGTAATTATTTCAATGGCTGGTGATGGTGCCCTACTCGTAACGGGAGCAGCAAGTTATTTTGCAAAACCGATTAGTGGGCAAGTCAAAAATTCTGTTGGTGCTGGCGATTCAATGGTTGCTGGGTTCACAGGTGAATTTGTAAGAAGTAAAGATCCCGTTGAGGCTTTGAAATTGGGTGTGGCTTGTGGTACGGCGACAGCCTTCTCAGATGACTTAGCAACGATTACATTTATTAAGGAAACATATGATAAAGTTGAGGTAGAAAAACGATGAAAATTCAAGATTTATTGAAAAAAGATATTATGATTCTCGATTTACAGGCGATTTCCAAAGAAGTTGCCATTGACGAGATGATTACTAAATTAGTTGAAAAAGATATTGTCCATGATTTTGATATCTTTAAAAAGAG
Organism: Streptococcus castoreus DSM 17536; assembly: GCF_000425025.1. Lineage (GTDB taxonomy): Bacteria > Bacillota > Bacilli > Lactobacillales > Streptococcaceae > Streptococcus > Streptococcus castoreus. The sequence goes on along the minus strand of NZ_AUKZ01000009.1, from coordinate 16,015 downwards.
TATCATGACACGTGAAGAACAAACCTCTACAGGTCTTGGTGACGGGATTGCTATGCCACATTCAAAAAACATTGTGGTGGATAAGCCAGCAGTCTTGTTTGCAAAATCAAATAAAGGGGTAGACTATAAGTCATTGGATGGTCAACCAACTGATCTCTTCTTTATGATTGCTGCTCCTCAAGGTGCTAATGATACACACTTGGCTGCGCTAGCAGAATTGTCACAATACCTCTTGAAAGATGGTTTTGCAGACAAACTTCGTGCAGCAAACACTCCAGATGAGGTACTTGCTGTGTTTGATGAAGCTTCAAAAACCAAAGAAGAAGTGATTGCTCCAGCAACTAGTCAGGACTTTATCGTTGCTGTTACAGCTTGTCCGACTGGTATTGCCCACACTTATATGGCAGAAGAAGCTTTGAAAAAACAAGCTGCTGAAATGGGAGTTGCCATTAAAGTTGAAACCAATGGAGCATCAGGTGTTGCTAACCGTTTAACAGCTGAGGATATTAAGAAAGCCAAAGGTGTCATTGTTGCAGCAGATAAAGCGGTTGAAATGGACCGTTTTGATGGCAAACAATTGATTACTCGTCCCGTCGCAGATGGGATTAAAAAGAGTCAGGAATTAATTTCTTTGATTTTGAATAATGAAGGAAACACTTATCACGCTAAAAATGGTAGGACTGAAAAAGCAGTATCAACTGAGAAAACAAGCCTAGGTGGTGCTTTCTACAAACACTTGATGGGCGGTGTCTCTCAAATGTTGCCATTTGTTATCGGTGGTGGGATTATGATTGCCCTTGCTTTCTTGCTAGATAATATGCTTGGTGTGCCAAAAGATCAACTTGCTAGTCTAGGTTCTTATCATGAAATAGCCGCTATTTTCATGAAAATCGGGGGCGCAGCCTTCTCATTTATGTTGCCAGTATTAGCAGGTTACATTGCATATTCTATTGCTGAAAAACCAGGTTTGGTTGCTGGTTTTGTGGCAGGTGCAATTGCTTCAAATGGTCTTGCTTTTGGCAAGGTGCCATTTGCAGCGGGAGGAGAAGCGAGCTTGACCTTAGCAGGTGTGCCATCAGGTTTCTTAGGAGCCCTTGTTGGTGGTTTCCTTGCAGGTGGTGTCATTCTTGCTTTGCGTAAATTGTTGGCAGGTTTACCACGTTCTTTAGAAGGGGTTAAATCCATTCTCCTCTATCCATTACTGGGGGTGCTTGTGACCGGCTTCTTGATGCTCTTTATCAATATTCCAATGGCAGCTATCAACACAGCACTTAATAACTTCTTACAAGGTCTTTCTGGTAGTTCTGCAATTCTCATGGGACTTCTTGTCGGTGGTATGATGGCTGTTGATATGGGTGGTCCTGTAAATAAGGCAGCCTATGTTTTTGGTACAGGTACTTTAGCAGCTACTGTGGCAAACGGTGGTTCAGTGGTAATGGCGGCTGTAATGGCAGGTGGTATGGTACCCCCACTTGCAGTCTTTGTCGCAACCTTATTGTTTAAAGAGAAATTTACTAAAGAAGAACGTGAATCAGGGTTAACAAATATTGTTATGGGACTTTCTTTTATCACAGAAGGGGCTATTCCGTTTGGAGCTGCTGATCCAGCACGTGCCATCCCAAGCTTTATTGCAGGTTCTGCCTTGACCGGTGCTCTTGTTGGGTTAGCTGGTATTAAATTAATGGCGCCTCATGGCGGTATCTTCGTTATTGCTTTAACAAGTAATCCAATTTTATACCTTGTCTTTGTGGCAGTAGGTGCACTTGTTTCAGGGATTCTCTTTGGTGCTCTCCGCAAAAAAGCTTAAATTTACAAGATTATTCTAAACAAATCGAAATTTACTAGAATCTGCTAAGATTCTAGTTTTTTGATATACTGGAGATAAACGACAGGAATGAGGAAAATGTTTTGAAAACCAAAAGAAGGAGAAGAAGTCATCCGAAACAATTTGATGGGTTTGTTGTAGGTTTAGTATTACTTAATCTGATGATTAGTGTATGGACACTCATATCCACTAAGAAGCGCCTAGAACCTTATGCGGGGGATCAAACCATGGTCTTTGTCCGCCAGATTAGTCACTCTGCACGAGCAGTCGCTCAAAAGAAAAAGTTATATAGTTCTGTGATGATGGCTCAGGCCATTTTAGAATCCAATAATGGCAAGTCACAACTGAGTCAAAAACCTTATTATAATTTTTTCGGCATTAAGGGGAGTTATAAAGGACGGTCAGCTATTTTTCCAACTTTGGAAGACGATGGACAGGGTAATCTTTATCAAATTGATGCCGCTTTTCGTTCGTATGGTAGTTTGACGGCGAGTTTTGAAGATTATGCTAGGGTTTTAAGTGATCCTCTTTACCAAAACACAAAGAAATCTTTCAGGTCTCATTATCAGAAGGCGACAGCGACTTTAACAGGAACTTATGCGACTGATACAGCTTATAATATTAAGTTGAATGACATAATAGAGCGTTATCAGTTGACTAATTTTGATAGTCCTATGAAATAAGTTATTCACAGATTTTCTCAAAAATCAGAAGAAATATTTCGATTTAAAGACAAAACTTATCAATCTGATTAAATTATCTGTGGATAACTCTATTAAAAAATTCTTATGCTATAATAAGTATCAGAAAACGAATAGAAAAGGGATATAAATAGTATAATGATGAAAAAGAAAGGTAAGTTTCTACTGATTGGTCTTTTTGTTTTAGCGGCTTGTTTAGGGGCTTATAGCTCAATGAGACAACCGCGTAGCACTTCAAAAGTATCGGCAGAAACAGTATCTGTTTCTTCAACGCAAGCTTTTATTAATAAAATTGGTTCGACAGCAAGTGTCATTGCCCAAGAACGTGACCTCTATGCCTCTGTCATGATTGCTCAGGCTATTTTGGAGTCAGGTAATGGTCAGTCTGGTTTAAGCCAAGCGCCATATTATAATTTCTTTGGCATAAAAGGTGCTTATAAAGGTGCTTCTGTGACCATGTCAACATGGGAAGATGATGGTGCCGGTAATACTTACACGATTAATCAGCCATTTAGAGCCTATTCAAGCATTTCAGAGTCCCTTTATGATTATGCCGATTTATTGGGTTCTGACATTTATGCAGGTGCAAGAAAATCAAATACCTTATCTTACCAAGATGCTACAGCAGCCTTGACAGGCTTGTATGCTACGGATACCCGTTATAACGTGAAATTAAATAGCATTATTGAAGCTTACGGTCTAACAGCTTATGATGTGGTTAATACCAATACTCAAGGTGGAGGTGTGGCAACTTCAACTTATGTTTGGAATCACTACCGTAAAAATTATACGGACGCTGAAACACTAGCGGTTGATGAGGCTTGGGCGCGACGCATCTACAATTAATATGAGCAGAAAATCATCCAAAAGGGTGATTTTTTTGGTATAATGAAAGTCATGAAAACCATTGAAGAAATTTACAAAAATCATGCTGAAATGCCTTTCATTTCCTTAAAATATCAAGAAGAATTGAGACGAAAGCCAATTCCCAAACGGCATATGGTGAGAACAATAGAAGGCTTGTTACCAGGTCATTTGGTTATGTTGTGGCGTATTCATTTTGGCACCTATACAACAGCTACTAGTCATCACAAATATTTTTATACCAACTATGGCATTGATGCTCAAACTGAACTGGATTGGTTAATAGCACAAGGCTATGTTCAAAAAACTCTGCAAGAGAGTCACTTTGTCATTTACCGGCAAGCAGCTTAAACCAGTTTTTAAAACAAAAAGGTATTAAAGGGCTATCAAAATTGAAACGTCAAGAATTGGATCAGGTTGTGTTAAGGCATTTCAACGAAGAGGAATTAGACCGGTTATTTGAAGTGAGGGGTTACCGTTTACTGGAAAAAGGCGAGAGAGTTTTGTCTGCTAATACCGATATTATTAATCGTCACCCTAAAAAATACTAGTTTAAGCCTACTTTAATAATCTTCAAATCTATGCTATAATGAGTCATATTACCACCGAGGAGAAAGAACACATGAAATTAGTTCGTGAAAAAGAATTTGTCAACCAATACCACTATGATGCTAGAAATCTCGAATGGGAAAAAGAAAATGGAATACCTGAAACGAATTTTGAAGTGACTTTTCAATTAATCAATAAAGATAAAGTGCAAAAAGAAACTGCTATTGTTTCCGTTTTACAATTTGTGATCGTGAAAGAAGAGTTTGTGATTAGTGGTGTGATTTCACAGATGGTTCGTATTTTGGACCGTTTGGTTGATAAACCGAGTGAATTTAATCAGGAAGAAGTCGAATCTTTAGCCGCTCCTTTATTGGATATTGTTAAGCGCTTGACTTATGAAGTTACAGAAATTGCCTTGGATCGTCCTGGTATAAATTTGGAGTTTAAAAATTAATGAAATTAGCAGTCATTACAGATAGTACAGTAGCACTACCGGCAAGCCTGAAAAATCATGATGCGATTTTTAGTCTTGATATTCCGATTATTATTGATGGTGAAACTTATTTTGAAGGGCATAACCTGACTATTGATGATTTTTATCAAAAGATGGCAGTATCACAGGATCTTCCTAAGACGAGTCAGCCAAGTCTATCTGAATTGGATAACCTTTTAGAACTTTTACCTTCCAAAGGATATACTCATGTTATCGGTCTGTTTTTAGCAAGTGGTATCTCAGGATTTTGGCAAAATATTCAGTTTTTGATTGAAGAACATCCTGAATTGACAATTGCTTTTCCAGATAGTAAAATAACGTCCGCACCGCTTGGCAGTATGGTGAAAAATGTATTGGATTGGGCCAGTCAAGAGATGACTTTTCAAGCTATTTTAGACAGATTGCAAAAGCAAATTGATGACACAACAGCTTTTATCATGGTTGATGATCTTAATCATTTGGTTAAAGGGGGGCGTTTATCAAATGGTTCTGCCTTACTTGGAAACTTGTTGAGTATTAAGCCAATTCTTTATTTTAATGATGAAGGAAAAATTGTGGTTTATGAAAAAGTGAGAACGGAAAAGAAAGCCATGAGACGCTTGGTTGATATTTTAAAGGATTTAACCGAAGAGGGTGACTACGAGGTTTCAATCATTCATTCAAGAGCACAAGATAAAGCTGATTATTTAAGACAACTGTTGCTTGATAGTGGCTGTCAATGTGCTATTGAAGAGGCGCATTTTGGTGCTGTTATTGCAACACATCTTGGAGAAGGGGCAGTCGCTTTTGGTGTTACCCCTCACGTCTAGTATTTGATTTGGGCAAAGCAAACTCTCTAATTCTGAAACGATGATTAAGACATCAGTTGATAGTAGCAGTTGTTGATGATTTAGTAATTTTGACAAATAGGCTTGTCAAACCTGTTGGATGGTAGGTTAGAAAATATGAAATTAATGACGATGCCTTCTGAATTTCAGAAGGCTTTACCAATACTGAAAAAAATTAAAGAAGCTGGTTATGAAGCCTACTTTGTTGGAGGTAGTGTTAGGGATGCTTTGTTAGAACGCCCTATCCATGATGTTGATATTGCGACTAGCTCATATCCAGAGGAGACTAAGACCATTTTTTCCAGAACGGTTGATGTTGGCATCGAACATGGGACAGTTCTCGTCTTAGAAAACGGTGATGACTATGAAATTACAACCTTTAGGACAGAAGATGTTTATGTGGATTACCGTCGTCCGAGTCAGGTTTCATTTGTGCGCTCTTTGGAAGAAGACTTAAAACGAAGAGATTTTACAGTCAATGCCTTAGCCTTAGATGACAATGGTCAAGTCATTGATAAATTTACAGGTTTAAAAGATTTAGAGCAAAAACGATTACGAGCTGTCGGTAGCGCTCAAGAACGTTTTGAAGAAGATGCTCTACGCATTATGAGAGGTTTTCGCTTTGCGGCTAGTTTAGATTTTGAGATTGAAGAAGCAACTTTTGATGCCATGAAAAGTCATTCGTTTTTATTAGAAAAAATTTCTGTGGAGCGGTCTTTTATTGAGTTTGATAAATTATTAACAGCTCCTCATTGGCGTAAGGGAATTTCTGCTATGATTGCTTGTCAAGCCTATCAATATTTACCTGGTTTGAAAAATCAAGAGGTGGCTTTGAAGCAAATGACAGGCTCTTTATCTAATGCGTTTACTTTTACGGATAATCATCAAGCTTGGGCTTGCCTTATGATTAATCTTGAGGTTGGTAATCCTAAACAGTTCTTAAAGGCTTGGAAAACATCAAATGATTTTCAACATTGTGTTACAAATTTGGTGACCCTCTATGCCATTCGACAAGAAAGACCCTTTCAAAAATCAGATATTTACCGATATGGCGAGAAATTGGCAGTGCTAGTTGAAGAACTTCGTCAAGCACAGGGATTTGAGGTTGATATGACACGTATTGGGCAACTCAATCAAGCCTTAGCCATTCATGATAAACATGATATTGCCATCAATGGGTCTCACTTGATTCAAACCTTTGGTATGACACCGGGACCTCAACTCGGTCATATGCTTGCAAAAATTGAATCAGCCATTGTAGAAGGTCGATTAGACAATGATCCAGTTATGATTAACACTTTTGTTAGAGAGGAATTAGCAAAATGAGCCATTTTTTGGTGGAAAAACTCACAAAATCGGTTGGAGACAAAACGGTCTTTCAGGATATTTCCTTTATCATTCATGAGCTAGATCGGATTGGAATTATTGGGGTAAACGGAGCAGGAAAAACAACCCTCTTAGATGTTTTGTCAGGAAAACTTGGTTTTGATGGGGATGTTTCCCCCTTTTCAAAAGCCAGCGATTACAAGATTTCTTATCTGACGCAAGACCCTGAATTTAATGACACCGATTCGGTTTTAGATACCGTTTTGTCTTCAGACTTGAAAGAGATACAGCTGATTCGTCAATACGAATGGTTAACGACTAACTATTCTGAAAATAATCAAGAGAAGTTAGAAATGTTGATGTCTGAAATGGATAGATTAGATGTTTGGTCAATAGAAAGTGATGTCAAAACGGTTTTATCTAAACTTGGTATTCAAAACCTTAATCAAAAGGTAGGTCATTTATCTGGAGGGATGAAAAGACGTGTTCAGTTGGCACAAGTCCTTTTGGGATCGGCTGATTTGTTACTATTAGATGAGCCAACTAACCACTTAGATATTGATACCATTGCTTGGCTAACTCATTATTTGAAGCATTCTAAAAAAACAGTCCTCTTTATCACCCATGACCGTTATTTCTTGGATCATGTAGCCACTCGTATTTTTGAATTGGATAAGGCTGGGCTGACAGAATATCAGGGAAATTACCAGGACTATGTGAGGCTAAAGGCAGAGCAAGATGACCGTGATGCTACCAGTTTGCATAAGAAAAAGCAATTATATAAGCAAGAATTAACTTGGATGAGGACTCAGCCACAGGCGCGTGCCACCAAGCAACAAGCAAGAATTAATCGTTTTACAGATCTTAAAAAAGAGGTTCATCAAAACAAGTCGACAGATCAACTGGAAATGTCTTTTGAGATAAGCCGGATAGGGAAAAAGGTTATTCATTTTGAAGAGCTTTCTTTTGCTTATGGAGATCGACAGTTAATTCATCGGTTTAATTTGATTATTCAAAGCAAGGATCGTATTGGTATTGTTGGTGATAATGGGGTTGGAAAAACAACCCTTTTGAGTTTAATTAATGGTGATCTTAAACCAACATCTGGTAAACTTGATATTGGTGAAACCATCCGAGTGGCTTATTTCTCGCAGCAAATTAAAGATATGGACGGTAATAAACGTGTTATTAGCTACCTTCAAGAAGTAGCTGATGAAGTCAAGACGAATGTAGGGTCAACCAGTATCAGTGAATTATTGGAACAATTCCTCTTTCCGAGATCTAGTCACGGTACCTTGATTTCAAAGTTATCAGGTGGAGAGAAAAAGCGTCTTTATCTACTGAAACTCCTTATTGAAAAACCAAATGTTTTACTTCTTGATGAACCGACTAATGATTTAGATATTGCAACCTTGACGGTTTTAGAAAATTTTCTGGCGAACTTTTCTGGTCCTGTTATCACTGTCAGTCACGACCGTTATTTCTTGGATAAGGTAGCTACTAAAATCTTAGCTTTTGAAGAAGGGAACATTGCTGTTTTTTATGGCAATTATAGCGATTACCTTGATGAAAAAACTTTTGAAAAAGAAAAGGTAGAGATGACTAAACCGACTGTGGTTCAAGAAAATAAACGTTCTCAAAAGGTGGCAAAGAAGAGGATGTCTTATCTTGAAAAGCAAGAGTGGTCAGGGATTGAAGATAAAATTACTGACATCGAAACGAAAATAGAAGAAATAGAAAATAAGATGTCAGAAGTTGCTAGTGACTATGGTCAACTGGCTCAGTTGCAACGAGAGCTAGAACAATGGAATCTTGACTTATTAGAAGCCTATGACCGTTTTGATTATCTCAGTGGATTAGAGGTATAAATTGTATGTTACGATCGTTTTTCATGCGAGACTGGCAATAAAAAGGCTATCATAATTTGGTTAAAATAATAGTGGCATGTTTGACAGTCTCCCCATATTGAGGAGACTGTTTTTTACTGATCATTTTGAGAACACTTTTAGCTCTGCAAGCGCAGAACTTGACAGGAATATTCTGAAAATTTATAATATTGATTATACTTAAATCAATAGATAAGGGAGGATATTTATATGATAACTGCAAAAGAATATGTTGCAACTGTTTTTGAGACAGTAAAAAAAGAGAATCAACACGAAATAGAATTTCTTCAAGCAGTTGAAGAGGTGTTTGCTTCTTTAGTACCCGTTTTTGAGAAATATCCCCAGTACATTGAGGAGAATCTTTTAGAGCGTTTGGTGGAGCCAGAACGCATTGTGAGTTTTCGTGTTCCTTGGGTTGATGATCAGGGTAAGGTTTGGGTCAATCGTGGTTACCGTGTTCAATTTTCATCTGCCCTAGGTCCTTATAAAGGTGGATTACGATTTCATTCGTCGGTGAATCAATCAATCGTAAAATTTTTGGGATTTGAACAGATCTTTAAAAATTCCTTAACGGGTCAACCTATTGGTGGTGGAAAAGGAGGCGCCAATTTTGATCCTAAAGGTAAATCTGATAGGGAAGTGATGCGCTTTACTCAAAGTTTTATGACAGAGTTGCAAAAACATATCGGTCCTGATCTTGATGTCCCTGCTGGTGATATTGGAGTTGGGGGACGTGAAATTGGATATTTATTTGGTCAATATAAGCGCCTACGTGGCTTTGAAAATAGTGTTCTAACTGGTAAGGGCTTAACTTATGGTGGTTCGTTAGCCCGTAAGGAAGCGACTGGTTACGGTGTTGTTTATTTTGCACAACAAATGCTAGCGGCAAGGGGAGAGAACCTGGTAGGTAAAACAGCTATTGTATCTGGCTCTGGTAATGTTGCTATTTACGCTGTTGAAAAGTTACAAGCGTTAGGGGCTAGAGTGTTAGCTGTTTCTGATTCATCAGGTTATGTTTATGATGATAATGGGATTGATCTAGAACTCTTAAAACGTATTAAAGAGGTTGAACGTGGTCGGATTAGAGCCTATCTCAAAGATCGTCCGACAGCTATTTTTAAAACAGCTGATCAAGATCACATTTGGTCGATTAAGGCTGATCTAGCCTTTCCGTGTGCCACTCAAAACGAACTGGACGAAGAAGCTGCTAAAACTTTGGTTGCTAACGGTGTTTTGGCTGTAATTGAAGGAGCCAACATGCCATCGACCCTAAAAGCAATTGATTATTTCCAGAAAGCAGATGTTTTATTTGGACCGGCAAAAGCAGCGAACGCAGGTGGAGTTGCAGTATCTGCCCTTGAAATGGCGCAAAATAGTAGTCGTTTGTCTTGGTCGTTTGAGGAAGTTGATCGCAAACTTTATGAGATTATGGCAGGTATTTATGAAAAATCAGCCAGTGCTGCAAAAGAATTTGGTCAAGAAGGTAATCTTGTTTTTGGTGCCAATATTGCAGGCTTCCTTAAAGTTGCTCAAGCCATGTCAGATCAAGGCATTGTCTAACCACTTTCTCTATTTCTTTTTTCTGCAAGTGAAAGGTTTTCAAATTTTTGTTTGTGTCGGTCGTCTTAATGAACCGCAATGATCTTTTAGAAACACCTTACCGATTCTGCCTACAACATAATATAAATGAATTATTCTGTTAGTAAAAGAATATTTTTTCTAGCTACTAGCGATAGATGCTTATAGTGAGTTGTGAAGTGAATTTTCCTTGTTTGGTGTTATCTGGAGTAGGGAACTTAACTCATTATTTGAAATTTTTCATGTGCCTGTCGTGGAAAATGATCAAGTCTCTATTGACAGCGTTACCATTTTTTGTTAAACTGATTAATAATTTAATAAACGGATTGTAACTCTTCGGGAGGCATTACCAAATATCCAAAAGTAAGGGGTGTGGTATGTCTTTGAAGAGTTTTTTTATGTTAAATAAATGAGTTTGGAAGGAAGTTATCATGGAAGTTGTTAAGAAAATTAACAATAATGTTGCAGAATGTATTGACGGCAATGGTCGAAGCTTAATTGCTTTTGGAAAGGGAATTGGCTTTCCAAAGATGCCGTATATCTTAACGGATTTGACAATGATTGATATGACATTTTACAAATTGGAAAGGCATTTTGAACAATTGTTGACTGAGTTGCCTGAAATAATTGTGACAGTCAGTGTTATGATTGTTACGATGGCCCAGAAAGAACTTCAAGGACGACTGAACCCGACATTAGTCTTTAGCCTAGCCGACCATATTCACTTTGCTATTCAGCGGCTTAATAATTATCAAGAGATGAAATTACTGTTTTCCCATGAAGTTGAGAAACTCTATCCTCTTGAAACACGTTTGGGTGAACAAGCACGTGAGATGCTAAAGGAACAGTTAGGTGTTGTTTTGCCTAAAAGTGAGATTACAACTTTAGCAATGCATTTTGTGACCAGTCAAACAGAGTTCAAACAATCTCAAGAAGAGTTGCGGTTGGAGGATACCATTGAGCAAGTAACTCAGATTATTGAGCAGTCACTTCATATCCAGATAAATCGTGATGAGTTCAACTATAATCGCTTTAAAAACCATATTCGTTACTATATCATGCACATGCGTGGGGGAGAACAATTTATGGATGATAATAGCAGTATTTTAGAGAGTCTTAAACATGAAAAAAATGAAATCTATACAGTTGCTTATAAGATTGGTCAAGTAATTAATCAATCTTATTGCTTGAAAATGACGGGAGATGAACTGTTATATCTCATGATCCACATCAACCGTCTGTATGATAAAAATGAAAGAAGAAAAAATGATGCAAGATAATTTTCAACTAATCGCAAAAAACATCTTACAAGAAATTGGTGGTGTAGCCAATATTTCAAACATGACCCACTGTATGACACGCCTGCGTTTTAACCTAAAAGACCAAAGTTTGGTAAACGACGATGCTGTTAAGCGTATCAAGGGAGTTATTGGGGTCAATCACTCAGGCGAGCAATACCAGATTATCATCGGGCAGACGGTGGATAAGGTTTTTGTAGAGTTAGGCAATTTAACTGGCTTTAACCAAGTGGATGCGTCAGAAGTAAACCAAGCTAAGGAAAAATTGACTATTAAAACAGTCTTAACTAAGACTTTGGATTACCTTTCAGGAAGCATGACACCTATGATTCCTGCGATGATTACAGCTGCTATGTTTAAAACCTTACAGGTGGTTTTTGGTCCGTCGCTCCTTAACCTTATCAGTGATAAAAGTGATTTTTTTATTCTGACAGGTGCTCTCTATAATGCTTTTTTCTATTTTTTACCAATATTTCTCGGTTTTACAGCAGCTAAAAAATTGGGAGTTAATCAAGTCATGGGGCTTTATATCGGTGCACTTTTAGTCGTACCTGATTTGGTCACTTTGGCTGAAAAACCAATAACAATTTACGGTTTTATTCCAGCAGTTTTACATAATTACGCACAAACGGTATTACCAGCTGTTCTTAGTATCTGGGTTATGGGCTATGTAGAGAAATTCTTCAAAAGGATTATTCCTGCAGTTCTCTCAACCATTTTTGTGCCATTTTTGACTATGGTGGTCATGACACCAATTATTTTGATGGGACTTGCACCTATTGGAAATATCTTTGGACAATGGATTGGTACAGGGCTTATTTCCTTTGGTGGTATTGGAGGTTTCTTAGCAGTGGCTGTGGTAGCTGCACTTTGGGAATTGTTGGTGATGACTGGGATGCATATGGTTTTGATTACTTTTGCCCTAACTGGTTTGATGACTAATGGTGTGGATCATTTTGTTATGGTAGCTGCTATTTTGGCAACTTGGGCGACCTTTGGTTTGGCACTTGGTGCCGCCTTGCGTATCAAGGATAAGGAAGAAAAAGCCTTAACTTTTGGTTATGTGATTAGTGGTCTTATTGGTGGGGTAACAGAACCTACAATTTATGGAGTGATGCTCAAATATAAACGAACCATCGCAATTCTGTCGTTAGGAGGTTTTATTGCTGGAACCTATGCGGGATTGACTAAGGTCGGTCTTTATGTCGCTGGTGCCTCAAATTTCCTTAGTGTAGTCGGCTATTTTGCGGGGGGTTCGAGTAATATCATTAATGGTCTTGTCGCCACAGCCATTGCCTTTTTCGGGACAGCTGTTTTGACCTATTTCTTTGGTTTTACCAAAGATGATCTCATCGTTGCTCAAAACATTGAAAAGGAGTCCGTTCAAAGAAAGTCAAGTGTTTCTGAAGAAATTGTTAGCCCACTAACTGGGGATGTCATCCCTCTCAAAGATGTTCCAGACCAAGTCTTTGCAACAGGTGCAATGGGGAAAGGGATGGCGATTCAACCGGTAGATCATCAAGTAATTGCACCAGTAGATGCTGAAGTAACTTTAGTCTTTCCAACAGGTCATGCAATTGGTTTAACAAGCTCAAACGGAACAGAGCTTCTTATTCATATTGGCATGGATACCGTATCATTGAATGGTAAAGGTTTTACAACGCATGTTCAGGCAGGAGATAGGGTTTCTAAAGGTCAGGTATTAATTAGCTTTGATTCGGAAATCATCCGTCAAGCCAATCTCTCACTGGTCACACCAATTATTGTTACTAATAGTAATGCGTTTATAGATGTCGAGGTCACTCATGCGGACACTGTCCAAGCAGGTGAGTTCCTCTTAGCTACTGTCAATTAGATAAAAATAGAGCAAAGGAGCCATCATGTCCAAAAAAGTTATTTTTCGTGGTGATGATTTGGGTTACTCAGAAGGAGTCAACTACGGTATTCATAAGGCGGTTAGTCAAGGTCTTATAAGGAGTCAGGGGGTCATGGTCAATATGCCCGCTACTCAGCACGGAGTGACCTTGGTCAAGGATTATGATATTGCTTTTAGCGTTCATGTCAATATTTGCAATGGACGACCATTAACAGATCCTGCTTTAATTCCGAGCCTTGTTACTGAAGATGGTTTCTTTAAATCTTCAACGACTTATCGATCTTCAAAAGAGGAATTTGTGGTATATGAGGAAGTGATCCTTGAGGTGGAAGCCCAATACTTGAAGTTTACTGAACTCTTTGGGCGAAAGCCTGATTATTTTGAAGGTCATGCTGTTGCATCACAGAATTTTTTCAATGCTTTGGAAACAATAGCACGTAAATATGACTTGAAATACTCTGGTTTACCAAAGAATTTTAACCAATCATTGACAATTGGAACATCACGAGTGCGGATGACAATGGCATCTATGCTTCCAGACTATGACCCATTTGATATGGTTAAGACAGTAGTTGAGCAAATGTCAGAAGACATCGTAGAACTTTTTGTCTTTCATCCAGGATACTTAGATTGGGAATTACTCCAAACCTCTAGCATGACAATGATTCGTCCCCAAGAAGTGGCAATGTTAACTGGTTCAAAAATCAAAACCTTTTTGGATAAGAAAAAGGTTGAACTGATTGATTATAGGGATTTATAATAAAACACGAGGATTCGTTAGCTGTACAAATATAATAAAAGCCATTTGTTTTCACGACAAAATAACTTCGTGGTTTAAAGGTGATGTATGATACGCTTTAGCGATAGTCTATTCTTATTATGACTTCAAGAAGAATTAGGCAACCAGTTGCAACGATGTCAAGTAAATGAATGAAAAGCAAATGTCAAATATTAAAAAAATGCGTGTCATTTCTTTCAGAGCACATGCATTTTTATATTATTTCTAAATCTATTTGGCATTTTCTATCAAGATGAGTTCAGCAGAGATATTAAAGCACGAAGTGATGAATTTTATCTGATCGGAGGATCTAGTTAGATTTAACGTTGCAATTTTTAATTACACAAGTTAGAAAAAAACAGTCATCCAAAACAGATAGAGAGGGCAAGAGAATCGAAAAAATACGAGATAAAATAAAGAATCTTAACATATAGTTAAAAGTGAAGAAATAAATTTAAGAAAAGGCGCTAAGTTATTTTATAAAAGTCACAGAATTTTTTCAAAATTGTTGTGCGAAAATGGTTATATTTGAGAAAAAGTTGTCAATAATGCCAGTTTTTTCTTCCTATTATCTAGTATAATATGTACGGTAGATTTTTGTTTGTATATCAATGAATTAGTGATGAGTAATATTGTGTTATTCATTAATAATTCGTTGTTAATTAAAGTCTAACATTATTGACACTTAAAGCATAAGTTTGTTTCCAAAAGTTGAAACAACAAACGAAGGAAGGAGTATAAAAAGAAAATGAAAAAGAGAGGAAACAGACAAAATCTGACTTCATTTTTCTTGGTTTTTGTGATGTTTTTGGGATTAATATTCTAAAGTCAATCTGTATTTGCACAAGAGGTGGTGCAAAAAGAAAGATCAATATCTGTAGAGAAAAAATGGATTGGATATCCGTTGGATTCTGTAAAGGTAAAACTGTTTGCGAATGGGGAAGAAAAAGAATCTAAGGAATTAAGTGAAGCCAATCATTGGAAACATACTTTCGAACGCCTGCCTAAGTATGATAATAATAACAAAATAATTAATTATAGTGTTAAAGAAGAATTATCCGATTGGGGAAGAAATGCTTATGAAAGCAAGATTACGGGAAATGCTGAAAATGGGTTTGTAATTACTAATACTAATATAACTACAAGGGATATAAACGTAAGAAAATTTTGGAACCAAGAACCACCTTCACTGATACCGAGGAGCAAATTCTCTTTGCCCTCTATTTCAGGAAAGCAAGAAGATAAAGACGATATTTTTAAATTGAAACAGCCAACGCCAGAAAGTATTACTGTTCGATTATTGGCTGATGGCAAAGAAATAGCTTCAGCAACGATAACTGAAGCCGATGGATGGGAACACTTTTTCAAAGATATGCCTATTTATGATAAAACAGATGGGCATCATATTGAATATACATGTAAGGAAGATGAGGTTAAGGGGTATAAATCAGAAATAGAATATAGAGGTGATTATTTTGCAATTGTAAATAAGTCTATCATTGATATTCCAGTAGAGAAAAAATGGATAGGAAAAAGAGGAGACTCGGCAACAATTCACTTGTATAGGGAGTATGAAGTTGAAGAATACAATGATGAAACCGATACATTGAATAAAGTAACGAAAAGCGAAAAAGTAAAAACGATAGAATTAAATGAAAATAATAACTGGAAATATGTTTTTGAAGGATTAGAAAAATTCTATTTTAATGAATCGGGATTATCGAGTAAAAGTAGGTATTATATAACAGAGGACGCTATTGATGGATATGAATCCAAAATAACGGGGAATGCTGATCAAGGCTTTGTAGTTACGAATACAAATACGAATATACATACGGATAAGATTTCTATTCCAATCGTCAAACAGTGGGTAGGAAAGGCAGCCGATAAGGTAGAAGTCAAACTACTTGCAGATGGCATTGAAAAAGCAACGGTCACCTTGACAGCCGCCACCGATTGGAAACACACTTTTAAAGACCTACCAAAATATGATGAAAAAGATGGTCATGAAATT
>NZ_AUKZ01000008.1 GCF_000425025.1 Streptococcus castoreus DSM 17536 | reverse complement strand
TTTATTTTATTCTCCTTTTTCTTTTGAGTGCTTATAGCCGTATAAAATATATACTAGTGTCCCTAATATACTGCTTGTCAGAAAGGCTACCCACGTAAACAGTGTGTATTGACTCATGAACGACACGCTGATTAGTATCGAAAATAATGGTAAATAGGGTACTAAGGGCGTTTTAAATTCACCTGACTTTGGACTTCCCTCTCGTTTTCGGAGCCTGATCAGTGCAAAGGACATCATTATTAGATAGGCAAGTGTACAAATATTGACGAACTCTGCTAAACTTGATAGGGGAAAGAGACCCGCACTAATCATCGAAAATAGCCCTACAATCACTGTTGCTTTTTGGGGAACTTTATTTTTTTCGCTAAGCGTCGAAAGGAAGCTAGGCAATAGACCATCTCTACTGATGCTGTAGACAGTTCTTGCCAAAGCATAGGTCATTGAAATGCATACTGTAATTAGGGTAAAAATCGCCACTATTGAAACGTAGTCTGCTGCCCAATAAAGACCAATATACCTTAGGGAAAAGGCGACTGCATCTGAGACTGTTAATTGCGTATAATGAACAATTCCTGTCAACACCATGGTAACAACAATATACAGGACCGTAACAATCGCTAGAGATAAGATGATTCCTTTGGGGATGGTTTTTTGCGGATCTTTTACTTCATCTACTGTCATTGAGATGGATTCAAATCCTAAAAATGCAAAAAACATAACCGAGGCTCCTGCAAATATCCCTGTTTTTCCTCCATAAACCTGTCCAAAACCATACGGGGAAAAGTTAGCCCAATTATGACTATCAATAAAGAAAAGGCCTACAAAGATAAATAAAGCGAGGGCTGAAAACTTCAAAATAACTAAAAAACTATTAAATCTTAATGCGGTTTTAGAATTCATCAAAACTATTCCCGTGACGACTAGCATGACCATAATGGGTAAAAGGTCAATATACGTTCCATTTTTCGGATTGAAGGTCCCATTTAACGCAGTTGGCAAATATAGACCATAATTGGCTAATAACCCCTTTAGATAGCTTCCCCAACCAACTGCAACACTAGATACCGCTGTTAGAAACTCCATAATTATATACCAGCCGACAAGCCATGCTGGAAATTCTCCCAACGTGGCATAAACGTAACTATAGGCACCCCCATTAGAGGGAATACGTGAGGCAAATTCGGCATAAAATAGTGCAAGTATACCAATAGCTAGCGCTGAAATGATAATTGAAATCGTTAAAGCCGGACCTGCATAGGTTGCAGCTCCAATGCCAGTAATCGTAAATATCCCTGTTCCAACCATTGATCCTAGACCCAAAAATACTAAATCAGCTACTTTTAAGTGTCTAGGCATTTCCGTCCTAGGGCGATAGATCTGTTTTTTTCGAAAAATGTTCATCTAATCTCTTTCTACTTCTGGACTGTGTTTCCCCAGTTTAGCATACTTACTAATATTTGTAAATTTAATCAAATCTAGGTCTTAGTCGGTGGAAGGTACCAGAGACAAAACACCCTTTTAAAAAAGCTAAATTCCTCTTCTGAGAAACTTAGCTTCTTACATGCTTGATAAAAATACTACTCGGGAGACCCTGCTTCTGTTTCTAGCATCTTGTCTTTGATCTCTTCGTATGATAAAGCATGAACTTCTTGTTCAAAGATTTTCCTTATAAACTTCCACTTCAGCTTGATTTGCCCAAACAAAATGATTTGGGATAATCTCAACCATTGATGGTTTATCTTCAGAATAATCGTGACAATCTGGGTCATAGACGATAAGTTCTTTTTGACGTTCTAAAATCGGGTCTGGAATAGGAACCGCCGAAAGCAACGATTTGGTGTAAGGATGAATAGGATGATTGAATAATTCTTCGGTTTCTGCAACCTCAACAATAACACCTTTATGAATAACTGCGATACGGTCTGAAATAAAACGAACAACAGAAAGATCATGTGCGATAAAGAGGTAGGTCAGCCCTTTTTCAATCTGCATTTTTTTGAGTAAATTTAAAACCTGTGCACGAACAGAAACATCCAAAGCGGAGATTGGTTCATCAGCAATAACAAATTCTGGATCCATAACTAAGGCTCTAGCAATTCCAATACGTTGGCGTTGTCCGCCTGAAAACTCATGAGGATAACGTGTTAAATGTTCCGACAACAATCCCACTTCAGTCATCATGCTTTTTATCTTTTCTTGACGCTCCTTATCCGTCTTAAACAAATTAAAATTGTAAAGACCTTCTGAAATGATGTAGTCAACAGTTGCACGTTCATTCAAACTTGCGGCTGGATCTTGAAAAATCATTTGGATTTTACGGATCAAGTCACTTGTTTCAGCCTTAGAGATCTTACCATTAATAACTTTACCATCATAAAGAATTTGACCTGAACTGGTCTCATTTAAACCAATAATCGCCCGACCGATAGTTGTTTTTCCACTTCCTGATTCACCAACAAGAGAGAAGGTCTCTCCTTTTTTTATGAAGAAGTTAGCATTCTTGACAGCAACAAATTTTTTCTTTCCTTCTCCGAAGGAAATCTCTAGGTTTTTGACTTCAACTAATTTTTCAGACATTTCCTTCCTCCTGCCGTGACATTTTAGCTAAGATTTTTTGGTGCAAATCTTGAATAACAGCCGGCTTTTGAACTTTTGGGGCATCGGGGTGTAATAGCCAAGTCTTTGCCCAATGAGTATCAGAAACATTAAATACTGGTGGTCTTTCTTCAAAATCTAAAACCATCGCATACTGAGATCTCGGCGCAAAAGCATCCCCCACAATTGGTTTATATAATGATGGAGGTGTTCCTGGTATTGAAAAAAGAACTCCTTTTTCATCAGCTAACTGCGGTAGGCTAGACAATAGACTCCAAGTATAAGGGTGATGCGAATCATAGAATATCTCTTCAACTTTTCCATATTCAATAATTTCCCCCGCATACATAACGGCAACTTTATCAGCAATGCTTGCCACAACACCTAGGTCATGGGTGATAAAGATAATAGTAAAATGATATTCCTTTTGAAGAGACTTCAACAATTCAATAATTTGTGCTTGAATAGTCACATCCAAAGCTGTTGTCGGTTCATCACAAATAAGAATATCTGGGCGACAAGCTAGAGCAATAGCGATAACAATGCGCTGACGCATCCCTCCCGAATACTGAAAAGGATATTCTTTAAAACGTTTTTCAGGGTCTGGTATGCCAACTTTCTCCATATAATCAATGGCAAGTCGCTTAGCTTCCGATTTAGAGGTTTTTTGATGTTTGATAATAACTTCAGTTATTTGGCTTCCGATCGTTTGGATAGGATCTAAACTAGTCATTGGATCTTGGAAAATTGTTGCAATTTTAGCACCACGAATACCTTCCCAATCCTTGTGTTTCTTAAATTTCGTCAATTCTTGACCACGATAATTAATTGTACCTGAGGCCACACGACCATTAGATTCTAACATACCTGTAAAGGCCTTTGTTAAAACTGACTTGCCAGACCCCGATTCACCAACAACAGCCAGAACTTCACCTTCACACAATTCAAGAGAAACATCACGAATAGCTGTTAAAACACGATCACGGACATCAAACTCCACAACAACATTTTTAGCACTTAGTATAATTTTTGGTTTTTCAGTCATGATTTCTCCTATCTATGTGTTCTCGGATCACTAGCATCAGCTAGATTTTGTCCTACAATGTATAAAGGTAAGGAAACAAGAATAAGAGTAGTCAATGGAATCCAAAATAGATAAGCATTGGTTGTCAAGTTGTTTGAATAATTAGAAATCAATCGCCCTAAACTCGGCTCTGAAATTGGTAAACCAAGACCAAAGAATGACAAGAAAGCTTCTGACGAGATGTAGGATGGCAATAACAGAGATAGCATTGACACAATAACTGAAACCAATTGCGGCAACAGGTTTTTAGTGATAATTTTATAAGTTGGTGTCCCTAGAGTTTGACTAGCCAAATTATACTCTAAATCACGATAACGCAAAATCTGTACGCGAATAGAATAAGCAATTCCAATCCACCCTGTTACACAGAACGCAAAAATCAAATTCCAGAATCCTGCACCAATTGAATAGGTTAAGACAATGATAATAAGCATTTGCGGCAGGTTAGATACAATGTTGTAAACTTCAATCATGATTTTATCAACAGCTTTTGAGACACCCCAAAGACCACCAATAACAACACCTATAATCATATTAATAACAGTCGCAATAACTGAAATTAAGATCGAATTTCTAGCACCATACCAAACACCATCAAAGAGTGATTGCCCATTTATATCAGTTCCGAACCAATACTGTGCATTAGGTGCAATATAACGTTTAGAGAAATCGTTAATATCACTGACATCTCCAAAATCATAGTTCGCAAACATCGGATAAATAAAACTCATTAAAATAATGGCAATTAAAACAGCTAACATCAAAATTGTAGATTTCCGAGAAAAAAACTGTCTAAACACCGATTTCCAATAAGAGTAAGCAGGAGCGTCAATGGCTTCCGATGCATAGCTATCTAGTTCAACAAATTTGAATTTATTTTTATCAATGGTTGCCATCACTTACCTCCTTTACTTGATAATTTTATACGTGGATCCAACATTGTCATAAGAATGTCACCTACTAATAATCCTAATATGGATAAAACAGCAAAAATAAAGACAAGTCCTACAACCATAGAATTATTAGCCGACTTAATGGAATCAATCAACATCTTACCCATACCCGGAAAAGCAAAAACAGTTTCCGTTAAAGTCGCACCAGCAATTGTTCCGACAATGGACTGTGGAATTCCATTAACAACTGGAACCATGGCTTGCTTAAACAAATGATTTTGGGAAATTTCCATTTCTGAAAGTCCTTTTGCTCGTGCAAATCGAACGAAATCACTTCCTTGTAAATCAACAATATAGCGACGAAACCAAACAACAGTACCGGGTGTTCCTAAAATTCCTAGAATAAGAGCTGGCAGAACATAAGAACGAGCATCATCTGCACCTAATAATGGGAAAGTATCTGGAAATCCAAGTTTAGATCCAACAAATCGAACAATATAAATCAGGGCAATACTCGGCAAAGCTAACATAAAGGTCGTTGCCGCTGTTGAAAAACGGTCAAACCAACCATTTTTATAATAAGCCATAAGCATTCCAATTGGTAAGCCAAAAAGATATGACAAAAGAACCCCGATAATACCAATTTTAAAGGAATTACCAATCATAGATGGCTCAACATAATTGTTTTGGGTTTTAGTATAAGCATCTCCCTTACCAAAATTGGCAATATCTCTACTATCTAGGGTGCTTGGCGATCTATATGTTCTAGAATAAATATCAATGGCTGATAATTTTGTTTTTCCAGTCGGGAAAGTAACTTCTTTTTGAAGTGTTTTCCCTTGTCCTTGTGTAATAACTTGAACAACTGGAATATTAGCGTAAGTAGGGTAAGAAATTCCCAAATTAAAGGTGATAACATTTTGATGAACAAAAGGAAATTGTTTGTTAAAGTAAACTAAGTATTTATGCCTAGTACCCGATCCAACCAAAGCTGGACCAACTGACGGATCAATTTCAGGTCGAATATACCGCTCTAAGTTTGGATTTTTAGGGTCTTTAATTTTCCATGGATGATCAATAACAACTAAACCACTAAAAAAGTTCCATACCCGCTCGTAAATCGGAATGTGTCTAACCGCATAAAATTCTTTACTTTCTGTAAAACGACCAAGCTTCCAACCATTACCTATTGAGTTAATGTATTTTTTATAAATTTTCTCATTTGCTTTCGTCGGGGCTGTTGTCACAGAAGAATCTATCTTAGAAGCTTTAGCTTGTAATTCCTTGGTATTGTAATAAGAAATATACCCCATATTGTTAAAAATTGTATTTTGATAATTGGTTTTCTTATCAGGTGTTGTTACCATTTTATTATAGTTAGGATCTTGCTTAAAAATCAGACTTGTTGGCACCAAGGTAAAAACGATCGCATAAGTTAATGTCGTTACCAACAAAATTGAAATTAATGACCTTAGTATACGTTCAAATATATATTTTTTCATTATCGTCCCCAGTAGTTCAAAAGAACTTCCTCCTCAAAGAGAAAGTTCTTAATGAACGTTAATTTATTTTTCAACATGCTTTTCGAGGGAATCGTTGTACTTTGCATTAGATTTTTCTTTTGCTTTTTTCCACTCAGCCAACGCTTTATCGTACTGCTTTTTAGTTACAGGTTTATCCTGTAATTTTAAATGCTTATAGTATCTATCAGACTTAATTCCCGACCATCCAAATGCTTGTGAAAACGGCACTGCTTTAGAAACTCGTGGTGTCCCTCCAAGTGAAATAGTAGGGATATAAACTGCAGAATCTGTGAGCGCTGCTTGGGCCTTAGCATAAGCAATATAGCGCGCCTTGACATTATCGGTAATCTTGCTTGCTTCTGTAACTAATTTTGTAAATTCGTCTAGCCCAGCTGCACTAGCAATTGCTGCATCCTTACCTGGTTCAAGTCCGATATTTTTCGTTTGTGAATTTGAAAGCATTGGATTGAATATGTCTAAATAAGACGACGGATCAACATAATCAGGTGACCAACCACTAGCTGTTGTAATGTCCCAATCATTTTGAGCAGTTGTTTCTGCCAAATAACTAATATTATTGTAGGTATCTTCTTGTAATTCAATCAAATCAATAACCACGTTATCAGTTCCTAAAGTTTTCTCAATAGACTGCTTCAGTGATTTTGCCTGCTGTAAGAGAACTGATGCTGTTTGACTGACTGGATAGTCAATATGAATTGGGAATTGCACACCTTCTGCTTGCAGTGCTGCCTTTGCTTTTTCAAATGCTGCTTTCGCTTTTTCTGGGTTATAAAGCCCATCTTGTGCATCAGCTAATTTGACATTTTTCCACTGACTTCCATAGGTTTCCAAGTTCTTTTCAACAACATCACCGAAATTTTGATGATCAATTTGGACGAAAGCTGGCGGCACAAGTGTATTACGAAGAGATTTATTGGCAGCTTCTTTACCTGCTGATTGTGCTTGATATGACATTCTGTCAAAACCGAATGCCAACGCTTGACGGAAGTCTTTATTTAAAATAGCTTTCTTAGTATCTGATTTTTGGCTATCTGAAGTTTTCTTGGTGTGATTATAAGCCGTACGATTCAAATTGAAAGTTGCATAATATGTAGTAGCATCTTGTTGTCCGTAAGTAATGCTGTCACCATATTTTTTCTTAGCAGTCTTGTAAGAAGGGGTTGTTGGGAACAATCTTGCTACAGAATAAGCACCATCATCAAAATTCCTAAACAATGATTCTTGATCCTGACCATCATAATAAGTCAACTGCACACCATCAACGTGGACATTTTTCGCGTCCCAATAGTTTTTATTCTTAGAAAATTCAATAGAAGATTTACTTGTTAAGGATTTAATGAGAAACGGTCCATTATACAATATTGAGGATGGGTCCGTTGCCTTACCAAAATCCTTACCTTTTGATTTTAAGAACTCAGCATTTACTGGGGCTAGCACACCATAAGTTAATTTTGAATTCCAAAAACTTTCTGGCTGACTAAGGGTATACTGAACGGTACGTTTATCGATAGCTTTGACACCAACTGTCGAAAAGTCTTTCGTTTTTCCTTCTATATAGTCGTTTAAACCTTTAACAGAATTTTGAACGAGGTAAAGAGCATCTGAATTAACATCTGCGGCATGTTTTAAGCCAGTTACAAAGTCTTCGGCTGTCACATCTGCATACTCTTCTCCATCAGATGTAAACCACTTGATCCCATCTCGCAATTTATAGGTATAGGTCAAACCATCCGCAGAAACAGTCCAATCTTTTGCAAGGGATGGGACGAGATTTCCGTATTTATCATTTTCTAAAAGACCATCAATGCCATTAGTTGTCACATCACTTGTTGTGGCACGAGCCGTCGCAAGATAATCCAAAGTATTTGGATCAGTGGAGTACACATAATTATAAACTTTTGATCCACTGTTTTTACTTGAGTTGCCACCACAAGCTGTTAAGGCAGATAGCGATAACACGGCAACACCTAGAGTTGCTAACCATTTACTTTTTTTCATACAATAGTCACCCCTAAACTTTATTTTTCATTTTTTAACTAAGTGTCAAATGAAATCGGTTAATTGAGGCTATTATACCATAAAATTTTCTTAAAGAAAATATGGCGACAAAAATTATCTGAATATTTAGTAGAATTTTCGCTATATCCCCCCTCTTTTTACCCTAGAATCATTCCGTTCTTAATTATCGGCGTTTTATGATTTCATGTTTCTAGTGAATCTCTTATCTACGTTGGAAATAAGATATGTTATAATTAAAAAAATGATTCTAAGTAAGGACGGTTAACTATGTTCAAACGTTTGATTTCTCTTTTATTAATTGGCTTAGCGTTTGGAGCTATTCCTGTTAAAAGTGAAGAATTTTCTATAGCGGCTAAACACGCTATTGCGGTTGACCTTGACAGTGGTAAAATCTTGTATGAAAAAGAGGCTAATGAAGCTGTTCCAGTCGCTTCCATTAGTAAAGTATTGACGACTTATTTAGTTTATAAAGAAATTGCTAATAAAAAATTAAGTTGGGACAGTCCGGTAACCATCTCAAATTACCCTTACGCACTGACAACCAATTATAATATCAGCAATGTTCCTTTAGATGCTCGAAAATACACTGTTAAAGAACTTTTAAAGGCTCTTATTGTGAGTAATGCAAATAGTCCAGCTATTGCTCTAGCTGAAAAAATTGGGGGAACCGAGCCAAAATTTGTAGATAAAATGAAAAAGCAGCTAAAAGAGTGGGGAATTTCTGGCACTAAGCTGGTCAATGCAACGGGTTTACCAAATCACATTCTTGGAGACAATAGGTATCCCAATTCAGAATCCGAAGATGAAAACTTATTTAGTGCTACCGATTTAGCTATTATCACCCGACACCTGTTATTAGAGTTTCCAGAAGTTTTAAAATTATCAAGTCAAAGGTCAACTGATTTTGCTGGTCAAACCATTTATAGTTATAACTATATGTTAAAAGGAATGCCCTACTATCGGGATGGGGTGGATGGTCTCTTTTTGGGGTATTCAGATAAGGGAGGCTCTTCTTTTCTGGCAACCAGTATTGAAAATAGGATGAGGGTGATTACTGTCGTCTTAAATGCTGAACAAGGTCAAGAGAATGATCTCACTGTTTTTAGGGCTACCAACCAACTGCTCCAATATATTCTGACTCACTTTCAAAAAGTTCAACTTCTTGAAAAAAACAAAACAAGCCGGCTTAAAGCACTGTCCGTACTAGATAGTTCTGACAAAAAGATAAATCTGGTCCCAACAGAACACTTATCTCTAATCACATCAAGCAAGAGCAAACTAAACAAAGCACTTCATATCACTAAAAAATCAGACACACTAATTGCACCACTAAAAAAAGGACAGGTTTTAGCTAAAGCAACACTTCAAGATAGTCATCTCATTGGCAAGGGTTATATAGGTAACCCTCCTTCTGTAGACCTCGTTGCAGAAAAAGATGTTTCTCAAGACTTCTTCTTGAATGTTTGGTGGAATCGCTTTGTCCGATACGTCAACAAATATTTATAGTCTCAAATTGACAAAGAATGATTGAACAATTTCTGTCAATCATTTTTCTTTCCACAAATCAACTAAAAATTCCTATAATGCTACTAGGAATAACATCTCTAAGTGTTTGTCTCATTTCTCTCTTTTTCATAAAACTCTAAAAAGAGAAAATTATATTCTGATACCTTTCTTCTATAATCAAAGGTCAATAGTGTTTTGAATTTTCAATAATAATCGTGCTACTCCAAATCTTTTTCTAGTTTTTAATACTTTAAATTTTAATGATTCGCTAAACCGTCAGTTAACATTCAAATTTACTCGTCACTGAACATGACCTTTTAAAACCATTTCTCTTTTAACTTTAACTGATTAATATCTAGTTTCACTAAGACTCTATTTCCAAAAGAATGCCTAAATTTTCAAAAAACTTAATAAACTAAGCTTGTTAAATCCGATGTCATTAACAAAT
The DNA here is from genome assembly GCF_000425025.1 of Streptococcus castoreus DSM 17536. Lineage (GTDB taxonomy): Bacteria > Bacillota > Bacilli > Lactobacillales > Streptococcaceae > Streptococcus > Streptococcus castoreus. The sequence continues at coordinate 70,898 of NZ_AUKZ01000008.1, read as the reverse complement.
AAAGGGAAGAGTAATGCCATTTTAAACCACTTGTTCTAATAAAATATTAACAATTTTTAAAAAAACTTTTCATTGCATTGTTGAAATGATATAATGGGGTGCACTATATTTTTAAAGGAGCTTGAAATTGACCAAAAGAATTGTACTAGCCGTTTTCACCTTGATTTGCTTTTTAGCAATGCCTGTTAGTCATGCTGAAGATATTATGGACATTACAAGACGGGCTGGCTACACAGTTAAAGACATTAATCGTCCCAAGGCTTCCATTGTCGTTGATGCAAATAGTTCAGATATTCTTTGGCAAGATAATATTGATATTCCTAGAGATCCCGCTAGCATGTCTAAAATGTTTACCCTCTACATCCTATTCGAAGAAATGGCTAAGGGGAAAATCACTATGGAGACAACCGTCACAGCTACTAAAACGGATCAAGCTATTAGTAAAATTTACGAAATCAGTAACAACAATATTGTTGCCGGGGTTGCCTATCCTATTCGTGATCTCATAACAATGACCGCTGTTCCATCGTCAAATGCAGCAACTGTTATGATTGCCAACTACTTATCTAATAACGATGCTTCTGCTTTTATTGATCGCATCAACGCTACCGCTAAGAAACTTGACATGACCAATACGTATTTTTCAAATGCTAGTGGTGCGGCTGCGCAAGCCTTTCAAGGTTATTATAATCCTACTAAATACGATTTGTCCGCTTCAAATGTAACGACTGCTCGTGACCTCGCTAAGCTACTCTATTCTTTTTTGAAAAAATACCCAAAGATTCTTGAGTTTACGAATCAGTCTGTGGTCCGTACAATGGTCGGAACCCCTTACGAAGAGGAATTCCATACTTATAACTATTCTCTTCCAGACAATAAATTCGGGATGAAAGGAGTTGACGGTCTAAAAACCGGATCTAGTCCTAGCGCTGCATTCAATGCCATGGTAACGGCTAAGCGTGGAAAAACGCGTCTCATTACCATTGTTATGGGAGTGGGAGATTGGTCAGATCAAGATGGTGAGTATTATCGCCATCCCTTTATTAATGCGCTTACAGAAAAAGGCTTTGCTGACATAAAAAAACTGACTAAGTCTGCTCGGAAAAAGCAAGAAAAATTAGTCCCTCAAAAAGAGGAAACGGCTCTACCTAGTCAGCATCGTGTTAAGGCAAGCAAAAGTTGCTCTGTCTTAGAGAGAGTTGAAAATTTTATTGATCACAACCATACATTTCTTTGGATCTGTCTGGCAGTATTTATCATTATTATTGTCTTGCTCACCCTTATCGCTTTTATGATGGGACGCTAATGACAAGCCACTTAGAATTCCTTTGTTTCCTTTAAACGGGCAAGGGAATTTTTTATCGTCCCTTACACAAATTAACTGAGATAGGTAAAGAGTCATATCTTGATTTTAAATAAGGTTTCAATTCATCAATACATTTTTTGAGACTATCGATACAACTAAAAAAACTAACCTTCTTGGTTAGTGCCTCAATTATTGAAATCCTATCCATGAGGTTTTCCGGATGGATAGGAGAAAACAAATCAATTAACCAACCGAACCTTCCATCTCATAGGAAATAAGACGATTTAATTCAACAGCGTATTCCATTGGCAATTCTTTGGTAAATGGTTCGACAAATCCCATAATAATCATTTCAGTCGCTTCACCCTCTGACAACCCACGACTCATTAGATAGTAAAGTTGCTCTTCAGAAATCTTAGACACTTTCGCCTCATGTTCCAGAGAAACCTGTGAATTGTGTATTTCATTGAACGGAATGGTATCTGATTTGGAAATATCATCCATTAAAATGGTATCACATTCAATATGAGAAACTGATTTTCTAGATTGTTTGTTAAACGTGACTTGTCCACGGTAATCAACTTTCCCACCACCTTTAGCAATTGATTTTGAGACAATTGATGATGATGTATGGGCGGCATTGTGAATCATTTTAGCACCAGTATCCTGATGCTGCCCTACATTTGCAAAAGCAATTGATAACATGGTGCCACGTGCACCTGGTCCGTCAAGGTAAACAGAAGGATATTTCATGGTGGTTTTGGCACCAAGGTTGCCATCAATCCACTCAACGGTTGCATTTGAAAGGGCACGTGCACGCTTAGTTACTAGATTGTAAACATTGTCAGACCAGTTCTGAATGGTAGTATAGCGCATATAAGCTCCGTCAAGGGCGAAAATTTCCACGATAGCAGCATGTAAACTATTGCTTGAATAAGTGGGTGCTGTACAACCTTCAACATAGTGAACACTTGCACCTTCATCTACAATGATTAACGTGCGCTCAAACTGACCTGTATTTTCGTTGTTAATACGAAAATAAGTTTGCAAGGGGATATCAACTTTGACTCCTTTTGGAACGTAAATAAAGGTTCCTCCAGACCAAACTGCTGAATTGAGAGCTGCTAACTTATTATCTGTAGGTGGAACAAGTTTAGCAAAATACTGCTTAAACAAGTCAGGATATTCTTTCAAAGCGGAATCTGTATCTGTGAAAATAATTCCTAATTTCTCAAATTCCTCTTTCATGTTATGGTAGACTACTTCAGATTCATACTGGGCAGATGCTCCCGCAAGATAGGCACGCTCTGCTTCAGGAATACCGATACGCTCAAAGGTTTCCTTAATTTTATCTGGAACATCATCCCATGATCGAGCTGGTTTATCCGAAGCTTTTTGGTAGTAGATAATGTCATCAAAATTAATATCTGACAAATCAGCTCCCCAAGTCTGCATCGGCATTTTATTAAAGGTTTCAAGGGACTTTAATCGAAAGACCAACATCCAATCAGGTTCATTTTTAGCAGCCGATAGTTCTCGCACGATTGCTTCATTCAGTCCTTTTCCTGTTGAATAAATCGGCTCAACATCATCATGAAACCCAAATTGATAGTCTCCTAAGTCAATTGGCTTTGGATCTACTTTTTCATTTATATCAGACATGTTTAGCTCCTTTACATTTTAATCGGTGACACATTTCGTTCTCCTCACTTCTTTGAATGGCTTCTTTTAACGCATTCCAAGCTAGAGTAGCACACTTAATTCGTTGTGGAAATTTTGCCACTCCTGCTAATAGTTCGGCTTCTCCAAGTTCTTTTTGTGCAGACTCCTCACTCCCTTGAACCATATTTGAAAAAATATCAGCCAAAGCTAAAGCTTCTGTCTTACTCTTTCCAAGAACGGCATCTGTCATCATACTTGAAGAAGCGGTGGAAATCGTGCAGCCATTTCCCGCAAAAGCAATATCTTCAATTTTATCCTCATCAAATTTAACCGTCAAAGAAATCACATCTCCACAAGTAGGATTATTGAGTTGGACAGCTTCGATACCGTCAAGTTGCCCGTAATGATGTGGGGACTTCGAATGTTCCGCTATGACAGCCATGTAAAGGTGGTTCAATTTAGAAAGCGCCATTGAAAAACTCCTTTGCTTTTTGAATTGCTTCAACCAAGCGGTCACAATCTTCCTTTGTATTGTAAATATAGAAACTTGCTCTAACCATCGCATGGATACCCAGATTTGTTAAAAGAGGCTGAGCACAGTGATGCCCTGCTCGAACTGCAACACCTTCATAATCTAAAGCCATTGCCAAATCATGTGGATGCAGACCTTCTAAATTAAAAGCGATAACACCTGTACGATGTTGGGGGTGACTCGGTCCATACACTGTCAACCCGTCAATAGCCTGCAACTTTGGTAGGACATAAGCAACAAGATCAGCCACGTGTGCATGAATTTGATCCATGCCAATTTCTTGAAGGTAAGAAATAGCTGCACCAAGACCAATTGCTCCAGCAATGTGTGGTGTTCCTGCCTCAAACTTCCAAGGTAATTCTTTCCAAGTCGCCTCTTGCTCGTAGACAAAATCAATCATTTCTCCGCCAAATTCGATAGGCGCCATCTGATTTAAGAGGTCCTCTTTTCCATAGAGAACACCTAAACCGGTTGGTCCTAGCATTTTATGAGCTGAAAATGCGAAGAAATCACAATCCAAATCTTGAACATCAATACTCATGTGAGGCACTGATTGAGCGCCATCAACGACCAAGTAGGCACCTTTACCATGTGCTAGCTCTGCAATTTCTTTAATTGGATTGATACAACCTAAAACATTCGAAACGTGCGCTAAACTAACAAACCTTGTTTTCGTCGTTAACTTATTTGACAGGTCATCCATATCTAGCTGTCCGTCTTTTAAATACACATAAACTAACTTTGCTCCTGTTTTTCGACAAGCCTGCTGCCAAGGGATGATATTCGCATGATGTTCCATAATAGAAATCAAGACTTCATCTTTTGGTGTCAATACCTGTTCTGCAAACTTAGCAACCCAATTAAGACTGGTAGTCGTTCCTCTAGTAAAAAGAATTTCTTTACTCGAACGAGCATGAATAAAATCTGCAACCTGTTGACGGCTAGCCTCATATTTTCGAGTTGCTCGTTCAGCTAGGGTATGGATCCCACGATGAACATTAGCATTATCTTTTTGATAGTAGGTCTGTAGTGCTTCTAAAACAGCTTGTGGCTTTTGAGTTGTTGCTGCGTTATCCAAATAAACAAGAACCTCATCATTTACCCTTTGGTTTAATAGCTTAAAATCTTTTTTGATGTGATCTGCTTGTAGCAATGATAACCTCTTTCTTTTTTTACACAAGACTTAACGATGGTTCAACTTGTCATCTAAAACGTTGATAATCTCTTTACGAACAGATGAAATTGGAATCTCAGCAATAACTGCCCCAAGAAATCCTCTAATCACTAAACGCTCTGCGGTTTCCTGATCGAGCCCACGGCTCATTAAATAATACAGATCTTCCGGATCAACCTGTCCAATCGAAGCTGCATGACCAGCTGTAACCTCATTTTCATCAATCAAGAGAATTGGATTTGCATCTGCTCTGGCTTGATCGGATAACATCAAGACACGACTTTCTTGCTGGGCATCTGCCCCCTTTGCCCCCTTAATAATATGACCAATCCCATTAAAAGTTAACGTTCCACGTTCCAAGATAACCCCATGTTGCAAGATATGACCAACAGTGTTTTGACCGTAATTTGTCACACGTGTATCAATCCCTTGTACCTGACGACCACTGGAAGCTGCAACAACTTTTAAATCAGCTTGTGCTCCTTGACCGATCAGGTCGCTATCAAAGTCTGCTATTACGTTTCCTTCATTCATGACAGAGAGTCCCCAGTCAATTCTTGCATCTCTATCCAATCGTCCACGACGACTAATATAGGTTGTCACTGATTGGCCTAGACGGTCAATGGCTGTAAACTTAATATGACTGCCTCTATGTGCAATCACCTCAACACTAATATTAGCGCTGGCTTTCTGACTCGTTTTACCAATCGACTCAAAACGTTCTAAATAAGTGAATTTACTTTCTTTTCCAGCAATCACCAGAACGTGTTTATTAAACGGAACTTGGCTGTCGCTATCCTGTAAGAAAATAGCTTCGATTGGCTCTTCAATTTCTAAATAATCTGGAACATAAAGCACCGCTGCACTGTTGAAATAAGCGGTGTTGTAGGCAGCTAATCGATCTTCATCAAATGCTAAAGCTCGACCAAAATGAGTCTGAATAACCTCCGGAATTTCTTCAAGAGCAGTGTAAAAATCTGTAAAAACAACTCCTCGATTAACCAAGTCTATCGGCACCTGTTCAAGAATAGTTTGGGTCCCAATTTGAACCAGCTTTGGATTATCACCGAGAGCTGTAAAATCCGGAATATTAGCTGAATAATCATTTTCAGTAATCGTTCCATCACCCAAATGCCAACGATGAAATTTAACACGTTCAATTGCCGGAAACTCTAACTCTGCCATTTTATCAAAAGCTGTCAAACGCCGCTCTTGCAACCACATTGGCTCTGCTTTAGCTTGCGAGAAAGTTAAAATAGATTTTCTAGACATTTGTACTCCTTTTTTCTCTAGTTGAAGGGACAAATCAGACTTCTTCATGATACTCTAAACCAAGCTCTTCTGCGATTTGAGCATAGCCTTCATTTTCAAGGCGAGCAGCCAATTCAGCACCACCTGAAAGCACGACACGACCGTCCATCATGACATGAACACGGTCTGGAGTAATATAATTAAGCAAACGTTGGTAATGCGTAATGATCATAGCACCAAAATTATCACCACGCATCTCATTAACCCCTCTTGAAACTACTTTAAGAGCATCAATATCAAGCCCTGAATCAATTTCATCCAAAAGAGCAAACTTAGGCTCTAACATCAGTAATTGAAGAATTTCATTTCGTTTTTTTTCACCACCAGAGAAACCTTCGTTAAGGTAACGCTCAGCCATCTCTTCTTTCATACCTAGGAGTTCCATTTTTTCATCAAGCTTTGTGATAAAATCACGAACAGATATTTTTTCATCGTCTGCTTTCCCAGCGTTCATAGCAGCGCGGATGAATTCGGCATTGGTAATTCCAGGGATTTCTGATGGGTATTGCATAGCTAAGAAAAGCCCCATTCTAGCCCGTTCATCAACTTCCAATTCAAGAATATTGACGCCGTCCAGTAATATGTCGCCTGCTGTAACAGTATAATTGGGATTTCCCATAATTGCCGCTGAGAGCGTTGACTTTCCTGTTCCATTTGGTCCCATAATGGCAGCAATTTCCCCTGTTTTTAAGGTTAAGTTAACCCCTTTTAAAATCTCTTTATCTTCTATCGAAACGTGTAAATTGTTAATTTCAAGAACTGACATTGTATACCTCTTATTTTCCATGTCATTTGTTGGCACCTCAAGTAATGAGAGTCATCGCTTTAATTATAGCAAAAAAAGCCCTATTAGGCTTTTTAAGCGTCTCAAATCATTTTTTTTCTTTCCATTTGAGGAGGATTGTCTGACGATATTCGCTATTTCCAATAAATTTTAGGAGATTGAATAAAGGCGTCCGCTTTTCACCCCAAATTTCCAACCCTTCAATAAAGACTTCTAAGCCAAATAAAAGTCCCAACATCAATAATACACCACCGATACGGCTAGAAACATTTAAAAGTAGGGAAATAAGAGAAAAGAGCATAGCAATTCCGTAAACCACTAAAACAGCGCCACGATGCGTAAAGCCCATCGAAAGAAGACGGTGATGTAGATGCATCTTATCTGGTTCGTAGAATTTTTTCCCTGACAAACTGCGCCGAATAATAGCCACAATGGTATCCATGATTGGTACCCCGAGAATAATTACTGGAGTAACCACAGCCACCGCAGTTGAATTTTTCAAACCTTGCAAAGACAGCACCCCAATCATAAAGCCGATGAAAAGAGCTCCTGTGTCTCCCAAAAAAATGATCGCCGGATGGTAATTGTAGGGAAAGAAACCCGCAATCGAAGCAATTAAAACTAATATGGTCAACGTTAAAAAGAAATCCATCTGTGGCAAAAAGAAGTAGGACACAATAGCCATTGTCACTAGACTAATAATAGAGACACCACTAACCAAACCATCCAATCCATCTATCAGATTAATGGCATTCGTAATCGAAATAATCCATAGAACCGTCAAAAAGAAGGTCAAGAAAGGATCAAAAACTAACAGTGGTCCGCCAAAAGGAATCTTAAAACTGTCAAATTTAAAATCGGTAAAGCCCCAAATAATTACCGCACCGATCATAATGCCTAACATTTTTAATTTTGGGCTTAGCTCATAGACATCATCCAAAAAACCCGTAATCGTAATGATCAAGGCTCCGATAACAACCGGTAAAATATAAGAAAAATAAGTCTGACCACCCAAGAGAAGACCTTTAGAAGCTATCGGTACCAATAATAAACTAGCAACCAAAAAGGAAATGAAGATGGCTAACCCACCGCTGGTTGGCATAGGAACCTTATTAACCCTCCTAGCGTTGGGGTTATCAACCGCTCCCACACGAAAGGCTAAAAACCGGACAAGCGGTGTTAAAAATAATGAAATCAACAAGGCCCCAATCAGTACGAGGACATAATCTATTGTAAATGAAAATAGCATACCTTATCCCAACTCAACCTTTTGCAACTGCTCAACAGCACCATCAAAAATTAATTGAAGCCCATGTTCTTGCAAATAGGCTCTTGTTTTGCTACCGGGGCTAGCATGCTCAATAAGTCTAGCATACATAACATTCGCAAAATAAGACGGGTGATTCTGAACGTCCAATAAAATAGTCATGTGATAACGATTATCACCCTTATACAGTTCAGAGGCTTCGACAGGAAAATCAATTGTTTTGGCAAACGTTATGACATCTGGAAGTGTTAAAAAATCTAAGACATAGTGCACATAGTCCAAAGGCTCTGCCGCATCTTCTGTATCATCACCTATTTCTGCCTGATCTGCCAAATTGGCTTCGACCACATCTTCCATTATTTCCTCAATTTTTTCCAGTTTTTCATGGGCATTAACATCCCCTTTTTCACGCATAGATTGTTCTAAACTCTTGAGAAAATCTTCAGGAGTCATTTGTGAAATATCACCAAGCCTTGCTAAATCCTCAAAATTCAAATCTTTATTCAATTCAGATTTGGTCACAAAAACATCCAACCGATCTTTTCTTGGGGTCACTCGAAAGCTAAGCATGCCACTGTCTTTAAAGTTATCTGGAAGTTCAAGCTCATCCATCACCGAATAGAAGAACTCTTCTGTTTTTTCTTGAGGAATCAAGAAATCTTTCAACTCCATTCCTCTTTCTTCCAAATCATCCATACTAATTGTTATTTTTAGTGTTGTTTCACTAATTTGTTTCATTTCCATTGTCAATACCTCGCACGCATAGTTATTTTATTATACTAGAAATACTATGATTTCGCAATTTATGACTAGGACAGTCCTCAAAAGAACACCAAAAAGCAACAGACCACAGCCTGTCACCATATGATTGACATTCTTCTCGCCTTAAAAAGTCCACTTAAAAAGGCTATAAATAAGTAACAGACTCCCTAAAATAATGCGGTATTTCCCAAAAATAGTGAAATCATGTTTTTTGACATAGTCTGTTAGAAATTTAATCGCTAACAAACTAACCACAAAAGCTGTTAAACTCGCAACTAACAGAATAAGCACCTGTGTGAGAACAAGATGGTGCCCATCCAGGAAAAATTTCACCACTTTTAACCCACTATAGCCAAACATCGTTGGAATAGCTAAAAAGAAAGTGAAATCTGCTGCGACAGTTCGACTTGTCCCTAAAATAATAGCTCCTAGAATCGTCGCCCCAGACCGGCTCGTTCCTGGTACAATACTTAAAACTTGAAAACAACCAATCAAAAAGGCGGTTTTATAACTCATTCGAGATAGTTCATTAACTTGCGGTTCCAAATGCGCATGACACTTCTCAACCCAAATAAAGGCAACTCCATAGACAATAAGAGCAATAGCAATAGGCACCATAAAATAAAAATGTGCTTCAAACCAACTATCTAACGGAACAGCTATCAGAATTGAAGGAATACAAGCAATAACCACCTTTAACCATAACTGCCAGGTTAACTGAACATCTCGTGCTGTCTTACCCGGTTGAAAAGGATTGAGTCGCTCAAAATAGATTAGGATGACTGCCATAATCGCCCCTAACTGAATGACAATATTAAACATTTCAGTAAAGGTTTTATCCTGATTCAATTTGATAAATTCCTGCATCAAAATAAGATGACCAGTGCTTGACACCGGCAACCACTCAGTAATTCCCTCAATAATGCCAAAGAAAGTCGCTTTAAGTAATTCAATAATTAACATATTTTCTCCTTATTATGGTCATTCCACCTATCAGTTGAAATGACACTAACCTTAACGAACAGACGCTTTGCTTTATCTTAGAACGTACCACTGTCTCCACCAAAAAAACCGTTACTTCTTCCATGAGAAACCGAAAAACGGGAAACAGGCACTGTAGATGATAGACTAAAATCAACCAAGAGAGCGATCCCATACATTACCAGAAATCTCTCTAATTAAGGACTTGATAAACTTCTGATAGGGCAAGCTGATGAACGTTAAAATACATTCCTTCTTTATCGCCTAAAAGGAGTGCCTCAATCGAAATTCGATTCCAGACCACCAGCCCACTAATAGCACGATCATTACCATTTTTCATCGCACTTATTCTTTTTCTGCCATCATTTTACCACAAATTGTAAAGATGATACATCCTAAGTTGAGGGATTAAATTTTATTTTTACTCATTATTTTGAATATTTTTTCACAATTACCTCTATTTTTCAGCGAATATATTGAAATAGGGAGAAAATTACTGTAGAATAAATTCGAATACTATTTTGAAACAGGAGACCTATATGAAAAAACTGATCCTCAACAGTTTGGTCGCCCTATTCATCCTCTTTGCAGGAGTGATTAAGGTCCAAGCCGATCAATACTTACGAGTCGGAATGGAGGCTGCCTATGCTCCGTTTAACTGGACGCAAGATGATGCTTCTAACGGTGCTGTTCCCATCGAAGGAACAAGCCAATTTGCCAATGGCTACGATGTCCAAGTTGCTAAAAAAATCGCTAAGGCAATGAACAAAGAACTACTAGTGGTAAAAACCTCTTGGACTGGGTTGATTCCTGCTTTAACTTCCGGAAAAATTGATATGATTGCTGCCGGAATGAGCCCAACCAAAGAGCGGCAAAAAGAAATCACTTTTTCAAATAGTTACTATACTAGCGAACCTGTTTTAGTCGTTGCTGCGAATGGCAAATATGCTAAGGCTACCAGTATTAATGACTTTACAGGTGCTAAAGTAACAGCTCAACAAGGTGTTTGGCACATCAATCTCCTAACACAGCTTGCAGGTGCTAAGCTCCAAACCCCAATGGGAGACTTCTCTCAAATGCGCCAAGCCCTATCCTCTGGTGTTATTGATGCCTACATTTCTGAACGCCCAGAAGCGATGACAGCTGAAACAGCAGATCGCAAATTCAAGATGGTTGTTCTTAAAAAAGGGTTTACTGTTTCTGAATCAGATGCTGCTATCGCAGTCGGTATGAAGAAAAATGATAGCCGTATCGCTACCGTTAACCAAGTCCTTGAAGGTTTTTCTCAAAAAGAGCGCCTTGCTTTGATGGATGATATGATAAAAAAACAGCCTATCGAAGAGACAGCTGATGAGGTAAAACCATCTTTTCTCAGCCAAATGTGGACAATTTTCAAAGGAAATTGGAAGCAGTTTTTACGCGGAACAGGTATGACCTTGCTTATCTCAATGGTAGGAACAATTACAGGTCTCTTTATCGGTTTACTGATTGGCATTTTCCGTACCGCCCCTAAAGCTAAACATTCAGTTGCTGCCTTTGGGCAAAAATTATTTGGTTGGTTATTGAATATCTACATTGAAGTTTTCCGTGGCACGCCAATGATTGTTCAATCCATGGTTATTTACTATGGAACCGCACAAGCTTTTGGCATTTCAATTGACCGTACGCTAGCTGCAATTTTCATTGTTTCAATCAATACAGGTGCCTACATGAGTGAAATCGTCCGCGGTGGAATCTTTGCTGTTGACAAAGGTCAATTTGAAGCGGCTACAGCTCTTGGATTTACTCACGGACAAACCATGCGTAAAATCGTCTTACCACAAGTTATTCGCAATATCTTACCAGCAACTGGTAACGAGTTTGTCATCAACATCAAAGACACCTCAGTATTGAATGTTATCTCAGTGGTTGAACTTTACTTCTCAGGCAATACGATAGCCACTCAAACCTACCAATACTTCCAAACCTTTACGATTATTGCGGTTATCTATTTTGTTCTTACTTTCACAGTGACTCGGATCCTTCGCTATATTGAGCGTCGTTTTGATGCCGATACCTACACCACTGGAGCAAATCAAATGCAAGTTGCGGAGGTTCCAAATGTCTAAACCCATTATTGAAATTAAAAATCTTAAAAAATCTTACGGGAACAATGAAGTGCTCAAAGATATTTCCCTTTCAGTCAATAAAGGAGAAGTTATTTCCATCATTGGTTCTTCAGGCTCTGGGAAATCCACTTTGCTGCGTTCAATTAACTTGTTGGAGGAGCCAAGTGATGGACATATTTTCTTCCATGGGGAAGATGTTCTAGCTGATAATTATAATCTATCCCACTATCGTGAAAAATTGGGAATGGTTTTTCAATCATTTAATCTATTTGAAAACCTTAATGTCTTGGAAAATGCCATTGTTGCTCAAACCACTGTTCTTAAAAGAGAACGGACAGAAGCAGAAAAGATTGCCAAAGAAAATCTTAATGCCGTTGGGATGACCGAACAATACTGGAAAGCCAAACCCAAGCAATTATCCGGTGGGCAAAAACAGCGTGTTGCGATTGCAAGAGCCTTATCTGTCAATCCAGAAGCAATGCTCTTTGACGAACCAACATCAGCCCTAGACCCAGAAATGGTCGGTGAAGTTCTCAAAACCATGCAAGACCTGGCTAAATCAGGTTTGACCATGATTATTGTAACTCATGAAATGGAATTCGCTCGTGATGTGTCTGATCGTGTCATCTTTATGGATAAGGGATTGATTGCTGAAGAAGGTTCCCCTCAACAAATTTTTGAAAGTCCAAGGCAAGATCGTACCAGAGAATTCTTACAACGTTTCTTGAAATAACTCCTTACCCCCAAGCTGCTTTTAGATCAGCTTGGTTTTTTACTCTCCGAAACATTTTATCAAAAACTTTACTGGTTAACCATTTTGTGCTATACTTATTGTCGTTGTTGTTAATTATTTATATTACAGGAGGATAGATAATATGGCAGAAAAAACTGATTTGTCATCAGCTTATCGGAGACTAAAAAGTCCTAATATCAAAACTAGGAAACGTGCTTTGAAAATTATTCATGAGTATAAACGTTACGGTAAAAAATAAGATTCTTTTTTGCTGCGCCAAACAAGCATTGGACAAAAATGATTAATATTTTTTTCGTCTTAGTCATTTTTTACTCACAAAAACAGACTGGTGCTACCAGTCTGTTTTCTCGTTTATTTTACTTTTAAAGCTGATAAAACCTGGGTACGAATATCATTAACTCCGTTTGGTGTATTTGGCAAGAAAAGAGTTTGGTTGCCTTTTGCCGCAAAAGTATTAAGAGTATCTAGGTACTGGTTGGTCAGCAAGATTGACATGATTTGTTCTTCATTTAAGGAAATATCAGCTTCTTTTAATTCTTGAATTGACTCTGCTAAGCCATCAACAATTGCTTTACGTTGTTGTGCAATACCAACACCGTGCAAACGATCTTTTTCAGCTTCTGCTTCAGCAGCAGTGACAATTTTAATTTTATCAGCATTAGCCAATTCTTGGGCAGCAACACGTTTACGTTGTGCAGCATTAATTTCGTTCATTGATTGTTTCACTTCGGCATCTGGTTCAACTTTTGTAATCAAAGTTTTCACAATGATGTATCCATAAGTTGACATTTCTTCAGCCACTTGATGTTGCACTTCCAAGGCAATTTCATCTTTTTTCTCAAACAATTCATCCAAGGTTAACTTAGGAACTGATGACCGCAAGGCATCTTCAATATAAGACTTGATTTGTGATTCTGGCTTCATCAATTTGTAGTAAGCATCTGTAACATTTTGCTCATTTACTCGGTATTGGGTAGCGACATTCAATGTGACAAACACATTGTCCTTGGTTTTGGTTTCAACAATGATTTCTGACTGCAAAAGGCGCAACTGCACACGTGCCGCAATCTTGTCAATTCCAAACGGAAGTCGGACATGAATACCACTAGTCGCCGTTTTTTGGTATTTCCCAAAACGTTCAACAATAGCGACAGATTGTTGACGAACAACATACAGGGTACTAGCTACAACAGCTAGGATTAAAATAACCGCAAAAGCAATAAAGATAAGTGTTCCTAACATAAAATCTCCTCCTTGTGATGTGTTTGGAACTGAAAGACTTTCAGTTCTTGACTTATTGTTATAAGACAATTATAATATTTTTCTATTCTTTGTCAAATCTTCAATTTTTGATAGACTTTTTTGACCGTTTCGCTTCGGTGACTTACCTCTTATACTAGCAAACGGGTCTTACTTCCTGTTTTCTCTTCGTAAAGAGACAAAAAGAGTTAGACTTGCCTAACTCCTCTTCACTTTATTATATTATTCAACGCTCATTAAGTAGGGATATACCGGTTGATCTCCTTGGTGAATTTCAACTTCTACATCTTCATAGGTTTCTTCCAAATAGTCGGCAAGTTCTTCTGCCAAGTTTTTGTCACCCTCTTCACCAACAAAAATACTAACAATTTCACTATCTTCATCAATCATTTTGGCAAAAGCTGCTTTCAAGACCGTTCCCATGTCTGGATTTGAAACAATAATCTTACCATCAACCATTCCTAAGAAATCATTTTCATGGATTTCTAAACCATCAATGGTTGTATCACGAACAGCTGAGGTCACACTTCCACTAATCACATCCGAAAGGCTAGCTGTCATGTCGGCTACATTGTCTTTTAATGTTTTTGAGGGATCAAAGGCTAGTAGACTTGCAAAGCCTTGAGGGACTGTCCGTGTCTCAACAACTGCTGCCGGAATATTAACGACCTCTGCTGCTGATTGAGCAGCCATAAAAATATTTTTATTGTTTGGTAAAATAATCACATTTTTAGCGTTAACAGCTTCAATAGCTTTTACAATATCTTCAGTTGATGGATTCATGGTCTGACCACCTGAAATAATGTAATCAACACCTTGAGCTTTAAAGATTTCTGATAAGCCTTCACCAGCAACGACAGCAATTAATCCAAAGGATTTTGTTTCAGCCTTTTTAGCTTTAGTCTCTGTTTTTTGAACCTGCACTTCATGCTGGCTGCGCATATTGTCTACTTTAATCTTAATTAACGAACCATACTTCAAACCCTCTTGCATCACAAGTCCCGGATCTTCCGTATGGACATGAACTTTAACGATTTCATCATCGTTAACGACTAACAGCGAGTCCCCTAAACCGCTAAGGTAACCCTGAAATTCTTCATAATTGAATTCTTTGACATAAGTCGGTCCTTGCCTTAAAGCCACCATGATTTCTGTACAGTAACCGAAAGTAATGTCCTCAGTCGCAACATGACCAACAACTGACTTGTGGTGCTCTGCATTAATCATTTCAGACATATTAGCAGGTGTCGCTTTGAAATCTTCTGAAGCCACGTAATCGCCATTTAAAGCAGATAAGAAGCCTTCATAGATAAAGACAAGCCCTTGACCACCCGAGTCAACTACACCAACTTCTTTAAGGACTGGTAGTAAATCTGGTGTTTTAGCAAGAGCACCTTTCGCACCGTCCAAGGCAGCCTGCATGACCTCAACGGCGTTATCTGTAAAGTCAGCTTTTTTTAAAGCAGCAGTAGCTGCTCCACGAGAAACCGTTAGAATAGTTCCTTCGACAGGTTTCATAACTGCTTTGTAAGCAACTTCGACTCCCATTTGAAAAGCCTGTGCCAAATCTTTACCAGTAAGTTCGTTTTTACCTTTGATGCTTTGACCAAAACCACGAAAAAGTTGAGAAGTGATAACGCCTGAGTTTCCACGTGCCCCCATCAAAAGCCCTTTTGACAAAATCTGACCAACATCACCAACTGTTGAGGCAGGCTTGTCTGCAACTTCTTTAGCACCGTTGTCCAAAGTCATGCTCATATTTGTTCCTGTATCTCCATCTGGAACAGGAAAAACATTTAAGGAATTGACATATTCTGCTTGTTTACCAAGGCGAGTCGCCGCTGCTTGGACCATTTCTTGGAATAAGCTTGTTGTAATATTTGACACTAATTTTCTCCTACAACCTTAATATTTTGCACGTAAACATTAACCATATCAGCTGTAAGACTTAACTGACTTTCAAGGTTAAACTTCACACGTTCTTGGATATTTTTAGAGACTTCACTGATTTTCACACCATAACTCATAACAGTGTAAACATCAACAGAAATACCCCTATCTGTTGATTTCACTACGACACCTTTAGCATAGTTTTCTTTGCGAAGTAGTGATTGAAAATTGTCTTTGATTGCACTTTTACTAGCCATTCCAACAACGCCAAAAATTTCCGTTGCCGAACCACCCACGACAGTTGCAATAACGTCGTCGGATAGTTCAATCAGACCATCTTTTGTATTGATTTTTACAGTCATATTTACTACCTCAAAAAGTTTTTATCAGTTTATTTTACCATAATCTAAGCCCAATGTAAAAGAGATAAATCAAAACCTATCTAATAATGACATGACCTTAATCCTAGTAACAACTGATCTCCCATGCTCATTGCATTAAGGAGGAGAGTTGTCTGTTAGCCATTGTTTGGGGCAGGTGAAAATAGAGTAAGAAAAAAAGCCCTAAGGCTTATTTCTAATTAGATGCGTTCTACTTTACCAGATTTAAGCGCACGAGCAGAAGCCCAAACTTTTTTAGGTTTGCCATCAACAAGGATAGTAACTTTTTGAAGATTTGGTTTAACGGTACGTTTTGTTTGGTTCATTGCATGTGAACGGTTGTTACCAGAAACGGTCTTACGTCCTGTAAAATAACATACTTTAGCCATTTTGATCTGTTTCCTCCTACGTAGAATATGTTTACGGATGTGCTAGCACCACATACTTACCTATTTTATCACAGGATATTTGGTTTGGCAAGTTATTTTTCTTTATCAAGGCTTAAAGCCAATCCGTTATCAAATAAGGCATGCCAAATTCTGTTTAGACAGGGAGATAACTCAAAAAATGTAATAAGTAAGAATTCCAACAAGGTCTTGATCATAAGTCATTGCTTAATTTAATAACTAAGTGACGAATTGGCGAATCTACCCTTTGCCAACCTTTCTCACAAAACCCATTAAGGGACTTTTTCCTGGGCAATGCAAATCATTCTAATAGCTTATTCAATTCTTGTGCCAGTAATTGTTGAGCTACTTGTGGGTTCGCTTGACCTTTGGTCGCTTTCATCAAGAAACCTGTAAAAGCCTTGTCTGCATTGCGTTTTCCTGATTTAAAGTCAGTGACGGCTGCTTCATTGTCTGCAAAGATTTGATGAATTATTGGTACAAGAACTGCTGGATCTGAAATCTGAACAAGCCCTGCTTTTTCAACATATTCCTTAGCTGAACCACCATTTTTAGCCAAGTGAACAAAAACTTTCTTGGCAATTTTTGATGAGATGGTTCCATCAGCGATAATACCAATCATTTCAACCAAGTTTTCAGGTGTCAAAGCAATGGCATCCAATGTTTTTTGCTCTGCATTCAAGAACTGAGCTACTTCGCCTTGCAACCAATTTGAAACCTGTTTGGCATCGCCACCGATAGCGACTGCTCTTTCAAAGAAATCTGAAAGACGCTTCGTTGCGGTTAATTGACTAGCATCGTAATCTGACAAACCAAGCTCTGCCACGTAACGAGCCCGACGATCTTTTGGAAACTCTGGCAATTCCGCACGCATTTCTTCAATCCAAGCATCATCAATTTCAAACAATGGCAAATCTGGTTCTGGGAAGTAACGGTAGTCAGCTGCTCCTTCTTTAACACGCATCAAGATTGTCCTTTTATTGGCTTCATCATAGCGACGCGTTTCTTGTTGGATAATACCGCCACTACGGAGAATCTTAGCCTGGCGCTCCACTTCAAATTCAAGTCCTTTGCGCACATTGCTGAAAGAATTCAAGTTTTTCAACTCCGTTTT
This sequence comes from Streptococcus castoreus DSM 17536, assembly GCF_000425025.1. Lineage (GTDB taxonomy): Bacteria > Bacillota > Bacilli > Lactobacillales > Streptococcaceae > Streptococcus > Streptococcus castoreus. The sequence goes on along the minus strand of NZ_AUKZ01000008.1, from coordinate 53,206 downwards.
GGTACCAAATGTTTCTTGACCGTACGGACGAAGAGAAATGTTGGCATCCACACGCATTGACCCTTCTTCCATTTTGACATCAGAAATGCCAGTGTATTGAATGATTTCTTTTAAAGCTGTCAAATAAGCATAGGCTTCTTTTGGCGAGCGCATGTCTGCTTCAGACACAATCTCAATCAATGGCACCCCTTGGCGATTGAGGTCAACGTAAGAATAACCATCTGTGCCATGTGTGTTTTTGCCAGCATCTTCTTCCAAATGAGCACGTTCAATACGGATTTTTTTCGCTGAACCGTCTTCTAGTTTAATGTCAATCCAGCCATTGTAACCAATCGGCTCATCAAACTGAGAAATTTGGTAGGCTTTTGGATTGTCTGGATAGAAATAATTTTTGCGATCAAAGTGCATGTTCTTATGGATGTCCATGTTCAGAGCCAGAGCCGCCTTAATCCCGGCATCAATAACACCCTTGTTCATCACAGGAAGCACGCCAGGAAATGACCAGTCAATCACGTTTGTATTAGCATTTGGATCATCACTAAAATGGGCTGGTGTTGGTGAGAAGATTTTTGAATGGGTATTCAGCTCCACATGGACTTCAAGCCCGATAATGGTTTCAAAGTTCATTAGTTAGTACCTCCAAAAATAACGGGTTGCTGCTTATGATAATCAGTTGTTGCTTCAAAAGCACTAGCTGCTTGATAAATCGTTTCTTCTGAATATTTTGGACCAATCAATTGAAGACCTACTGGTAAGCCATCCACAAATCCAGATGGTAGGGAAATTCCAGGAAGACCTGCTAAATTAACAGGAATCGTCAGCAAATCAGCCAGATACATCGCAACTGGGTCGTGATTAAGGGTATCAAGTCCAAAAGCAACTGTCGGACTTGTTGGTCCTAAAATCAAATCATAATCCGCAAAGACTTTTTCAAAATCTTGAATGATCAGGGTTCGGACTTGACCAGCTTTCTTAAAGTAAGCATCGTAATACCCTGATGACAAGCTGAATGTTCCAAGCATGATACGACGTTTGACTTCATCACCAAACCCTTGGCTACGTGTATTGATATAGATTTCTTCAAGACTCTTGGCATCTTCTGCACGAAAACCATAACGAATTCCATCAAACCGCTGCAAGTTTGAAGAAGCCTCAGATGATGCAATAATATAGTATACGGCAACTCCGTACTTGCTATGTGGGAGACTCGTTTCCTCGACAATGGCACCAAGTTTCTCAAAGTGTTTAGCCGCCGCAAGAACTGTTTCCTTAATCTCAGGATCAATCCCTTCGCCAAGATACTCTTTAGGAAGGGCAATCTTCATGCCTTTAATATCTTGACCGAGCTTGCTTGTGTAGTTCGCTATACGAACAGGAGCTGATGTTGAATCTTTGCTATCTGCGCTGGCAATGACGTTCAATAATTGAGCATTTTCCTTAACGGTAGGGGCGAAAGGACCAATTTGATCAAGTGAGCTACCAAAGGCAATCAAGCCAAATCGAGACACTGTCCCATAAGTGGGTTTTAACCCAACGACACCATTGAAAGCTGCAGGTTGACGAATTGAGCCACCGGTATCAGACCCAAGTGATAAACGCACTTGACCAGATGCAACTGCTGTCGCTGAACCACCTGATGATCCACCAGGAACCTTTGTTTGATCCCAAGCATTTTTCGTTTTCTTCACGTATGATGTTTCTGTTGACCCCCCCATGGCAAATTCATCCATGTTGGTTTTTCCAACCACAATAATGCCATTTTGACGGGCATTAGCAACGGCTGTCGCATCAAAAATTGGCTCGTAATTGTAAAGCATTTTTGATGCCGCTGTCGTCAAAATTCCCTCGGTTGAGATATTGTCTTTGACAGCAAGAGGTATGCCAGACATGATATTGTCTGCATCAATCCCTTTAGCATCAAGAGCCGCTGCTTGTTTCAAGGCTGCTTCTTCTGAAATCGTGATAAACGAGCCGATAGCTTCTTCACGCGCATAAATATCATCCAAAGTGGCTTTGGTCAACTCCGTGACAGAAATTTCTTTTTTGACAAGAAGATCATGCAACTCGTCAATGGTTTTATGGTTCAAAAACATTAGGCATCCCCTCCGTCATCAAGGATAGCTGGCACCTTGATAAAATTGTTTTCTTTTTCAGGAACATTTTTAAAGAGTTGAGCACAGTCTGTTCCTTTTTCAGCAACATCTGCTCGCATTCTATTTTTATGATCTGCCATGGTTGTTGTAATGGCGACACCTTTTGTGTCAACTTCATTGAGCAATTCAACCATGTCAACGATTTTTGATAACGTTAACGCAAATTCAGCTGTCTCGCTGTCTGAAAATGCTAATTTTGATAAATTCGCCACATGGCGAACTTCTTCTTCAGAAATTTTCATGACTTCTCCCATCCAAGATGATGTTAGGTATTTACAAGATTGGAACAAGAACTCAGCTATTGTCCAAAAGCAAGATAAATCCTTCTGTATCCTTTTTACATCGTCCTAAACATTATATCATAATTGCTCTTATTTACCATAGGAGACACGCAAACAAGCTCCTCAATCTTGAGGCAAAAACCTCGATCAAGAAGCTCATCAGATAAGGGGTATTTCTCTCCTAAAAGGGTATAATCCGAAGCATTAGCGGCAGCTTGGCAACTGCTAAATGGAACCCTAAATGGCGGGCAAAACACATAGATCAAACCTTGGCTATGGCAAAAAGTAATTGAGCCAGGCTCTCCATAGGTACTATTTTTAGATATGGCTTGACGGATCGTCCTAACTCAACTGCTATTCCAAAGAGACACCCAATTCCGTTTTGGTCAAAACCTTGGAAAGATAGAGGGTTCTTTTTTGACAATAGCAACAACCTTTTGCTGTATTTGATTTAATTGAAAAATCACCCTCTTTCTTAAATGTGATACACTAGTTGTTATCTGAAATGGCTAAAGCCATCTCAAATAAAAGCTCGCACTATTTTTAGCTAAATAACGCATTTAATTAAAATCTTATTACAAATGTTTTGTCCCTTGATTAGGTGCTATCAACGCTCTCAAATTATTTTTATTGGCTTTCATGAAAAGTTAAGCTTCAACCAATGTTGCACCAAGCACCTGTTCAAAATGCCTTAATACCCATCGATCATTTGTTTTTGATAAACTAGCCACTGCGGTACTAATAACTTCAAGATGGTAACCCAGATTGTAAGCGTCAATCGCAGTGTGCAACACACAAATATCTGTTAAAAGTCCTGACAACACAAGTGTATTAACATCGCGCTCACGCAAGCGAATATCAAGATCAGTACCCGAAAAAGCGGAATAATACCTCTTGTCTATGCAACAAACATTAGGATTGCCTTTTATCTTGTCATAAACATCAGCTAAAGCTCCATACAAACAACGTCCTCTAGTCCCTTTGAGGCTATGAGCCGGAAAGAGTTTCGCTTCAGGGTGCCATTGGTCAGTTTCTTCGTGGCAATCAACCGCAAAGAAAATATAATCTCCTTGATCAAAAGCTTCTTGAGTTACCTCTGCAATTTTTTCTTCAATATCCTGTGCAGGCTTTCCTGCGCTTAACTTCCCATCATCTGCAACAAAGTCATAGGTGTAATCAATAACAATCAATGCTTTCACGATTATCTCCTCCAAATAGGCGATCAACACTCTTCTTTACAATTTTAATCATAGCACTTTTGTTTACACGTGTCAAGACACCAGTGTTTATATAGCTAAAAAACACCTCCCACTGTGGACCGACCTCCAAATCGTTAGAATTTTGATCTAACTTTTGGGGGTCAGTACAATGGGAGATGCTACATTTTAAAATTCTTTTAGTTTATCAAAAATACCTTCGTTGATAACCTTGAGATAGGTTCCTTTCATTCCAAGAGAGCGGCTCTCGATAATTCCTGCGCTTTCAAGTTTGCGAAGAGCATTGACAATAACAGAACGTGTAATCCCGATACGATCGGCAATCACAGATGCGGTTAGGCGTCCCTCGTTGCCACCCAGTTCTCCAAGAATGGCTGCAACAGCTTTCATTTCTGAATAAGAAAGGGTATTAATCGCCATATTGACCGCGGTCTGTTTGCGGATGGTCTCTTCTAAGTTTTCTGTTTGAAGGTTCAATAATTGAATCCCGACAACGGTACTTGAAATTTCAACCAAGATCAGGTCTTCATCACTAAATTCATTATCATTACGCCAGATAATTAGAGTCCCAAGACGCATCCCACCACCATAAATTGGGGCAATTGTCGTCAAACCATCGGGGTAAATATCTTTGGACTCAATAGGAAAGATCGTCAAATCGTTTTCGACTGAAAGGTTAGCTTCCGTATCATAAACACGACTGGCTGCTTTTACATAAGTATCCGGGAATTGCTTTGCCTCAAAAAATTCCTCAACACGATCAGTATTGGTTTTATATTTCATGGCATAACCAAGTAAGGTTCCACCACCATTAATAATACAAGCATTACAATCAATAATATCTGCTAAGCGAGAAGCCATGGTATTATAGGGTAATTCTGTTTCCAGACTATCTACGGAACGTTGCAGAATAGATGTAATTTTACGAGTTTTTTCTAATAAGTTAGGCATTTTCTTCCTTTTCCTTTGAATTATTTGCGTTTCAATTATAACAAAGCCAATTAGCTTTTGCAAGAAATTATCAGAAAATTTTCTATTATTTCTACAATTTCAATCACTTGAAAAGTTAAAAATAACCTTACCCGTTCAGCCAACGGCAATAGTCTGTACAGAAGTTAGCTTAAAAACATATTCTTTTTCCCGGACTGACTTCTATTATCAATAACCGGTACATTCAATCATTCCAGCCATTTCCAAAAGATAACTCTTAATTGACCTATCTTTCCGAACCTTTTTCAGGAAAAAGATCAGCCTTCTTTACGTTTTGAAGATAGCGTAAGCAGACCTGAACTTGCTATCACTGCAACCGCTGCCGTTGTGAAGAATGGGTTTGTGGTTTCGCCAGTAGATGGCAAATGTCTTACTGAAGAAGCACGGTTAACTACCGATTTAGCCAACTTTTGCTCTTGGTGTAAGCTTTGAGTGTGTGAAGTGCTAGCACCTTTTTGGCTTTCAGAAGGGGTCACTTGTGGGGTAGGTTTTACTTCTGGAGTCTGCTTTGGAGTTTGAGGTTGCTGTGGTAACTCAGGAGCTTTGGGCTGTTCTTCTGGTTGATTTGGGATCTCAGGCTTTTGAGGAATTTCTGGAGTACCTGTATCGCCCTTGTCACCTTTTGGTCCTTGGATGCCTTGGTCGCCCTTGTCGCCTTTTTCTCCTTGGATGCCTTGGTCACCCTTATCGCCTTTGTCTCCTTGGATACCTTGGTCGCCTTTATCGCCTTTTTCTCCTTGGATGCCTTGGTCGCCCTTGTCTCCTTTGTCTCCTTGGATACCTTGGTCACCCTTATCACCTTTTGGTCCTTGGATGCCTTGGTCGCCCTTGTCGCCTTTTTCTCCTTGGATACCTTGGTCGCCTTTATCGCCTTTTTCTCCTTGGATGCCTTGGTCGCCCTTATCGCCTTTTTCTCCTTGGATACCTTGGTCGCCTTTTGGTCCGACTAAACCGTCTTTACCATCACGACCAGCTGCTCCGGTGTCTCCCTTCTCACCCTTAGATCCAGTTGCACCAGTTTCGCCGCGATCTCCTTTTTGTCCCGGTATCCCCTGTTCACCGCGTTCGCCTTTTGCACCAGGTTCTCCCTTAGGACCAGCTACACCACAATCGCCTTTTTTCCCTTCTGGACCAGCGGGACCCATTGGTCCTTGTGCGCCGGCTTCTCCTTTAGGACCGGGTGCACCATCTTTACCGGCTGGACCTTGCGGACCAGTTGGACCGGCGGGTCCAGTTTCACCACGGTCACCTTTTGCACCAGCTAAACCATCTCTACCGGCTGGACCTTGAGGTCCAGGATCTCCTTTTTGTCCTTTCTCACCCGGAGTCCCCTGTGGTCCCATCGGTCCAGGAGGCCCTGGAATTCCGGGTTTTTCAGCTAAATCGCTCAAAACTTGATGATGTTGGTGAAGATACTGTTTCAAAAATTGCTCTAATTTATCTAAATATTCCTTAATGCTTTTTGTGTTATAATCATTCAATGCTAACTGTTGAGAAATCAAAGTTTCCGAAACCGATGGCAGCTGCTTTTCGGAAAGCTCTTTCAATTTGTGCAAAGAGGCACTAACACCGCTACTCTCTGCTTGAACCGATGCTCCTGTCCCCAAAGCCATTAGCAAAACCGTAGCTGATGTTAATCCATAATGGCAAACTAATTTGTCAATACGTCTTTTTTTCAAAATATTTCTCTCCTCTTTATCTCTTTTAATTAGATAATAATCACATTTAATTGCAAATATGCTAATTATATTGCTGAATTATTATATAAAATATTCAAAAAAGATAAAATTGAAGAAACCTTTTTTATCGGGGGGGGGGGGGATATTTTTGGATTTAAAAATGGTATATTTCAACAAAATCAGAAGTTATAAGTAAACAAACTTAAAGTCACAAAAGAAATAGAAGACCCATTGGATCTTCTTGGTTTAATCATTCCATCACCGTTACAAGTTGGTAAAAGCCTAACGCTTATACTGCTGTAAGACACGTGTGATTTTCTCTTGGACATCTTCTAACTCTTCTACTGTCGGCAAATAAACGATGCGGAAGTGGTCGGGATCTTTCCAGTTAAAACCACGACCATGTACCAGCATGACTTTTTCTTGCTTGAGGAGTTGTAAGACAAATTCTTCGTCATCGTCAATGCGATACATTTGGCGGTCAATTTTAGGAAAGAGGTAAAGCCCTGCTTTTGGTTTGACGGCTGATAGTCCCGGAATGGCATTAATCGCCTGATGAATAAAATTACGCTGTTCAAAAATACGACCACCTGGGAGCAAGAGCTCATCGACGGACTGACGTCCTCCGAGAGAGGTTTGCACGACTTGTTGAGCTAGAACATTTGAACATAGGCGCATATTGGCTAACATGTTCAGCCCCTCAATATATCCCTGCACATGTCCTTTAGGTCCCGAGAGAACCATCCAACCGACACGAAAGCCAGCAATGCGATGGGATTTTGACAAACCGTTCATAGAAACGCAAAAAACATCTGGGGCTAAACTTGCGATTGCCACATGCTCCTCACCATCCATGACCAAGCGGTCGTAGATCTCATCAGCAAAAATAATGAGTTGATGTTCTCTAGCTAGCGCCACAATTTCTTCTAAAATCTCTTGCGGATAAAGCGCTCCTGTTGGATTATTGGGATTAATAATCACGATTGCTTTTGTGCGATTGGTTATTTTTGCTTTTATATCAGCAATATCTGGGTACCAATCTGCAGCTTCATCACACAGATAGTGAATGGCATTGCCACCTCCTAGGCTGACACAGGCTGTCCAAAGAGGGTAGTCTGGCATTGGAACCAAAACCTCATCGCCATTATCAAGTAAGGCTTGAAGGGACATTGAAATTAACTCTGAAACCCCATTGCCTAAGTAAATGTCATCAATATCAACTTCTGGAAAGCCTTTGAGCTGGCAATACTGCATAATTGCCTTGCGTGCCGAAAAGATTCCCTTACTGTCAGAATACCCCTCGCTTCGTCTAGCATTAATAATCAAATCATGAATAACTTCATCTGGCGCTTCAAATCCAAATGCCGCTGGATTTCCTGTATTTAATCGAAGGATTTTTTCGCCATTAGCAATCATACGATTGGCTTCGTCTAAGACAGGACCTCGAATATCATAAGAAACATGCTCTAACTTGGATGATTTTTCAATAATTTTCATAACCTCATTTACCTCGTACCCCATATTATACCCTAAAACAGGTAAAATAAAAAGAAATTATCCCATCTACCAAGGGATAACACTGATTAAAAAAAACCTCGTCAAGGTATTTTCTAAAGCTATTTTTCTAAGAGTTGTCAACAGGTTTATGACCTTTGTAAAGTCATTTTTAGTCATTTTAGAAACTATCGAAAATCACATCTCTTTCTATTTCAGGAAAATCACTGAAACGCTTTCAAATCTTCAAAAAAAGAAGTATAATAAGGATAGCAATAAGATCTATTGTTTGATAACATTTTAAAGGAGGGCAAGCTTATGTCACAAAAATACGAACGCATCCTCGTTGCCATTGATGGTTCTTACGAGTCTGAATTAGCCTTCAATAAAGGTGTTACTGTTGCACTGCGTAATGGTGCCTCTCTATTTTTGACCCATGTCATTGATACACGCGCTTTGCAGAGTGTTGCCACATTTGATACTTATATTTATGACAAGCTGGAGCAAGAAGCCAAGGAGGTCTTGGCTAATTTTGAAAAGCAGGCACGTGCTGCGGGACTAAACGATGTTAGACAAATTATCGAATTTGGTAATCCCAAAACCTTGTTGGCTCAGACAATTCCAGATCGTGAAAAAATTGATTTAATCATGGTCGGTGCTACCGGTCTCAATACCTTTGAACGCTTACTTATCGGTTCATCGTCTGAGTATATTTTACGTCACGCCAAGGTTGATTTGCTTGTTGTGCGTGACAACACCAAAAGCTTTTAATAACTATTGCACCAAACACAAACAGCGTCTAAGCATTTTACTTAGACGCTGTTTGTGTTTGGTGCAATCACTTACGATTTCTGTTTTTCAAGACGTTGGAGTGATTTTTGCAATTGTTTATCTAATTCTTTTTTGATCGCTGTTTCTGGTGCATAGCGTTCTTCCCAATCAGTAGGCTTTTGAATTTTATGGGTAACCGGATCAAAATGAGGTTTTCCATCAGGGAAAATTTTGCCCATATTGGCTTCATGTACCGTTTCAAAGATAGGTTGTGGGTCAACACCCATTAAAACAAAAGAACCGTAGGTGAAGTAAAGCAAATCTGCCAAGGCATCTACCTGACCAACGAGTGGTGATTCTGAGTGTTTTTTAGATTGCACTTTATCAGCAGCTTTGTCAATAGCCGCGTGCATATCAAGCAAAGACTGGGTAAATTGCTGCTTATCTCCCTTGCTGGCAGCGTAAAGAAATTCAACGATTTCTTCCACTTTAAAATCAGCCCGATGACTTGCTTCCACTAAAGCATAACTTTTTGGTGTTTCAATGGTATCCCCATCCATGAGACGGTGGAAATCTTTAACCTTGTTGAAGTTTTCATCACGACTTTTGAAACTTTTTTCAACATCGAAATGAATTAAGCCATAATGTGCCAAGGCTTTTGAAATCCCATCGTTATTATTTGAAGCTGTTGTAAAATGTGCTCCACTCTTAACCACAGCTTCTGCATTTCCCATAGCAACACCGATCCCAACACCAGATAACATCTCCAAATCATTGTCTGAATCGCCAAAAGCCATTACCTCGGACAATTCAAAGCCAAACATCTCTCCTAAGCGCTCAATTCCTTTGACTTTTGACTGGTCAACCGAGATCAAATCAATAGAATAAGGGCTACTTCTGGTTATTTTAATATGTGGAAATTTCTCCTGAATTTTGCCTGTCTCATCCGCAGAAGCAACCAAAACAATTTGATAGATAGGCTCTCGCATAATGGTCACCAGATGGCTAAAACTTTGTGGTTTTATCCGACGAATCAAATGCTTAAAACTGCCTTCTACTGTTTTTGCCCAACTTTTTGGTACAATACTGCTAACAATTTGCCCAAACGGACTTGTCCCCATGTCAATAATACGTGAACCAGCTAGACCAGATGCCGTCCCCAAGGAAACTTCCCGTTTTTTGTCACTGGCATAACGGATAATTTTATAAATCATTGATTTAGGTAACTGATTTTGGTATAGAACCTTGTCACGTGTTAAAATGTACTGCCCATTATAGGTAACTGCAAAATCAAGCCCAAAATTTTCCAAAAAAGGTTGAACAAAACCAGGTCCACGACCAGTTGCTAAACCAACCATAATGCCCTGATTTTTTAACTGTTGAATGGCTTTTTGTGTCGTTTTTTGGACATTTTTACGATCATTGAGGAGGGTGCCGTCAATGTCGAAAAAGACTGCTTTTATTGTCAAAACCTTCTGTTCTCTCTTCTGTTTATGATAAAATAGATTATATCACAAATTTGAAAGAAGTAATCAATTAGAATGAAAGAAATCCTTGTTTTACACACTGGTGGAACCATTTCCATGCAGGCTGATGACTCTGGAAAAGTTTTCCCTAATCAAAATAATCCTATGACTCAAGTTGGCTTGGCTACTGAGGATTTCCAGCTAACTGTTGTTGATTTTTTAAATCTCCCAAGTCCCCACATTACACCTTACCATATGTTGTCTATTTTCCATTATATCCAAGAAAGAGCCGACCAATTTGATGCTGTGGTTATCACTCATGGAACAGATACATTGGAGGAAACGGCTTATTTTCTAGATACCATGGCTTTACCTGCCGACATGCCTATTGTTATGACTGGTGCTATGAGATCTTCCAATGAAATTGGAAGTGATGGTGTTTACAATTATCTAACCGCTCTGAGAGTAGCAAACAGTGACAAAGCTAAGGATAAGGGGGTTCTTGTCGTCATGAACGATGAGATTCATGCCGCTAAATATGTCACAAAGACCCACACAACTAATATTTCAACCTTCCAAACACCGACTCACGGACCATTAGGGGTTGTCATGAAGGACGATTTACTTTTTTTCAAACATGCCGAGCCTCGTGTTCGCTTTGATATTCGGAAAATTTCAGGAACCGTTCCTATCATTAAGGCATATGCTGGCATGGGGGATGGCAGTATTCTAAGTCTCTTAACACCTGATAGCATCCAAGGACTAGTCATTGAAGCGCTTGGTGCTGGCAATGTCCCTCCGTTAGCAGTCACTGAAATTCAAAAATTAATTGCTTTAGGGATTCCTGTTGTCTTGGTTTCACGATGCTTTAATGGCATGGCTGAGCCTGTCTATGGTTACCAAGGTGGAGGTGCCATGTTACAAGAAGCTGGTGTCATGTTCGTCAAAGAACTAAACGCTCCCAAGGCTCGCTTAAAACTTCTGATTGCACTAAATGCTGGGCTTTCTGATCAGGCATTGAAAGACTACATCGAAGGTTGAAAGACATCGGCAACCTGTTCTGTCTCTTAACGAACCTACTGAAAAATGACTCAGAGATTTTAGCGATCAGCAATTTAAAAAGGAAGGACCCACTCTAGACAAGAGTTCCTTCCTTTTTAAATTGACGAAATGCCTAGTTGGTAGTGCTTAAATCAAGGTATATCGTATTTTTTCGTATTTTGTTATTTTCTAAGCCTTTCTCATTGCTAGTATTTTTGGTGAAGTTATGCCCCTAGTCATTAAGTGTTTTCTAATCAAGATCAGCTTGGGAGTCAATATGCGCAACAATGCTTTGCCATTCTTTTTGGCTAGTCCAATGGGGATCTGCCACAATTTCTGAAGCTACTTTACGAGCTTCTTCTAAGATCGGGTAATCTTCTACAATGTTAGCCGTCTTAAATTCAGGAATCCCTGATTGACGTGTCCCAAAAATTTCCCCTGCCCCCCTCATTTTGAGGTCTGCCTCAGCAAGAACAAAACCGTCAGTTGTTTTGGTCATAATAACCATTCTTTCCTTTCCAGATTCCGTTTTAGGATTGGCAACTAAAATCGCATAAGATTGTTTGTGTCCACGTCCAACACGCCCTCTTAACTGATGCAGTTGACTTAGCCCAAAACGATCAGCATCCATAACCACCATAATGGTGGCATTCGGAACATTGACGCCAACTTCAATTACTGTTGTGGAAACCAAAAGATCAATTTCCCGAGCTTTGAAGGCTTGCATAATAGTCTCTTTTTCGTCAGTTTTCATTTTGCCATGCATTAGAGCAATGCGGACAGATGCTTTGAAATAAGCCTTTAACTCTGCTTCCAAGGCAACAGCATTTTTGAGGTCTAGGGCTTCAGACTCTTCAATCAAAGGGGAAATGACATAAGCTTGTGCCCCTTGTGCTATTTCTCTTGCCATCCAAGCGAGAACCATATCTAACTCTTGATGCTTGACCCAACGTGTCACAATAGGTTTTCGCCCCGCTGGCAATTCGTCAATAATAGAAATATCCATCTCCCCGTAGGTTGTTATCGCAAGTGTTCTTGGAATAGGGGTTGCAGTCATCATTAGAACGTCAGGGTTGTCCCCTTTTTCACGGAAAATACGGCGTTGCTTAACCCCAAAACGGTGCTGTTCGTCTGTAATTACAAGTCCCAATTTGTGGTATTGAACAGCATCTTGAATAAGTGCGTGCGTTCCCACAATCATGTCCACCGATCCGGCAGCAATGGCTTCTAAAACGGTTCGTCTTTGCGATATTTTCATGCCAGATGTTAATATGGCAATGGATAAATCAGGAAAGAACTGTTTCAAGCTATCATAATGTTGCTCTGCTAACAGTTCTGTTGGCACCATCAACGCTGACTGAAAACCTGCTAGGCTGGCAGCATACATGGCTAGACTAGCAATAACGGTCTTGCCAGAACCAACATCTCCTTGCAATAGCCGATTCATGTGAGCGCCAGAAGCCATATCCTTTAAAATTTCTGTTAAGCTTCGCTCTTGTGCTTTAGTCAGTGGAAACGGCAGAGCAGCTACTTTATCTGTCATTTGTTCTTGATCAAAGGCTATAATAAGCCCATTACTTTCGGATTTATTTGCTCTCTTCAAGACTTGCAACTGCATTTGAAAATAAAAAAGTTCTTCAAATTTGATTCGGCGTAAAGCCAATTTATAATCCTGTAAATCCTTAGGAAAATGCATGGCATAAACGGCCTGTCGCCTAGGCATTAATCGGTATTTTTGAATCAGACAGTCAGGTAAGTTTTCCTCTAATTCTTCTAAAGCACCACTATCAAAAGCTGACTTGATGGCTTTGATTAAGGCTGTCTGACTAATGCCTTGTGCCACATGATAAACAGGCTGTAAATCTTCTTCTAAGGTCATGAGCAATTTCATTCCTGTTAACGCTGTTTTTTTCTGATCCCATTTTCCAAAAATAGCAACCTCACTTCCCAAAACCAATTTATCTTGCAAGTACGGTTGATTGAAAAAGCTAATTCCAATAACGACTTCTCCTTGTCTTAATTTAAAGGTTAAGCGATTACGCTTAAAGCCATAATATTGAACGTTTGGTGGTGTGACAATCGTTCCAGTGATGACCGCTTTTTCACCATCTAAAAGCTCAAAAACTGACTTACTCTTAAAATCCTCATAACGAAAAGGATAATAGAGCAAGAGTTCTTCTATTTGATAAATACCTAATTTTTGAAATTTCTCTGCCGATTTAGGTCCTAAGCCTTTTAAAACAGCAATGGGGGCTTTTAGCAACATCTTTTTCCTATCATCTTTCACAAAAACTCTTGTACCTATTATACAAGAGTTTCAACTTATTTTCAGATAAAAGCATTTAGACTTTTTGAAAAATTCTTATCCGTCTTTTATGGTTTCATTTGGTAAATGCTATCGCAGACAGTTGCCAAGAGTTCTTCGTCATGTGAGATGAGAATAACCACCTTGTTTTGGGCTTTCAAATCATCAAGCAAATGTGCTAAGGTCTCCATTTGAAGAAGGTCAAGTCCACTACTTGGTTCGTCAAAAATCAACAAGTCTTTTTCTGATAAAAGGCTTGCTGCAATCATAACCCGTTGCTGTTCTCCACCGGACAAACTGGCAGGATGTCTCTCCAAAAGATTTGCCAAACCTAAACGCTCAAGCACTGCCTCTGTTTCAGGATGGACGTCATGTCCCAAGTTAACTTCTTTCAAAACGGATTCTGCAAATAGTTGCAAGCTAACATCTTGCATGACCAAACTTGTTTTTTGTAAACGGTCCTTGGCAGATAAGGGGGTTCCTTGGAAACTAATGCAAGCTTTTTTATCTTCTAAAATCCCCGCTAAATAGGCGACAAGTTGAGATTTTCCTAGACCATTTGGACCCGTAATGCCTGAAATCTTACCAGCTGCAAAACTCAATTGGTCAATCTGGCAAAGCGTTCTTGAACCCGCTTTGACGGTTAAGTGTTTGATTTGTAACTCGTGACTCGTGTCATAGTGGTCACTAGAACTTTTTTCGGCTAAAGCCGGAATTAAGTCAGCTAACTCCAAACGCCGTAAACCAAGTGCGCAACGATCTTGGTCTTTCAAGTCTAGTAGATCTTTGGAAGTCAAAACATCTGCCAACCGTCCTTGATCAAAGTAAAAAAACTGGTCAGCCAAGTCCGTCAAGTAGTGCAAACGATGTTCGGCGATAATAATGGTTTTTCCTGCCGCCTTTAGCTGTCCAAGGTAAGTTTTCACAGCTTTTATGCCAGCTTGATCCAAATTAGCAGTTGGCTCATCAAAGACCATAATAGCTGTGCCTTGCATAATTGCTGTGGCAATGGCAACCCGTTGTTTTTGCCCGCCAGATAGGTGAAACATATCTCTATCTAGTAGGTCTTGAAAATCAAAATCTTGTGCCAATGTTTTCAAACGTCCCATGATAAGACTTGGTTCAAGCCCCTGATTTTCACAGGGAAAAACCAATTCATGCTGGACTTCCCGATAGAAAAACTGGCTAGCCGGATTTTGAAATACAGAAGCCACAGACTGAGAAAAAGTTTCAATAGTGTCTTTACCTGCTTGGCAATCAGCTACCTCTAATCTGCCTTGCAATTCGCCAGCATAATAATCAGGAATAAGACCATTCAGAAGTTTTAAAAAAGTTGATTTCCCCGAACCCGATTGTCCACAAAGAACAATCAACTGTCCTGAAGTGATTTGACAGTTAGCCATTTGACAAGCTGTCTGCTGCCCATGACAGTAGGTAAATGCCAAGTCTTTTGCTGTGATTACTGGGCAATCATAATGGCGATGGTGATGATGATCCAAAGCTGTACCCCCCAATCCTTCCATGTTAGGTATGATTTAAAGCACTCGCTAGCACCTCTTTTGACAGCCAAGCCTTTTGTTAGACTGGCGATGGTTAGCTCGTGGCTACTACGTATCAAAGACAGTAACAAGGGAACCAGCAAATATTCTAAATATTGCTTAGGCTTCGTCAAAATAGCCCAATTGTTCAAGAAAATTCCTCTAATTTTTAAAGAACGGTGAATGATTCGACTTTCTTGCCTAATAAGTGGCAAAAAGCGAAACATAACCGCAAACGTTAAAAGCCAAACTTCAGGAATATGCCATTTGCGCAGACCATGAACCAATTCATAAACAGTTGTGGTCTTAATAACAATCAAAGCCGCCAAGAAAGAAGGGTAAATCAGCTTTCCTGCCACTAAGACAAAAGTCAACAAACGATAAAAATAAGGAGGTAACGCTATCAATGGTGCCAAAGATAAACCAACCATCACCAGATAAGCCAATCCCACACCAAGCGATAGATGGGGTTTTCCCAAGGTGTATAAGATCGCCCATAAAACCCCCACAACCATCATTTCTAACCAGCCCTCTACTCGAAAAAAGAAGCAAGCATTCGCTAGTCCTAACATCAATAATTTAGTCCTAACATCAAGTCTCATGATAGAAATCCTGACTTTATGAAATGTTTTCTTAATAAATAACGAGCAAAGAAACCACCTAAAAGAGCACCCACAAGCACCGTTCCTACAAACCAACTGACATGTGCAAAGGTTAATTCATACATGACACGATTAATGTATGCCATGTCTTTTCCTCGTGCCAACAGGCTATCAATATAAGCATCTTTTAGTAGCCACATCAAAAGAATCGGTCCGCTATTAACAAAGGCAAAGACCAAATATGAGACTTGATTAAGCCATTTGGATTTGTAATTCCCAAGAGATGCAATAATATCTGCTAAAAAGCCAAAAATAAGACTTGGAAACATAGCTGCAAAGAAATGCCCACTAAGGAAAAAGAAGCCCCCCATGATGAGACCTAATAACGTCACAGGCCCAAATTTTTGGAGTTTGGCTATTAACAGAAAATAAACGGTTCCACCTAATAGAGCTGCAAAAGCTGGGGCATAAAGCATATTGCCGGAGTGATCAAAAAAGATACTCACTATCGTTCCTAAACCGACACATATGAAATATAAAGCTGCAAAAGCACCTGTTGTCATAATATCCTTCATTTTTAAATGTTTCATCATTTCCTTACCTCTTTAAGAAAACCGTTTTTCAAATAAAACAGTTGGTCTGCACAAGCCAGTGTTGATGGTTTATGTGAAATCAAAAAGACCATTCCTTGACAATGTTTCTTGATGAGATCAATCAGTATGGCTTCATTTAGGGAGTCTAAATTGGATGTTGGTTCGTCAAAAATGTAACAGCTAGCATTCTTTAAAAGTGCCCGCATCAATTCTAAGCGTTGCCCTTCACCCGCTGAGAAATCGGTAGCCTTGATAATAGTATCCAAGCCCTGTTCACAAGCCAAAAGACGTTCTTTCATGCCGCAAGATTCTGCTAAAGCCATAATCTGCTCATCTGAAATATCTTGCCGCCCAAAGGTCAAGTTTTCACGAATAGTTTGTTGAAAGAGCTGCGCCGCTTGGGGAACATAGGCAATCTGAGCTTGTAAATCGGATGCACTTAAAGAATGACTATCAACACCACTAAGAAAAATATTCCCAGATTTCCAATGATACCATTTCATGATTAATTTCACTAAGGTTGACTTCCCAGAACCTGATTCGCCTTGAATCCCAATAATACCTTTTTGCTCAAATGTCACTGATAAGCCCTTAAAAACAAGGTCATGGCGCTTGGGATAAGCAAAATCCACCTCCTCAAAACGAATGTTTTCTAAACTAGCCAGTTGCCCTTGCCCCTTATCTACCACCACTTCTTCATCTAAAAGTGCAAAGATATTTCTAGCAGCATTCATGGCGCGTTTAAAACCTAGAGGTAAACGTCCCAATTCCAAGAAAGGTGAAAAAGAAGCAGTAAAAGCCACAAAAGCAAGTAAGCCGTTATCAAAAGAAAGAGCCCCTTGACGAATGCCATCAAAAACAAGGTAAGCAAAGGTTAAAATAGCTAAGCCAAGCAATAAAAAGGTTAATGCCATTTGTAGAAATTGTGCCTGTGCGACCTTACGGTCAAGAAAATTGACGCGTTTACTCTTTGTGGCTAAAAGGCGAAATTGCTCTTCCAAGGCTTGAAATTGCAAGAGATCCTTGACAGAACGTAAACTCTCCAAGAAATAAGACAGATAGTCTTTTCGTCCCTGATTTTGATTTTTGAGCAGCACTTGTAAAAGATTGGCAAAATAAATAGGAATAATAATAGCTAAGCATGCATATGTCAATAAAGCTAGTAAGGCTAGCTTCCAGCTACTTTGCCAAAAGAAAACAACAATAAAACTAGCTGATACCATCGCTGTGCAAATAGGTGCCAAAGTGTGGGCAAAAAACACTTCTAGTGCCTCAATATCTTCTCCAATCATCTTGAGCAGATGCCCACTGTCTTGATGATCCAAATGAGCCGGTGATAAGGCTCTTAACTTTTTGAAAACCAGCTGACGAAAGGCAGCCAAACTATGAAAAGCAACAAAGTGCCCAAAATAATGTTCCCCGTAGCGAACAAGCCCTCGTAGAAAAGCCAAGACGATCAAACCATAAAGTAAAGTCAACGAAATCGGCTGTTTTTGGAACGCTAAAAGCCCGAGATAAGTTAAACCTGTCGGAATACTTACAGTGATAACAAAGCCCGTCACCGCAAAACACACAGCAAGAGCAATCCAAGGCAACAAGGTTTTCATCAAACTTAGTAAACGTCTTACTAAATTAAGCGTATGATTTGTACGATTAGCCATAAATGCTTGCCTCCAATCTTACTTGTGTATCCACCAATTGACGATAAGGGGGCTGACTGCGATAAAGTTCTTGAGGGCTTCCCAGACAAGCCTGTCCGGAATTTAAAAAGAGTACCTGATCAACTCCTTTTAATCGAGACATTTTGTGAGTGATGACAATTACAATAGCTTTCTTAGCCAGTTGATTCAACAGATTATAAACCAAGCTTTCATTCTCTGCATCTAAACTAGAAGTTGCTTCATCGAAAATGTACAAGGAACGTTGACTAAGAAATGCCCTTGCACAAATGACCTGCTGTCTTTGCCCGGGAGACAACAGATTTCCGTTTTCTCCAACAAGCGTATCAATACCGTCTGGTAGCCAATTAATAAAACTTAAAATCCCGTGTTGATCAATCCAGTCTAGCAATTCTTTCCTAGAAAGATTAGTCGCTAACCTCAGATTATCATAAATGCTTCGATTTAATAAGCTGGACTGATCCGATACATAAAGAACCTGCTGATTGATCCGCTCTTTAGAAATTTCTTCGCTTGCAAGCCCATCAAAAAGAATTTGCCCGCACGTAGCTTTCTGACGTTTCAATAAAAGCTGAGCAAGGCTTGTTTTCCCTTGACCTGAAACTCCTGCAATGGCTGTTAATTGCCCCCTAGTCAGGCTCATCGTAATATTTTCAAACACCACTTTTTCTCCATAAGCACATGATAACTCCTTGATGTCAATCCTACCAAAAGGATTTAATTCTTGATTCCTTTCATCTTGCATCTCTTGGACACTATCCAAAAAGGAAAAAATACGATCAGCCATTTTGGTGGTCATCATGACCAAATGCATGCCATATCCTTGTTCACGAATCGGAGTAAAAAATTCTGTAGCAATTAGAATAAAGAAAAGGAAGTTAAAAAAAGATAAGCTCCCTGCCGCCAAAGCTTGTACCGCTAAAAATCCTGACAAACCAATTCCCAGATACATGACTGCATCCATGTAGCCAACCGCCTGCAACTGAAAACCTAGCAAGGTCATCGTTGCTTGACGAAAACTCTCTGCCTTTGCCACAAATTGATTTTCATACCGTTCAGCAGCCTGATAAGAATACAAGGTGTTAAGTCCTTTTAAATCATCCATAAATAAGTTTCCAACATCCATATAGGAAGCCCAATAATGGGTCATGATTTTCTTAGACCGTTTTTGCATGGCTATTATTGACATGGGAATTAACGGCAAAACTAACAGAAAAACCACGCCTGCCAAAGGATAAATCAAAAATACTAATAGCAAGGCTGTCAAGCAGTTCCATTTGGTTCTCATCGCCAAAGATAAGTAATAAGAATAGTAAACATCTAGGCTATCAATGCCTTGTGAGGCAACGGTTAAAATATCAGCACTACTTGATTCTGTATCAAACTGCCCATCCAAGGCAATAAAAGCGTCAAAGAAAGATTGCTTTAGCGAATCTCTTGCGAATTGGGAAGCAATCCCTTGAAACTGTTTTGCTAAAATTGCAAGAGCAAAACCGATCACATTTAAAAGTAAAAGCAAGCCAACTAGAGACCCCAACGAGATAAGCTGCCCTGCAATAAAAGCTGAGAAGGCTTTGGCAATAAGGTAAAAACTAATAATTCTCATTAAAAACTGTAGCCAAGACAAAAAGGCTGATAGGTAAAGCAAAAAACGCTTCGGGGCAATTCGTTCTCGTAATCGCTTCAAGAGTTTTTTCTTTTTCTCTCTTGAGATATTATCTCTTGTTTCTTTCATATAGGTTAGTCTATCTCCCCTCTTAATTTCTAAAATGATTCGATCAAGTGATTAATGATGTGATGACAAAATGTTTACCATCTTTCTCAACCAAAGGTAAATCAACGCCCAAAACAGCTTGGATAAACCCTTGATTTAGCACTTCTGTCGGCTGTCCTTGGGCATATATTTTCCCATCTTTTAAACCAATAAGCTGGTCCGAAATAGCCAAGGCTTGATTAATATCATGTAAAACCAAAACAATTGTCAATCCTAATTTTTGATTGATGGTTTTAATTAATTTGAGAATCTCCAACTGGTAGTTAATGTCTAAATAGGTCGTTGGTTCGTCCAACATCAAAATATCTGTTTGTTGGACAAGCGCCATGGCAATCCAAACCCGTTGTTTTTCACCACCCGATAAGTCTTGTATTTCTCGGTAAACATAAGCACCTAGAGCAGTTACATCTAGTGCCCAAGCAATCTTTTCTTCATCTTCTTGGCAGCTCGGTTCCCAAAAAGAACGGTTCGCCATTCTTGCCATCGCTATCAAATCACCAACTAGCATACCTTCAACCTCCTGATGGTACTGATGCACCACTGCTACCTTTTTGGCAAAAGCTTTCAAGGAGATATTGGTCAATTTTTCTGGTCCAAACCAAATCTGACCTTGCTTTAAAGGTGCATTCTTGGTTAGTAGATCTAATAGAGTTGACTTGCCACTGCCGTTAGCACCCATAATAGTAGTGATTTTCCCTTTTGGAATTATAAAATTCAAGTCCCTCAAAACCAGATGTTTCCCATAACCAAAAGTAAGGTTTTGAACAGTAATCAGAGCTGTTTTTGTTGTCATATGAGTTCAGACCTCCTTAACAGGTAAATAAAGTAAGGACCACCTACAACACTCATGATAATCGCAGGGCTGATTTCTAAGGGATAAGCGAGATGTCTTCCTAACGTATCAGCTAGCAAGAAAACAAAGGCTCCCAAAAGCGCTGAGAATGGAATCAACAGCTGATGTTTATTGCCAACGAGCAAACGACCGATATGAGGCACAATCAATCCCAAAAAAGAAACCACTCCCACAACAGATGTCGCAACAGATGCCAATAAAACAGCTACCAAAGACAAGCCTAAACGTAATGAATTACTGTCAATTCCCAAATTACGAATCACCTTATCATCTAATAATAGCATATCGCATTTTTGAGAAAATAGCAGAGCTAAAAATAAGCCCAGTAAAGTATAAGGAAGCAAGACACTAACATCTGCCCATGTCTTTTGGCTAATGTTTCCTGTAAGTAATGTCTTGACCACTGGACTAGTCGCAACTGAAAAACTGGTTAACGCATTCGATAGCCCCATAAATAAGGCATTAATGGCAATGCCGGTCAAAATAATTCGGATAGGCTTTAGACCTTTTTTCCAAGCCAGACCATAAATCAAGAAAAAAGAAACACAACCTCCCCAAAAAGATAAGATCGGTCCATAAAGAAGTAGTTGGGGAAATAACAGACTGGATAATAAAACCATAAAACTGGCACCACTACAAACACCGATAATAGCCGGATCAGAAATTGGACTTTTCAAAACAGCTTGAAAAATAACACCGGAAACAGATAACCCAGCCCCTGCCAATAAAGCAATGACTATTCTTGGGAACCGCAAATCATAAATGAGAGCAACTTGAGGATCATAGGCAATAAACAAACCCTTGATAATAGCTGGATAAGATACAGATAACCCTCCAATAGAAAGGGCTAGCCCAATCAAGGTGATTAAGGCACACACCAAAAAGATGACACAGAGTTTTCTTTTTAAGCGCTTTTTGGCTAATAAAACGTAGTCACTTCTAAAATCATGTTGTGTCATCTTACTTGTCATCTCCTACCTGATCAAAGAACTTAGCCAAAGTGATTAAGGCTTCTTGATAATTCAATTTAGCACTCATTCCAAAAAGATCACTGTCTAAGTCATAGACCTTACCTTTTTTAACCGCTTCAAAATGTTTCCAAATCGCATTTTCAGCAAATTCCTTATCAAACATCGTTTTGACCTTATCCGGAATCGCATGTGCTGTGCGTAAAATAAGATCTGGCTCTTTTACCAGCATGTCTTCAGGATTAGCGGGCAAAAATTCTTTATCATCCGAATGGTAAACATTTTCACCTCCTGCCAATTCCAAGAGATTGCCAATATAGGATTGATTGGTGGCTGTCAAATAACTCCCTGGTAACCCCATCAACATTAGCACTTTTGGTTTTTTCTTCCTCTGGCGTTTCACTTGAAAAGTTCGATAGAAATCTCGGTACTCTTGCTGTAATTGCTCTGCCTCTTTTTGACGATGAAAGAGTTTCCCTAAATCATCAATAGATTGATATAGCCCTTCAACGCTTCTTAAATTCAAAAAACCATATTCTGTGTTTAATCGCTGGTACTTCGGCTCCAGATCCTCTTGCAAGGAATTTGGACTCAAAATCCAAGTCGGTTTCAAAGAAGCCACCACTTCCATATCTGGATTCATTGGCAATCCCACCCGTTTCACACCGTCGTAACGCTTGGGCAAGGTATAACGTTTACTGTCACACACCCCAACCAAGTCTAAGTTTAAACGGTCACAAATCTCAGCTACTGCAACAGAAGTCGCTACAATTCTTTCTTTATGAGCCTGTTTCACAGCTTTCGGGTGTTGATTAACACAAGCTGTCAAAAACATCGTCACCAACACTAAGCCAATCAATTTACATCGTTTTGTCATCTTTTTTTCTCTTTTTCTTGACATATAAGATTGCTCCTAAGGACAGTAATAGGAGGGTTGGAAGATAGTAACTCATAACCGGCACTTGGTTATTCTTTTGGATCACCTTCTTTTTTTGTCCTAGAGAGGTTGTCAATCCAAGTTTAGAAGCATTCTTACCATTAATCTTTTTAGCGAACTGACTAGATTTCTCCGTTGATTTTGAGATTAATTTATCGGCTTGTTTTTTTGTTGTTTCCTGGTCCGTATCCTTCTTATCATCAATTACTCCACCATTGACAACTTCCTTATTTACAGTTCCTTGCAATTTCCCCTCCTCAGTCACAAGTTGAGGTAGCATATCACCTGTATACCCTTCTTCAAGCCCAGCAAGAGATAAATAAAAAACAACTTCTCTCCCCATCGGCTCAACAAACATGGTGCCTCGAATAACGGTATTCACATCCGATAGGCTAATGGAAATATCTTTGGTAGTTCCATTAGAATCCGAACCAAGGTGAGTAACGCTATAAGAGATTGGTTGAAAATCACCTCTTCCTCCAGGTTGCACCCAAAAATGATAATTTCCTGAAAAATCCGCCAAACGCATGCGAAAAGTCAAGACCATATTTCCCGAATCAGAAACCTCTAACATGCCATTACCATGGACCGTTCCTTCCACCATTCCCTGACCAATTTCAAATGCATTCTGACCGCCACTGTCTTCAATTTGAACGGAAATAGGGTGACGATAATCCCTTTGAATCAAACAGCTATAAATTTTTCCACTATCCGCATAGACTTGCCCTACCATCACCGAAAAACATAGAACTGCTAAGCCTACCCCTTGCAGAATTTGTTTTATTACTGCCTTTGTCATATCTTCCTCTTATTTTCTGTTTTTTATCTTTCAATAGACCAATCTACTCTAATGGACAGCACTTAATTACTGAAACTCCTGCCCATCGAATAACCTTATACACGCGAAAAACACACCTATCTTCCAACTGCTCCAAATCAAACTTTGCAGCATGTCAGAAATAGGCATGTTTTTGCCTGTTGTCAGCTATTTTCTTTCATAATCTGTTTGAATGCTAACAAAGTTCTCGTTAAAATAATTTCTTTCTTCCAAGGACTAGACCTACAGCTACAATAATAAAAGTGGATAGCCCAATCATCAAATGATAGCGGTTGGCACCATCCTTAAATTTTGGTAATTTGCTTGTTTGACGTCCCTTATCATCAGCTTTAGCCTTAAGACCTGTTTTTGACCTTTGATCAGTCCCTGATGACTGATGCGCAGAAATTAAAGCTTTTAATTTGTCCGTCTTATCCGTATCCCCTTTTTTAGAGAGTTCTCCTTTATCAGAATTAGCTGATGGCTTCTTAGCCAATAAATCGGTCAAACTCGTAGCCCCTGAGCCAAAGGATGGTCCATTGGTGACTGGTCCTTTATTTTTACCGGCAGATTGACTGGCTGAGTTAGAGTTACTTTCTTTTTGAGAGTCAGTTGGTGCTACTAATTTAGCCTTATCTGTCGTCAAACTTTGCCAATCAAGACTCATAAAGACCGTTTGGAGACCTGAGCCCTTAGAAATAGCATCCATGATAGGGACAAAAACTTGAAGAGGAACTATCCCATCTTTTCTCGCTTGTTTTATCAACTTCATGCGAAGAACCCTAGGATAATTTTTCCCGTAAGCATCCACAAGAGGGGCACCAGTAGCATCTGTAAAGTAAGACATAACTTCGGCTTTTTCTTTTTGACCAACCGGCTTACCTGTCAAATCTCTTTGATACCCATCCAAGAAATAACTCAATTCCCCTAAATAACCCACTAACTTACCAACTGCCATCGCTTTGAATTCAACCTCTAAATAAGGTATACCTTTCTCAACAACCAAGGCAACACGATGATTAATAGCCTTGTTTGACATGGATTCTGATATTAAATCGGTTTTCAGTAGTTTAGCATTTAAGTAGTAAAGCCCATCTTTTAGATGATGTCTATCTAGACCATCTTGTTTTTCAGAATGACCAAGCTGAGTTTCTGTAACCGTCACATCATTAGAAACAAGGTAAACATGTTCTTTCTTAGCTGCACCTCTCTTGGTTAACAAAGATTTGCGAACACGATAAATCCCCTCTTCCTTAACATCAAGGTTTCCATCAAGCTGATCTTTTGGATCCGATGTCAAAATCGTTTCTTTAACCGTAACATATCGACCATCTGATGTTTTCTTTTGCAGTTGTATAGCAATACTCCAATCAGCTTGCATTTCGTTTAACAAAGAAACCGTATCTGATTCCTTTTCTTTCAAGAATTTTTGATAATCCTCAGTAGAGGTAATTTCTTTATCCATGACAGAATTGGTCTTTTGCTCCCAATAATACAAGTCTAAAAGGCTAAGATCTTGGTGATAAGCAATTTGTGAGCCATTTAGAGATGCCTTGATACCTGCTACATTTTTTTGTGGCGTTATCTTATTTTGACCGATAAGCGCTTTTATTTTAGGACTAATTTGACCTAACTGGTTAAATTTCAAATCTAAATTGAGTTTTTTAACGTCTGGTAATGCTGATTCATCAACCTGGGTCAGCAAATTGTTGAACAAATCTAACTTAGCCAACTTCTTGTTTGCCTTGAAAGCATCCTTTGGAAGCTTTGAAATTTCATTCGTTGCCAGATCCACTGTCGCCAACTCTGGCAGTTGACTAAAGGCAACATTATCAATGCTGACAATCTGATTATGGCTCGCAACAATAGTCCTTAACTTGTTTAAGTCACCTAGGGATTTTGGCAACAAGGACAGACGGTTTTCTGACAGGTCGATAAAATTAAGTGATTTTAACGGTAACAAAGCTGCTTCAGAAATTTCTTCTAGATTATTTTCTGCTAAACCAAGTGATGTAACCTGAGAAAGTCCTGTAAACACCCCATCACTAATGGTCGTAAGACGGTTCTTAGAGAGATCTAGTTGAGTCAGCTGGCTCAGTTCTTTAAAAATCCCCTTTTCCAAGGTTGGCATAAAGTTACTTGACAAATACAATTCTCTTAATTGGCTATTATGAGCAAAGCACTCCTTATCCAAGTGCGTCAAGTCATTATTTCTCAAGTTCAAGAATCGAAGAACTTTCATTTGGCTAAAAGTCTCTTTGGGAATATCCGAGATGTGATTGCCCTCTAGATGTAATTCCGTCACATTTTTCGCATATTTTAACAGAGAAATGTCTGTCAAATCATAATGATCAAGATGCAATTCCCCAGATAATTGTGCCAATTCATCTGGAGACATTTTGCCATCCCCATTTAAATCTTTGCCAAGTTTAACCAAAACTTTCTCAAGACGTTCTGAACCAACCCCTTTTTCCTTATCATCAATTTCCGCTTGATAACCTGTCCAATCTTTGGTCACTTTTTTGGCAAAAGTCATATCCAGCTTGGTATACTTTTCATAACGATGCAAGTCACTTTCTTGACCACCCATAGCAGATACTAAAACCCCACCCTTGTGCAGCTGATCCAAATCTTCAATGGGCATGGTGAATTCACTTCGGAGATAATGATTATTAATGTTACGCTTACCAATTTGACGGCGGACAGAGGTCGGGAACTTCCCTTTACTTTCAACTGAAAAATCAATCAAGAATTCCCCTAGCGCTGTATTAAGCATGGAAATTTCCATCTTGCCATCTTCTTTAACGACCAATTTAACTTTTTTATCAAAAGCACCTTGAAGCATTGATGTTTCTTCTGTGTTTTCCTTGTTTGCTTTAAACGTTAGGGTATAAGTGCCTGCCGCTAGGTTTGTGATTGATAAGTCGGCTGATTGGTAAGCTTTGATGGTATCCATCAAGAGACGATAAGCCTCTTTCAACAAGCGTTCTTCTTTAACATCACGGTAAGACTCCTTGATAACTTGTAATTTTTCAGATAACTCTTTGACTAAGCTTTTATTTGTCTCCTTAGCAATAATAGCATCTGCTTCTTTGATAGCCTTTTCAAGTGAATGAATGACACTGCTTTCCCCTTCAAGATCTTTGCCTTGTTTTTGCTTGGCAGATACAAACTGGTATTTGCCGGCTTTTCTATTAACCGTAATTGTAATGTCTTCAAAACCTTTTGATGATATGACAATGGTATTATCCCCCTCTTTAAACGCTTTTGCCCCAAGGTAGAGCCCTTTCATATTGGAAACCCATCCTGAAGTATCCTTAACAGGATCTGAAATCAAATCCTGATAAAGTGTGTCATTGACTTTAATTTGCGTGATTTGTTGGGTTAAAGCCTTAATTTGTTTGTTATCAGAATAGCGGTCAATTTCTGGAAATAAAATCGCTCCGTCTTCTTCAACTAGCTTAGTAATAAGAGATAGTTCTTTGACACCTGTAGCTATTTTTTCAACTTTTTCAGCAGATTTAGCCAACTGTTTCTCAGTTGCTTTCCTATCAGAACCCTCTTTACTTTCTTTTTCAAAATCATCAGTGGTCTCCAGACTTTTAGCAGAAATAAAAGTAACATTTGAGCCTTTCTTTTCAAATGTCACTAAAATTCCACCATCTTTTTTGTTAACAATAATCAAGTCATGCTTACCATCTTTGATTAATTTAGCGTTGATCTTGATTCCTTGGTAATTAATCTCAAAACGACGGTCACCTTCTAAACTTTTTACATAGGTCTCTTTATCAATGATAATCTTTTCAATATTTTTATAGTATTGTTTCCCGACTGAATTATCCGCATAAGGTCCAATTTCCTCAAACAATAAAATATCCTGATTTAATTTAACCGTTGTAACTAGCTGTGACTGTGCCAAATGCCCTTCAGACTTAACTACCGGGACAGACTGAGCAAGAACTACGGCTGATATTGCCAAAATGGCATATTTGCCGGCTTTTTTCATTTTCGATCAACTTTCTGAATTTTTTATAAATAAATTAATTTTTTAATTAACTGCACCTAATTTATCACTTTGTCATAGCTTTGTCAAGAAGATTTTAGAAACACTTTTTAAAAGTAAGCACTCCTTATTGCAATGAAAAAGACCCAGCCCTCACTAAAGAGAGTTGGATCCCAAGAAATATAATCACCGGTTATTCTTTCCAATGACATAGGTTAATTGTTCCGCCTGTTGGGCGGTGAATGTACGGTAAGACACTTTGCCTAAACCAATACCATTTGATTCTGAAATAAGAATAGAGCCATCTTTTCTGACATCTTCAACAATGGAGACATGACCATAAACACCATCGGCACCTGCTTGCCCTGGTGCAAAGGAAATAGCATAGCCAACTTTTGGTGTTGTTGAAAGTTTATAACCTGCTTTGTGCTTCCAATCAGCACCATTCCCCATGAAAGGATCAAACTGATACCCTAATTCTTTGGCACGGTTATATACATACCAGGTACACTGCCCCCAAGCATAGCTAGTTGCTTGGTAGCTCAAAACATCGTAACTCTTAGATACCTTATAGCCAACTGGCACTAACGCAAAGCTTGATGATGATTGCATTTTCAACGCTTCAGGAATGGGCGGTGTTCCACCGTGAGCATCAATCCACTTGTCCACATCTTCCATGATTTGTGCCCGACGCTTGCCACTACCAGTCGTATCTGTGAAATAAACACCACCATCAACCGCAAAATTCAACCGACCCAAGGAAAATTTCGTAGCTTTCAAATCTTGAAGGGCAAAATTTGTATTGTTGTTTTTAATGATTGTTTCTTGAGTCATCTTAATAATTGCTAGTTCGTCATTAAATTTTCTGACTTTAGCAGGGTCCAAATCAAAGACCGCATAACCAAACATATTGGAACCAAGCAAGGTAGCAACACCTTTGGTTCCCAATGAACTTTCAGACATCGCAATGGCGATAATGGCACGCACATCCAAACCACTTTCTTTTTCCCATTGTAGCAGCGTTGCACCGTTAATACGATTGCTATCATAAGCAATTCCCTTTGATTTTAAGAAACCATCAATTTGCTCTGCCTTGATGCCATAACGACGCGACAATAAATGATGCGTGTAAGCATCTTTACCACTCCAATGCTCCACATAAGCCGCATAGGTATTAACGGACGACACAACCGGCATATCCAATGTCAGACTTGATGCCAAAGGAAGTAAAGGGGAAAGAGCGGGAGTGACTTCTGATTCCTTAGAAGCTGGTTGAGTGGAGGAAATACCAACTTGAGGAACTTTGGGCTGGATTTGGTCAGTTGGAGACTGTGATTGACTACCTGAATGGACTATAGACGATTCAGATTGACTTTCTTTATCTTTTGAATCTGGTTGAACAGGTTCAAGTGGTTTTCCCTGATTAGATTGAGTCGGAGTGTCATCGGCTGATTGATCACCAGTTCCCATTTGATTCGTTTCTGCCTTAGTTTCACTTCCTGTAGCCTCTTGCTCTTTGGAAACACTACTTGTCGATTCAGCTATGGGTTGACTGACATCCTGTGCTAACACAGTTAGGCTTCCAGCATTCGGCGCTAGGAGACTTAGCAACATGACAACCCTTAAAAACTTCTTTTTATTCATGTCGTAATTAGTTTCTTCTTTCTAATATTCTGCACTTTATTATAGCATTAAGCAGAAATAAGGTGTATTTTTGCATTATTAGATTAATACAGTCTAGGAATGCGATCACTAAGGAGACAAAGCACCTCATAATTGATAGTGTTACGATAACTGGCTACATCCGTTGTAGAAATCGCTTCCTGCTGATTTTTCCCAATTAAAGTTACTTTTGTTCCAAGTGGGTAAGCTTTAGGAAGGCGGATAGTTAGCTGATCCATGGACACACGACCTATAACGTCACAGAATTGTCCCTCTACCAGGACAGAAAAGCCCTGCATATCTCTTGTCCAACCATCTGCATAACCAATTGGGAGTGTTCCTACATATTCTGACTGCTCAGCCACATAGGTAGCCCCATAACCAACCGTATTTCCAGCGGAAATTTTTTTCACATGGACCAAAACAGACTCCAAAGATAAAGCTTCTTTTAAAGGAAACGGTAGAGCTAACTCAAAACCACTTGGATTTAGACCGTAGATCGCAATGCCGAGACGGACGGCATTAAAAACGGTATCACTATGCCAAAGGCTAGTTGCTGAATTACTAGCATGTACTAATCGAGGCTTGTCCGCAAGTCGGCTAACCAATTCTTTAAAAAAGCTTAGCTGTTGCTGAAATTTAACCCTATCTGCTTCATCTGCTGTGGCAAAGTGTGTAAAAACACCTTCCACATCAGCCCCCATTTCTTGCAAACCAGCAATTAGCTGATCTGCTTCTTCCAATGAACGAACGCCGATACGCCCCATACCTGAATCAATTTTGATATGAACCTTCAATTTCTCTAAATTTAGTGCCATTGTCCTTGCAATTTCCAACCAATCTAAACTAGCCACCGTAATGGTGATTTGGTAAGTCATTGCCAGTTGTAACTCACTTGGCAGAAGAACACCTAAAATTAAGATTTCTTTATTAATACCAGCCTGACGCAACTCTAAAGCTTCGTCTAGATTTGACACACAGTAGGCATCCACATGATCCAAGAGGGATTTTGAAACCTGTACCGCACCATGACCATAGGCATTAGCCTTAACCACCGCATAAGTTTTTGTTCCTGTAGGAATATGCTTTTGAATATTAACAACATTGTCCTTAATTGCCTGTAAATCCACCCTAGCAACTGTTGGGCGATGTATGCTTGAAATCATTTGGTATCCTCCAAAATAACACTTGCCTGCACGTAATTCCCGCTATGTGAAATGCTGATAAAACTCTTTCCCATAAAAGGGGATTTTGTCAAAGCAGGTTGTCCCTTTTCATCATTTAATATCTCAATATCCTGAAAAGTAATGTGACCAATACCCGTCCCCATAGCCTTTGAAAAGGCCTCTTTGCCTGACCATCGCCCAGCTAAATAGCTAATTTGACGTTTGTAAGGAAAAGTCTTAAAGATGGTAAATTCTTTGTCTGTTAACACTTTTTGAGCAAAGCGTGGGTTTCTCTGGTAAGCTTTTTCAATGGCTGAAAGTTCTTGTAAATCTATGCCATGTCCAACAATCATATTATTCTTTGCCAGCCTCTATCTGTTCTTTAGATCAAAAACCAAACAGTGAGAAGCCGAGAATAATTCTCAGCTTCCTGTCAATTGTCATTATCTTGTCATCTCAACGTGATCTCATTTAGAAAGTTCTACGTCCATGACAATTTTTGAATTTTTTACCTGAGCCACATGGACAAGTCGCATTACGTTCCACTTTTGAAAAATCAACGGATGAATCCATCTCGTCACTCATTGGTTGTGACTTGATATTTTGAGTGGCTGTTGTTGTGGCATGGTAACTTGCACGTTCACGTTCTTGTTCGTGAATCTGTGCTTTCATCATGGTACGTGTCACATCAAACTCAATGGCACCAATCATGTCTTGGAACATCTTGAACCCTTCTGCTTGGTATTCAACAACAGGATTATTTTGAGCATAGCCACGAAGTCCCACAGCATTACGTAGTTGATCCAAAGCATCAATATGCTCAGTCCATTTATTGTCAACAATCATCAAGATTAACACTTTTTGAAATTCAATAATGGCCTCTTGATCACGAAGTTTAGACAGCTGTTGCTCATAGATAGCAAGTGCCTTTTGGTAAAGCTTTTCTTTAATCTGTTCATATTTTAAGTTACGAAAATCTTTAGCGCTGATAGACTCCTCTGGAACAAGAGAAGTTCGTGCAAAGGCTACAATAGCATCAACCGCCTCCTTGCGATTGCTACGTGAGTGAGCATCAACGGCACGCTCAATGGTGCGTTTCATCATTGCCTTAATTTCTGGACCAAGGTCACGGTTAGCCGTAATAACATCACGACGGTTAGCGTAGATAATTTCACGTTGCTCACGCATCACATCATCGTATTGCAAGACTTGCTTACGGGTATCGTAGTTATTCCCCTCAACACGTTTTTGCGCTGATTCCACTTGACGCCCCAACATACCTGATTTAATGACCGTGTCTTCTTCATCAAGTCTCATGCGATCTAAGAAAGCCTTGATCCGATCCGATCCAAAGCGCCTCATCAAATCATCTTCAAGCGAGAGATAAAATTGTGACTCCCCTGGATCACCTTGACGCCCTGAACGACCACGAAGCTGGTTATCAATACGACGGCTCTCATGACGTTCTGTACCAATAACACAAAGCCCACCAAGTTCACGAACCCCTTCACCCAGTTTAATGTCAGTACCACGACCAGCCATGTTGGTTGCAATCGTAACCGCACCTCGCTGACCAGCATTCATAATAATTTGCGCTTCTTTAAAGTGATTCTTAGCATTTAACACTTCGTGAGGAATGCCTGCTTCCACTAATTTGCGAGAAATCAAATCACTTGTTTCAACAGCAACTGTACCAACAAGGATTGGTTGTCCCTTTTCATATCGTGCTTTTACATCCGCAACCACTGCTCTAAATTTAGACTCCAAGGTTGGATAAAGCAAATCCGTATGATCAATACGAGCGATTGGACGATTTGTTGGAATTGGAATAATACGCATATTGTAAACTTCGCGGAATTCCTCTTCTTCTGTTTTAGCCGTACCTGTCATCCCTGCCAATTTTTTATACATGCGGAACATGTTTTGGTAGGTGATTGAAGCACTAGTTTTTGATTCTTCTTGGATCCGAACGCCTTCTTTGGCCTCGATCGCTTGGTGCAAACCATCTGAGAAACGACGACCCTCCATGGTACGCCCTGTAAATTGATCAACGATAAGAATCTCATCATCTTCGCTAACCACGTAGTCAATATCTAACAACATGATATAGTTGGCACGAAGAGCATTGTCAATAAAGTGGGTCAAAGCCACATTTTCAATATCGTACAGATTGTTCAAGTTGAAATAACTTTCAGCCTTGTCAATCCCTGAATCACTAAGACCAATCGTTTTGGTTGGCACATCAATCACATAATCTACCGAATCCAAGGTTTTAACAAACATATCGGCGCGGACATAGAGTTGATTTGTCTCAGAACTCACAGCACCTGATACAATTAGCGGTGTTCTTGCTTCATCAATCAAGACAGAGTCAACTTCATCGACCAAGGCAAAGTTAAGTGGTCTTTGCACCATATCCTCTTGACGAACAACCATGTTATCACGAAGGTAATCAAACCCAACCTCAGAGTTGGTTGAGTAAGTGATGTCACAGAGATAAGCCTCACGTTTTTCAGCCGGTGATTTGGCTGCAAGGTTAATCCCAACAGAAAGTCCAAGCCAACTATAAACCTCACCCATTTCAGTCGCATCACGCGTAGAAAGGTACTCATTGACGGTGATAACATGAACCCCTTCACCAGCAAGGGCATTTAGGTAAACAGGCATCGTCGCTGTCAGCGTTTTCCCTTCACCAGTACGCATTTCAGGAACATCACCATTGTGAAGAACAACTCCCCCCATAATTTGAACACGGTATGGGTAAAGTCCTAGGACACGTTTTGAAGCTTCACGGACAACTGCAAAGGCTTCTGGAAGCAGTTGTTCAAGGGTTTCTCCCCTTTGATAACGTTCTTTAAATTCAGGTGTTTTTGCTTGTAGATCTCTATCTGACAATGACGCCATGTGGTCTGCATAAGATTCTACTTTTTTTGCTATTTTTTCTAATTTTCTTAGTTCGCCTTTGTCATTTTCAATGACTTTGCGTAGAATATTGGCCATTCTCTTTCCTTTCGATCGTCTAATCATTTCATTTTAACATAAATAAACAGTCAGTTCAAGAAATGATGGTAAAGATTCACGACAAACGCACGAAGAAAATCTTTTATTGAAAAACAATGAAAACAGCAACAAGCTATTGCAAGTTTAAGGCTTCATTTAATTATGAATATATAAAGTTGCCGAAATAGTTTTCTTCCTAAAGTTTTAATTAGAAAACGATGCTTTCTGTAAAAATCAAAGGAGTTTTCTGCATTTCAGAACATAATTCCCCTTTTCGGAAAAATCATGATAATTTTTTTCTTCATGTGTTTGTCGTGGTAAAGATTATAGAAGAAAAAGAAGCCCAAGTGCCTCTTATTCTCTTTATTTAATTGTAATTATTCTAAATAATGCGATTTGGGTGACTAACAATCATCTCTAACTGGCCATCAAATGCCCATGATTTCACATCATTTGGTAAGATAAAGTGCACGCCTTTATCTATCTCATAGACCTTTTGATCAACATAAAGTTTGCCTTGACCACTCAAAACACTGACCAAGAGATACGGAGCTGCTTGTCTCATGTCAACCATTTGGTCAGTTGTCCATTTGTAGACCGTAAAAAACGGTGTTGATACGAAAGTTGTTGCAACCAAATGATCCAAAATCATCGTCGCCGGAACACTATTTTCAGGTTTACCGATGGTTAAGACATCAATGGATTTTTCAATATGAAGGTCACGAAAATTGCCATTGGCATCTTTACGGTCAAAATCATAAACCCGATAAGTGGTATCAGATGACTGCTGGGTTTCTAAAATCAAGATCCCTTTTCCGATTGCATGCATGGTGCCACTTGGAACATAGAAAAAATCACCTGACTTGACTGGTATGCGAGTCAGCAAATCATCCCAATCCCCTGCTTCAATCATCGCACGAAGCTCCTCTTTAGACGAAGCATTGTGTCCATAAACAATTTCTGAACCTTCTTCAGCCGAAATAACATACCAGCATTCTGTTTTTCCCAACTCACCCTCGTGTTCAAGTCCATAAGCATCATCAGGGTGCACCTGAACACTTAACCAGTCATTGGCATCTAAAATCTTGGTTAGTAAAGGAAAAACTTTTTCTTTAGGATTACCAAATAAAGCGGGTTCTTCTGCATAAAGTTTGTTTAAAGGTACACCTTGATAACGACCATTGGTAACAATAGAAACCCCGTTGGGATGGGCAGAAATGGCCCAATATTCACCTGTTGTTTCGGTGGGAATATCATAAGCAAAGACATCTCTCAACTTAGTCCCACCCCAAATTCTGTCATGCAACGTTGATTTTAGAAATAATGGTTCTGGCATAATATTCCTCATTTCATTTTGATACTATTCTTCACTTATTATAGCATGTTCCAATTTCCTGTGTGTTATTTTTTTCTGGCTGCGTAAAAATAACTTGCCTAATACCCTTCTGAAACCAGCTTAGCCAAGGCAAAATTACCTAAAGTAGCAGAGCCATTCCCAGCAACAGCCGGTGTCACGATATAATCGTTTAAGTCTGGCACTGGCAAATATCCGTTCAAAAGACTTGTAAACTTCTCATGCACACGCACCACCATATGCTCTTGTGCCATAACACCTCCACCAAAAACAATAACTTGCGGGCGATAAAGCATGGTCGCTTGAAGAGCTGCCTGAGCAATGTAAAATGCTTGAATATCCCAAACACTTGCTTCTTGGGTAATTAGCTCCCCTCTGATACCTGTTCTAGCTTCAAGACTTGGTCCTGCTGCCATCCCTTCTAAGCACCCGTTATGGAACGGACAAACACCCAAAAAACCTTGCGCCAGGTCCTCAGGATGTGTCATCACATAAGCATGACCAGCTTCTGTGTGCCCTAAACCACCAATAAAGTTTCCTTTTTGAATAGCTCCCGCACCGATTCCTGTTCCAATAGTATAATAAACAAGATTATCTACACCAGGACGAACAAGCACTTCACCGT
Source organism: Streptococcus castoreus DSM 17536 (assembly GCF_000425025.1). Lineage (GTDB taxonomy): Bacteria > Bacillota > Bacilli > Lactobacillales > Streptococcaceae > Streptococcus > Streptococcus castoreus. The sequence goes on along the minus strand of NZ_AUKZ01000008.1, from coordinate 18,238 downwards.
AGGCAGAACTATTCACATCTGTGGTGACGTAAAAAGGAATCTTAAAAGCTGCTGAAATCTGTCCCAATAAATCCACATTAGCCCAGCCCGGCTTGGGAGTGGTCGTAATATAGCCATACGTTTCTGATGCCTGATCAATATTAATTGGTCCAAAAGAACCGATAGAGATACCAACCAAATCTTCCTCGAACGCTTTAAAATAAGCAATGGTTTGTTTAATGGTTTCTTCAGGTGTTCTTGTTGGAAATTGTATTTTATCAACAACCCTAAATGTTTCGTCACCAACAGCACAAACAAATTTTGTTCCGCCAGCCTCGATACTTCCGTATAATTTACCCATTTTCTCTTCATCCTCCATGGAACAATCTTACGTTTATTATAACAAAAACCATAGGCAATGAATACCAGTTTACTTTAGGAAACATTCTAGTAAATCTTGATATTATATGCCAATCAATTTCACGATGCCCATCCTTACACTTTTTTTGAAAACAGGGTGCAAATGGCAACTATATAAGCCCGCTGCTTTGACCAACTAAAGAGGGGGCAATAGTCTTTCTAGACTACCAAAAGGCGACAAAGTAATTTTTCATTGTAGATAAACTTGCAAATTCATTTGCCAATAAATTGTGCTTCTAGCACTTTTGGTTTGATAAGACTAAATGTTAGCAGCAGTTCACAAGAGTCACTTCTGCTCTTACATTTTAGACATCATTCAAATTTAAAAATGAAAAAAGATTGAAGAAATTGTCCGAGATGACCTTTTCTTCAATCTGGAAAGTTGACAAATTAACTTTTTAACTTATTTCACAAGAACAACTGGATCACCGACAGCTACTTTTCCTTGGGCAAGAACCTGAATGTCGTGATAATCTGCCTCATTTGTCACAATAAGCATGGTGGTCGCATCAAGACCTGCTGCAGTAATTTTAGCAAGATCAAATGTACCAAGGACATCACCTTTTTTAATGTTTTGATTAGCTTTAACTTTTTGTTCAAAACCGTCACCATCCATAGAGACTGTGTCAATACCGACGTGAATAAGAATTTCTACACCCTTGTCTGATTTAAGACCGTAGGCATGCCCCGTTTCAAAAGCTATTTCAACCTTTCCATCTACAGGTGAATACAGAATATTCCCTTCAGGATTAATAGCAAAACCTTGTCCCATAGCACCTGAAGAAAAGACGGGATCAGAAACATCCGCAAGGGCTAAAACAGTTCCACCGATAGGGCTATACAGCGTTTCCTCAACGGAGGTCGTCTCTGCCACATCTGCTACGGTCTGATTTGTTTCAACGGTCTGCAAAGGCAGAACCTCCTCATCGTGATAACCCCAAGTATAAGCAATGGCAAAGGCTATCCCAAGTCCAACAAGCATGGTAGCAAGGTATTGAAGGAGTTGCCCATTCAGATAAAGAAGGGTTCCTGGTAATACCGTAATTCCAAAACCGGTCCCTGCAATGCCAAAGAGTCCAGCAACCCAACCTCCGATAGCACCACCAACAAGACCGGAAACAAAAACTTTTGGATAACGAAGATTAACCCCAAAAATAGCCGGCTCAGTAATTCCTAAAAGCGCTGATAAGGTTGATGGAAAAGCTAAACCTTTTAATTTGACTGATTTTGTTTTCACAGCAACAGCCAAGGTTGCCCCGGCTTGGGCGGCTGTCGCCGCTGTCAGATAAGCATTGAAGGGATCTTTTCCTGTATTGGCAATTAGCTGCGCCTCCAAAAAATTGAAGATATGGTGAATACCTGTTACCACGATTAACTGTTGAATTCCACCGACAACGAGACCGGCAATTCCAAATGGCAACCGTAAAACAGCCTGTGTTCCAGCAAGAACGAGATTCTCAAGAGAGTGGAAAACTGGACCGATGACAAATAAACCTAAAGCACTCATAATGGCAAAGGTTAAGAATGGGGTTACTAGCAAATCAAGTGCTTCTGGCACTTTTTTGTGTAACCATTTTTCTAACTTGGCACCTACCAAACCAACAAAGAAAGCTGGCAAAACTGTTCCTTGGTAACCAACAACGGGCACAAAACCAAAGAACATTAATGGTTTGACATCACCACCTGAAGCAACTACCCAAGCATTTGGCAATTCATTTGACACGAGCATCAATCCTAAGACGATACCAATAATAGGATTACCACCAAATACCCTAAAGGCTGACCATGCAACCAAGGCTGGCAGATAAACAAAAGCTGTATCTGTCAAGATACGCGTGTACATGAGGAAGTTTTCCCCATACTCGTGCACACCAAATAACGCCATAATAGCCGGCTGAGTGACCAACCCACGAACCCCCATAAAGAGACCTGTTGCTACAATAGCTGGAATGATTGGCACAAAAACATCCCCAAAGGTACGAATTGCACGTTGGAAGATATTCCCCTGTTTAGCCGCTTCTGCTTTTTGATCACCAGTTGATGACGTTGGTAAACCAAGAGCAACCACTTCATCATAAATCTTATTAACTGTTCCGGTACCAAAAATCATTTGGTACTGACCAGAGTTGAAAAAAGCTCCTTTAACTTTGTCAATAGCCTCAGCTTTTTCCTTATCAATCTTTTCCTCATCATGAACCATAACACGAAGTCGAGTTGCACAATGGGCAACACTTCTTACATTTTCTCGACCACCAAGAGCCTCAATAACTTCATTTGCAATCTGACGATTATCCATGCCGACAAAGTCTCCTTTTATTCATTTAGCGTCAATCCCCAGCAAATTCTACCAGCTTTGCTATTAGAATCCCTTCAACCAACTGTAGTGAATCCGCTTCACTTCTTGACTATCATTTTAACACTAATATTTTTTATGTCAAGCGTTTAACATATTTTATTTTTTATTCAATAAAAAATATTGATTTTTAGGGAGAAAACGTTTAGTATATTGATTAAAGATAATTGCAAAAGTAAGGAGACTTCCAATGGATTTACCAAAAGCAATTCGCTATCGTCCCTACAAGGAGTGGGGCACAAAAGACTACCAAGCCATTACAAAAAGGGTTGCACAGTCTCCTTGGCGCAGCCACTTTCATATTGAAGCAAAGACTGGACTCCTTAATGACCCTAACGGCTTTTCGTATTTTGATGGTTGCTACCATCTTTTCTATCAAAACTGGCCTTATGGGGCTGCACATGGTCTGAAACAATGGGTGCACACGACCTCCACAGATTTGGTTCATTTCACTGAGACCGAGACACGACTATTACCAGACCATGCCCACGATAGTCACGGAGCCTACTCTGGCTCTGCCTATGCAATTGACGATAAACTTTTTCTTTTTTATACTGGCAATGTGCGTGACAACAACTGGATAAGAACTCCTCTACAGGTCGGAGCCTGGATGGATAAAAAAGGAAGAATTGAAAAACTTCCTCGTGTTCTGATTGAGCAGCCCGATGATGTTACGGAACATTTTCGTGACCCACAAATCTTTCCTTATCAAGGGCAATTTTATGCCATTATTGGGGCACAAGACCTAAATCAAAATGGAAAAATCAAACTTTACAAAGCTGTGGACAATCATGTGGATAACTGGCAATTTGTTGCAAACCTAGATTTTGACGGTTCTGGCACCGAATACATGATCGAATGCCCGAATTTAATTTTTGTTGATAACAAGCCTGTCTTAATTTTCAGTCCACAAGGACTGTCCAAGTCGGAACTTGATTATCAAAATATTTATCCTAACACCTATAAAATTTTCGAACATTTCAATCCAGAGACAGGACAGCTGCTTGGCGGAGGTCCCCTTCAAAATCTTGATTTTGGGTTTGAAGCATATGCCACCCAAGCCTTTAATAGTCCAGATGGCAGAGCCTTAGCTGTGTCATGGATTGGTTTACCAGATATTGATTACCCAACGGATACCTACGATTATCAAGGAGCCCTCAGCCTGATTAAAGAATTGAGGATCAAAGATGGACAGTTCTATCAAAGCCCTGTTGCAGCTTTAAGAAATCTTCGTGGACAAGCTGAGCCTTTCCAAAATAAGGATATAACTGCCAACTGCTATGAACTAGAATTGACCATTCCAAGTCAAGAAAAAGTTGATTTACTTTTATTTGCTGATCAACATCATAATGGACTAAAATTAAGTGTAGACACAAACCAAGGGCAACTAAGTATTGATCGTAGCAAAGCAGGTATTCAGTACGCCCAAGAGTATGGCACCAAGCGCTCTTGCCAAATATCAACAGACCATGTTACACTTAATATCTATGTGGATAACTCCATCCTTGAAATCTTTATTAATCAGGGGCAAAAAGTCCTAACAAGTCGGATTTTTCCAACCGAAGGTCAAAATGGGATTCGTCTACTAGAAGGACGAGTTTCTGGACACTACTACGAAATGAGGTACTAGACAGTGGTCGCAAAATTAACGGATGTGGCAGCTTTAGCAGGTGTCAGCCCAACTACCGTTTCTCGTGTTATCAACCAAAAAGGTTATCTGTCTCAAAAAACGGTGGATAAGGTGAATAAGGCCATGCGGGAATTGGGCTACAAACCAAATAATCTCGCCAGAAGTTTACAAGGAAAATCGGCCCAACTCATTGGACTTATCTTCCCGAACATCAGCAATATCTTTTATGCTGAATTAATTGAGCATTTGGAAATTGAATTATTCAAGCACGGTTACAAAACCATTATTTGTAACAGCGAACACAATCCTATCAAGGAGCGAGAATACCTAGAAATGCTTGCCGCCAACCAAGTTGATGGTATTATTTCTTCTAGTCACAATTTGGGGATTGATGACTACGAACGTGTGGAGGCTCCCATTGTGGCTTTTGACCGCAACCTAGCACCTAACATCCCCATTATTTCTTCAGATAATTTTGAAGGGGGAAAATTGGCGGCTCAGACCCTGCAAAAACACGGTTGCCAAAAGATCATTATGATAACAGGCAATGACAACTCCGATTCTCCAACAGGTCTACGCCAACTAGGTTTTAATTATCAACTCAAACGAAGTGCCGAAATCATTAAATTACCAAATGACCTGTCTCCCATTCGCCGTGAAATGGAAATCAAGTCTATCTTAGCAACACGAAAACCAGATGGACTCTTTGTTTCAGATGACTTAACTGCCATTCTCATCATGAAAGTCGCCAAACAGCTTCATATTACCATTCCACAAGACATGAAACTGATTGGCTATGATGGTACTACTTTTGTCGAACAATATGTCCCTCAATTAACCACAATTAAACAACCTATTGAGGAAATTGCCAAGCTGTGTGTTGAGGTCCTCCTCAAAAGAATCAAGAACGATAAAACGAGCAAAGACTATATTTTACCGATTACCCTTCTTCCAGGAGCAAGCATTTAGGAGCAGAGTTCAATCACGACTATAGTTACATTACAAAAATCGGACACGATCCTAAGATCGGTCCGATTTTTTATCTTTATTCGCTAGCTGAGGAAGCTTCTGAAACAACAAATTGGCTGAGCAAGCCATTAATAAATTTAGCAGATGTTTCATCAGAGTATTTTTTAGCCACCTCAATAATTTCGTTTAAGGCAACACGATCAGGCGTTTCGTCAAAATAGTTAATTTCAAACAACCCTAAGCGAAGCAAGGTCTTATCTGTCACCGTCAAGCGCTCAAACGACCAACCCGTTTTCAAATGTTCTGAAATGATACGATCTAATTCTTCCTTGTGAGCAATAACTCCATTGACAAGATTTAATAAGAAAAGGGGAAGTTCTAAAGCCTGACCATCCTCAGTTGCTACCTTGTCATAATCATAAGCAAACTGAGAAGCCACTAAGAAATCACCACCCATTTCCATATTAAACAAAGCTTGAAAAGCACGTTCACGTAAGTCTCTTCTTGAATTTTGAAAACTCTTAGTCATTCAAGAAATCCTCGACAAAAAGTGACTTCAAATCTGGTTTTGGGGTTTTTTCAGGAACAATTCCTTCAACGTGAATATTAACCGCAGAAATTACCACTTCTGCCATATCATAAACGGCAGATTTTACAGCCTTTTGAATGGCTATCGAAACCGCAGGAACCTTAACACCGTATTGCAAATAGACATAAATATCCGCAACCACAGTACCGTCTTCTTCCGTTTGAAGATAGACACCTTTGCCAAAACTTGCTTTGTTAAAGCTATCAGCCACTTTTTTATTATGAAGGGAATGAACGCCCTCAACTTGTGTGGTAGCAATTCCAGTAATAACTTCAAGTACTCGTGGTGAAATAACAATTTCACCGATATGTTCAGTTGTCATAACATTTCCTTTCTCTTCTTTGAACTAATCTTTTCTGACAAAGGATTAAGCACGAGAAACATAAGTACCTTCCGCTGTATTGATGATTAGTTTTTGACCTACCTCGATGAAGTCTGGAACATTAACCACAAGTCCTGTTTCAAGGGTTGCCGGTTTACCAGAACCCGTCACAGTTGCGCCTTTAATAGATGGCTGTGTTTCAGTAACTGTCAATTCAACAGTTGTTGGAACAGTGACACCAATCACTTCGCTTCCGTAAAATTGAATTTTGACATCTGAATTCTCGAGAATATACAACAATTCTTGTTCAACAGTCACAACAGGAATCTCATATTGATCATAGGTGTCCGTGTTCATAAAGTAGGCTGTATCGTCCATTTGATACAAATACTGTGCTGGAACAGTTTCGATAATGGCTTGTTCAAACTTTTCATCTGGGCGGTATGTTGTGTCAAAGGTAGAACCTGTACGCACATCACGCAATTTCATACGCATGATAGTGTTTCCTTTACCTGGTTTATGGTGGCTTGCTTCAAGTACACGAATCAACTTGCCTTCGCTTTCAAACGTCATACCCGCTTTAAGCTTACTTGCTTCAATCATTTTGATTACCTCTTACTATAAATATTTATCACTTCATTTTACCACAAAAATACCTTAGGCTCAAATGTTTTATGACTATTCTTATGGTCTCACCCGCATGGAAAACGCTTAAAATTCGGCTCTTTCTCCCAAGATAATCTGAGGAACATCATGTTGCACATAAGCAACCCCTTTTTTCTCCATTAACTCTATGGCAAATGGGTGTGGACGGTAATGCGCCTTATAAGTGATTTTTTTAATACCTGCCTGCAAAAGAGCCTTGGTACAGTTAATGCATGGAAAATGAGTCACATAGAGTTCTGTGCCATCTGTCGAGATACCCTCCTTGGCACACTGGATTAAGGCGTTCATTTCAGCATGCACCGTTCGGATACAATGACCGTCCTCCATATAATGCCCTGTTTCATTGCAATTATCAGTTGCAGAAACACCCCCATTGTAACCTGTAGCAATAATGCGATTATCCTTGACAAGAACTGCTCCCACAAAAGCACGATCACAAGTTGACCGCTTGGAAATCAGCTCTGCATTTGCCATAAAATAATCCTGCCATGATAAACGATTTGCCATTGCTTCTTTCCCTAATCCTTTCTAGAACACGCTCTACAACACAATCAATTCCTTAGGCGCTAGTGTTAAAACTCGACAACCACTTTCTGTAATCACCAAATCATCTTCGATTCGGACACCATATTTGTTGTCCAAATAGATACCTGGTTCATCTGTCACTACCATACCTGCTTGGAGTTTTTGATCAGATTTACCGAAAAATGGATTCTCGTGAATATCAAGCCCGATCCCATGACCAATGCCGTGTGTGAAATGACTCCCATAACCCGCCTCAGTAATCAGTTGACGCGGAACACCATCAAAATCACTATAAGTCATACCAGCGCTAGCTTCAGCAATCAAAGCCTTATTGGCCTCAAGAACAATCTCATAAATCTCACGTTCTTCATCGGTTACTTGTCCCATATGAATGGTTCTGGTCATATCACTAACATAATGATTGTAATAACAACCAAAATCCATGGTTAAACTTTCACCCGACTGAATAACCTTATCACTGGCACGTCCATGGGGCATAGCCGAGCGACAACCTGACGCTGCAATCGTGTCAAATGAAATCCCACTAGCTCCGTACTGTCGCATGCGAAAATCTAAAAAATTCGCCAAATCCCGCTCAGTGGTTGTTCCTGGTTTGATAAAATCAAGAGCATCCATAAATGCCTTATCAGAAATCGAACAAGCTTTAGCAATCGTTTCAATTTCAGAGGTATCCTTAATCAAGCGCAACTCCTCAACAAAACCCGATTGAGCAAGTAAATCAACCCCGGAAAAAGCAGTCTGCATAGCTTGATAGAAAGAAAAAGACACTTGGTCTTCAAAACCGAGACGATCCACCTGATCAGCCTTTAAAAGTTCTGAAACCACTTGCAGTGGTGTACGACTTTCAATAATATCAAACCCTGTCACACATCCCTTGGCGATCAAGGTATAGCGAGAATCTGCGATAAAAACACGACGCTTCGCTGTTATCAAAACGGTCGCTGCGGTTCCAGAAAATCCCGTTAAATAATAAATATTGGTCAAATGAGTAATGATAAGAGCCTCTAGCCCCTTATCCTCCAATTGCTTTTGGCATTTAAGCACGCGCTGTTCTAAGAATGTTGACATAATGATCTCCTTTTGTTCCAAAAAAACTACCTTAAGTTTACCATGATTTTCAACCATTTGAAAGATAATCAAGACCACCAGTGTGTACTGGACTCACTAGCTGTGCTAGTGGTTTTCTAAAAAACAAAAAGGAACTTTACGAGTTCCTGATCGTATTCATTATTGTAATTTCATTTTCAAATACTGTCCTGTATAGCTTGCCTTGACTTTGGCAACCTCTTCTGGAGTTCCTGTGGCAATCACTTGCCCACCACCGATACCGCCTTCTGGTCCCAAGTCAATAATGTGGTCGGCTGATTTGATGACATCCAAATTGTGCTCAATAACTAACACTGTATTGCCATCATCCACAAAGCGTTCCAGAACTTTCAAAAGTCTAGCAATGTCATCTGTGTGCAAACCTGTGGTCGGCTCATCAAGAATATACAAGCTCTTTCCTGTCGACCGTTTGTGTAATTCACTGGATAACTTCATCCGCTGCGCTTCTCCCCCTGAAAGGGTCGTTGCTGGCTGCCCCAAGGTCACATAACCTAGGCCCACATCCTTAATCGTCTGAATTTTACGGGCAATTTTTGGAATCGCTGAGAAAAATGCCAAGGCATCATCTACCGTCATGTCCAACACTTCAGCGATATTCTTTTCCTTGTAGTGAACCTCAAGAGTTTCAGAATTATAGCGCCTACCATGACAGACTTCACAAGGCACATAGACATCTGGAAGGAAATGCATTTCGATTTTGATAATCCCATCGCCAGAACAAGCTTCGCAACGACCACCTTTAACATTAAACGAAAAACGCCCTTTTTTGTAGCCACGAATTTTAGCTTCATTGGTTTGGGCAAACAAATCACGAATATCATCAAATACACCCGTATAAGTCGCTGGATTTGACCGCGGTGTTCTTCCAATCGGACTTTGGTCAATATCAATCAAGCGTTCGATATGTTCAATACCAGAGATGACTTTGTGTTTCCCGGGTTTATCAGCATTGCGATGTAATTTTTGAGCAACTGCTTTTTTCAAAATACTGTTAATTAAAGTTGACTTCCCAGATCCTGACACACCTGTGACAGCAATAAATTTACCAAGTGGGAAGCGAACATTGAGGTTTTGAAGATTGTTTTCAGTAGCACCTTTTATTTCAATAAACCAGCCATTGCCAGAACGACGGTCTAAGGGCACTGGAATTGATTTTTTCCCCGACAGATATTGACCAGTAATCGATTTCCTATTTTTAGCAACCTGCTTGGGTGTGCCAGAGGCAATAATCTGCCCACCAAAATCACCTGCACCAGGACCCACATCAATCAACCAGTCTGCCTGCATCATAGTATCCTCATCATGCTCCACCACAATCAAAGTATTTCCCAAATCACGCATTTTCTTGAGACTGTCAATCAACCGATCATTGTCTCTCTGGTGTAACCCAATAGAAGGCTCATCTAAAATGTAAAGAACACCAGATAGATTGGACCCAATTTGTGTCGCCAAACGAATCCGCTGACTCTCCCCACCAGATAAGGTTCCCGCAGCACGTGACAGGGTTAAATAATTGAGTCCAACGTTATTTAGGAAAGTCAAGCGGTCATGAATTTCCTTGATAATCGGTTTAGCGATGGTGGTTTCATTTTCAGAAAGCTCTAATTTTCCCAAAAGTTGTAACTGGTCTGCAATGGATAATTCTGAAATTTGACCAATATTAGGACCAGTTTCACCACCTACATGCACACATAAAGCTTGATCATTTAGACGATAACCATGGCAGGTCACACAGGTCAATTCGTTCATATAGCCACGCATCACATTACGTGTATAGTCACTATTTGTTTCATGATAACGACGGTTAATATTGGTTACTACACCCTCAAAAGGAATATCAATATTGCGTTCACCACCAAAATCATTCACATAGTGAAAATGGAATTCTCGACCACCCGACCCATAAAGCACCAAGTCTTTTTCTTCCTCAGTCAAAGCTTCAAAAGGTGTATCCATATTTACCCCAAAACTCTTCATGGCTTGCTCTAGCATGGTTGGGTAATAATTAGAAGAAATAGGATTCCAAGGCGCCAAAGCGCCCTCTCTTAAGGTTTTACTAGCATCAGGAATTACCAGATCCAAATCTACTTCTAGTTTAATACCAAGCCCATCACAAGTCGAACAAGATCCAAATGGCGCATTGAAGGAGAAGAGTCGTGGTTCTAATTCTGGAACGGTAAAGCCACAAACCGGACAGGAATAATGTTCTGAAAAAAGCAGTTCATTTCCGTCCATAGTATCAACAATCAGATAGCCATCTCCTAGGCGTAAAGCTGCTTCAATTGAATCAAACAAGCGACTGCGGATGCCGTCTTTATTAATGAGACGATCAATAACAACCTCAATATTATGCCTCTTACTCTTCGACAATTCTGGCACTTCTGCCACATCAAAAATTTCGCCATCAACTCGCACCCGAACATAACCATCTTTTTGAATTTTCTCAAAAACATTCTTATGCTGCCCCTTTTTGCGACGTACACTAGGAGCCAAAATTTGCATCCGTGTCCGATCAGGTAAGGCCAAAACTTGCTCAACAATCTGCTCTACCGAAGAAGCCATAATCGCCCCATGCCCATTAATACAGTAAGGTGTCCCCACACGCGCATAAAGCAATCTCAAATAGTCATTAATTTCTGTAACCGTACCAACGGTCGAGCGAGGATTTTTACTGGTCGTTTTTTGATCAATAGAAATAGCTGGACTAAGACCGTCAATCGAATCTACATCCGGTTTTTCCATATTGCCTAAAAATTGCCTAGCGTAGGCAGACAAACTTTCCACATAACGACGCTGTCCTTCTGCATAAATGGTATCAAAGGCTAAACTAGATTTACCAGATCCTGACAAGCCCGTAACAACAACCAATTTGTCACGGGGAATCTCCACATCAATATTTTTTAAATTGTGAGCTCTCGCCCCACGAATAATTAATTTATCTTGCATGTTGATTGTACCTCGAGGTACCCTCCTAATCGAGATTTCTTTTATTATAGCAAAATTTCTGGTAACCAGTTACCCCAAACATTGCGAATTTGTAGTATAATAAATGGGTATTGAGAATTTTTCAGAAAGACATTGGGAAGACCCTATTTATCAAGGTTTGATCATTCTCCATACCCAGTAATGTTGAAAAAGGAGGGCTTGTCATGAAACAAATGTTTCTTTCATCGGCAATTGAATTCAAAGAAATAGAAACATTCGAGCCAGGGGCTTGGATTAAATTGGTCAACCCTTCTCAGGAAGAATCAATGGCGGTCGCCGATCAGTTTAACATTGACATTTCTGACTTGCGTGCCCCTTTGGACGTGGAAGAAACCTCACGTATTGCTGTTGAGGATGATTATACCTTGATTATCGTCGACGTTCCAACCTACGAAGAGCGCAACAATAAGAGTTATTATATTACTATGCCTTTAGGTATTATTGTTACTGAAAATGCTGTCATCACAACCTGCTTGCATGACATGACACTCTTTGATCACTTCCACAATCGTCGGGTCAAGAATTTTTACACGTTTATGAAAACACGTTTTGTGTTTCAAATCCTTTATCGTAACGCAGAACTCTTTCTAACTGCCCTAAGGACCATTGACCGTCAAAGCGAACGTTTGGAAGCCCAGCTGGAAGCGGCTACCCGAAATGAAGAGCTGATTGATATGATGGAACTTGAAAAATCTATCGTCTATTTAAAAGCTTCTTTGAAATTCAACGAACGGATTGTTAAAAAACTATCAAGCTCAACCAGTTCTCTCAAAAAATATATTGAAGATGAAGATTTACTAGAAGATACCTTGATTGAAACCCAGCAGGCTATCGAGATGGCTGGCATTTATGAAAATGTCTTGAATGCGATGACTGAAACCACCGCTTCCATTATCAATAACAACCAGAATACCATCATGAAAACGCTAGCCTTGATGACCATGGCGCTCGATATTCCAACCGTTATTTTTTCGGCATATGGGATGAATTTTCAAAACAACTGGTTACCACTAAACGGTCTAGAATATGCCTTTTGGTATATTACTTTGATTGCCACGCTGCTCAGTTCTTGCGTTGTCATCTACTTTATTAGAAAAAAATGGTTCTAAAGCATTCTCTTCGGATAGAGAAACTATCAAGTTAGCCAAAAAACTCCTAAAAATTAATTACCTACCTGGGTATTTTCTAAACAGACTCATTTCTATTACTTCTACTTCCTAATTGCTTGACACACTACACAGAAGAAGGGATCATTATGGATTTACAACAACTCACCAAGAAAAACCAAGAATTTATTCACATTGCCACCAATAAGCTGATTCAGGATGGAAAAACTGACGAGGATATTAAACGCATCCTCGAAGAAGCCATTCCAACGATTTTAGAAAATCAGAAAAAAGGGGTAACTGCTAGAACTTTATTTGGTGCACCAACTGCTTGGGCAGCTTCTTTTAGCAAAGATCCTAACTCAAAAGCAAATCAAACAACTGAAAAAAATACCAATCCATGGCTGATGTGGTTAGACACTTCTCTTCTCTTTATCGGTTTAGTCGCCCTTTTGAATGGGATGATGACTTTCTTCAATACCAATGCCACTGTTACAGGATTCATCTCTTTACTGGCACTTGGTTTCGGAGGTGGTGCTTCTATGTATGCAACCTATTATTTCGTTTACCGTCACCTCGGTAAAGATAAAAGCCTTCGTCCAAGTTGGTTCAAAATCATTGCCGCTTTGTCACTTGCCATGTTGGCATGGATTGCCCTATACTATGCAACAGCTTTCCTACCAAAAACACTTAATCCACAACTTCCTCCTGCTGTCCTCCTGCTTATCGGAGGAGTTTCGCTTGGAGTACGCTATTACCTACAACGCAAATATAATATCCAAAACACGATGTCACCAGTAAACAAATAAACAGCACCAAACTCCCCGTTTCTTAAGCAGGGAGTTTTTCTTGCACTGCTCTTAGCTGATGTCAAGAACCTCATGAAAAGTCTCTCAATTTTTAAGAGACCGATAATCCGGCACATGCTTCGATTAATTAGTAATCCTAGAAAAGACTCAGAGTCATGTACTCGCTTCACTATTTTCAGGCTCGTGAAAAAATGAGCTACTTTCCAACCTTTTGTGTTGTTCTAATTTCTTGAACACAAACTAAAAAATGTCATTGACACCAGAACATAGACAAACGCTCTATAACTGAGAAATCATCAAATTGGTTGTGCAGTATACGTGATATCAATTCCTAGAAAGGTTGTTACAGAAATCCTTCTAGAAGTTTTAATAAAAGAAAACAGATTGAAAAAATCATCCAAAATGGACTTTTTCTTCAATCTGAGCACCACTGGTGCTTGTTCATTGATATTTCTAAGTTCACTAAAAAATGACCCAATGGGTCAATTTTTTCTAATCTTCGTTTACGTAAGGCATAAGAGCCATAACACGAGCGCGTTTGATTGCTGTTGTTACTTTACGCTGATTTTTAGCTGAAGTTCCTGTTACACGACGAGGAAGAATTTTCCCACGTTCTGAAACGAAACGGCTAAGAAGTTCAGTATCTTTGTAATCAACATATGCAATTTTGTTAGCTGCGATAAAATCAACTTTTTTGCGGCGTTTAAACCCACCACGACGTTGTTGAGCCATGTGTTTTTCTCCTTTATATTTTTCAAGATATAAATTTGCAACATGTGACAAAAGGCAAAACCGCTACTGTCTCTTCAGCAAATTTATTCAATTCATTGTCTTCGTTCAAATGATTCCCATCAAAATGGCAGATCGTCATCTGAAATATCCATTGGGTTTGCACTTCCAAAGGGGCTTTCATCTCTACCAAGATTAGGTGTTTGTTGTGCAGGTGTTGCATAACTGTTATTTGCAGTTGCCTGTGAATTATTAAATCCACCATTAAAAGCAGCAGTCGAACCACCTTCACGTGTAGCACGGCTTTCCAACATTTGGAAATTATCTGCAACAACTTCGGTCACATAAACACGTTGACCTTGTTGGTTTTCATAATGACGTGTCTGGATACGACCCGTAATACCAATCAACGCTCCTTTTTTCGCCCAATTTGCCAAATTTTCAGCAGGCTGTCGCCAGATAACACAGTTGATGAAATCTGCTTCACGCTCTCCATTTTGACTCTTGAACGCACGATTAACAGCCAATGTAAATGTTGCAACAGCCACTTGACTTGGTGTGTATCGAAGTTCTGCATCTCTGGTCATACGACCAACTAGTACTACATTATTAATCATAAACTACCTTCTCATTTGGGATTAAGCGTCAAGTTTAACGATCATGTGACGAAGAATGTCGCCATTGATTTTTGAAAGACGATCAAACTCATTAAGAGCTACTGAGTCAGTCGCTTCAACATTAACGATATGGTAAAGACCTTCACGGAAATCATTGATTTCGTATGCAAGACGACGTTTTTCCCAATCTTTTGATTCGATAACAGTTGCACCGTTGTCAGTCAAGATAGAGTCAAAGCGTGCTACCAAAGCGTTTTTAGCTTCTTCTTCAATGTTTGGACGAATGATATAAAGAATTTCGTATTTAGCCATTGATATTTTCCTCCTTTTGGTCTAATGACTCGTAACCGTTGCCACGAGTAAGTGAGGGACTCTCACAGGTTATTAGTATACAAGAAACTTGATTTAAAATCAAGGATAAATTGCTTTTTATCAAAAAAGATACCTACTGCACACGGTAGGTATCTCCCTCTTTTATCTATTTTCTAACTGGCAATCCCCTTTCTACGATTCGTTCCATAGCGAGTTGTGTCTCATCTCTCCTCTCAAAGAGAAGATTATGGTTTGCTTGTTAACGTGCAACCTCCTTTCTCTCTAACTAAAAGGATAAGTTGTTCTTGATTTTCGTTTTTTAGTTGTTTTCAGTAATTCTTGTTAGATTATACTGGAGCCACTCCTTATCTTCTACCAGAAGCTAACGTGTCTCCATTTTTATACCTTGCTATGTCCGTAAGATCCTCCTATCTTTCAAAAGCATTATTCCCTAAGCGACAATAAAAACAATTAAAAATAAGTTTCATCTTTCACACTGAGTGCCAATAACAATTATCAAGGATGACCAGCGACAAGCTAACTAGTCTCCATTTTTATAGCGTCCCTTATTGAATCTTAGCATCACATACATCCTTTCAACATTGGAAACTTTTCAAACTGATACCGTTTAGAGCGCTCCTTTTGGTAAAATTAGACATCAATTAGATAAGTTTTAAAAAGAGTGATCACATTGTTGTTTAATTGTAAACGTAAAATTCGGTTTCTGCCTACCGTTCGTTGGAGTTCTCAGTCTCCATCTTGTACCGTACAACTTGCCCATTCCTCATGAGACTATTTCCTACAATGCTTCGTCACCTGTCATCCTTCTTTACACTTTTATTATAATGTAAGCGTTTGCTGAAGTCAAGTTTTTAACACACTTTATTTCTCATGTCATTTAACCGACAAAGACATCCTCTAATTTTACACTAAAAAAGACTTAGTCCTCTTAATGTACTAAATCACACCATTTTTTCGTCTATCAACAAAATTATTAGTCGCCTTGTTCTAAAGAAACATCCCTTAAATGCCTAAAAAATAGGGGAATAAAGAAAAAGCTAAAAAGAGTTTAATCCAAAGGGCAAAATACAAAATTAAAGAAAGAATAAAGAGATTAAGTTTCCTAAAGACAATGGCAACAAGCCCACAAGCTACACCCATAATTGGAAAAATTTTGGTCATGATCAACCATTCTATATGAAGTCCCCAAAGAGAATGATCAAATGGATATAGGCAGTTAAGAAAAAAAACAAGTATCATAAAGGCAAAAAAATGCCATGAGTACCTATCGACGAGACATTTTATCTTTGAAAACATGATGTCACTCCTCCCTGCATAAACCTTATCTACTTTTATTAATAATTTTATTAAATTAATTTAGTTGCACTATGAATCAAATGAGTTGCTTTTAACATTATTGTAATAAATTTTTTGTTATTTTGCAAATGCTTTTTGAACTTTCTGACGTGTTTTTCCAAGTTCCTATGTTACAATAACAACATGATTGAATTAAATGATTATGGCATTAAAATGTGGGATACAAAAACCATTACTTCTTTTCGCCGAACCCTTCTAAATTGGTATGACCAAGAAAAACGTGACTTGCCTTGGCGTCGAACGAAAAACCCCTATCATATTTGGGTATCCGAAATCATGCTCCAGCAAACACAAGTTATCACCGTTATTCCTTACTATGAACGATTTTTAAACTGGTTTCCAACGGTTGAAACATTAGCTACTGCTGATGAAGAACGCTTACTCAAAGCTTGGGAAGGTTTAGGGTATTACTCCCGCGTCCGTCATATGCAAAAAGCTGCCCAACAAATAATGAATGACTTTTCTGGCGTATTTCCATCTTCATATGAAACGATTTCTCGGTTAAAAGGAATTGGTCCTTACACTGCTGGTGCTATTGCAAGTATTGCTTTTGACTTACCAGAACCGGCTGTTGATGGCAACGTTATGCGTGTTATGGCACGACTGTTTGAAGTAAACCATGACATCGGTGACCCTAAAAACCGCAAGATTTTTCAGGCTATTATGGAAATCCTTATTGATCCTGACCGCCCTGGAGATTTTAATCAGGCACTCATGGATTTAGGAACGGATATTGAATCTGCCAAAAACCCACGTCCTGAGGAAAGCCCCATTCGTTTCTTCAGTGCCGCTTATCTTAATGGAACAATGGATAAATATCCCATTAAATTACCCAAGAAAAAACCAAAACCACTGCAACTTCAAGCTTTTGTCATTCGAAATCAAAATGGTGACTTTCTCCTTGAAAAAAATGTTGACGGACGTCTCCTCTCTGGCTTTTGGTCTTTCCCCCTGTTTGAAACCGATTTTATCAGTCAACAGTTAAATCTATTTGAGAACAATAACAAAACTGTGATGGAAGTCGTCTCGCAAAAATCACTTTTCGAGCAGAATTACCAATTACATCCAACTTGGCTAAGCACAACTTTCAATCCTGTCAAACACACTTTTAGTCATCAAAAATGGACAGTGGAATTAATAGAAGGACGGGTTTCTACAAGTCAGTTGGCTACAGATAAAGAACTTGTCTGGGTTTCCGCCAATGACTTTGGCAAGTACCCCATGGCAACCCCACAAAAAAAGATGATTAAAGCTTATCATGCTCAACAAACCAGTTAACGAGATAAAAATAATTTCTTTCTCCCGAAAAGCCAAACTGAGTCAGTATTTTTCAATTTCATAAAAAATTAAAAACTCTCAGAAATGAGGATGTGCACCATTCCTGAGAGTTTATCAATCTGCTACATTTTGAAATGTAAAAAAGTTGACTTCGATCTGAAAAATGTCAAGACTAGCACCTTGCTCAATAGATTGTTTTAATAAACATTCCACAAGCAAAGCAGTCAAAATTAATTAATTCTCTTTTTTCTTTACCATGCTAGTTAAAGCAAGCCCCGAGGTCAAGCTAGCTGTACCTAAACCTGTCAAAATAATTGTATCTTTGGTACCTGTGCGTGGCAACATTGTCTTTCTCAAGGTTTTATTTTGACTTTGTGTTTTATTAGCTGCTCCAGAATGAGACTGTGTTGGTTTACTTGAAGTTGCTGGCATTAACTTTGTTAG
>NZ_AUKZ01000007.1 GCF_000425025.1 Streptococcus castoreus DSM 17536 | reverse complement strand
CAATACATAAGATATGTAGTTGGCTCGGTAGCTCAGTTGGTAGAGCAATGGATTGAAGCTCCATGTGTCGGCGGTTCGATTCCGTCTCGCGCCATTAAAGTTTAGTATTTTATGGAAAGATAGCGAAGAGGCTAAACGCGGCGGACTGTAAATCCGCTCCTTAGGGTTCGGGGGTTCGAATCCCTCTCTTTCCATTTCAAACGAGCATAGTTTAAAGGTAGAACTAAGGTCTCCAAAACCTTCAGTGTGGGTTCGATTCCTACTGCTCGTGTTTGGAATATGGCGGGTGTGGTGAAGTGGTTAACACATCAGATTGTGGCTCTGACATTCGTGGGTTCGATTCCCATCACTCGCCTATTTTATTGGGGTATAGCCAAGCGGTAAGGCAAGGGACTTTGACTCCCTCATGCGTTGGTTCGAATCCAGCTACCCCAGTTTAAATTTTATATTTAAAGCCGGCGTGGCGGAATTGGCAGACGCGCTGGACTCAAAATCCAGTGTCCTCACGGACGTGCCGGTTCGACCCCGGCCGCCGGTATAGCATAATGACTCGATAAGACAAGGTTTCTGAGCCTTGTCTTTTCTTTGTGCTTGTAGTTTTCTTGTTTAAGTTACTAAAAATTACTAATCTTATAACAAATCATCTAGTTTATCAGCTAAATCTTTCTGCTTACTAGGGTATAAATGTGAATAGGTGTCAATTGTAGTCGTGATAGAAGCGTGTCCTAACCTTTCTTTTACAACTAGATAATCTTCTCCTTGATTAATCAGTAGGGAAGCGTGTGAGTGCCTAAAATCGTGTATTCGTATCTTTTTTAGTGTTTTATCACGTTCAAGGATTTTCTTGTATTGCTTTTCAATAGCATTTTTTGTAATTGTGAGTGGGTTACTTTGAAACACTTGTAGGGTCAAGCTATCGCTAGTAAATTGCTCTAACAAATGTTTTTGTTGCTGTTGCCAATGGTGAAGTTTTTGGCATAATTTTTTATTGATAATAATCCTTCTAGTTCCTGCTTTAGTCTTTGTTGTGCTAATGTGGTTAATTCCTTTATTGACATAGATAGACTTTGTAATGTGAATTGTTTTACTTGAAAAGTCGATGTCTTGCCATGTTAGTGCCAGTGCTTCTCCAAGTCTTAACCCTGTAAAGAATAGAACTGTAAAGAGCAATTTGACATTGTATTCTTCTGGTTCAAACAGTGTTAGAAACTGCTGAAATTCTTCGACTGTCCAAAACTGCATTTTTGTTTTTTCAATTGGTAATTTTTTTAGTAGCTTTACAGGATTTGTAGCGTAATAACCTTTTCGTAAGCCTACGTCAAAAATTTTTTTAAGCAAAATCATTATTTTATTGATAGTATTTGTGCTTAAGGGGTGATTAGAATTTTGGGTCAGTTTTTGCCTAAGATTTTCTCTAAACTGGTAAATATCTTCATAGGTTAGTTTTGCGACATTATCAACTTTTGAAAAATAATCTTTTATGTGTTTATTGTAGTTATTTTCTTGTGTGTTGATATAGCTAAATTTCCGATGATTCATACTGTCTTCTTCTTTTAGTAGTTCATAGAGCATAGAAACAGTAATTTTAGCTCCATAAAAGCGTTCTTTCAGTTAGGTAGTGTTCTGCTTCAGTAGCCTCTTTCTTGGTCTTGTAGCCCTTTCTGACTATTCTACGTTGCTTAAGTGTTATTGGGTCAAAACCATTGCTAATATCAACTATCCAACCACCGTCTTTATCTTTTCTAATTGCCATTTGTTACCCCCTAGAAAGAGAGCTATTTTGGAAATCAAAACCAAGTAATTCAGTAGTGATAGAAGCAGGGATAGTTCCAATTCGCTTATTTTGGTACACTTTAAAACCTCTTGCAATTAGTAGTTCTTTTCCCTGTCTGATAATTCGTTTAGAAGTTCCCTCAGAGAAACCAAGGGCAACGAGGTCATTCTTATTTACAGTTGCTATCATGTGACTTACTCCTTTGTATCTAACTTTATCTTTTTGTAGGTAACGTGATTATCGAAATACTGACCGTCTTTATAGACCTTGCTCTTGTATTCCGTTTCATATAGGACGGTTGAGTTGTTATAGTCAAAAGTTTCGTAGGTATAGAACTTATCTTCATCAGGCTTCGTTAGGTTTCGCGATGAGAGATATGCGTGTTTACTAAAGTTTTCCAATAACTCCTGTCCGGTACCTTTTTCAAAATATTTAGTAACATATCGACCGCGGTTTTCTTTGCTATCGACATCAACTTTATTTATCCGTACTGCTCCGTGTCCCCAAAGCTCTAATAGTTGCTTATGTGGAACATAGGGAACGCTGAAAAGTAAAATATGAGCATGCCATGCTCCTCGTTTTTGCTTTTCTAATACTGCTATATATTTCAATTTGCTTTTCTTTGTTTTAAATATGTGATAGTTAAAGCGTTTGATAAATGTTTTGAGTAAGTCTTTGAAATCGTTTCTATCGCTGATATTTTCTTTAGTGGTCAAGGTAAGAAAAGAAGTCGTATCATCAAAGTTACAATCGACTAGCCGGAGTAAGTTCCACTTTGCTTCTAAGCGAGTTTTATTCATGCGTTCAAGACGTTGTTCTTGTTCTTCTGGTGTTAGTTCGTCAAATGTTCTACGTTTTAATTTTTCCTTGTTTTTAGTATTAGTATCTAAAATTGATTTCCCTTTTAAATATATTGGCTTATCAAACTCCCAGATTTCCAAATAGGAAGAAGTGCGGACTATTTTTTTATTATATGAGGTCATAAAAAATAGTTCCTTTTAGGTTGGCTTTCGCCAAAAGATTGTCTATATAATAAATAAACTAGG
Organism: Streptococcus castoreus DSM 17536; assembly: GCF_000425025.1. Taxonomy (GTDB): domain Bacteria; phylum Bacillota; class Bacilli; order Lactobacillales; family Streptococcaceae; genus Streptococcus; species Streptococcus castoreus. Next base: position 99,633 of record NZ_AUKZ01000007.1, on the reverse strand, counting down.
AGGAGCGTTGCTCCTCCCTACTTCTATCATGTGATCCTAAGCACCGCTCCGCTAAACACGCTTCCAGCTTGCCGACCTCCAGTCGGCAGTTTTGCCTAGGTACATGATTAGAAGTCATAGAAAGTAATAAGTCGATTATCCTTATCCGATAAATTTATTTTTGAAAGGCTCTCAACAAATTCATTAAAATGTCCATGAATATCGGACATAGAGTAATAAATAGCCATAATGTCATCTAATTGTTTATCTAGCATTTAAGGCATAGATATAAGCCACAAAGCAAGCAAAGTCTCCAATGCGTTTTCTATCATCGTTAAATTTTTCAAACCAAGAAACATCATTGCCCTGTTCATTTGCCAAACCTTTTAAGAGTTTTAGTTGATAAATCACCTTATTGTGAGTAACAGTTCTTGCTTCATCATTGGCAAGTTTTTCTTCTCTTGAGAGTGTGAGCCATTTGCCACGTACAGAGGCATACTCTACGCAGAGTAGTACAAATGTTGTCCATTCTTTTTGGAATTCTTTATCAAGCTGATTAGAGGAATTAAGAAGATTAGAATAGATTTGTTCCGCTTCAGAAAATGAAATAATCCCCTTTTCATTCTTAAAATCATCGTAGCTAAAAATTTGCATTGTAAAACTCCTTTATATATTTTTGTCATAACTATTTTGTTACAGGAAAAACGTCTTGGCAAGAGAACCATAGCGTCCCATTATATTGTCCAACAGTCAAATCTTTAAGTGCAACAGGACAAGTCTTGTTGTTTGCCATCTCTTGAACAGAAGCGGTAGGGGTTAAGGTATTGACCTTGACTTGTATCATTTCCATGAAAAAATCTGAGGTTTGATCTTGGATAGAAACATTCAACCGAAGAGCAGTTGGCTTTCCAGTCTCACGGTCTAGAACCTCACTGTATCCCTTTACGGCTACCTAACAATTCTGTCTTAAGAAAATCATTTAATTTCATATATACCTCTTTTCTATCATCGCAGGGCGATGAGGAACAGATATTGTTGCTGAAAATCTAGCGAATTTAAGCAACAATATCCGTTGTAATTAGTTTGTTTCTGTTAAATAAAGTTGTAATTCTTTGATAAAGTCAAATTGAGTGGTATCAAGATAAGGGCTTTCCCAGTATTGGGCAGTTTCCTTGCCGGAACCTTGCATATAAAGATACCCTGCACCCTTTTCTTCAATAGGTTTTAACTTATCAGGAGTAGCCGAACCAAAGACCATGCGGTAGCCCTCACTAGAATTGGCACCAAGAGCGATTCTCAATCCCAAGTTATCTCTAAGGTCAGTATTCAACGTTTCAGAGCGCATTTGTTGACTTGCAATCAAGATGAAAATTCCAGCAGCTCGCCCATAAGAATAATTTGCTTGATACCGTCCATAACTTCAGCGATAACTTCTTTTGATTTTTTATCTGTCCCTGAAGCTTTGAATGCTCCCATTTCATCGAAGATAAGCCATACTGGTTTGAATCCGTGGTCTGCAAAGTTTGTTCCATATTGAAAGTTATCCCGCATATATTGATATCGTTCCTGCATTTCTTCGACTACTAAACGGACAATACGAGCGATATTGTTCGGAGTGGTTGCTACATACTTTTCTCCGAAATAATATGATAGTGTGATGTGTGAGAGGTTTAATGAGTGGTCTTTATGAAGTTCCATAAAATCGGTGGTGGAGTTACTACTAAAGAATGGGTTTATCATAGGATAGACAAAAGTAACAAGGAAACTTTTAGGGAAATGCTGTGGTGTTAAGTATGATTTTGAATGCTATTTCAAATGAAATGTGGTAGAATAAAAGGTACTAATTATTTTGGAGATAACATGAGTATCGATGATTATAGGCCGACCTATACGGTAGAGGCTGTTTATGATTTAAGGGCAAATGACTTGTTACGTCAGGGTATTACTGCTGTTTTGGTGGATTTAGATAACACCTTGATTGCTTGGAATAATCCTGATGGTACGCCTGAGGTTCGTGCATGGCTTGATGAGATGACGATCGCAGACATCAGCGTTGTTGTTGTTTCAAATAATAATCATTCCCGTGTTGAACGTGCCGTTTCCCGTTTTGGTGTCGATTTTATTAGTCGTGCGATGAAGCCATTTTCTTATGGGATAGACAAAGCAATTGAACGTTATGGGTTTGATCGTGAGGAAGTGATTATGGTCGGAGATCAGTTAATGACGGATATTCGAGCGAGCCATAGAGCAGGAATAAAGTCGGTTCTAGTGAGACCTCTGGTTCAGTCTGATGCTTGGAACACTAAGATTAATCGCTGGCGTGAACGTCGTGTTTTAGCAAAATTAGAAGAGAAATATGGTAAATTATCATATCAAAAAGGAATTTAATGGAAGAATTATTTTGTATAGGCTGTGGCATTCAGATTCAAACGCAAGAGAAAGAAAAAGCTGGGTTTACACCAGTTGCTGCTTTGAAAAAAGGAATAGAGACAGGAAAGCTTTATTGTCAACGTTGTTTTAGATTACGTCATTATAACGAGATTACGGATGTCCATATTACAGATGATGAGTTTTTAAGACTGCTTCACGAAGTTGGTGATAGCGATGCGCTTGTTGTTAATGTGATTGATATTTTTGATTTCAATGGGTCGGTTATTCCAGGTTTGTCTCGATTTGTTTCGGGCAATGATGTTTTATTGGTTGGAAATAAAAAAGACATTCTCCCTAAATCAGTTAAAGCTAGCAAGGTAACTCAGTGGCTAATAGAGCGTGCTTACGAAGAGGGGTTGCGTCCTCTTGATGTTATTTTAACAAGTGCTCAGAATAAGTATGCGATCAAAGAGTTAATTGAACGTATTAATCACTTGCGTAAAGGTAGGGATGTTTATATTGTTGGGGTGACCAATGTTGGTAAATCAACCTTAATTAATGCCATCATTCAAGAAATTGCTGGGGATAAAGAGGTGATTACGACATCGCGCTTTCCTGGAACAACTCTTGATAAGATTGAGATCCCTTTGGACGATGGTACTTTTATTTTTGATACACCAGGTATCGTCCATCGTCATCAGATGGCTCATTATTTATCGGCTAAAGATTTGACAGTTATCAGTCCTAAAAAAGAGATTAAGCCAAAAACATATCAATTAAATTCTGGGCAAACACTCTTTTTAGGTGGTCTAGCGAGATTTGATTTTATTAGTGGTGAGCGCCAAGGGTTCACAGCCTTTTTTGATAATAACTTGGTTTTACATCGGACTAAGTTGGAAGGGGCAGATGCCTTTTATGAGAAGCATGTTGGAACGTTACTTATGCCACCTTGTAAGAAAGACTTAACAACTTTTCCTAAACTTGTTCGGCATGAGTTTATATTGGATCAAAAAATGGATGTTGTTGTTTCTGGGCTTGGTTGGATCCGTGTTAATGCTCAAAAAGAAATGAAAACAAAAGTTGCTGCGTGGGCACCAGAAGGTGTTTCTGTCATTGTCCGCAAAGCTATTATTTAAAAAATAAAAAAAAGAAGTTGGAAAAAATGCTTACAAGTAAACAAAGAGCTTTCTTGAAATCTGAGGCCCATAGTTTAAAACCGATTGTGCAAATTGGTAAGAATGGGTTGAATGATCAGATTAAAACCAGTATTCGTCAGGCTTTGGATGCCAGAGAACTGATTAAAGTAACACTTTTACAAAATACTGATGAGGGTATTCATGAGGTGGCAGAAATTTTAGAAGAAGAGATTGGTTGTGATACAGTTTTAAAAATTGGTCGTATTCTGATTCTCTTTAAGGTTTCAGCTAAGAAAGAAAATCGCAAATTGTCAGTTAGAGTTAAAGCAATTTAGTAAAAATAGTTTAATAGCTAGACTTTTCTTGTCTTAGTGTGGCAGTACTAGTGTTATTGTAGTGGCGATATGGAGAAACTATGGCTTTAGAGTTATTGACACCTTTTACCAAGGTTGAATTAGAGGAAGAAAAAAAAGAAAGTAATCGAAAACAAATCGGCATTTTAGGGGGCAATTTTAACCCCATTCACAATGCCCATCTTGTGGTAGCCGATCAAGTTCGCCAGCAACTAGGTCTAGATCAAGTTTTGTTGATGCCTGAATTCATGCCACCGCACATTGATGTCAAAGAAACCATTGATGAAAAGCATCGTCTTTGGATGTTGGAATTGGCTATTGAGGATGTTGATGGTTTGGCGGTTGAGACATGTGAAATTGAGCGCCAAGGGATTAGTTATACTTACGATACGATGGTCTATTTGACGGAGAAAAATCCTGATGTTGATTACTATTTCATCATTGGGGCTGATATGGTCGATTATTTGCCAAAATGGTATCGGATTGATGAATTGGTTAAGATGGTTCAGTTTGTTGGTGTTCAACGCCCTAAATATAAGGTTGGGACCTCCTATCCTATTATCTGGGTAGATGTGCCGCTAATGGATATTTCTTCTAGTATGATTCGTGACTTTATCAAAAAGGGTCGGCAACCGAATTATCTCTTGCCTAAAACGGTTTTGGCTTACATTAATCAAGAAGGTCTGTATCAATGATATATCAAGATTATATCCCCTACAGTAGGGAAGAACTTTTAGGGAAAATCGCAGAGCAGATGAGTCCTAGGCGTTTTAAACATGTGCTTGGTGTGGAAAAAGCAGCCCTATATTTGGCAGAGCGTTATGGTTGTGACCCCGTTAAGGCAGGTTTGGCGGCTCTTTTGCATGATTATGCCAAGGAGTGTCCTGATCACGTTTTTCTAGAACTGATTGACAAGTACCAATTATCTCCTGAATTAACCAAATGGCATAATAATGTTTGGCATGGGATGGTTGGCATTTACAAGATTCAGGAGGATTTTGGGCTACAAGATAAAGCTATCTTACGAGCTATTGAAATTCACACTGTTGGGGCAGCTGAGATGACTTTGCTGGATAAGGTTCTTTATGTTGCTGACTATATTGAAGAAGGTCGTGTTTTTCCTTTGGTTGATGATGCTAGAAAAATCGCGCAGCTTGATTTGGATAAGGCTGTTGCCTACGAAACGGTTCATACGGTAGCTTATTTAGCGTCCAAAGCGCAGCCCATTTTCCCACAGACCATAGATACCTATAATGCTTTTTGTACCTATCTAAGGGAGAATTAAATGAAGAGGCTTTGCTGGTTATTGATTGTCAAACAGATTTGGTAGAGGCTAAGCCCTATGCGATTGACCAGTGTTTGAAAACTTGGCAGACAGCTATTCAAAGGGCACGTCGTCAAGGTGTGGAAGTGATTTATGTGCGTCATCAGGATAATGAGTTAACTTTTGGCAGTGTCGGTTGGGAAATTCATGAGTCTTTAGCACCCCAAGCATCAGAAAAGATTTTTGATAAGACTTATAACTCAGCCTTTAAAGCTACTGGGCTAGCAGCGCATTTAAACTAAAAAGGGATTGATAGCTTGGTGGTGATGGGAATGCTCACTAATTATTGCATTGATACGACGATGAGGGTTGCTTTTGAACTGGGCTATGAGGTGTCAGTGATAGAACATGGATCAACGACTTTTGATGATGAGGACATTCCGGTCTCTCTTTTGATTGATTACCATGAAGCCTTGTGGGATGGAAGATTTGCTCTAGTAGAGCAATTAGATGTGATTTTAAATGAGGAATAAAATGAAAAAAGAAGAACTGTTAGAAATTGTTGTGAAGGCAGCTGATGAAAAGCGGGCTGAAGATATGTTAGCTTTGAATTTAGAAGGCCTCACGAGTTTGACTGATTATTTTGTGATTGCGAGTGCGACAAATAGTCGTCAGTTGGAAGCTATTGCAGAGAATATTCGTGAGAAGGTTAAAGTAGCTGGTGGCGATGCTAGTCATATTGAAGGGAATAGCCAAGCAGGTTGGGTTTTGCTAGATTTGAACGATGTTGTGGTACATCTTTTTTCAGAGGACGAGCGTTACCATTACAATCTTGAAAAACTTTGGCATGAAGCGCCAGTTGTGGCTTTAGATGCCTATTTGGCTTAATTTTACAAAGGGACCTTGTCAGTTTGGCAGGGTTTTTGAGGATGACAATGCAAAACAATTATGAAAAACTGGCATCAGTTTATGACACTATTATGGACGCTTCCCTCTATGATTTATGGACGGATTTTTCGCTTCGCCATTTGCCTAAAGCTAATAATCGAAAACGGTTGTTAGAATTAGCATGTGGAACAGGGATTCAGTCAGTTCGGTTTGCTCAGGCCGGTTTTGAGGTCACTGGCTTAGATCTCAGTCAAGACATGTTAGCCATTGCTGAAAAACGTGCCACATCTGCTAAACAGGAAATTAACTTTATGCAAGGCAATATGCTGGATTTATCACAGGCGGGAGTCTTTGACTTTGTGACCTGTTATTCTGATTCAATTTGTTATATGCAAGATGAGATTGATGTTGGCGATGTTTTTAAAGAGGTCTATCATGTTTTGGCAAACGATGGGATCTTCATTTTTGATGTTCATTCGACCTACCAAACAGATGAGCTTTTTCCAGGCTATTCTTATCATGAAAATGCAGATGATTTTACCATGGTTTGGGATACTTATGCGGATGCAGTTCCTCATTCGGTTGTCCATGAGTTAACCTTTTTTATTCAGGAAGAAGATGGACGCTTTTCTCGGTTTGATGAAATCCATGAGGAACGAACTTATGAGATTCTAACCTACGATATTTTATTGGAACAGGCTGGTTTTAAGTCTTTTAAGGTCTATGCTGATTTTGAGGATAAGGTGCCGACCGAAACAAGTAAACGTTGGTTTTTTGTGGCGCAAAAATAAAGGTTGAACTTGTCTAGCTTGGATAATTTATTTCTAAAAGTCAATAAGAAATAAAAGAAGGGATGTTATGACTGTTACAGGTGTTATTGCAGAATTTAATCCTTTTCATAATGGTCACAAGTATTTATTGTCTCAGGCGAAAGGGATAGTCATTGTAGCGATGTCGGGTAATTTTATGCAACGAGGCGAGCCAGCACTTGTAGATAAATGGACAAGAGCACAAATGGCATTGGAAAATGGGGCAGACTTAGTGGTTGAACTCCCTTTTCTGATTTCTGTGCAATCAGCAGATTATTTTGCCCAAGGAGCGGTAGCCATTTTAGCGAAACTAGGTATGGATACTCTCATGTTTGGTACAGAAGAAACCTTGGATTATCAATTTTTATCGGACATTTATGGTGAAAAGGCAGAACAGATGGTAGCTTATCTGGCGACTTTACCAGATACCCTATCTTATCCACAGAAAACACAGAAGATGTGGGAAACATTTGCAGATATGACTTTCACAGCTAATGAGCCAAATCATATTTTGGGGTTGACCTATGCCAAGGCATGTGCGGGCAAAGCAATAAATTTAGAGCCGGTTAAGCGTCAGGGGGCAGGTTTTCATTCAGAAAACAAGTCAAGCACCTTTGCTTCTGCAACAGCTATTCGCAAGCATCTTTCGGATCAGGCTTTTGTGAAAAAATCAGTACCAAGTGTGTCCTTACTTTTAAATTCTCCACAGGTCACTTGGGATAACTATTTTCAGTTGTTGAAATATCAGATTTTAGCACATTCTGATTTGACAACGGTTTTTCAAGTAAATGAGGAATTGGCAAGCAGAGTCAGCACTGCTATTCGGAGTGCAACAACGGTAGAAGACCTAGTGGAACAGGTTGCGACTAAGCGTTATACTAAGGCGCGTGTGCGAAGGGTTCTGACTTATATTCTTATAAACGCAGTGGAAACTCCACTTCCTGAAGCTGTCCATGTCTTGGGATTTTCTGAAAAAGGGCGCACTCATCTCAAATCGGTAAAAAATGGAGTGCCTATGGTTTCTCGAATTGGAGCTAAACCTTGGGATTCTCTGACGCAACAAGCAGATGCTATTTACCAACTGGGAAATCCAGTTATGGCAGAACAAACTTGGGGGCGGATCCCGATAAGAAAAGAAGAGTAAAAATTTCGCTTGACCCTCACCTCACGTGATAGTCTATACTTGGTATTGAGGTCAGAATTCTCATACTAGTTAGGAATTAATGCCCCATTCTATAGGAGGATTTGTCATGAAAACAGTAAAAGAAGAGTAAGTCAGCTAGCTGGTCTTAGTGTACGTACCTTGCATTATTATGGTGAAATTGGTCTTTTGAAACCGACGGTTGTTAGGAAGAATGGCTATCGCTTTTATGATGATTCTGCCTTAGCACGTTTACAAGACATTTTATTTTATCGTGAATTGGCATTTCCTCTTAAAACTATTAAAAAATTACTTGATGGCTCTAGTTATGATCAAGAAAAAGCACTTGATGATCAAATAAAATTGTTAGACATGCGTAAGAATCATTTGGAGAAATTGATAGCGCATGCTAGGGCTTTACAAGAAGGAGGAAATCTAATGACTTTTGATATTTATCGTAATTCTCAATTGGAAACCTTTGAAAAAGAAGTACAGGAACGTTGGGGGGAGACAGAAGCTTATGCTGCTTATCAATTCCAAAAAAGAAAGTTAAGCCCAGATCAATTTTTAGATGACATGCGAGAGATTTTTGGGACATTTGGTGATCTGAAAAATCAAACCATCACAAGTTTACCTGTTCAAAAGCAAGTAAAGGTGTTACAAGAGTATATTAATCAGCAGTTTTACCATTGTGACAAAGAGATTTTAGCCGGTCTTGGTTTGATGTATGTTGAGGATAATCGCTTTAATAAAACGATTGATAACATGGGTGGAGAAGGGACAGCTGTGTTTGTTAGCCAAGCAATTAACTATTATTGTCAGAGTTAGTCTTTTTATGTTACGGTAATCATTAAGATTTTACTGATTAAAAATGGTGGCAGGCTTGTTTTTGAACGCTATCTTTTATTTGAAGCTGTCTATTGAAAGCCAGTGACAATCTTTTGGATTGACCCTTTTTGTCCTTTATAATTCTTAATTTACTATCTATTTTGAAAGTGCTATAATAGTAGCGTTAAAATTAAATTCAGCTCTGCTTATTCGAAAAGAGCGCAATAAAAGATTGTAATATTGTTATTAAGAGGAGATAAAATGGGACGTAAATGGGCAAATATTGTTGCGAAAAAAACTGCTAAAGATGGGGCTAATTCAAAAGTTTATGCTAAATTTGGCGTCGAAATATATGTAGCTGCTAAGCAAGGGGATCCAGATCCTGAGTTAAACACAGCTCTTAAATTTGTTATTGATCGTGCGAAACAAGCGCAAGTTCCGAAACATGTCATTGATAAAGCTATTGACAAGGCCAAAGGAAATACGGATGAGACTTTTGTTGAAGGTCGTTATGAAGGCTTTGGACCAAATGGTTCAATGATTATTGTTGACACCCTTACGTCAAATGTCAACCGCACAGCTGCCAATGTTCGTACAGCTTATGGTAAAAATGGCGGGAATATGGGAGCAGCAGGTTCAGTATCCTATATGTTTGATAAAAAAGGGGTTATCGTCTTTTTAGGCGATGATGCAGACAGTATCTTTGAATTGCTTTTGGAAGCTGATGTTGAAGTGGATGATGTGGAAGCAGAAGAAGGAAGTGTTACCGTTTACACAGCTCCTACAGATCTTCATAAAGCTATCATGGCTCTTCGTGAATCTGGCATTTCTGAATTCCAAGTTACTGAACTTGAAATGATTCCACAATCAGAAGTAAGGCTTGAAGGTGATGACCTTGTAACCTTTGAAAAATTGATAGACGCTTTGGAATCTGATGATGATGTCCAAAAAGTGTATCATAATGTGGCGGATTTCTAAATCTTCTTAAGTACGTAAAGATAGAGTTGAAAGTTAATTTCGGCTCTTTTTCAAATTGATTTTCCTTTTTGTAAAATCAGAGTTTTGGAAAGAGACGTTCATAGAAAAGGTGATAATTTGATGGGTTTTAAATATTAGTGAACTTCAATTAAAAATGATAAACTATAAATAAGCATAAAAAAGGAGAGGTATTATGATAAAGAAAAAATATTTAGGAATTGTAGCTATCGTTTTAGCAGCGACAGTCGTTTTAACGGCTTGTGGGTCATCAAAGCAGTCCACTTCAAATACAAATGGTAAAAAAAAGAGTGTCTTATTTGCCACTGTTGGGACAACAGCTCCTTTTTCGTATGAAAAGGATGGTCAATTAACAGGATACGACATCGAAGTAGCTAAAGCTGTTTTCAAAGATTCGGATAAATACAAAGTATCTTTTAAGAAAACAGAATGGTCCTCTATTTTTACCGGTTTAGATTCTGGTAAATACCAGATGGGTGGCAATAATATTTCCTTTACAAAAGAACGGTCTGCAAAATACTTGTATTCTTACCCAATTGGGTCTACTCCGTCTGTCTTGGTTGTGCCAAAAGGCAGTGACATTAAGCGTTATGAAGATATTAAAGGACATTCAACACAAGTTGTTCAAGGAACAACAAGCGTTGCACAACTAGAAGCCTTTAATAAGGAGCACAGTGATAAGCCGGTTGATTTGAAGTTTACGAATGAAAATATTACACAAATACTAACCAATCTTAATGAAAAGAAGACAGATTTTAAGATTTTTGATGCACCAACTGTGAATGCCATTATTAAAAACCAAGGTTTAGACAATCTTAAAACCATTGCCTTAACATCGACAGAACGCCCTTTTATCTATTTTATTTTTAGTCAAGATCAAAAAGCGTTACAAACTTTTGTCAATAAACGTCTGAAAGAACTAACTGCTGATGGCACTCTCAGCAAATTAGCTAAAGAATACCTTGGTGGTGACTATGTGCCTACAGAAAAAGAGCTGATGGTCCCTAAAGCGAAGTAGAGGAAGTTTAATTAACCAGTAATCCAATAGGGACTACTGGTTCTTTTTTACAAGATTATATAGTTATTGGCTATAGATTATCCTAATTTTTACCAATTTGAAAACTATACCCATTTAAGATAAAATAAATGCAGTTGAAAAATGAAATGAGGATATTGATATGAAATTGATAAAAGTTATAGGTTTAGTGAGTCTGACACTTGCTTCGACTCTCTTGGTAGCCTGCTCAGGTAAACAAGATAATAAAAATACTCTAACCATTGGTGTGATGACAAAAACAGAATCTGACCAAGCCAGATGGGATAAAATTGAAGAGCTTTTGAAAAAAGAGAACATTACCTTGAAATACAAAGAATTCACTGATTATTCACAGCCTAATAAGGCAGTTGCTAACGGAGAGGTTGATCTTAATGCCTTCCAACATTATAATTTCTTAAATAACTGGAATAAAGAAAACAAAGAAAACTTGGTAACGATTGCAGAGACTTACATTAGCCCAATTAATCTCTTTTCAGGAACTGGTCAAGGTGGCAAAGCTAAATACAAGTCTGTTTCGGATCTTCCAGATGGTGCTCAAATTGCAATTCCAAATGATGCGACAAACGAAAGTCGTGCTCTTTACATGCTTCAATCAGCTGGTTTAATTAAATTAAACGTTTCTGGTAACACATTAGCGACCATTGCTAATATTTCTGAAAACAAGAAAAAATTAGATATTAAGGAATTAGATGCTAGTCAAACAGCTCGTACCTTGACGTCAGCAGATGCAGCTATTGTTAATAATAGTTACGCAGTTTCTGCGAAGATTGACTACAAGACGTCTCTTTACAAAGAAAAAGCTGATGCCAATTCAAAACAATGGGTTAACATCATTGTGGGGCAAAAAGGTTGGGAAAAATCGACCAAAGCTGATGCTATCAAAAAATTAATCAAGGCCTATCAAACCGATGAGGTGAAAAAAATCATTGATAAGACATCAAATGGTGTCGATGTACCCGTATGGTAATTCGTTAACAGTCGTTATAGCAGGAAGATAGAGGCGTGTGTAGCACGTCCTTTCTTGTATTAAGGAGAGAAATCATGTTGATTAAGGAATTAGAACAAAAGATAAGTGAGATTTGGAGTTCCCCATTGACACAAACCTACCTTGATGTGTTGGGGCAATTAATTGCACACAAATCTATTTTTGCTCAGCAAGTTGGTCTTAAAGAGACGGCTCAATTTCTAGAGCAAGTTTTTAAAGAAGCTGGTGCACAAGTGCTTGTTGACCAATCTTATGCAGCTCCTTTTATTTTAGCTGAGTTTAAGAGTTCAAGACCGAAAGGTAAAACGGTGATTTTCTATCAGCATTATGACACAGTGCCTGCTGATGATGACCAAAAATGGACCAGCGATCCTTTTACATTAACAGAACGTGAAGGTTACTTATATGCTAGAGGAGTTGATGATGATAAAGGGCACATTATTGCCAGATTAACAGCGGTCATGGGTTATTTAAACAGGCATAAAGAACTTCCTTTAAACATTATATTCATGATGGAAGGAGCAGAAGAATCTGCTTCAGTGGATCTGGAAGCCTATCTCAGGAAATATGCGACTCACTTACAGGGAGCAGATTTATTAATCTGGGAGCAAGGCATTCGAAATGAGCAGGGGCAATTAGAATTAACTGGAGGAAATAAGGGGATTTTAACGTTTGATATGACCGTTGAAAGTGCTAGCCTTGATATTCACTCTAAATATGGGGGTGTTATTAATTCAGCGTCTTGGTATTTGCTTGAGGCAATCACCAGTTTACGTGATGCTCAAGGACGTATTTTGGTACCGGGCATTTATGAGCAAGTTCAGGAGCCTACGGAGCGTGAATTGGCTTTAATTGAGACTTACGCTATTGACCAGATGGATGCGTTAAAAAAGCTTTACGGATTAGAGCTTCCTATGTTACAATCAGACCAGTATGATTTTTTGAGAACTTATTATTACCAACCATCCGTAGGAATTCAAGGGGTTGGTTCAGGTTATCAAGGAAAAGGGGTTAAAACCATTATTCCATCGCAAGCATTTGCTAAAATGGAAGTTCGTCTGGTTCCCGGTCTAGATCCAGAACGTGTTTTTAAGCAAATTCAAGCCTATTTGTTGGACAAGGGTTTTGACAAGGTCAATTTGACTTATACCTTGGGAGAAAAAGGTTATCGGAGTGATTTATCAGCTGATGCTATCTACAATCTTATTGCAGTAGCGAAATCTTTTTATCCTCAAGGAATTTCTCTTTTGCCAACTTCAGCAGGAACAGGTCCCATGCATACCGTTTTTGAAATAGTGCAAGTTCCTATGGTGGCTTTTGGGTTGGGACATGTTAATAGTTGTGATCATGCAGGTGATGAAAATATTGCCATTGCAGACTATTGCCGCCATATTCTATTAATAGAGGAGTTAATAAAATCTTATGAGTGAAGCCATTATTCAATTAGACCATATTGACATTACTTTTCATCAGAAAAAAGGAGTAATTGAAGCCGTTAAAGATGTGAGTGTTCATATCAATAAAGGAGATATTTATGGTATTGTAGGCTATTCTGGAGCGGGGAAATCAACTCTTGTACGTGTGATTAATTTACTCCAAGTTCCAACGGGTGGAAAAATTATCATTGATGGAGATATTACGTTTAATCAAGGGGAAATCCAATTATCTGCTAAGGAATTACGCCAGAAACGTCGAGAGATTGGGATGATTTTCCAACATTTCAATTTAATGGCTCAAAAAACGGCTAGGGAAAATGTTGCTTTTGCCTTACGTCATTCCTCACTAAGCAAGAAAGAAAAGGCAAAGAAAGTATCGGACTTGCTAGACTTGGTTGGTTTAGCTGATCGGGCGGACAATTATCCTGCTCAGCTATCTGGCGGGCAAAAACAAAGGGTTGCTATTGCGCGTGCTCTTGCCAATGACCCTAAAATTTTGATTTCAGACGAAGCCACTTCGGCGCTTGATCCAAAGACAACCAAGCAAATTTTAGCCCTTTTGCAGGAATTAAATCGTAAGCTTGGTTTGACAATCGTGATGATTACCCATGAAATGCAAATTGTTAAAGATAGTTGTCATCGTGTTGCAGTGATGCAAAATGGTGTTTTAATTGAGGAGGGGTCTGTTTTGGATATTTTTTCTAATCCCAAAGAAGCCTTGACGCAAGAGTTTATCACAACAGCAACGGGAATTGATGAGGCACTTGAAAAAATTAACCAACAAGATATTGTGAAGCACTTATCTCCTAATGCGCTTCTAGTCCAACTAAAATATGCGGGAACATCAACCGATGAACCGCTATTGAATCGTATTTACCGTCAATTTGAGGTTACTGCCAATATTTTATATGGAAATATAGAGATCCTTGACCATGTGCCGGTTGGTGAAATGATTGTTGTATTAGAAGGAAGTGCGGCTAATATTGCGGCGGCTGAGAATGCTTTGCAAGAGGCTGGCGTTGACGTTAGTATTTTGAAGAGAGGAGCCTAGATGACACAGTTAATTCAAACCTATTTACCAAATGTGTATGAGCTCGGTTGGTCAGGTGATGCGGGCTGGGGCTTAGCTATTTGGAATACCTTATATATGACGATTGTACCTTTTATTGTTGGTGGGGCTATTGGTCTTTTTGTAGGGCTTTTACTAGTTCTGATGGGACCTGATGGTGTCATTGAAAATAAAGTTGTTTGTTGGATTATTGATAAAGTGACTTCTGTTTTTCGTGCTATCCCATTTATTATCTTAATTGCTATTCTTGCAAATTTCACTTACTTGATTATGGGAACTATTTTGGGGGCAACGGCTGCCTTGGTACCGTTAACTTTTGCGACATTCCCTTTCTTTGCTCGCCAAGTACAGGTGATTTTTTCGGAACTGGATAAAGGGGTCGTTGAAGCAGCACAAGCTTCAGGGGCAACTTTTTGGGATATTGTTAAGGTTTATTTAAGTGAAGGGCTTCCTGATTTAATTCGTGTGTCAACCGTGACCTTGATCTCTTTGGTCGGTGAAACAGCCATGGCAGGGGCTATTGGTGCAGGTGGGCTTGGCAATGTTGCTATTTCTTATGGATACAATCGCTTTAATAACGATGTGACTTGGGTTGCAACGCTTATCATTCTTCTCATTATTTTTGCAATCCAAATGGTTGGTGATCGCTTAACAAGACGATTTAGTCATAAGTAAAAAAATCTCCTCAAGTCATATGACTTGAGGAGATTTTATGCTATAAAAAGAAAATGGTTATGCTTTTTTTAATTGATGCAGCACCAGTCCTAAAAGAAATCCGAGGGCGGAAAAGACAATCCATCCCATTGAAAATTGTCCCAGTGGAACAATTTTTTGGAAGAAATTAGTGATTGCTTCTGGGAGACGGAAGAGACCTGTCATTTGTGATAAGGTTGATAGGGCATCAAAAATAGCGGGAATGACGGTTAATCCAATTGTCGTTCGGTAAACAATGGGATCATTGTTGAAGAATTTCTGCATTAAGACAAGGAAAATCAGATCAACCGTTAGCGGATATAAGAGGAACAACACTGGTGCGGACCAGTTGATAATGATTGACAAACCGCCAAAGTAGAAAAAGGCAGAGACAAGAGTGAAAATAGTTGACCAAGCAATATGAGACAAAGCAGGCACTAATTTATGAAAATATTCAGCACTAGATGTAATTAATCCAGTTGAAGTTGTTAGACAAGCTAAAAAGATAACAATGGCAAGGAAAGCCTGTCCGATACTTCCCAAATAAAAACGAGAAGCGTGGCTTAAGATTTGTCCACCATTAACTGGGCTGCCGTGGAGAGTGAAATGACCATCAGTAAATGAGAATAAGGATTGTGAAGTTGCGCCGATACGACCAACGAAGATATAAACAAAGGCTAATAGGAAAATGGCAATCGTTCCAGCAATGAGTGTAATTCTAGTGACTTCTTTATTTGTTTTGGCGCCAAATTGCTTGGTTGCCTCAATGACCAAAATTGCAAAGACGAGAGAAGCCAAGGCATCCATTGTTCCATAGCCTTGAATGAGTCCGGCGATAAAGGGATGGTCTTTAAAGGCATTATTGATACCAACACCGGCATTAAAGGCATTGCCATAATTCCCAGCGGGATGAATAAAGGAGGCAATCACTAAAATGGCAATCACAACGAGTAGGGTTGGTGTTAAGAATTTCCCAATGTTTTCAGCTAATTGACTTGGTTTGATGGCTAAGAAGTAAGATAAGCCAAAGAAAAGAATAGCATAGATAATTTTAACGGAAAAATTGTCTCCGAAGATGGGAGCGATACCAACTGAAAATGATGTAGCACCTGTTCTAGGGATGGCAAAGAAAGGACCAATAGATAAATACAGAATAGATGAGTAGATGATGGCATACCATTTTGAAATTGGGCGGGCAAGGCTTTCCACATCATCTGAACCAGATTTAGCAACAGCAATGACACCAAGGAGTGGTAAAGAAACACCTGTTAGGCAAAAACCAACAATAGACCAGGGAATATTGTGACCAGAGTAAATGCCTAGAAAGGCGGGATAAATGAGATTTGCTGCTCCAAAAAAGAGAGCAAATAACATAAATCCGATAACAAGATATACATTTTTTTGTTTCATTTATGAATAGTCCTTTTGTAATATTAATTTGAAGATTCTAACAATTCTAACCAAAAACCTGTTAAAATGACAACAGCTGCTATTATATCGAAGATTATTAGTATCGTCAATAGAGGAGTAAGAGAACTGATTAGGATAGTTGAATAAATTTGACGAACAGCTGGAATTATATTATGATAAAAAACATGTAACTTTAATAAGGATGTGACCAATGAAAAGAGTATGTAACGTATGGATCAGAACTAGCTTGATAAAAAAGATCGGGATTGGTGTTGTTGTCGGTCTCATTTTAGGACTTCTTGTTCCTAATTTTACAGGTTTGAGTCTTTTAGGAAAATTATTTGTTGGTGGCTTAAAAGCCATTGCTCCCCTTCTTGTATTTGCCTTAGTCTCTCAGGCAATATCCCATCAAAAAAAAGGTCAAGAGACCAATATGAAGCTTATTATTGCTCTTTATCTATTTGGGACTTTTGCAGCTGCTTTAGTAGCTGTTTTGACGACTTATTTATTTCCACTGTCCTTAGTCTTAAACACACCAGCTAAGACAGAATTTTCACCCCCACAAGGGGTTGGGGAAGTTTTTCAAACCCTTCTTTTAAAATTAGTTGATAACCCTATTAACGCCTTAGCGACGGCTAATTATATTGGTGTTTTGTTTTGGGCCTTAGTTTTTGGATTTGCACTGAAAGCCGCAAGCAAGGAAACCAAACACCTCATTAAGACAGCAGCAGAAGTGACTTCTCAGATTGTGGTTTGGATCATTAACTTGGCCCCCATTGGCATTATGAGTTTGGTGTTTTCGGCTATCTCTGAAAATGGAATTGGTGTTCTGTCAGACTATGCCTTTTTGATTCTTGTTTTAGTAGGTACAATGGTTTTTGTCGCTTTAGTTGTCAACCCATTAATTGCTTTTTTGGTAATGCGTCAAAATCCTTACCCACTCGTTTTTAAGTGTTTACGTGAATCTGGTGTAACGGCTTTCTTTACAAGAAGTTCAGCTGCCAATATTCCAGTTAATATGCAACTATGTAAGAATCTTGGACTAAGTAAAGAAACTTATTCTGTTTCCATTCCACTTGGTGCAACGATTAATATGGGTGGTGCAGCTATTACAATTAACGTGCTAACCCTTGCTGCTGTCAATACCTTTGGTATTCCGGTTGATTTTTTAACCGCCCTTTTATTGAGTCTTATTGCAGCAGTGTCTGCTTGTGGGGCCTCAGGAGTTGCGGGAGGTTCCTTATTGCTCATTCCAGTTGCTTGTAGCCTATTTGGAATTTCTAATGACCTTGCTATGCAGGTTGTTGGGGTTGGATTTATTGTTGGTGTCATTCAAGATTCTTGTGAAACAGCTTTAAACTCATCAACAGATGTTCTCTTTACGGCGATCGCAGAAAAAGCTTTTTGGAAACAAGAAAAAGCCTAGAGCATTTTTCACTTGATAGCATTCCTAGCAATTCATAAAATGAACTCCTTAGACCTACATCTAAGGAGTTTTGGATTATTTCAGATAGCCTAGATAGTCGAATTTCTCAAAGGTATGGTCATTTGCGATAGCGACAATAATTGTATTGGCTTCAAGTGGTTCAAAAGGTTGCACGTTGGTATCCAAGGTTTTAACATTTTTTTGGCGCATGCCAATAATATTTAACTCGTATTTACGACGGACATCAAGTTCAGAAAGGGATTGACCTTCCCAACTTTTTGGAATGACAAATTCAATCATGGAAATGCCATGCTCCAGATAAATAATACTTTCGATGTGACGTCTTAGTAAATTTGAAGCAACGCGCTTCCCAGAATCACGTTCAGGAGTGATGACTTTGGTGGCTCCAATACCATAGAGAACTTCTTCAAAAATTTTATTTTTTGCCTTGGCAATAATGGTTGGAACGCCCAGTTTTTTACAGTGCATAACAGCAAGAACAGATGATTCCAAGTTATTACCAGAAGCAATAACAACCGTATCACAATGTTCAATACCAATAGCTAACAAGAATTCTTTGTCGGTAATATCACCGACGGCTGCTTTAGTGACCAAGTCAGCCACTTCTTTCACGTGACTTTCTCTAATATCAATAGCAATGACATCTTGATCGAAGTTACTTAATTCCCTAGCGACAGTGCGACCAAAAATACCTAGACCAAGAACCCCGACAGTTTTACGTTTTAACATGATTACTCCTTAACCCACTAGAATATCAGTAGTGGCATATTGAATGGTTTTTTCTTTTCGTTGAATTAAGCTAATGAGAACAGTGATTGGACCAACCCGACCAACAAACATGAGAACAATAATAATGAGACGTCCCGCTGTTGATAATTGTGGGGTTAAATCCATGGAAACCCCGACAGTTGCAATGGCTGAGATAGATTCGAACAGAAGTGGAATTGGTGCAATATTGGGTTCAACGCTAAGAAGTAGAATATATCCTATCATGAGAACTGCAAAAAAGAAAATAAGGACAGTCATGGTTTGCTTGATGGTTTTATTAGCGATAATGCGGTTACGGAAAGTTACTTCTGACTGACCAGATAACTCTGCCTTAAATAGTAAGAAAGTAATAGCAGCAGTTGTTACTTTAATACCGCCGGCAGTGCCGCCAGGTGCACCACCAATCATCATCTGAATCATAAAGAGAATGTTGGTAGGTGCCATTGTGTCATTATAAGAAATTGTTGCAAAGCCCGCTGTTCTCATGGTTACTGTTTGAAAGAAAGAAATCATTAGTTGTTGAGGGAAATGATAATTGGCAATCGTTTTGGCATTATCTTTCTCTAAAAACCAAGCTAAAAAGGTTCCAAGGACAAGAATGACTAACGTTGTTTGTAGAACTAGGCGTGATTGATTAGAGAGTTTGCGGAAGGTAGCTCCATAACAGTGCGGTCTTTCAAAAAAGAATTTCTTAAAAGATAGCCCTAAATCAACCCAAACGGAAAAACCAAGTCCTCCTGAAATAATCAAAAAGGTGATAATAAAATTAAGCGTTGGGTTTAAGACAAATGCTTTCAGACTAGCCGAACCTAAATTATCAAAACCAGCATTACAAAAAGCAGACACCGCTAAAAAAATACTATTAAAAATACCGTTTTTCCAGCCAAAGCGAGGAATAAAGTCAGTCATAATAATAAGAGCGGCAAACATTTCAAGTCCAAAAGTGACTTTATAGGCAAAGAAAAGGTAATGCTTTAGATCTTTGCTGTCACCACGGTTTAAGGCGGATTGGAGTAGGGTTTGGTCACTTAATCGCATTTTACGCTTGAGAGCAAAGGTGCTTATGGCAATCAATGTGACTAAACCAAGCCCTCCGATTTGCATTAGCATCATTGCAATGGTTTGCCCAATACCGTTGTAGACATCAGCAACTGGCACCACAGAAAGCCCTGTCACACAAACCATGGAAACGACATTAAAGAAATGGTCAAGATAGACTGTCTCAGGACCGTTTTGATAATGGGTAAAAGGCATGGATAACAAGAGGGTCCCAATCAGAATAACAATAGCAAAACTAAAGGTTAAGCGCTGTGTGACTGAAAGAGATTTGATAAAAGAGCGTTTCATGTTTCCTCCATAATAATATCTCATATTATCATAACAAAAATAAGCTAAAAAAGCTAAGAAACTTAGCTTTTAGCTTATTATAAAGGTTTTTTATTAGGTAAGCCTGCTTTTCTAGGGAATTTATTGGCTGTTTCCTTCTTCTTTTCAACAACAGTAATATAGCGAGAATCGCCATTTGGCAGTTGGTAATGATGATTATCAATGACTTTACCAAAAAGGAGAGAAAGAGCCATTTTAGCTTCTTCTAATTCTTGATCAGCCGCTTGTGCTTTTAAAGCGATTAGCTTTCCTCCAACTTTTAAAAAAGGAATGGTTAATTCTGACAAAACTTGCATGCGAGCAACAGCCCTAGCTGTTACTACATCAAATTGCGCTCGAAATGTTTTGTTCTGCCCAAAATCTTCGGCACGTCCATGGAAAAAGGCAACCTTGTCAAGCTTCAATTCTTCTGCTAAGAGGTTTAAAAAAGTGATACGTTTATTAAGTGAGTCAATAATAGTTACTTCCAGATCTGGGAAAATAATTTTCATGGGTAGGCTGGGAAAGCCAGCCCCAGCCCCAATATCTAACAGTTTTATCGGCTCATTAGAAAGAAAGCCTTGCAAGATAGGAGCAATGGAATCATAGAAATGTTTAAGATAGACTTCATTTTCTTCAGTAATAGCCGTCAAATTAATTTTAGTGTTCCAATTTATTAGTAATTTAAAGTAGGTATCAAACTGTTCTTTTTGCTTAGGTGATAAGGGAAAACCCGCCTCTTCTAATCTGGTGTAAAACTCTTGTGGTGTCATCTGCATCCTCGATCTTTGATTATTGCTATTATTTTACCATAAAAATAGTCATAAAAAAATTGAAAGAATGGAATAGAAACAAACCCTCATTGCTTGCTATTGTCACAGAAATTGCTATAATTGAAACACAAAGATAAAAGGAGAACGCTTATGCCAACAATTTTAATTATCTTAGCCGTTTTAGGGGTAATTGCTCTTTGGGTAATGATAAGTTACAATAGCCTGATTAAATTCCGAATGCATACAAAAGAAGCTTGGAGTCAAATTGATGTGCAGTTGAAACGCCGTAATGACTTAATTCCAAACCTTATTGAGACCGTAAAAGGATATGCTAACTACGAGCAAAAAACATTTGAGAAAATTACAGATTTGCGTGCGCGTGTTGCGAATGCATCAACCCCTCAAGAAACGATTGCCGCTTCTAATGAATTGAGTAAGCAAGTGACTAATTTGTTTGCAGTTGCTGAAAATTATCCAGATTTAAAAGCTAATGAAAACTTCTTGAAACTTCAAGAAGAATTGACCAATACCGAAAATAAAATTTCGTACTCTCGTCAATTATACAATTCAACAACATCTAACTACAATTTACAGCTTGAATCTTTCCCAAGCAACATTGTTGCTAAGCTATTTGGATTTAAACCAAGTGAATTCTTGCAAACACCAGAAGCTGAAAAAGAGGTTCCAAAAGTAGAATTTAACTTTTAAGTTAGAATAAAAACATAAAATAGGAGAAAGAGGGCATATGCTCTACCAACAGATTTCACAAAATAAGCAAAGAACAGTTATTTTATTGGTCGTCTTCTTTATACTTTTAGCTCTCATTGGTTCAGCAGCAGGTTACTTACTGGCTGATAATTATGTGATGGGGCTTGTCTTTGCTTTGATTATTGGTGCGATTTATGCTTTTAGCATGATTTTTCAATCGACAAGCCTTGTTATGAGTATGAATAATGCTAGAGAAATAACGGAAACAGAAGCCCCAGATTTTTTTCACATTGTTGAAGATATGGCAATGGTAGCACAAATTCCCATGCCAAGAGTCTTTATCATTGAAGACGATTCTTTAAATGCTTTTGCTACAGGCTCTAGCCCTCAAAATGCAGCTGTTGCAGCTACGACAGGTTTACTTAATACCATGAATCGTGAAGAATTAGAGGGTGTTATTGGTCATGAGGTGAGTCATATTCGTAATTATGATATTCGTATTTCTACCATTGCGGTTGCCTTAGCTAGTGCTGTTACCATGATTTCGAGCATTGGTGGGCGCTTACTTTGGTATGGAGGTGGTTCTAGAAGACGAGATGACGACCGTAATGATAGTGGCTTAGGTGTTGTTGTCTTGCTCCTATCAATCTTGTCCTTGATTCTAGCACCATTGGCTGCTAGTTTAGTCCAGTTGGCTATTTCCCGTCAAAGAGAATTTTTAGCCGACGCTAGCTCAGTTGAATTGACTAGAAATCCTCAAGGAATGATTAGAGCGCTTGAAAAGTTGGATGGTTCCCGACCCATGAAACAGCGTGTTGATGATGCTAGTGCAGCTTTATACATTAACGAGCCTAGAAAGAAAGAACAACGGCTAAGTTCTCTATTTAGTACCCATCCTCCTATTGCAGATAGAATTGAACGATTAAAACAGATGTGAGCGCTTGAGATCAGCTCGAGTCTCACATTTTCTTTATCTTTTCGCTTTTTAATATTTGGAAAATATAATATTTATAAGGAGAAATGATGCCAGGTTTGACATGTTTAGCGATAAGTTGATTATGGTAAGATGCCAAACGAAGTCAAAAACAATGTGACATTGGGGTGTTATATCAGATGTTTAAAATTAAAAAATGTAAGGAAAATGTCATAAAACTATTAGCAAATACTTGATATAATAGTAAAAATGGATTAGAATTTTATTAGGAGAAAATTATGCTACGCATTTCGGAAATCAGAAAATGCCCTGAGGGTATTTCTTTTGACCAAGCATGTGACGTTAAGAAGAAATTGTTTGAGCGTGATCCACAGATTCTTGACTTAGAAAATGTTAGGGTTGTTGGAAATATTCAATACGATACCGGTCTTTATGTGTTAACCTATCAGTTAAGTTATGATTTGACCTTACCTTCAAGCCGTTCGTTAGAAGCTGTCACGATTAGTGAATCACAGATAATAGAAGAACTTTTCATTGAACCGTCTGATTTAGCAAGCCATCAGAATATGATTGATGATAATTTGGTCTTGGTTTTGAGAGATGATAAGATTGATCTTGAAGAAAGTATCGTGGATAATATTTTGCTAGCCATTCCTTTACAGGTACTGACAGATGAGGAAAAAAAGGCTTCGCAAGAGTTACCAGCGGGTCAGGATTGGGCAGTGTTAACAGAGGAGCAATACCAGGTTCTTAAAGAAGAAAAACAAAAAGAGAATACTCCTTTTGCAAGCTTACAGGAATTATTTGACGACGAAAGTTAAATATTAAAGATGTCTGTAATTTTTATTTGAAAAAAGAATTATTCTTTGATATACTCTTTAAAGAATGTGGTTAATCGTCTATTTTAGCCGTTTGTTGGCGGTAGAGGGGATGAAAAAACGTTGGTGAGTTAAAGTTTTCTTTGCTCATCAGGTGATTATTACGGGTATTGAAACTCAAATAGGACAAAAATTTAGATAGACCTTGTGCATCACTTTTTGGGAGAGAAGGAGTCGACATGAGGATAAGAGGTGATGTCAATGACAAAGAAAATTTTAATTATTGAAGACGAAAAGAACCTTGCACGGTTTGTTTCACTTGAATTGCAACACGAGGGGTATGAAGTAACTGTTGAAGTTAACGGTCGTGAAGGTTTAGAGGCAGCTCTAGAAAAGGAATTTGATTTAATTCTTCTCGATCTCATGCTCCCAGAAATGGATGGTTTTGAAGTAACACGTCGTTTGCAGACGGAAAAGACAACTTACATTATGATGATGACAGCGCGTGATTCTATCATGGATGTTGTTGCTGGCTTGGATCGCGGTGCAGATGATTATATTGTTAAGCCATTTGCGATTGAAGAATTACTGGCACGTATTCGTGCAATCTTCCGCCGACAAGATATTGAGTCTGAGAAAAAAACTCCAAGCCAAGGTATCTATCGTGATTTGGTTTTAAATCCACAAAATCGTTCTGTTAATCGTGGAGATGATGAAATTTCATTAACCAAACGCGAGTACGACTTGCTTAGTATTTTAATGACAAATATGAATCGTGTGATGACCCGAGAAGAGTTATTATCAAATGTTTGGAAATATGATGAAGCGGTTGAGACAAATGTTGTTGATGTTTATATTCGTTACCTTCGTGGCAAAATTGATCTTCCTGGTAAAGAATCTTATATTCAGACGGTTCGTGGGATGGGATACGTTATTCGTGAGAAATAATTAACATGGTAAATCAGAAACAGAAAATATATAAAAAATCGTTACCAAAACGTTTATCAAATATCTTTTTTGTTCTCTTTTTCTGCATTTTTTCCGCTTTCACACTGATTGCCTATAGTTCAACAAATTATTTCTTGTTGAAAAAAGAAAGACAGTCAGTCCTTCAAGCTGTAAATATTGTTAGAGTTCGTCTCTCTGAGGTGGACTCTAATTTTACGTTAGAGAACTTAGCAGAGGTTTTATATAAAAACGATAAAACACACTTGAGAATAGATGATAGAAACGGCAGTCGGATTATCAGAAGTGAACGTGATATTACCAATACGCTAGATGCTAATCAGGATATTTATGTCTACAATGTTGACAAACAAATGATTTTTACCACAGATAATGAAGAAGCATCTCCCGGATTGAAAGGTCCTATTGGTAAGATCTATCATGATTGTATTGAGGATCAGTATCGTGGCTTTTCGATGACTCAAAAGGTTTATTCCAGACGTACGGGCAAATTTGTTGGATATGTTCAAGTTTTTCATGATTTAGGAAATTACTATGGCATCAGAGCTCGTTTGCTTTTTGGGTTGTTGGTCATGGAATTGTTTGGGACTAGTCTAGCTTATTTGATTATTTTAATCTCAACACGTCGTTTCTTGAAACCGTTGAATAACCTTCATGATGTTATGCGTAATATTTCAGAAAATCCGGACAATCTGAATCTTCGATCAGATATTTCTTCGGGAGATGAAATTGAGGAATTGTCTGTTATTTTTGATAATATGTTGGATAAGGTAGAGACTCATACTAAACTTCAATCACGTTTCATTAGTGATGTTAGTCATGAATTACGAACACCAGTTGCCATTATTAAAGGACATGTTGGTCTTTTGCAGCGCTGGGGAAAAGATGATAGTGCTATTCTTGAAGAAAGTTTAACTGCGACAGCACACGAGGCTGATCGTATGGCGATTATGATTAATGATATGTTAGACATGATTCGTGTACAAGGTTCTTTTGAGGGGCACCAAAATGACACAACTGTTTTGGAAAATTCTATTGAATCAGTTATTGGTAATTTTAGGGTTTTAAGAGAGGATTTTGAATTTACATGCCATTTTGACAATCAAGAGACATTGGCTCGTATTTATAAAAATCACTTTGAGCAAGCCCTAATGATTTTAATTGACAATGCGGTGAAATATTCTAGAAGAGAAAAGAAAATTTCTATTGAACTAAGGGTTCATGCGGAGCATGAAGCTGTTGTTAGGGTTAGAGATAGAGGTGAAGGGATTTCCGAAGAAGATATTGAGCATATCTTTGAACGTTTCTATCGAACAGACAAATCACGTAATCGTACGAGCACACAAGCTGGTTTAGGAATCGGTCTATCTATTCTCAAGCAAATTGTAGATGGCTATCACCTGCGTATGGAGGTTGAAAGCAAATTGAACGAGGGATCTGTCTTTATCTTGCATATCCCACTAGCAACTCCTCGAGATCATGAATAGCTGATTATGGATTATTAGACCAATAAAACGAGACATTATTGGTTTTTCGTTTATGAAGAGTGTTAACAGTTTCTTTGCGAAAATGTATTAAATTGTTGTTTGAACATTTTAAAAAAGTAGCCTAAGGTTAATCTCCACATCAATCCCTAAAGATAATGTTTATTTATGATTAATTAAGAAAAATGAGTCTAAAATCGGTCTGTTATTTGTGCTAAAAGAAGTTATGGACCTTTAGGGAGGTTGGAAAATGCATGTAACCCATTTTTAGTTACATGCATTTTTGTTTTATATGTACAATATGAATGAGTATGGATGTCAAATGTAGGAAAGATTTTCGATAAGAAAATAATATTTTTTGCATTTCAATATTCAGATGTTTCAAAACGAATGATTGTTTTCATCTGTGCTATAAATCGGAAATAACGGCTTGCTGTGTCTGTTGTGATTAGTATTGACGCCAAACGCATGTAGAAAAAATTATCATGATTTTTCTGAAAAGGGGGATTATGTTCTGAAATGCAGAAAAACCGTTTTGCTTTTTCAGAAAGCATCGTTTTCTGGTTAAACTTTCAGGAAGAAAACTATTTTGGCAATTTTATATATTCATAATTAAATGACAATTTAAACTGGCAATAGCTTTTTGTTGTTTCATTATTTTTTCAATAAAAAATTTTCTTCGTGCGTTTATCATGGATTAGTATTGACGTATTCTTTTGTTATCCTTTAAATTATGGTACAATAGAGTACTGGATTAATTTGATAGAATTGGGGTGTTTGCGTGCGTTGTCCGAAATGTAGTTATCATAAATCAAGTGTTGTTGACAGTAGACAAGCCGAGGATGGAAATACCATCCGTCGCCGTAGAGAATGCGAAGAATGCCATGCCCGTTTTACGACGTTTGAACGTGTGGAGGCTCTCCCGCTGCTAGTGATAAAAAAAGATGGAACACGAGAACAATTTTCTAGAGATAAGATTCTAAATGGAGTGATTCAAAGTGCTCAGAAACGGCCTGTTTCGAGCACAGATATTGAAAATTTGATTTCTCGTATTGAGCAGAAAGTCCGCACAGCTTATGAAAATGAAGTTTCAAGTACCGTTATTGGAAACTTGGTGATGGATGAATTGGCAGAACTAGATGAAATTACCTACGTTCGTTTTGCGAGTGTTTATAAAAGTTTCAAAGATGTTGATGAAATTGAAGAACTCTTGCAACAAATTACTAATCGTGTGCGAGGAAAAAAGAAGAGTAATTTAAATGATGAAACCCATTGATGACTTTTTTTATGTTAAGCATAACAAGGTTCCCTACGATTCAACGAGCCTGATACAACTTTATTTTCCGATTGTTGGAAGTGATGCTGTTGCTGTTTACCAATACCTGATTCATTTTTTTGATGATGGTTCTAAAAGCCATAAGTTTAGTGATGTTTTGAATCATTTGCAATTCGGCATGAAACGATTTGAGGAAGCTCTTGTGATGCTAACAGCCATGGATCTTTTGGCTTTGTATCAGTTACCAGATGCTTACTTAATTAAATTACATCAGCCTTTGGGGAATGAAGCCTTTTTGAATCATCCGGTTTATTCTAGGTTATTGGCACAAAAAATTGGTGACTTAGCTGTTTCTGACTTGCAAGTGACGATTCCAAGTCAAGCGAGAAACATTTCTAAAAAGTTTTCCGATATTTTTGGCTTAGAGACTTCCAATCTTAGTTCGCTTCAGCAGCCTAAGAAATCTTTTGATTTAGACAGTTTTCAACGGTTGATGACCCGTGATGGCTTGCGATTTGAAAACAGTCAAAAAGATGTGATAAGCCTTTACAGCATTGCAGAACAGCATGATATGAATTGGTTTGATACTTATCAGTTGGCAAAAGCTACGGCAGTTAATGGAAAGATTCAGCCGCAGAGAATGCTAATCAAGAAAAATCAAGCCACTCAGATGACTGTTAAAGGGTCATTTTCGCAATCTGAGCAGGTTATTTTACGAGAGGCAAAACAAGACAGTGCCCTTGTTTTCTTAGAAAAAATTAAAAAAGCCAGACAGGCAAGTGTGACCAAAGATGAAAGGGAGCTATTGGGAACCCTTGCCAAGATGAATTTTCTTGATGATGTCATTAATGTTATGGTTCTTTACACGTTCAATAAAACCAAGTCTGCCAATTTGCAAAAAAGTTATGTCATGAAAATTGCTAATGATTTTTCTTACCAGAAAGTATTGACTGCTGAAGAGGCAATTTTAAAAATGCGTTCTTTTGTTGAGCGCAAGGCATCAAATCAATCAAAGGTTAAACAAACACCCCAGACAAATATTCCTAAATGGAGCAATCCCGATTATCAAGAAACAACAAGTCAAGAAGAGCAGGCTAAACTTGATCAGTTTAAACAAGCCGCTTTAAAAAGATTGGAAAACCTAAGAAAGGGCGGTGACTAGATGGAGAAGATTGGAAAAGCAATGAAACCACTAGAACCAAGCAGTCGTATTGATAGTGACCAGTTAATCCAGACTATTCTAGAGGATACAGAGGTGGCAGAATTCATCAGACAGCATCAGCTGTCACAGGATGAAATTGATTTAAGTCTGTCTAAGTTTAATCAGTTTTTGGTAGAAAGGCAGAAATTTCAAACGGGCGACCAGTCCTACATTGCTAAGGGGTATCAGCCTATTCTTGCTATGAATGAAGGCTATGCGGATGTGTCTTACTTAGAAACCAAAGCATTGGTTGAGGCCCAAAAACAGGCGGCTATTTCAGAGCGTATTCAGTTAGTGAGTTTGCCAAAATCCTATCGTCACATTCACTTGTCAGATATTGATGTCAATAATGCTAGTCGTATGGCGGCTTTTTCGGCTATTTTAGATTTTGTTGAGCAATACCCGTCGTCTGAGCAAAAAGGCTTGTATTTATACGGAGATATGGGTATTGGCAAATCTTATTTGTTGGCTGCGATGGCACATGAATTGTCAGAGAAAAAAGGCGTGTCAACTACTCTCTTGCATTTTCCAAGCTTTGCTATTGATGTGAAAAATGCCATCTCAAATGGATCGGTTAAGGAAGAGATTGATGCCGTTAAGCATGTGCCGGTTTTAATTTTAGACGATATTGGGGCGGAGCAAGCCACATCATGGGTTCGTGATGAAGTTTTACAGGCAATTTTGCAATACCGAATGTTGGAAAATTTACCAACTTTCTTTACCTCTAATTATAGCTTTGCTGATCTGGAACGGAAATGGGCGACCATTAAGGGCAATGACGAAACCTGGCAGGCGAAACGAGTCATGGAGCGTGTGCGTTATTTAGCAAGAGAGTTTCATTTAGAAGGGGTTAATCGTCGTTAAGATTGGCACCTAAAAGAAAAACAAGATTTGTTGTGAGACAAAGAAAAGGAGAATCATGGTTTTACCTACCGTTGCCATCGTGGGCCGTCCAAATGTTGGCAAGTCCACGTTATTTAATCGAATTGCAGGAGAGCGTATTTCAATTGTCGAAGATGTTGAAGGGGTTACCCGAGATCGTATTTACGCTACCGGAGAATGGCTGAATCGCCAGTTTTCATTAATTGATACTGGGGGAATTGATGATGTTGAAGCACCATTTATGGAGCAAATCAAACACCAAGCTCAAATTGCCATGGAAGAAGCCGATGTCATTGTCTTTGTGGTTTCTGGAAAAGAGGGAGTGACAGACGCAGATGAATATGTGTCAAAAATCCTTTATCGCACGAACAAACCAGTTATTTTGGCTGTTAATAAGGTTGATAATCCAGAGATGCGTAATGACATTTATGATTTTTATTCCCTTGGTCTAGGGGAACCGTACCCTGTATCATCTGTTCACGGTATTGGTACAGGCGATGTTTTGGATGCGATTATTGAAAACTTACCAGTTAAGGAAGTTGAGGAAAATGATGCCATTATTCGCTTTAGTTTGATTGGTCGACCAAATGTTGGGAAATCGAGTCTGATCAATGCGATTTTAGGGGAAGATCGTGTGATTGCTAGCCCTGTTTCGGGAACAACTCGTGATGCTATTGA
This sequence comes from Streptococcus castoreus DSM 17536, assembly GCF_000425025.1. Classification (GTDB taxonomy): domain Bacteria; phylum Bacillota; class Bacilli; order Lactobacillales; family Streptococcaceae; genus Streptococcus; species Streptococcus castoreus. The sequence goes on along the minus strand of NZ_AUKZ01000007.1, from coordinate 69,919 downwards.
TACACATTTTACCGATGCTGATGGTCAAGAATTTACCATGATTGATACTGCTGGAATGCGCAAATCTGGTAAAATCTATGAAAATACCGAAAAATATTCTGTCATGCGTGCCATGCGTGCCATTGATCGCTCTGATGTTGTTTTGATGGTCATTAATGCTGAAGAAGGTATTCGCGAGTACGATAAACGAATTGCTGGTTTTGCCCATGAAGCTGGTAAAGGGCTGATTATTGTGGTTAATAAATGGGATGCCATTGAAAAGGATAATCACACCGTTACCCAATGGGAGGCCGATATTCGTGATCAATTTCAATTCTTGGCTTATGCCCCAATTATTTTTGTGTCTGCTCTAACCAAACAACGTCTTAACAAATTACCCAATTTGATCAAGCGTATCAGTGAAAGTCAAAATAAACGTATCCCATCAGCTGTTTTGAATGATGTGATTATGGATGCTATTGCCATCAATCCGACACCCACAGATAAGGGCAAACGGTTGAAAATTTTCTATGCCACACAAGTTGCAGTAAAACCACCAACATTTGTCGTTTTTGTCAATGAAGAAGAACTGATGCACTTCTCATACCTACGTTTTTTAGAAAATCAAATTCGTGCAGCCTTTACCTTTGAAGGGACTCCGATTCATTTAATTGCTCGAAAACGTAAGTAAATAAAAGAAAATTATCCGTCTTGTCGCCGATGAGTTCTCTTTTTTCGCCAGTTCAATCAATAAGTTATAAAAACTAAGGAGACAATTATGGGAAAAAGAAAAGTGACCGTATCCGTTTTTTATTGTTACCTTTTTATGTTGGTTTGGTGTATTTTATTCAAATTTGACTTAGCTTCTTCTTGGCAATTTGGGCGGTTTTCCCACATTAATTGGATTCCGTATTCTGAGCCACTAATGATTAATCATCAAATCGTTCCCTTTGAAATGATTTTTAATGTGTTACTCTTTGTTCCGTTTGGGTTGTACTTGAAAATACTGGATCCAAGCCGGACAACTTTTCGTGTTTTAAGCTATGGTATTCTCACTAGCTTTTTATTAGAAGCTTTACAGTTTTTAACAGGAGTTGGAATGGCAGATATTACGGATATTATTCATAATGGTCTTGGAACCCTTGTTGGACTGGTATTTTATGCCTTTTTGAAGAAATGCTATAATCATACCTTTGTAGGGGTCATTAATGGTTTTGGAGTGACGATATTATTAATTGGTTTTGCTTTTGCAGTTATGATGAATACTTTAATATGAATCTTAGAATCAGAAGTCGTGATCAAAAATCATGGCTTTTTATCGTGATGAAACGGATTTTCAAGAAGTATGCGACAAACACATGAAGAAAAAATTATCATGATTTTTCTGAAAAGGAGGATTATGTTCTGAAATGCAGAAAAACTCTTTGACTTTACAGAAAGCATCGTTTTCTAGTTAACATTTTAGGAAGAAAACTATTTTGGCAATTTTATATATTCATAATTGAATGACAATTTAAACTTGCAATAGCTGTTTGCTGTTTTCATTGTTTTTTCAATAAAAGATTTTCTTCGTGCGTTTGTCGTGTCAAGAAGTGTCTTTTTACAAGAAATCCCACTTGAAATTTGATATAATAAAGGGATAAGCAAAGAGGTGGGAAAGTTATGGCTAGATTAATTCCAGGACGTGTTCGCAATGAAGGTATAGGGCTTTACGAGCAAGGTTTAGTCAAAATAATCAATGACAAAGACGACGGGCTTCTTCGGGCGAAAGTGGAGACATATTTGGTTCAATATGGGGCTGATGATGCCGATGTCGTTTGCCAATGTGATTTTTTTAAAGTTAAGCAATATTGCAATCATATTGCTGCGCTAGAGTATTTTTTGAAGAATAATCAAGAAGGCAAAACGTTTTCAGAACAGTTGACTAGTCAAACTGAGAGTAAGAAAGAAACGAAAAAGATGACTTCTTTTGGGAGTCTTTTTTTGGATAGCTTGGCTATGAATGAGGATGATTCTGTGAAATATCGTCTCTCTGCTTTAGGTAGTCGTAGTCCCTTTTCATCAGATTATTGGTGGAGTTTAAAAATTAATCGTTTGCCAGATGACCGTTCTTACGTGATCCGTGATATTAAAAGTTTTTTGCAGCTGGTTAAAAAAGAAGGATTTTATCAGATTGGTAAAAACTATTTTGAGCAACTTTCAATTTTGCAATTTGACCAAGAAAGTCAGGATTTCATTTATTTTCTTTGGCGTCTAACTCCGGATTCTGATAAATGGGACCACGAGTATATTTTTCCTAATCATGCCAGGCATTTACGCTTATCAAGCGGTTTTTTTGAAGAGGGAATTTCCCTCATGTCTGCCTTATATGATTTTGGTTTTGAGGGTCCTTCTCAAACTTACCGTTGTCTTTTTATCCGTCCTTTTGATGCAGAGTCAGGGCTTTATGATTTTAAGGTTGAGGTACACCGTAAGTTTATCGAATTGCAAATTTTTGAAAAAAACATGCAGTACCTTTTTGATAATGAGTACCTTCTTTATCAAGACACATTTTACCATCTGTCTTTAAAACAACGAAAAATGGTTCAAGCGATTCGTGGTTTGCCAATAGGGGCAGATTTGGTCAAACATATCCATTTTGATTTGGATGATCAGGCAAAATTAGCAAGTAGTTTATTAGAATTCAAGGAAATTGGTCAGGTTAAGGCTCCTAAAAGTTTTATTATTAGAGATTTTGAGGTAACTTTTCAGTTTGATGTGACTGGTCAAAAAGATATTAGTTGTCAACTAGTTTTTGATTATGGGAATTGTCAAGTCCGTCATAAGGCTAGCTTAGGACAGCTCCCTTTTGCAAGCAACTACAAAAAAGAAGAAAAAATTTACCGTTCGTTAAAGCTTTTTGGTTTTGCACAGCAATTTTACTCTCAAAGAAATTTTAGTCGCTCTCAAGATTTATATGCTTTTTTCACAGAGATGATCCCGTATTTTAAGCGTTTAGGGACTGTTCAATTAAGTCAAGCAGTGGAAGCATTAAGATTTAAAGAAACGCCTCGGATTGCTATCGAACGAAACGGCGGTCTTTTAGATATTTCTTTTGATTTTTCAACAGTTTTTGAAAATGATATTGACGATGCTCTGGCCGCTCTTTTTCAGAATAATCCTTACTTTGTGAATCAATCTGGTAAACTGGTTGTTTTTGACGACGAGACTCAAAAGATTAGTCGCAGTTTGCAAGAATTAAGAGCTAAACAATTAAAAAATGGTCATATGCAATTAGATGGCATTACTGCCTTGCAGGTGTCACAGTTGTTTTCAGAGATGCCTTCAGTCCATTTCTCAGAAGATTTGGAAGAATTAGTGCATTATTTGCAGCATCCAGAAAATTTTGCATTGACCGATCCTTTAGCCGTTCAAGCACACATTCGCGATTATCAAATCCAAGGAATTAAGTGGCTGTCCATGCTTGATCACTACGGTTTTGGTGGTGTTTTAGCCGACGATATGGGGCTTGGGAAAACCCTTCAAACCATTGCATTTTTATCAAGTAAACTGACAAGAGAAAGTAAGGTGCTTATCTTATCGCCATCTAGTTTAATTTATAATTGGTTGGATGAATTCCACAAGTTTACCCCAAGGTTAGATGTTGTGGTTTCTTACGGACTCAAGGAGGTTCGAGACTGTATTATTCAAGAGGAGCATCAAGTTACAATTACAAGTTATTCCTCATTTAGACAAGATTTTGATATTTATCAGACTTTTCATTATGATTACGTGATTTTAGACGAAGCGCAAGTGATTAAGAATGCTCAGACAAAAATTGCGCAATGTTTGCGTGCTTTTAATGCCACAAATTGTTTTGCACTTTCTGGAACGCCAATTGAAAATAAACTGCTTGAAATTTGGTCCATTTTCCAAATTGTGTTACCGGGACTTTTACCAAAGAAAAAAGAGTTTTTGAAAATGGATGCCAGACAAGTTTCACGTTACATCAAACCCTTTATTATGCGTCGCAAAAAAGAAGATGTTCTACCGGAACTACCTGACTTGATTGAAGTAAATTATTCTAATGAGATGACAGATAGTCAAAAAGCAATTTACTTGGCTCAATTAAGGCAGATGCAAGAACAAATTAAATCTGCTAGTGATGCTGACATTAACCGCCGCAAAATTGAAATTCTATCAGGGATTACACGTTTGAGACAGATCTGTGATAGTCCAAGCCTTTTTATGGATTATAAAGGAGACAGTGGGAAGTTAGAGAGTTTGAGAACCTTGCTCTTGCAAATGAAAGAAAGTGGTCACCGAGCGTTGATCTTTTCTCAATTTCGGAAAATGTTGGATTTGGCTAGGCAAGAGATGGAGACACTAGGATTAACAGCTTACCAGATAACAGGGTCGACCCCTGCCAACGAACGTCAAGAAATGACTCGAGCTTTTAATAATGGTTCTAAGGATGCTTTTTTGATTTCTCTAAAAGCAGGAGGAGTTGGTCTCAATTTAACCGGAGCTGATACCGTGGTTCTGATTGATTTGTGGTGGAATCCTGCGGTTGAGATGCAAGCTATCAGCCGTGCCCATCGTATTGGTCAAAAAGAAAATGTGGAAGTCTACCGTTTAATCACTAGGTGGACTATCGAAGAAAAAATTTTGGAACTTCAAGAAAGTAAGCGCCATTTGGTGACAACTGTCCTAGACGGCAATGAAAGTCGAGCAAGTCTGTCAATTGAAGAAATTAAAGTCATTTTAGGTTTAGCGCCTTAGGCAGTCAGCTTCTTTTTTGAAGCTGATTTTTTATGCATTATTACGTAACATTGACACAATGTATTTAAACGAAGCAGTCATTAGGAAGTTTTTGTCAGCTTTTCCCCTACTATCTTTGTTAAAAGTTATTTGAGAATGAGTACTCAAGGCATTTAATTATTCCTCAAAATGCCTGATTTGACTTATCAATTCAGATAGAATTCTTATAGGAATGCTTTGAAAAATAAGACCATTTACGTTATAATAGGGAATGCTACAAGAAGGGAGAATAAGAAAAGGATGACAAATAATCAATTTCCTCTGGTCGCTGATGGTGTTCCCATTGTTGAAATGGCTAAACAAATGGCTCTATATGAAAATGAAGACCTCATTACTAATATCCACGGCTATTATCAAGACAAGGATTATGATGTTGTCACTACACCCCATCAGTTTGCAGACCAGTTACCATCTCAAAAACTCCCTTCAACAGATCGTTTGCAATCTAAACAGGTCAATGAAAGTCGCAATTATGCAAAAGAATCACGACTGAGAGCAAGACAAGATCTTAAAGAAAAGAGACAGGCTTATCTTGCTAAAGAAATGACCTATGTTTCTAAGCAAGCAGGTCAAAAAAGTCGTCAGACTGAGTCGGTCAGTTCTAGAAAGAAACCAATGACAGAGTTGAGTCGTTTTACAGATAAGTTGCATCAAGAGGAGTATATCTTAGCTGAAATTCCTCGTATGTATAAAGAGCCTAACCAGTCACAATCGGTAACGGTTAAGAAAAATAACTACGATTTCTTGAAACGTAGTCAAATTTATAATAATAAAGAAACTAGAGAACAACGGGAAAAAACAATTGCGCAAGAGCTTAATTTAAGTCGGTTTGAAGAACTCTACTAAGGCTAAATCAAAGGCGTAATGAAGATAACAAAGGAGTTAAGATGTCAAAAACTTATCATTTTATCGGAATTAAAGGGTCGGGAATGAGTGCCCTAGCTCTTATGTTGCATCAAATGGGGCATAAGGTACAAGGTAGTGACGTGAAAAAATATTATTTCACTCAAAGAGACCTTGAGCAAGCTGGTATTACCCTTCTCCCTTTTAGTGAAGATAATATCACTGAAGATATGGAGCTTATCGCTGGAAATGCCTTCCGTGAAGATAATAACTGCGAAATTGCTTATGCGATTCAACATCAGATTCCTTTTAAACGTTACCATGAATTTTTAGGGGATTTTATGAAGCAGTTCACTAGTTTTGGTGTGGCAGGTGCTCATGGCAAAACATCTACAACAGGTTTGTTATCTCATGTTCTTAAAAATATTACAGATACTGCTTATCTCATTGGTGATGGAACTGGACGTGGTTCTGCCAATGCCCAATATTTTGTCTTTGAATCTGACGAATATGAGCGTCATTTTATGCCTTATCACCCAGAGTATTCTATTATTACTAATATTGATTTTGACCATCCCGACTATTTTACAGGCATTGATGATGTTCGTAATGCCTTCGATGACTATGCCAAGCAAGTTAAAAAGGCTTTGTTTGTTTACGGCGAAGATGAGGAATTGAAGAAAGTGACCTCTCCTGTGCCGATTTATTATTATGGCTTTAAAGACAGCAATGATTTTATTGCTTGCGATATTACTCGTACAACAAGTGGGTCAGATTTTAAGATCAAGCATGATGGGCAGGTGCTTGGTCATTTCCATGTACCTGCTTATGGTCGTCATAATGTTTTGAATGCCACTGCGGTTATTGCTAATTTATTTGTGGCGGGCATTGATATGGAACTTGTTGCTGAACATTTAAAGACATTTTCAGGGGTCAAACGGCGTTTTACAGAGAAAATTATCAATGATACTATCATTATTGATGATTTTGCTCACCATCCAACAGAAATTGTGGCAACGATTGATGCTGCGAGGCAGAAATACCCAAGTAAAGAAATTGTGGCGATTTTCCAACCCCATACCTTCACCCGTACGATTGCCTTGTTGGATGATTTTGCATTTGCTTTAAATGAGGCTGACAGTGTTTATTTGGCCCAAATCTATGGCTCGGCACGTGAAGTTGATAAGGGTGAGGTCAAAGTTGAAGATTTAGCAGCTAAAATTGTTAAACCATCACAAGTGATAACGGTAGAGAATGTTTCACCCCTACTTGATCACGACAATGTGGTCTATGTCTTTATGGGAGCTGGAGATATTCAGTTGTACGAACGATCATTTGAAGAATTACTCGCGAACTTAACTAAAAATAATCAATAAAATCCCTGCCTAGGCAGGTTTTCTCGTTTTAAAGGAGTTTGACATGTTAATTAGACAAGTTCAACAAGCTGATTGGGGAGCCATTGCTGAGATTGAAAGTGATAATTTTTCACCACAAGAAGCAACAACTAAGGAAGTCATTAAGGAGCGTATAGATCTTATTTCAGATACCTTTTTAGTGGCTGTTATTGACCAGCAACTTGTTGGTTATGTGGAGGGACCGGCTATTGCTGATCCTGTTCTAGAAGATCATCTATTTCATGGGGTAACAAAGAATAACGAAAATGGTGGTTATATTGCTATCACAAGTCTGTCAATTGCTAAAGCCTTCCAACAGCAGGGAATAGGAATTGCACTTTTAGCTGCTATGAAAGATTTGGTGGTATCTCAACAAAGAGAAGGTATTATTTTGACTTGTCATGATTATTTAATTCCTTATTATGAAATGAATGGTTTTACTAATCAAGGGCTATCAGAATCTAAACATGGTGGGGCTACCTGGTATCAAATGATTTGGCAACCTTAAATACTACGATATTTTGGCAGATTATTTGTTAAAAATAAGTAACAAATGCGTGATTTAATTGCATTTGTAGCGCTTTTAAGTTATAATGGCGGTTGATTATGTTTAGGAGGATTGGCTTTGACCGATTTTAAGGATGATGGACAAAAAGAGCAGAAAAGAAGTTTTAAAGAACAGATTTTTGCTGAGTTGGAAAAAGCAAATCAAATCAGAAAAGCAAAAGAAGAAGCGCTTTTTCAAAAAGAATTAGAAGAAAAAGAATCAGATCGTAGAATGGCACGTCTCTATGCTGACTACAAACGGCAGGATTTTTTAAAAGACCAGTCAGCAAAAAAAGATGTCAAAGCAAGTGATGTTGCTGGCATAGCCCCTATTTTCGAGGAAACGGCTGATTCTAAAGCTAATCTAGTAAATGATATGACTGGCTTAAGAGACAGTCTGATTACCGAGGATGGGTCAGAGAGGGAGTCATCCCCTTTGAAAGAAACCATCAGAAAAACGAAAGGAAATGAGACTGTTCAGGGAAATTCATTAGGACGAACAGCAAATAGACGTCAACAAGCAGATCATATGGCAAAAAAAATTTCAACGATACTGATTGGTTCAATTGTCATTGCTATTTTAGTCATTGGGCTAGCGGGGACAGCTTATGTTTATACCGCCCTTAGTCCTGTTGATAAAAGTAGTAAAGAATTTGTGCAGGTCGAGATACCTTCGGGGTCTGGGAATAAACTGATTGGACAAATTCTGCAAAAAAAAGGACTGATTAAAAATAGTGCAGTTTTTAATTTTTACACTAAATTTAAAAATTTTACTAATTTTCAAAGTGGTTACTATAACTTACAAAAAAACATGAGTTTGGAAGAAATCGCCAAAGCTTTGCAAGAAGGTGGAACAGCAGAACCAACCAAACCATCTCTGGGGAAAATTTTAATCCCAGAAGGTTATACCATTAAACAAATCGCCAAGGCTGTGGAAGTGAATAATAAAGGGAAAGACAAAAAAGCAAAAACACCTTTTACTTCTAAGGCTTTCTTGGACTTGATTAAAGATGAGCAATTTATTCAGGATATGGTTAAGAAATACCCTAAACTTTTGGCAGGTATTCCAACAAAAGAAACAGCGATTTACCGTCTGGAGGGCTATCTTTTCCCAGCTACTTATAAATATTACAAGGAAACCACGATGAAGAGCCTTGTAGAAGATATGTTAGCAACCACAGATGCCGCTTTAGCACCATATTATGCTCGCATTGCTTCAAGTGGTAAAACCGTAAATGAGGTGTTAACCCTTGCGTCATTGGTTGAAAAAGAAGGTGCAACAGATGAGGACAGGCGCCAAATTGCAAGTGTTTTCTATAATCGTATCAATAAGGGAATGGCACTCCAATCTAACATTGCTATTTTATATGCGATGGGAAAACTTGGAGAAAAAACAACGCTAGCTGAAGATGCGGCTATTGACACGACTATCAATTCTCCTTATAATGTTTATACCAATACAGGCTTAATGCCTGGTCCAGTTGATAGCCCTGGGCTATCGGCTATTGAAGCAACTATTAATCCAGCCTCAACGGATTATTTATACTTTGTGGCAAATGTCCGTACTGGTGAAGTCTACTACGCAAAAACATTTGAAGAGCACTCTGCAAATGTTGAGAAATACGTGAATAGTCAAATTCAGTAAACACAAACATGATGTCTAGGCATCATGTTTGTGTTTCTGATTAGAAAAAAAGAAAAGAGAGATAACATGGCTGAAAAAACTTACCCAATGACCTTAACAGAAAAAGAACAACTTGAAAAAGAGTTAGAAGAATTAAAACTCGTTCGTCGCCCAGAAATTGTGGAACGTATTAAAATTGCTCGTTCGTATGGAGACCTTTCGGAAAACTCAGAGTACGATGCGGCTAAAGACGAGCAAGCATTTGTTGAAGGTCAAATTTCAACACTTGAAACAAAGATTCGTTATGCTGAAATCATTGATAGTGATGCCGTTGCTAAAGATGAAGTTGCTATCGGGAAAACCGTTATTGTTCAAGAAACTGGGACAAAAATAAAAGATACTTATCATATTGTTGGAGCTGCTGGAGCCGATATTTTCTCAGGAAAAATTTCAAATGAAAGCCCAATTGCCCAAGCTTTAATTGGCAAGAAAACGGGTGATAAAGTTAAAATTGAGTCACCGGCGGCGACTTATGAAGTCGAAATTATCAGTGTTGAAAAAACCAATTAATATCAGTGTGTCATTGCCTACCTAGCCGTTAAGTGCTTTGGTTGGTAATGGCTTTTTGATTGCCCGACTGAATATCGCTGTAAGGGAATGCCGACCATTTATTGTTAGTATTGGTGATTTGCTTCACATCATGCTATGAGCAACATTTTTGCAGTATACGAAAGGGGACTACTAGGCTTTAAAATATTACGGTATAGCTTTTTTAGGAGTTTTTATAGAATGAAAAAAGCCTGAAGACATTGTTCCTTTTGGACAATTTTCTTCAAGCTGACCCTAATACCACTAATTGTGTTAGGGTTTGTTTTTGTCAAATACATTTAACGTTTTCGTTGTTTACCAGCATTACGATTTGACTTTGCTTTTTTAGCAGGCATAATAGCTTGCGATAGGTCTTGTGATGCGGTTACATCTTTACGAGGACTGGTGGTTTGGTATGACTTGGGAGGATTTTTAGCATATTCTTCTTCAATTTGCTTACGTAAGCGAGGTTTCAACAGGTAAGTTGTGATGAGTTGCTGGATAATACTGAAGAAACCACCAACTAACCAATACAAACCAACACCTGCAGGAAGTGAGAATGACATGAAAATCATCATGATTGGCATGGTGTACATCATGGTTTTCATTTGTTCACGTTGCTCTTCAGAAACTGCCATCATTGATAACCAAGATTGCAAGAAATAAAGGGCAGCAATAATAGTAGTTAAAATCAAGCTACGGTTACCAAGGTCAATTCCCATAAAGTTACTTGTGGAAACCCCCTTTGTAAACTGAGCGGCGAAGTACATGGCAGAGAAAAATGGCATCTGAATAAGGAGTGGCAGACAGCCAATTCCTCCGAGAGGATTAATACCATGCGCGCGTTGCACAGCCATTAGTTCAGTTTGAGCAGCCATCTTTTCTTCTTGGGTACTTGCCTGTTTTACACGCTTATTAATTGGGTCAAAAATAGGTTTTAAGTAAGCCATTTTTTCAGATTGGTAACTTGCTTTCCATGACTGGTAAAGACCGAGTGGCAAGATAATGGTTCTAACAACAATAGTTACGATGATTATGGCAAGTCCATAACCTAAGCCAATATTGTTAGCGAAATAGTCAATGAAGTAAGACATCGGTTTTCCTAGGAAATTCCAAATTGTACCACTTGGGTTTCCTTTCGCATCTCTACCGACACAACCTGTCAAGGTAAATAGGATAGATAGCGCTAGTCCTGAAAAGAGGATGTGATTTAATTTTAGTTTCAATGTGTTTATCCTTTTATTTTTTAATATGCTTTTCTATTTTACTGTTTTTTTAACAAATTCACAACAGTTCTAAAGTTTGATTTTTAATGGCGCATTTGAAAGTCGTGAAAATCTTCGAAGTTAGCCAGGGTGACATCAACATAGGTTACTTTTGACCATTTTGAGGGACCTTTTCGGACTTCTTGGATAAATGTTGCCATCTTATCAGCCTTATCAGATTGGACTAAGATTTCAACTGTACCATCAGTGTTATTCCAAACACGTCCATAAATATCTCCAATCTTCAGTGCTAAGGTATAAGTGGCATAGCGAAAGCCGACTCCTTGAACGCGACCAGAGATAAGTAAGCGAACTTTTTTCATTTTCCCCTCCTTGTAAACGTTATTCGGTAAGGATTTACTTTACGGTGTTTAACAATTAACATTTGATTACAGGTATTTCTTCGTGTGGTTAAGTGCCTTTCTAACTTTTATGCTTAATGATACGCATCAATCTTACCCTACATTATATCACAAGTTTGATAAGAAACAGTAATCTCTACTTGCCAATCTGGTGTGGTTGCATGACAAAAATAAAAAAGCTATGCTCTTAAAGTGTACGGATCCTCAAAAGTTGGACAGAAACTCTCACGGTTGTTGTGGACTTGGTATAATAAAGTGGAAACAAATAAAAAAACATACATTTGATAAGAGGTTTGTTTAAAAAGCGTGTTCGTGTGATATAATAGGCGCATGGTTATTACATCAAAAGCAAATCCGTTAATCAGACAAACTAAAAAATTACTTCAAAAAAAACATCGGAAGCAATCTTACCTGATTGAAGGGTGGCACCTTTTTGAAGAGGCTAAGAGAGCAGGTCAATTCTTTTTACACATTTTTGTTTTGGCGGAAATGGCAGGACATTTAGCTGGTGAGGAGCAGGTGATTATTGTTAGTCCAGAAGTGCTAAAAGAATTAACTGACTCTCCGAGTCCGCAAGGCATTATTGCTGAAGTAGAGATGCCACAACAGACCCTTCCAATAGATTACCGAGGGAAATACCTTGTTTTGGAAAATATTCAAGATCCCGGAAATCTTGGGACACTCATTCGGACAGCAGATGCGGCACGATTTGACGGGGTTTTTCTCTCTGAGAAATCAGCAGATATTTACAATCAAAAGACCTTGCGTTCCATGCAGGGGAGCCATTTTCATATACCAATTTGGCGAATTGATATTTATCAAGTTTGTCAAGAGATGCAGGCACAAAAGGTACCTGTTTTGGTGACAACCCTGTCCAAGGATTCGGTAGATTACAAAACCTTAACGCCTCCAGATAAATTCGCCTTGGTCATGGGGAATGAAGGGCAAGGAATCAGTGTAGAAATGGCAGCCTTGGCAGATCAGTTGATTCATATCACGATGCCTGGTCAGGCAGAAAGTTTGAATGTTGCCGTAGCAGCTGGTATCCTCATTTTTAGCTTGATTTAAGCAAATATGATATAATGGTGGTGTGAGGTGATAGGGTATGCATTATACAGAAGATAAAGAATATATGGAACATGTCAGTCATTTGATCGCTCATCCTCGCTTTCAAAAACTGAGCCATATTATTCAGCATCAACATTCAACCCGTTTCGAACATTCTATTAATGTTTCTTATTCTAGCTATAAATTAGCGAAACGATTTGGCTGGGATGCCAAAAGTACCGCTAGAGGTGGTTTACTTCATGATTTCTTTTATTATGATTGGCGTGTGACCAAGTTTAATAAAGGGCATGCTTGGGTTCATCCACGAATTGCGGTGCGAAATGCGAAAAAGCTAACAGAACTCAATAAAAAAGAAGAGGATATTATTCTAAAACACATGTGGGGAGCGACCTTAGCTTTTCCACGGTATAAAGAAAGTTATATTGTGACATTGGTAGATAAATATTGGGCGGTCAAGGAAGCGGTGACCCCTTTGCGCCAGAAATGGACCAATCGTCGTTTCTTGCGTCGAAAGACACTTCAAAGTCACAATCGTTAATGAAAAGGAGAAATTATGAACGATCATGTTATTTATACGCAGTCAGATGCGGGACTGAATCAATTTTTTGCTAAAATCTATAGTCTTGTAGGTATGGGAGTAGGATTGTCTGCTTTTGTGTCTTACTTGATGCTCTTTCCTTTTAGGGCTAATTTAGTTTCCATCATTTACAATCATCCGATGGTTTACTATGGAGCGGTCATTGTCGAATTGCTTTTGGTTTTTGTGGCTAGTGGTGCAGCCCGTAAAAACACACCAGCAGCCTTACCGCTGTTTCTGGTTTATTCTGCCTTAAATGGCTTTACACTAAGCTTTATTATCGTTGCCTATGCACAGACAACAGTTTTACAAGCTTTTCTATCATCATCAGCTGTTTTCTTTGCCATGTCATTTATCGGAGTTAGAACAAAACAAGACCTATCAGGAATGCGTAAGGCTATGTACGCTGCTTTAATTGGTATTATCGTTGCGAGTCTAGTCAATCTCTTTATTGGCAGTGGCATGATGAGTTACGTTATTAGTTTAATCTCTGTGTTGATTTTCTCTGGTTTGATTGCATCAGATAATCAAATGATTAAGCAAGTCTATCAATCAACTAATGGTCAAGTTGGAGACGGTTGGGCAGTCGCAATGGCTCTTAGCCTTTATCTAGACTTTATTAATTTATTTATTAGCCTTCTTCGTATTTTTGGAAGAAATGATTAAGCTATTGAAAGTGAGTGTAGTAGCTCGCTTTTTCTGTTTTTTGCTATTTAAGTTAATTACGGATGAAAAGTTCTTGTTAAGCGTTTAATAGTAAATGAAAAAGGGGAAGAAAATCGTAAAACACTTAGGTGCTGATTTGTAAACTCTTTCTTTTTTTGGTATACTGTAGAGGATTAAAAACGAGGAGAAATGTAGATAGATATGTCAACAGGTATTTGGATTTTATTAGTAATTATTGCCCTTGGGGTAGGTGTTTTTGGTGGAATTTTTATCGCTCGTAAACAAATTGAAAAAGAAATTGGGGAGCATCCACGTTTAACACCAGAAGCTATTCGTGAAATGATGAGTCAAATGGGACAAAAACCGAGTGAAGCAAAAATTCAGCAAACTTACCGTAATATTGTGAAACAATCAAAGGCAGCGGTTGCTAAAGGGAAAAATAAGTGATAAACAAGGGTGTAAAGCTAATCTTGTTGTTATAATTAAAAGTGAACAGTCTTTGATCGTCAACGTTCAATAGCACTTGTATTGTCAGTTAGATTTGTCAACTGTTCAGGGTTTAAAAAGGAACTCAGTTGGCTATACCAGCTGAGCTTTTTCATGTTGTCAGTAAGGAAGTAGTTGCGATGGATACAAGACCAATTGGTTTTTTAGATTCTGGTGTGGGAGGGCTAACCGTTGTTCGTGAATTAATGCGGCAACTTCCTCATGAGAAAATTATATATATTGGTGATTCAGCAAGAGCACCTTATGGGCCAAGACCTGCTGAACAAATTAGAGAATACACATGGGAAATGGTCAATTTTTTAGTGACGAAAGATGTGAAAATGATCGTTTTTGCTTGCAATACAGCGACAGCGGTAGCTTGGGAAGAAGTGAAAGAAGCACTGGATATTCCTGTTTTGGGAGTTATCTTGCCAGGTTCAAGCGCAGCTATTAAATCGACGACAAAAGGAAAAGTTGGTGTGATTGGAACGTCAATGACAGTGGCATCAGATATTTATCGTCAGAAGATTCAATTATTGGCCCCCTCAGTTGATGTTATTAGTCTAGCCTGCCCAAAGTTTGCTCCTATTGTGGAATCTAACGAAACGGCATCAAGTGTTGCTAAGAAAGTGGTTTATGAAACCTTAGCCCCACTAGTTGGGAAAGTAGACACCCTTGTTTTAGGCTGTACGCATTACCCATTGCTACGTCCCATCATTCAGAATGTGATGGGATCGTCCGTCAAATTGATTGACAGTGGGGTAGAATGTGTGCGTGATATTTCAGTACTTTTAAATTATTTTGAAATTAATGGCAGTCGTAGTCCAGATAATGAAATAATTCAACACCATTTTTACACAACGGCAAATCCTAAGATTTTCCAAGAAATTGCCTCAGCTTGGTTGAAACAAGAAATAAATGTGGAGCATGTGACCTTATGAGTGATAAGATTTACGAATATAAAGATGATAAGAACTGGTTTATTGGTAAGATGACAGGGCACAACCTCATGTCTGGTTGGGGAATCGATCATACCATTATTAAGAAGATAGATGACACGTTAGATAAGCTTTCTGGTGATTTGGATTATGAAAATCCCAAAGGCTATGATGTGTCTGTTATTCGTTATTGTTCAGCTTTTCCTCTCATTGCTTTTGTGGTGAATATGATTAATCAAGAAAATAAGCGTCATATTAAGGTAATTAAACATGGGGAAGCCGTTTTATTAACAGAAAAAGACCATTTGCTAGCAGTATATCTTCCTAAAAATGGCGTACCAACAGCTGAGTTCTTTAGTTCTGACTCGAATGCCTTTGGAGATACCATTTTGATTGCAACACGTAATGAAGGAAAAACCAAAGAATTCCGCCGGATTTTTGGTGATTTGGGGTATCGGGTGGAAAACCTTAATGACTACCCCGATTTACCAGAAGTTGAAGAGACAGGGTTAACATTTGAAGAAAATGCTCGTTTAAAGGCAGAAACGATTTCAACATTAACTGGGAAGATGGTTCTAGCAGATGATTCGGGTCTAAAAGTTGATGCTTTGGGTGGTTTGCCTGGGGTTTGGTCCGCTCGTTTTTCTGGTCCAGATGCCACCGATGCTAAGAATAATGCCAAACTCTTGCACGAATTAGCCATGGTTTTTGAACAAAAAGATCGTTCAGCTCAATTTCATACCACTTTGGTGGTGGCTGCACCAAATAAAGATAGCTTGGTTGTGGAAGCTGAGTGGCCAGGCTACATTGCTACGCAGCCTAAGGGCGAAAATGGTTTTGGCTATGATCCTCTTTTTATTGTTGGAGAAACAGGACGTCATGCGGCAGAATTAGAAGCAGGCGAAAAAAATAAGGTGTCTCATAGGGGACAAGCTGTGCAAAAATTAATGGAGGTCTTTCCATCATGGCAAGCAAAACAATCATCGTAATGAGTGATTCTCATGGAGATCGAGATATTGTTCAAGCGATTAAGGATAAGTATTTTGATCAGGTTGATGCCATTTTTCACAATGGGGATTCAGAGTTGAAAAGTTCAGATCCTGTTTGGGATGGTATTTATGTGGTTGGAGGGAACTGTGATTATGATACAGGCTACCAAGATCGTTTAGTGACTAAATATGACTCATTTACCATTGCACAAACTCATGGGCATCTTTATCAGATTAATTTTACCTGGGATAAGTTAGACTATTTTGCTCAGGAAGTGAACGCAGATATTTGTTTGTATGGGCATCTTCACCGCCCAGCTGCTTGGCAACTTGGTCAAATTATTTTTATTAATCCAGGCTCTGTTTCACAACCTCGTGGTGAAATCAATGAAAAGCTTTATGCACGTGTTGAGGTGACCGATGATAGGATTAAAGTAGCTTATTTCACACGCCAACACGAACTATACCCATCACTGTCTAAGGAATTTAAACGATGATTGCAAAAGAATTTGAAACTTTTTTAATTAGCCATTTGGATAGCTATTTGATTCCCGCGGAAGATTTAGCCATTTTTATTAATACACACAATGCAGACCATGTCATGTTGCTCTTAGTTAGTAATGGTTTTTCAAGAGTTCCAGTCATCACTCGTGAGAAAAAATACGTAGGAACTATTAGCATCTCTGATATTATGACCTATCAAGCAAAGGGGCAGTTGACAGATTGGGAAATGCGTCAAACGGATATTGGTGAGATGGTCAATACCAAGATTGAAACCATTGGTATTAATGCTAGTTTGACAGAAATTATGCATAAATTAGTTGATTTCCCATTCTTGCCTGTGATAGATAAGGCTGACTATTTTGTTGGAATTATCACTCGTAAGTCTATTTTAAAAGCAGTCAATAGTCTCTTGCATGATTTTACTGACGAGTACATGATAACAAAAAAATGATGTCATATATTGAAGCATTTATTGCTAGTAAGTTTTTATCTCATAACACTCAGATTGCCTATCGCTATGATTTGCAACAATTTTGTGCCATCATTGGTGAGCGTGTTAATAAGGAAAAATTGTCGCTTTACCAAAATCAGTTATCACCTCTAAGCCCTTCAGCTAAAAAACGAAAACTTTCTACGGTTAATCAGTTTTTATATTATTTGTACCAAGAAAGACTTTTAGAGCATTATTTTAAACTATCTGAGCAGGTTAAATTAACCAGACCAGATAAGCTACATTTTGTGTTAATGGATCAGGAAATCTTCTATCAAGAAACCTCTTTTGTGGTGGGACAGTTAATCGCCTTGTTAATTCTAGAATTGGGCTTGATACCGAGTGAAATTGCCAGTATCAAAGTGGAAAATCTTGATTTAACCTTTCAAGTTCTGAAACTGCAAACGGCTAAAGGCATCAGAATTTTAGCTTTGCCACAACGCTTGCTTCCCTTCTTAAAAAGGGAATTTGTTGGGAAAGAGCAGTATTTGTTTGAACATCAAGGGCATTCCTTTTCTCGGCAGTGGTACTTTAATCAATTAAGAGCATTTGTAGAAAGTGTCGGACAAAAGGGACTGACGGCACAAAAATTACGCGAGCAATTTATTTTAAAAGAAAAGTCAGCCGGCAAATCAATTATTGAAGTTAGTCAGATACTTGGGCTAAAAAGCCCTGTGACTCTAGAAAAATATTATAAAACATAATGGATATAAAAGTTAAAGATTTTGAAGGACCTCTTGATTTGCTTTTGCACTTGGTTTCTAAATACAAGGTTGATATTTATGAGGTACCTATTGTTGAGATCATTGAACAGTATCTAGCCTATATTGAGACCTTGCATGCTATGAAATTGGAGGTAGCTGGCGAATACATGTTAATGGCTAGCCAACTCATGCTTATTAAGAGTAGACGGCTCTTGCCAAAAATTGTTGATAATCCTCTTGAAGAAGAGGATCCTGAACAGGATTTGTTAGACAAGATTGAAGAGTACAGCCGTTTTAAAGCGCTTAGTCAGGCATTAGGGCAGCAACATGACCAACGCGCTAAGTTTTATTCAAAACCGAAACAAGAATTAATTTTTGAAGATACTGTTTTACAAGAGGACAAAACGGTCATGGATTTATTTCTAGCTTTTTCAAAAATAATGGCAGCCAAGGAAGAAGCTTTTAAAAAAAGTCATACTGTGATTGAACGTGATAACTATCGGATAGAAGACATGATGGTTCGTATCGAAAAGAGGTTGGATGCCAAAAAGGTAATTTTCTTGACGGAGGTTTTTGAAGAGTGTCAAAATAGAAATGAGGTCATCACTCTATTTTTAGCGAGCTTGGAATTAATTAAGCTACACAAGGTTGTTGTAGAGCAGTCCTCGAACTTTGGTCAGATTATTTTAAGAAAGGAAGCTCAATGACCTATTTGTCACAAATAGAAGCGCTGTTATTTGTTGCTGGTGAAGAAGGATTAAGTTTGAGAAATCTTGCGACCATGTTATCGTTATCCCCGGTTGCCTTGCAACAACAATTGGAAAAATTATCTCAGAAGTATAAGCAAGATAAAGACTCTAGCTTGTGTTTGATGGAATCTTCCAATACTTATAAACTGGTTACCAAGGAAATCTTTGCGGATCTCTTGCGGGATTATGCCAAGGCTCCCATCAATCAAAGCTTGTCCCGTGCCAGTTTGGAGGTCTTGTCAATCATTGCCTACAAGCAGCCCATTACGCGAATAGAAATAGACGACATTCGTGGTGTTAATTCCAGCGGGGCTTTGAGCAAGTTGTTGGCTTTTGGGTTGATTAGAGAAGCTGGGAAAAAAGAAGTTGTCGGTCGACCTAATTTATATGCAACAACGGATTATTTCCTAGATTATATGGGAATTAATCATCTCGATCAACTGGTTGAGATGTCAACAATAGAGCTTTTGGATGATGAAACAGCCCTTTTTAAAATGGAAGATTAATAGTTGCTTGTATAGCAGATGCTTAAAGAATTTGATGGGGAAGTCTCAAATCATCTAAATCGTCATATCAGGACCTCTGCGAAGAATTTAGTGGTCCGCCCAAAAGAAAGAAGAAACTAATGAGAATTAATAAGTACATCGCTCATGCAGGTGTTGCTAGCCGTCGTAAAGCAGAAGATTTAATTAAAAAAGGTCTGGTCACCTTAAATGGACAGGTTGTTACTGAATTAGCAACAGCTGTAAAATCAGGGGATGTTGTCGAAGTAGAAGGAAGTCCAATCTACAACGAAGAAAAAGTCTATTATTTACTGAATAAACCGCGTGGTGTTATTTCAAGTGTGTCTGATGAGAAAGGTCGTAAAACGGTTATCGATTTATTGCCCCAAGTTAAAGAACGTATTTACCCAGTTGGGCGTTTAGATTGGGATACTTCGGGTCTCCTTATTTTGACAAATGATGGCGACTTTACTGATACAATGATTCACCCTAGAAATGAAATTGATAAAGTTTATTTGGCACGTGTTAAAGGGATTGCAACCAAAGAAAACCTTCGCCCGTTGACACGTGGAGTAATGATTGACGGCAAAAAAACCAAACCAGCTCGCTACAATATTATTCGTGTGGAAGCTAACAAGAACCGTTCTATTGTCGAATTAACCATCCACGAAGGGCGAAATCATCAAGTCAAAAAAATGTTTGAATCCGTAGGACTTTTGGTTGATAAATTGTCTCGTACACGCTTTGGGACCCTTGATTTGACGGGGCTAAGATCAGGGGAATCAAGACGTTTAAATAAAAAAGAGATTAGTCAACTTCACAATTTGGCTAGCACTAAAAATGATTAAACACCTGTTAATTGCGCCTGTTAAGGCATATCAAAAATACGTCTCTCCCTTATTTCCACCGACTTGTCGATATCGTCCGACTTGTTCGAGCTACATGATTACAGCCATTGAAAAACATGGTGCTAAGGGAGTGCTAATGGGTTTGGCAAGGGTATTCAGATGCCATCCTTTTGTTGCAGGCGGAAACGACCCTGTCCCAGATTATTTTAGCTTAAAGAGAAATGATGATAACCTAAAAAGCTCATGAGAAGTTCCTATTTAGTAAGGGAACTTTTTCTTAGCGAAGGCTATCATCCAGCCTAATCGTTTTACCTCCATTAACACATAGAGAAATAAGAATCCGCAAAATCTCCCCAAAAGACCAATCAGGTCTTTTTTAACATCTTGTCAATATGGGTTGACTAGAATGATCTTTTCCAATGAATATGGTTTTACCGAAATAGACCGTTTTTCAAAACACATTTTTACCCCCCCCCCCCCGAAAAAAAGGATTCTTCTATTTTGTGCCGCTTATTTATTTTATATAATTATTTAGTAAAAATTATGAGAGATTACTTGCAGTTAAATGTGAGGATCTTTTAATTAAAGTGAACTAAAGGAGAGATTGTTTTGAAAAAAAGACATATTAACAAATTAGCCTGCCGTTACGGCCTAACCTCAGCTGCCGTTTTGTTAATGGCTATGGGGACGGGGACATCGGTGCACGCAAGTACTAATGCTATTAGTGAAGTTAATACAGCTATAGAGAAAGCAAAATCTGATGGGGCTAATATGCCAAAAGTGGAGGAGATGTTACAGTCGGGTGCAACAGGTGGTGTTTTAGGAAATCATTGGACCACAGATAGTATCAAGAAGTATTTAGAGGAATTAGAAAAATACTTAAATAAACTATTTACTGCCTATGGCACTGTTGGTATAACTGTTCATAAGGCGTTGACTGAGATAGAGAAAACCCCTGGACCACAAGGACCAAAAGGTGATCAAGGTGTTAAAGGTGACAAAGGAGATCCTGGAGTAGCTGGACCTAAGGGAGATAAAGGCGAAACTGGTGCTAAAGGAGAAACCGGACCACAGGGACCAGCAGGGAAGCCTGGTGCCAAGGGAGATCGTGGTGAAAGAGGGGAAGCTGGTCCAGCTGGTCCAGCTGGCAAAGATGGTGCCCCAGGTGAGAAAGGAGAGAAAGGCGAACGCGGTGAACAAGGTCTAAAAGGTGACAAAGGAGATACCGGAGCACAAGGACCAGCTGGACCTCAAGGTGAAAGAGGGGAAGCCGGAAAAGATGGTGCTAAAGGCGAAAAAGGAGATAAAGGAGACGCCGGAGCAGCTGGTCGAGATGGACTAGATGGTAAAGACGGCAAAGACGGTGCCCAAGGTGAGCGCGGGGAACAAGGTCCGAAAGGTGACAAAGGAGATACCGGGGCAACAGGACCAGTAGGTCCTAAAGGAGATCCTGGAGAAGTCGGACCAAAAGGCGATAAAGGCGACCAAGGAATCCAAGGAGAAACTGGACCAATGGGACCTCAAGGACCAAAAGGAGATCAAGGGGAGCAAGGATCTAAGGGTGAAAAAGGCGACAAGGGCGATACTGGTGCTCCAGCTGTGCCAGAAGTTCCTCAAAAACCTGAGGTTCCAAATCAACCAGAAGAACAACCAAAGAAACCTGAGGTTCCAAGCCAACCAGAAGAACAACCAAAGACTCCTGAGGTTCCAAGCCAACCAGAAGAACAACCAAAAAAACCTGAAGTTCCAAGTCAACCTCAAACTCCAGAAGTAAAACCAACCCCACAGGTGACCCCTTCTGAAAGCCAAAAAGAGGCTGGCACTTCACAGGTTCAAACCCCACATCAGGAACAAAAACTGGCTAAACCAGTTGTTAACTCTACATCAGTAAAACACTTGCCAGCTACTGGCGAAACCACTAACCCATTCTTCACAGCGGCAGCGGTTGCAGTGATGACTAGTGCGGGGCTACTTACTCTATCTGCTAAACGTAGAGAATACTAATCTCTTTTCAAAAATAAAACCAAAATACAGTTTTAGAAAGACAGATCAAGCAAGGTCTGTCTTTTTTGGTTTTCATTGATAGTTGAGAGCAACACTGCTTTGGTGTAAGACAACAAACCAATCGCTACGGATACATCAGAAATGATAATTCTAAGATGACATACGATTTCCCCATCATTTTAGGACAGCATGTTTGTGCCGGATGACAGGCTTATTGCTTTGAGGGATTTTGACTGGTTACCCTTTTGTCTAATATAATGATTAGAACGGTCAAAAAATGATGAAAAATTATGGAATTTTTAGTAAAATGTGATTGACAATCATTACTAAAGTGCTATAATAGCAGATAAGTATTCGTTGGTTTAAATCAAACCTGTTATGATTTAAGTTAACGAGTCACCATCAACCACATTGTTTGCTGAGCATGACTCCGAGCGGTGTGGTTTTTTTAATGAAAAGAATAAGAGAGTGTGTTATGAGAAAAGAAATCTTCAATGGGACCTATAAAGAAGAAAACAGTCGGAATCACATCGTTTTGTTTCAGCCTCAAATTCCACAAAATACAGGTAATATTGCAAGAACCTGTGCAGCAACCAATGCCCCTCTTCATATTATTAAACCCATGGGATTCCCCATTGATGATCGCAAGATGAGGCGAGCAGGGTTGGATTATTGGGATAAACTCGATGTACGTTTCTATGATAACTTAGAGACATTTTTGCGTCAGTGTCAAGGGGAACTCCATTTAATCAGTAAATTTGCAGATAAGCTTTATTCAGAAGTGTCTTATAATGATGACCAGTCTCACTATTTCTTATTTGGGCGTGAGGATACGGGCTTACCTGAAAAGTTTATGCGTGAACATGCCAAAAAAGCGTTGCGCATTCCGATGAATGATAATCATGTCCGTAGTTTAAATGTCTCAAACACCGTTTGTCTGGTTATCTATGAGGCCCTAAGGCAACAAGGATTTAAGGGACTCGAGTTAAGTCATACTTATGAACATGATAAATTAAAATAGTAAACGACTTCTTTTTAGGGAATGTTTCTTTAAAAAACTTAGCTTTGTTGGGGTCTCATCAGCTAGTTAATGGTTGTTAATATGTTGTTGGTTTGACAGATTTCGTCAAGCCTTTTCTTGGCCGTTAAATCCCTGTCTTTTTAGAAATATTGTCCTTTCAAATTGAAGTTAATTTGATGACGTAAGTACATTAGGAAGAGATGAAATCATATCTGTAGCATTTTTTGAAAAATCCCTGTCATCCGAATAAGGAGCAAGCCTTTTAAACCCTGTGGTTTGTCGAAAATTAAAAATGATTGCGATCTTGCGATAAATCTGGTATGCTATAAGTGTCTTCAGGGCAGGGTGTAATTCCCGACCGGCGGTGACTAGAGCAACTAGAAGTCCGCGAGCGCAAGCTGATGTGGTGTGATTCCACAACCGACAGTAGAGTCTGGATGAGAGAAGACCGGGTTTTTTGTGTCTGCTTTTTAAGGCGATGCAATTACGATGGAACTTCTTTCAATTTGGAAAAATTGGAGGAATTTTTTATGTCAAAAACACACCGAATGGTTATGGTTGCCATTCTTTCAGCCATCTCGTTTATTCTTATGTTATTTAGCTTTGCCATTATTCCAGGAGCTGATTTCTTAAAAATTGAATTTAGCATTATTCCCGTCTTGCTTGGCTTGGTGTTAATAGATTTAAAGAGCGCCTATCTTATTTTACTGCTGAGGTCACTACTCAAACTCTTTTTAAATAATCGTGGTGTAAATGATTTTATTGGTCTACCGATGAATATGCTTGCCATTGCCTTATTTGTCACTGCTTTTGCTTTTATTTGGAATCGTAAAAAAGGATTTAGTCGGTATCTGATAGCTAGTTTGGTAGGAACTGGCTTATTGACGTTAGGCATGGTTGTTTTAAATTATGTCTTTGCCATTCCGCTGTATGCTAAATTTGCTCATTTTGATATTGGTGCCTATATCGGGATAACTAGATATATGGTTGCCATGGTCATTCCCTTTAACCTCGTAGAAGGGTTAATATTTGCTATTGCCTTTTATTTGGTGTATATTGCGAGTAAATCAAATCTAGAAAGATATAAACACTAATACATGAAAAACAAACAAAATCACTTTTTGGTAGCCTCCTTTGCTCTGCTCCTTTTTGTTATGGTTGGCTATATGGTCAAATTTTTCCCTGAGCAGTTGACATTGCTTGATAATAATATCCAAACAGCTATTAGGGGTAATCTTCCTCAGGCTTGGACTCAATTGTTTCGGGTGATGACAGTGTTTGGCAATATTAGCATGCAGATACTTGTGGTTGCTCTATCGGTCTTTAGTTTACTTCTGGTAAGATGGAAGATAGAAGCCTTGTTGATTTTGTCAAATGGTTTTATTGCAGCAATCTTGATTTCAAGTCTCAAATATTTGTATCAAAGACCAAGACCAAGTATTGAGCATTTGGTCTATGCAAGTGGGTTTTCTTTCCCAAGTGGTCATGCGATGGGGAGTTTGTTGATTTTTGGCAGTCTCTTGATTGTTTTCCATCAACGGATTAAGACGAAACCCCTACAGTTAGCAGGTGATGCCATTTTTGTAACCCTTATTTTGCTGATTGGTTTGTCTCGAGTTTATCTGGGTGTTCATTATCCAAGTGATGTCTTAGCGGGTTTTATTTTAGGTTTTGGTGTCCTTCATCTTGTTTACCCTTATTATGATAAAAAACGTTTTGAATGGCGTTTTCAACGAAAACAGCCATAACATGAAATGATGTGATATGATCAAAACTTAGGTTGGGGAGTCCTAAGTTTTTTTGATGGCTAAAAAGAGCGGGACTTCAAAAAGTTATGAATTGTTAACCTAGCCCCCCTTTGTTTGTGCTACAATAAGAATTATGAAAAAGAGATATCAGACCTTGAATGCGTACTACCGTCAGTTATTTGGTGCAAAGATTTTTAAAGTTCCGATTGATGCCGGCTTTGACTGTCCCAATCGTGACGGAACGGTCGCTCACGGCGGTTGTACTTTTTGTACGGTTTCGGGATCTGGGGATGCTATTGTGGCTCCAGATGCCCCTATTCGAGAGCAATTTTACAAGGAAATTGCCTTTATGCACCGAAAATGGCCTGAGGTTAATCAATACTTAGTTTATTTTCAAAATTTTACCAATACGCATGATAAGGTAGAAGTAATTCGGGAGCGCTATGAACAAGCGATAAATGAGCCGGGAGTAGTTGGAATTAATATTGGGACAAGACCTGATTGCCTTCCTGATGAAACCATTGCTTATTTATCAGAATTGGCAGAACGCATGCATGTAACGGTAGAATTGGGGTTACAAACGACTTATGAAAAGACTTCTGAATTGATTAACAGGGCCCATTCTTACGATTTGTATAAGGAAACAGTTCAGCGGTTAAGACAATACCCTAAGATTGAAATTGTATCCCATTTGATTAACGGTTTGCCAGGTGAAACACACGAGATGATGCTTGAAAATGTCAGACGTTGTGTGACGGATAATGCTATTCAAGGGATTAAGCTGCATTTGCTTCACTTAATGACCAATACTCGGATGCAAAGGGACTACCACGAAGGACGTTTACAGTTATTGAGTCAAAAGGAGTATGTCTCTATTATTTGTGACCAATTAGAGGTTATTCCTAAATCTATTGTCATTCATCGTCTTACAGGTGATGCCCCACGGGATATGTTGATTGGTCCTATGTGGAGTCTTAATAAATGGGAAGTCTTAAATGCCATTGATAAGGAAATGGAAAGGCGCGGCAGCTGGCAGGGGTGTAAGGCTAAATTACTGCCCTCATTTTGACATATTTGGATAGGAGATTGTGATGATAAAACGCCCCATTCACCTCTCGCATGATTTTTTGGCGGAGGTTATAGATAAGGAAAGTGTTGTTGTGGATGCGACAATGGGAAATGGTTATGACACTGTATTTTTAGCTCAGTTGGCTAAGAAAGTCTATGCTTTTGATGTGCAAGAGCAAGCCCTAGAAAGGACCCGACAGCGTTTAGAAGAAGTCTGCTTATCAAACGCTCAGCTGATTCTAGCGGGGCATGAAGAGGTTGACCAATATGTGACGGAATCGGTGCGCGCAGCTATTTTCAACCTTGGCTATTTGCCTAGTGCGGATAAATCTGTTATTACCTTGCCAGAGACAACTCTATTAGCCTTATCCAAACTATTGAAGCTATTAGAGGTTGGCGGTCGGATTGCGATCATGGTTTATTATGGTCATGAGGGTGGTGATATGGAAAAAGAGGCTTTGCTGAATTTTGTGCGGCAACTGGATCAAGGCTTGGTTTCTGCGATGCTTTATCAGCCAATCAATCAGGTCAATACCCCACCTTTTTTAGTGATGTTAGAGAAATTAGCAAATTGTTAACTTAGCAGAAAGTTCTTGATTATTTCTGTGGAAAAAGAAGAAATCAATAGGCTTTGCCCATAAATATGATATAATGAAGTCACTATATTATTTTCTAGGAGTTATATTGAAATGGAAGACCCTGTGAGTCAGCCTTTGTTTATGCAATTATTGTTGTTGTTTATTTTAACTTTGTTAAATGCTTTTTTCTCAGCTAGTGAGATGGCTCTAGTATCTTTAAATCGTTCGAGGGTTGAACAAAAAGCTGCAGACGGAGATAAAAAATACAGTCGTCTCTTGCATGTCTTAGAACAGCCCAATCATTTTTTATCCACCATTCAGGTTGGTATTACCTTCATCAGTCTCTTGTCAGGGGCTAGTTTATCAGCTTCTCTTGGGAAAGTCATTTCTAATTGGTTAGGAGGTTCCGTAACGGCTCAAACTGCAGGTAGTATTATTTCTTTGATTTTCCTGACTTATATCTCTATTGTTTTGGGGGAATTGTACCCGAAACGGATTGCTATGAATCTCAAGGACAAGTTAGCTATTTTTTCGGCGCCGATCATTATTGGATTAGGTCAATTGGTAAGTCCGTTTGTTTGGTTGTTATCAGCTTCTACAAATTTACTGAGCCGTTTGACCCCAATGACCTTTGACGATGCAGATGAACAAATGACGCGTGATGAAATTGAATACATGCTATCTAATAGTGAAGCAACCCTTGATGCTGAAGAAATTGAAATGTTGCAAGGGATTTTCTCACTTGATGAAATGATGGCGCGTGAAGTGATGGTTCCAAGAACCGATGCCTTTATGATTGATATTAATGATGACACGTTAGAAAACATTCAAGGAATTTTAAAGCAAAGTTTTTCACGTATTCCTGTCTATGATGTGGATAAGGATAAAATTATTGGCTTGATTCATACCAAGCGTCTTTTGGAGTCTGGTTTTCGTCAGGGCTTTGAAAACATCAACATGCGAAAAATCATGCAGGAGCCTCTTTTTGTTCCTGAGACCATTTTTGTGGATGATCTCTTGCGCCAGTTACGAAATACTCAAAATCAAATGGCTATTTTACTAGATGAATACGGTGGCGTGGCTGGTCTCGTGACTTTAGAAGATTTACTAGAGGAAATTGTTGGTGAAATTGATGATGAAACGGATAAGGCAGAACAATTTGTTCATGACATCGGAGATAATACCTACATTGTTGTCGGTACGATGACGTTAAATGACTTCAATGAGTATTTTGATACCGAGCTAGAATCTGATGATGTGGATACTATAGCGGGTTTTTATTTGACTGGTATTGGAACCATCCCAAATCAGAAAGAAAAAGAGCCATTTGACTGTGATAGTAAAGACAAACACCTTACGATCATTAATGATAAAGTGAAGGACGGTCGTGTTACTAAATTGAAAGTTATTCTGTCTAATATAGAACAGATTATAGAAGGGGACTAGACATCATGTCTAGTCTTTTTTTCAGAAAATGTTATAATGAAACGGTAAAAACGTTTACAAGAACTGAAGGAGATGTAATGACTGAGATAGATTATGGGCAAGTGACTGGAATGGTTCACTCGACAGAAAGTTTTGGTTCTGTGGACGGTCCAGGGGTTCGTTTTATCATTTTCCTACAAGGTTGCAAAATGCGGTGCCAATACTGTCATAATCCGGATACTTGGGAAATGGAGACCAACCATTCAAAACGGCGAACAGTAAATGATGTCTTAACAGAAGCCCTACACTACAAACATTTTTGGGGTAAAAAGGGAGGAATTACGGTTTCTGGTGGTGAAGCCATGCTTCAAATGGAGTTCATTACAGCTCTCTTTATCGAGGCTAAAAAACGAGGTATCCATACCACACTTGATACTTGTGGTTTTGCTTACAGACCGACAGCTGAATATCACCAGGTTTTAGACAAATTGCTAGCGGTGACCGATTTGATCTTATTGGACTTAAAAGAAATTGATGAGGAACAACACAAGTTTGTTACCCGTCAGCCCAATAAAAACATTTTGGCATTTGCCAAATATTTATCAGATAAGCAAATTCCTGTTTGGATTCGTCATGTTTTAGTTCCAGGTCTAACTGATATTGACGATCACTTAGTACGTTTAGGTGAATTTGTCAAAACATTAAAGAATGTGGACAAGTTTGAGGTTTTGCCCTATCATACGATGGGGGAATTCAAGTGGCGTGAACTGGGGATTCCTTATCCGTTGGAAGGGGTAAAACCGCCAACCAAAGAGCGTGTACAAAATGCTAAAAATGTAATGCAGACAGAATCCTACACAGACTATATGAACCGGATTCACCAGTCATAGCCTAGTTTTGGAGTTGGGGTAGTCTCAACTTTTTTTAGTTTTGAAAATAAGGCAGCAAGGCATCTCCCTTTGATTTTAAAGGTCATTTTTGCTAAAATAAGATGAATAAAGAGAATGAGGTAGAATTATTATGTCAAAAATTTTAGTTTTTGGTCATCAAAATCCTGATACAGATGCTATCGCATCATCGTATGCTTTTGATTATTTATCACAAAAAGCATTTGGGTTAGACACAGAAGTGGTGGCTTTGGGAGCGCCTAATGAAGAAACAGCCTTTGCCCTTGAGTATTTTGGTGTTGAGGCGCCTCGTGTGGTTGAATCTGCTAAAGCAGAAAGGGCTGAAAAAGTTATTTTGACAGACCACAATGAATTTCAACAATCTATTTCAGATATTCGTGAGGTTGAAGTATATGGTGTTGTTGACCATCACCGTGTGGCAAATTTTGAAACTGCCAACCCCTTATTCATGCGCGTGGAGCCAGTTGGGTCAGCCTCATCAATTGTTTACCGTATGTTTAAAGAAAATAATATCGAGGTGCCAAAAGCAATCGCTGGCATGCTTTTGTCTGGTTTAATCTCAGATACCTTATTATTAAAATCACCAACAACTCATCAGACAGATCCAAAACTGGCTGAAGAATTGGCAGAGTTAGCAGGGGTAGATTTGGAAGATTATGGCATGGCACTTCTTAAAGCGGGAACAAACCTTGCAAGCAAATCAGAAACAGAATTGATTGATATTGATGCCAAAACGTTTGAATTAAACGGTAATGCTGTTCGTGTGGCACAGGTCAATACGGTTGATATTGCTGAAGTTTTAGAGCGTCAAGAGGCTATTGAAGTAGCCATCAAAGCAGCTATGGTAGCAGAAGGTTATTCTGATTTTGTCTTGATGATTACTGATATTGTCAATTCAAACTCTGAAATTCTAGCCATTGGTAGTCATATGGATAAAGTTGAAGCTGCCTTTAACTTCACTCTTGAAAATAACCACGCTTTCTTAGCAGGTGCTGTTTCTCGTAAAAAACAAGTTGTTCCGCAACTGACCGAGAGTTTTGGGGCTTAATAAGATGATGAAAGAAAGGAATGTTGGTATTGATTACTAGCATTCTTTTTATTTTTTCTGTGCTATAATAGAACCTATGATAACTGTATTTCATTCAGATAAATTAACCGGACAAGCTTTTTTTCAAGAGTTAGTCAATTACCTCAGCCAGAATGATGAGGTGATTTTGCGCCAGATTAAAAAAGCTTTTCCTAATGTTTCAGGTATTGATAGAGCCATTGAAAGCTATGTTCAAGCTGGCTATATTCATCGGGAGAAAAAACGATATCGATTGAATCTTCCCTTAATGACATCAATTGATCAACTGGCTTTAGAAAGGATGCTCTTTGTGGATACGGCGTCAGATGTCTATCAGGAAATGGTGACAGTTCTTTTTGAAACGTGTTTGCCAAATAAGACCAATCACGCTATTATTAAGGAACAAACGACAATTACTCGAGAAGATTTGACCCTTGCTAATTATTTTTACCGTCTAACTAGGGGTGAAAAGCTTTCTGCCAAGCAGTTGGCACTTTATCAGTTGCTCGGTGATGTGAATCAGGACTATGCTTTAAAGTATATAACCACCTTTTTGGTAAAATTCACTCGAGGAGATTTTGTTGTGCAAAAAAGACCCGATATTTTTGTGGAAGCCTTGGTTAAACTTGGTTATATCGCCCAAGTTGAGCCTAACAAATATCAACTGCTGATGACACTTGATAAAGAGACATTGACATTTCAAACTTTCTGATTATTAAAAGGTTAAGATTATCACTACAACTTGAAGATAAAATTTTTGAGATGGTTGTCCTAGGGTTTGTGGAGGTCTTAAAGGATAAGGGTGAGGTGTTGCAATATTCCAAAGGAAATTCAGGTAATCATTTCCGTCAAATTGAGATCAATTTAAGAGTTGCTGTCAACCGTGATGGATAGGGAAAAGCTAAGTTGAGAGGTATGGTTGCTTTCTTGAAGTTCAAAGTGATAAGAAGTCTCGCTTTGACATCTCTAAAGGTTTTCAATCCAAAAGTTGTGTGCTTAAACAAGTTGATCAGCTGATTGAAAACATTAACTTAAGGGGTACTACGTAAGCGGTTCTACATAAATCATGTGGGATTTTTTGTTACAGTCAAAAAGACCCGCTCACTTTTGTAGTATCTCCTACAGAAATGAGAGAGCCAATTTTCTAAAATGAACTATTTGATGAATTAACTATCCTGATTGAATTGGTTTTAAGAAGGCTTACAAGTAAGAAGCGGCAACTGCCAAGTCACCAAGATAGGGAACTTTTTCCCCCTTAACAATTTGGTAGGCATCTGCACCCTTTCCAGCAATAATAACAGCGTCGGTGGCCTTCTGACAAAGAGTCATGGCTGTTTTGATCGCCTGTTCACGGTCAATGATGATCCTCACAGAACGTGTGATGTGGCTTGCGATTTCCTGTGAAATGCTTTCAGGATCCTCGAAGTTAGGATCATCAGCCGTTAAGATAATGGTAAGGTTTGGGTGCTGGTTAATCACGTTGCCAAAATCTAAACGGCGACTTTCCCCCTTATTACCAGGAGCACCTAAGACAAGAATCAGTTGCCCTTTTTGATGCTCTTGCACAACTGAGAGAAGTTTTTCTAAGCTATCACCATTATGGGCATAATCGACAAATACCTTGGCTTGGTTAGCCATGGTTAAGACTTCCATGCGCCCTGGAACGGTCGTTTTAGCAATTCCTTTTTGAATATCCATCAAGCTAGTTCCCAACCGCAAGCAGGCAAGTCCAGCAGCCATAGCGTTTTCTTGATTGAAACGCCCAATCAGTTGAATGTCATAGTTTCCAGCTAGTTTACCACTAGCTTTAAAGGAGAAAGCTTGACTAGTTAGGAGTTTGTTATCGGATAAATTGCCATAGAAGTCGTGTGCTTGGTTGGCAACTTGTTCGGCTAAAAACGGAAAATGATTCATGCCGCTATTAATGACAACAGCTCTGCTATTTTCCATTAAGAGGCGCTTATGATAGAAGTAATCCTCAAAGGTTGGGTGTTCAATTGGTCCAATGTGATCAGGGCTGATGTTCAAGAAAACACCGACATCAAAAGTTAATCCATAGACACGATTGACTAGATAAGCCTGACTGGAAACCTCCATAATCAAGTGGGTCATGCCGTTTGTGACACATGTCGCCATCATGGCAAATAGATCCAAACTTTCAGGGGTAGTCAGTTGTGATTTGAAGAACGTGTGACCGTCCAAGGTTGTATTCATCGTTGAAAGCATAGCAGGCTTATAAGATTCTTTCAAAATATGGTAAGCAAAATAAGCAGCCGTTGTTTTCCCTTTTGTTCCAGTAAAAGCTAGTAGTTTGAGTTTTTCCTGGGGATTGCCGTAAAAAGCCATGGCAATTAAACTCATTGCCTTTTTAATATTGGTGACCAAAACGACAGGAACATTAAGTTTATAATC
Organism: Streptococcus castoreus DSM 17536; assembly: GCF_000425025.1. Classification (GTDB taxonomy): domain Bacteria; phylum Bacillota; class Bacilli; order Lactobacillales; family Streptococcaceae; genus Streptococcus; species Streptococcus castoreus. The sequence continues at coordinate 37,766 of NZ_AUKZ01000007.1, read as the reverse complement.
AACTTCTGAAATATAAAGTTGCAATCCATTTTTAATAGCTTCTTTGAGATAATCAGCTTTGAAATTTCTCCCTTTAACAAAAAAGAGTGTTTTGGCATCAACTTGACGGCTGTCGTAGCTCAGCTGGTTAAATGTTAAGCCACTATAATGATAGTGATAGCCTGATTTATCAAGAACTTCACGAAAATTGTGGTCTTTTTTTAAAATGTCTAATACTTCTTCAATGGTTATCATACCCTTATTCTATCCTTAAAGTTCTTGTTTTACAAGTCACAAGCAAAAGTTTATAATAAAGCTAATAAAAATGAGGAAAGATATAGATATGTCGACAGAAAAAAAACAACTGACACAAGAGGAATTGATGGTTCAAGGAGCAGCCTGGTCTACAGCTGGTAATTTTATTAGCCGACTTTTAGGAGTTTTGTACATTATTCCGTGGTACATTTGGATGGGGCAATATGCGATTCAAGCCAATGCTCTTTTTAATATGGGCTACAATGTCTATGCTTATTTTTTATTGATTTCGACTACAGGTCTCAATGTCGCCATCGCCAAGCAAGTTGCCAAATACAATTCGCTAGGGCAAACTGAGCATAGCTATCAGCTGATTCGTAGCACCTTAAAGCTTATGCTAGGGCTAGGTCTTGTTTTTTCGGCTATTATGTATTTGGGATCGCCTTTCTTTGCCGGTTTATCTGGTGGTGATGACAAGCTTGTCCCGATTATGCGTAGCCTTTCACTTGCGGTTTTTGTTTTCCCGGTAATGAGTGTGATTCGAGGTATTTTCCAAGGACACAATAATATTAAACCTTACGCAGTTAGTCAAATTGCAGAGCAACTCATCCGTGTGATCTGGATGCTTTTAACCACATTCTTTATTATGAAAGTGGGGTCTAGGAATTATATTTCGGCGGTAACCCAATCAACCTTTGCGGCCTTTATTGGAATGATTGCTAGCATGGGGGTATTGTCCTATTATCTTTGGAAGCAAGGGCTTTTAAAAGCTATTTTCAGCAAACCAGATCATAATGTTAGTATTGATATTAAAGGCTTACTTATTGAAACGTTGAAAGAATCCGTTCCTTTTATCGTGATAGGGAGCGCGATTCAAGCCTTTCAATTAATTGACCAGTGGACTTTTGTCAACACCATGAGCTTATTTACGAGTTATACTCGTTCACAGTTATTGGTATTGTTTGGTTATTTCAATGCCAATCCGGCTAAAATTACGATGGTTCTAATTGCTGTGGCGGCTTCTATTGGAGGTGTCGGGATTGCCTTGTTGACTGAAAATTATGTCAAAAAAGATATGAAAGCAGCAGCACGTTTAATTATTAATAATATTGAAATGTTGCTTATGTTCTTGCTACCTGCTTTGACGGGAGCCATTATTTTAGCAAGACCTCTGTACTCTGTTTTTTATGGTGTCAGTGAAGATAGAGCCATTCAACTTTTTGTGGCGGTATTATTCCAAACTTTCTTACTTGCTCTTTATACGCTTTTTTCACCAATGCTCCAAGCTCTTTTTGAAAATCGCAAAGCTGTCTACTATTTTGTTTATGGTGTCCTCATTAAGTTGATTTTACAAGTTCCGCTTATTTATCTCTTGCATGCTTATGGTCCGATACTTGCAACAGCGATTGCTATGTTAGTGCCAATTTATTTGATGTATCATCGTTTGCATCAAGTGACAAGATTTAACCGCAAGTTGTTACAAAAACGTCTTTTATTAACCCTTATTGAAACAGTTTTAATGGGACTGGTTGTCTTTATGGCTAATTGGTTGTTAGGCTATGCCTTTAAACCAACAGGTCGCTTGACGAGTTTGATTTACTTACTAGTGATTGGTGGTTTGGGACTGGCAGTCTATACTTACTTGACCCTACTGACTCGGCAGCTGGATAAATTAATTGGTAGCAAAGCTAACCGTCTTCGTCAAAAATTGAGAATGAAATAAAAAAGAGATGATCAGTCACGCTAAACACATGAAAGATTTTCAACAAGAAAATAACGTTTTTGGCATTTCAGTATTCAGATATTTCCCAACTAACAACTATTTTTAGCATTTTTACTGGAAAAAGCTAAAATGAAGTGTTTTCACCTGTACTATAATTCGGAAATAACAGTTTGTTGCATCTGTTGTGGATGATTGGTGGTATTGTCTGAGAAGTTATTTCTTTTTGTGGTTGTTTTATCAAGTGGAAAAAAGACTAACATGTAAGCATTCAACTAAAAGATAATTCTTTAAAAATCACGATTTCCAAAGCAAAGTATTCAGATTTTTGGTATAATGATGAAAGTGTAAAAAATATAGAAGGAAGTATACCAACATGGGGAAATTTCAAGTTATTTCGCATCCGCTTATTCAGCATAAACTCTCAATTTTACGGCGCCAAACAACGTCAACTAAAGATTTCCGTGAACTAGTGAATGAAATTGCAATGCTTATGGGATATGAAGTATCTCGTGACCTCCCATTGGAAGACGTAGAGATTCAAACACCCGTTTCTAAAACGGTGCAAAAACAATTAGCAGGTAAAAAGCTTGCTATTGTACCGATTCTTCGGGCAGGTATTGGAATGGTTGATGGTTTTTTGAGTCTTGTTCCAGCGGCAAAAGTTGGTCACATTGGTATGTATCGTGATGAGGAAACTTTGGAACCTGTTGAATACTTGGTTAAACTACCAGAAGACATTGATCAACGTCAAATTTTCGTTGTCGATCCAATGTTAGCTACAGGTGGCTCTGCGATTCTTGCTGTGGATTCTTTGAAAAAACGCGGGGCAGCTAATATTAAATTTGTTTGCTTGGTCGCAGCTCCTGAAGGTGTCAAAAAACTTCAAGGTGCTCATCCGGATGTTGAGATTTTCACAGCAGCTCTTGATGACCATTTAAATGAACATGGTTATATTGTTCCAGGATTAGGAGATGCTGGCGACCGTCTTTTTGGAACAAAATAAACTTCTCACAAAGACTAATGCATAGTGATTGAGGTCATGACAGACGTAGAAAACATGATTTTCTTGTTGAAAATCTTTCGGGTGTTTGGCATGGATTGAGGTGAGGGTCTGGCTTGATTTCTTAGAAATCTTGATTAGTTTACACCTCTTTTTTTAAAAGTAAGTTTATTATTTGACCTTTATTGACCAAAAAATTATAATAAGGGCACTCATTATAAAAAGAGAACGGGTGATTATCGTCACCTTTGTAGATTGGAGATTTTTTATGATTCCTGTTGTTATTGAACAAACAAGCCGTGGTGAACGTTCTTATGACATTTACTCACGCTTATTAAAAGATCGTATTATCATGTTAACAGGCCCTGTTGAAGATAACATGGCAAATTCTGTCATTGCCCAGTTGTTATTTCTCGATGCCCAAGACAATACTAAAGACATTTATCTTTATGTCAATACTCCGGGTGGATCCGTGTCAGCTGGTCTAGCTATCGTGGATACCATGAATTTTATTAAAGCAGATGTGCAAACGATCGTTATGGGGATGGCAGCTTCTATGGGGACGGTCATTGCTTCATCAGGAACGAAAGGTAAACGTTTCATGTTGCCAAATGCAGAGTACATGATTCACCAACCGATGGGTGGTACTGGTGGTGGCACGCAACAAACTGATATGGCGATTGCTGCTGAACACCTCTTGAAAACACGTCATCGTTTAGAAAAGATCTTGGCACAAAATGCAGGTAAGACAATTAAGCAAGTCCATAAAGATGCAGAACGTGATTATTGGATGAGTGCTGAAGAGACTTTGACTTATGGTTTCATTGATGAAATCATGGAAAATAATGATTTAAAATAAGGGGTATTACCACATTAAACATTCTAGGGGAACTTGGAGTGTTTTTCTTGTTTTGGGAGGATAGAATGTTGGTATAAGCAGGCTTGTGCCTACTAAGCCCTGATCTAGAGATTAATACTTGAAGTATTTGGTCCACTGTTTGAAAAGATTTGTAAATTTTGGAGTGACTTATCTTAGGCTACCGGTTTAGAGAGGTTTTGATGAAAAGATCTCTAAACGAAAGGGATAAAAACTGGAATTGTTAGCGAGTGGTTACTAATAATAGCCTTACTTGGCAAATGGGTGTTAGGTAAGTATTGATGCGGTTTATAAAGAAGGGCAATAGGATATTTCCCTCTTATCTTTTAAGTAAAGTGTGGTATAATCAAATTATGTTAATCATTAGTGATGAATTAATTGCCATTGAAGAGGCCATTGACCAGCTTGTTTTGGATCTCAAAAAGACTCACCAATACAAGAGATATGTTTCAGCCAAACAAGCTATTGAGGATGATTTAGAGTTGCAAGCGGACATTCTTAGTTTTCAAGAACTTAAGCAAGAGTACGATGCCAAAGAAGAATTATTGTCATTTCGACCTGAGGTTAAAAGATGGCGTCGTGAGCTGTTAGTTCAAAAGCGTCAAATTGACTGTCATCCGTTGGTAGTGACGCTGCGCTTGGCACAAGTTGATTTTCAGACGATTTTGGCAGACATTTCAGAAGAAATTGCTAGTGCAGTTTCACAAGTCATTTTTGTGGACACTGGACTTCCTTTAGCAGTAAAAAGACCATCACACCCATCAGGACCATACCAAAATATCAAAGAAAAGGGCATATAATGTTTCAAAAACAAGAACGAATTGGACTCGTGGTTTATCTTTATTACAATCGAGATGCTAGAAAAGTGTTAAAATTTGGTGATTTATACTACCATTCAAAACGCTCACGTTATTTAGTGCTTTACATTAACAAAGAAGATTTGGACACAAAATTGCAAGATATTCGTCGTCTGAAATTTGTCAAAGAGGTTAAACCATCAGTTATCGACACTATAGATCGTCAATTTGTTGGTAATTTACATCGTGACAACAAAGATGCTACCAAGGAAGAGATTCAAAAGGTTTAAAAAGAAGAGAGTTTACATTCACAGTAGTTGTGGGTTTAGACTCTCTTCTTTTTTAATCAAAAAGTAAAAATATGTTATTTTGTTATTTTTCAAAATATTTTAAAAAATCAAAGAAAAGTGTTGACAATTTTCTGATAATTCTGTATTCTTGTTTACATATTATTTTAAAGGGATTAACGAGGATTAGTTATGAAGAAGAAATTATTGTTTTCAAGTTTAGTCTTGTTGTTAACGGTGACACTAGTCGCTTGTAGTGCGGCACCGGGAGCTCGTTCGCAAGGAACTAGTGGTACCGAAGTTAGAAAAACGTTGAAATTAGGATTAAACTTGGAGTTAACTGGTAGCGTGTCTGCCTATGGCAGTGCGGAAGAAAAAGGTGCTAAATTGGCTGTTGAGGAAATCAACAAGACGGGTGGTGTTGATGGTAAAAAAATTGAACTTATTACCAAGGATAATAAATCCGATAATTCAGAAGCGGCTACGGTAACCACTAATTTGGCAACTGAAAGCAAGGTCAACGTTGTAGTAGGACCGGCAACTTCTGGAGCAACAGCAGCAGCGTCACCAAATGCAAGTCAAGCAGCGGTTCCTTTGATTACACCTTCTGGAACAACAGATAATTTGACCTTAACCAGTGACGGCAAAGCCAATCCCTATACTTTCAGGGCAACTTTTGTTGATAGCTACCAAGGGGATATTTTAGCGAAATATGCTAGTGATCATTTGAAAGCTAAGAAGGTAGTGCTTTTCTATGATAATTCAAGTGACTATGCTAAGGGGATTGCCAAACGTTTCAAAAAAGTTTACCAAGACACTATTGTGGCAGAGGCAACCTTCCAGTCAGGAGATACTGATTTCCAATCGGCTTTGACAAAGCTCAAAGGACAAAACTATGATGCTGTCATTATGCCAGGTTATTACCAAGAGACTGGAACAATCATCAAGCAAGCACGTGAAATGGGAATCACAGCACCAATTGTTGGTCCGGATGGTTTTGCAGATGAAAAATTAGTAGAGCTTGCCGGCGCTTCAAATGCTAATAAAGTTTATTATATTTCTGGTTTCTCTGCATCAAGTTCAGATAAGGCAGTTCAGTTTGCTAAAGCCTATCAATCAAAATATGGTGTAGCGCCATCGATGTTTGCAGCTTTAGCCTATGATTCTGTGTATATGGCAGCAGACGCAGCCAAAGGCACTAAAACCTCTGTTGATATTGCTAAAAATTTGGCTAAATTAAAAGATTTCGAGGGGGTTACAGGGACTATGACCATTGATAAAAAGCATAATCCAGTTAAGTCTGTTTCCGTTGTCGAACTCACTGACGGTAAAGAATCAGCCTCAACAACTGTAAGGGCTGATTGATGGTCAAAATGAGATTGAGGAGACGATTCTGTTTCCTCGATTTCTTTTGTTTAGCTGTCAAAGTGATATTATTGCCTAACTCTTAACGATTAGTAACATTTGATAAGAGAAAAGGTATTTATTAATTGTTAGACAGTTATGATAGGTTTGATATTTTTTATGTAATTAGAAAGTTTGGTATTTTATGCTCCAACAACTTGTAAATGGTCTCATTCTAGGAAGCGTCTATGCTTTGCTAGCTTTAGGGTACACTATGGTTTATGGAATTATTAAATTAATTAACTTTGCTCATGGTGACCTTTATATGATGGGGGCTTTTATCGGTTATTATTTGATGAATGCTCTCCATCTTAATTTTTTCTTTGCTTTGTTTTTAACTATGTTTATCACAGCTTGTTTAGGGGTCTTGATTGAGTTTTTGGCTTATCGTCCTTTGAGACAGTCCACGAGAATTGCTGCGCTAATTACAGCGATTGGTGTGTCTTTTCTATTGGAGTATGGTATGGTTTATGTTGTCGGGGCAGAAGCGCGAGCTTTCCCACAGGCTCTAAACATTGTGAAATACAGTTTAGGTCCAATTAGCGTGACCAATGTGCAAGTTATTATTTTAGTGGTTTCTTTGACTTTAATGTTAGCTCTGCAATTTATTGTGAAACAAACCAAGATGGGGAAAGCCATGCGAGCTGTTTCGGTTGATAGTGATGCTGCGCAACTTATGGGAATTAATGTTAATTCGACCATCAGTTTTACCTTTGCGTTGGGGTCAGCTCTTGCTGGTGCAGCAGGGGTTTTAATTGGGCTTTATTATAATTCGATTAATCCTCTTATGGGGATGACACCGGGGCTGAAAGCCTTTGTGGCAGCTGTTTTAGGTGGCATAGGAATTATTCCAGGAGCTGCTTTTGGAGGATTTATTATTGGTTTGCTTGAAACTTTCTCAACGGCTGTTGGTTTATCCAGTTATCGTGATGCAGTCGTCTATGCTGTTTTGATTGTGATTTTGTTGATCAGACCTGCTGGTCTTTTGGGAAAAAATGTAAAGGAGAAGGTATAAGTCATGAAAAAACAATTAAGATCAATCTTAACTTGGACAGCTGGTCTTGTTCTTCTCTACATTATCTTATCAATTTTGATTGGATCAGGCATTCTAGGTCCTTACTATGTTCAAATTTTAATGGGAATTGGGATTGCGATTATAATGGCTATGGGAACTAATCTAGTACTTGGTTTTTCGGGTCAATTTCCTTTAGGACAGGCAGGATTTATGGCAGTGGGTGCCTATGTGACTGCTATTTTGACCAAGCAAATACCAACTTATTTCGGATTTTATATGTCTATGTTAGTAGGAGTCATGATTGCAGGCTTAATTGCTATTATTGTGGGATTTCCGACTCTGCGTTTAAAAGGAGATTATTTGGCAATTGCAACGCTTGGTGTTGCTGAAATTATTCGGATTGCAATTATTAATGGCGGTGAGGTCACGAACGGCGCTGCCGGTTTAACAGGTATTTTACAATACACTTCTTGGCCCATCGTTTATGCTTTTGTTGTTTTGATTGCGGTTTTAATGCTGAATTTTATTCGGAGCGCAGTTGGGCGTCACGTTATTTCAGTGCGTGAAGATGAAATTGCAGCAGAATCAATGGGAGTTAATACCACTAAAGTAAAAGTCTTGACCTTTGCTTTTGCAGCAATGACAGCGAGTATTGCAGGCTCTTTATACGTTGGCTATATCGGGACAGTTGTTCCAAAAGACTTTACCGTTATGCGTTCTATTGATTACCTTATTATTGCCGTTTTAGGTGGTTTAGGGTCGATGACAGGAACAATTGTGGCGGCAGTTGTTTTAGGAATTTTAAATATGTATTTACAAAATTTCTCTGATATTCGTATGATTATCTATTCTTTAGCCTTGATTCTTGTCATGGTCTTTAGACCAGGTGGTCTACTTGGGACTAAAGAACTCCAGTTATCAGTCTTACTATCAAAAAAAGGAGGGAGCTAGATGGCACTGCTCGAAGTAAAACAGTTAAGTAAACATTTTGGTGGTTTGACAGCTGTTAGTGATGTGAATCTGTCCCTTGAAGCAGGTGAATTAGTGGGGCTGATTGGTCCTAATGGAGCTGGAAAAACAACTCTCTTTAACCTTTTGACGGCTGTCTACGAACCAAGTGAGGGGACTATTACGCTAGATGGAAACGTTTTGAATGGTAAAACACCTTATAAACTTGCTTCTTTAGGGTTATCAAGGACTTTCCAGAATATTCGACTCTTTAAAAACATGACGGTTTTGGAAAACGTATTGATTGGCTTGGCTAATCAATACAAATCCCATTTCTTAGCCAGCTTGTTACGGTTGCCAAAGTATTATCGAGCAGAAGCAGCATTGAAAGAAGAAGCCTTATCTTTGTTAGCCATTTTTAACTTGGATGGTGATGCAGAAACCCTTGCTAAAAACTTGCCTTATGGCCAACAACGACGCTTGGAAATTGTTCGTGCCTTAGCAACCAAGCCTAAAATCCTCTTTTTAGATGAGCCAGCTGCTGGAATGAATCCACAAGAAACCGCAGAATTAACTGCCCTAATTCGTCAACTTAAGACGGAATTTGGGATAACCATTATTTTGATCGAGCATGACATGAGTCTCGTTATGGAAGTGACAGAGCGTATTTATGTTTTAGAATATGGTCGTTTGATTGCACAGGGTAGCCCAGAAGAGATTAAGTCGAATCAACGTGTTATTGAAGCATATTTAGGAGGTGACCTCTGATGGGAATGTTATCTGTCAAAAACTTATCGGTGAGTTACGGTGCTATTGAAGCTGTTAGAGATGTTTCCTTCGATGTTAATGAAGGTGAAGTCGTTACCTTAATAGGTGCTAATGGTGCAGGTAAAACTTCTATTTTAAGAACCATTTCAGGCTTGGTCAAGCCAAAATCAGGAAGTATTTCCTTTTTAGGTCAAGATATATTAAAACAACCTGCCCGTAAAATTGTAGCAGCAGGTCTCTCTCAAGTGCCAGAAGGACGACATGTTTTTTCAGGTTTGACCGTTATGGAAAATCTGGAAATGGGTGCTTTTCTCAATCGTAATCGTGGAGAGAATCAAAAAAATCTTCACCTTATTTTTGACCGTTTTCCAAGGCTTGAGGAACGAAAACACCAAGATGCTGCCACTTTATCAGGTGGTGAACAGCAAATGTTGGTTATGGGACGAGCCTTGATGAGTCAGCCAAAACTCTTGTTGCTTGATGAACCCTCTATGGGACTAGCTCCTTTATTTATCAAGGAAATTTTTGATATTATTCAAGCTATCCAAAAGCAAGGAACAACAGTTCTCTTAATTGAGCAAAATGCTAATAAGGCTTTATCTATTGCTAACCGAGCCTATGTATTAGAAACTGGGGAAGTGGTTCTTTCAGGAAGTGGTAAGGATCTATTAGCATCTGAAAAAGTCAAAAAAGCCTATCTTGGTGGTTAGATTATATCGGTATATTAGAAAAAAATAAAAAGGAGAAAGCATGTCAGTTAGAGATTACATGACAAGGGATGTTATCAGCATTTCACCCGAAGAAAGTGTTGCACATGCCACAGATCTTATGCGTGATAAGGGGTTGAGACGTCTGCCTGTTATTGAAAATGGGAGTTTGGTTGGACTTGTTACGGAAGGAACCATGGCAGATGCTAGCCCTTCAAAGGCAACTAGTTTGTCCATTTACGAAATGAACTACTTACTAAATAAAACTAAAATTCGTGATATTATGATTCGTCAGGTCGTGACCGTTGGACCAAAAGCTAGTTTGGAAGATGCCATTTACGAAATGATGATTCACAAGGTTGGTGTCTTACCAGTTATCGATGCCAATCAAGTGGTTGGGATTATTACCGATCGTGACGTCTTTAAAGCTTTCTTGGAAGTTTCTGGTTACGGACTAGAAGGTATTCGCGTCGTTTTGTTGGCAAAGAATGCGGTTGGTGTCTTAGCTAAGGTTGCTGAAAGTATTTCACAGGAAAATCTCAATATTCGTCGGACGGTTATTGCTAATCGCCTAAATGGAAAAACAGTTATTGAAATTCAAATTGATGGCACTGTTAACCTGCAATTATTGAGAGCAAAGCTAGAGGAGACAGGTGTTGAGGTAGAAACTGTTGAAAAAACACTCGCCAAGCCTGATTTAGTATAAAATCGAGCACTGCTAAGAGAATTAGCAGTGTTTTTTTGATTAATTTTTGGTAGAATAGAGCTAGTAAATGAGTTAAGGAAATAAGATGATCAAAGGAAAACTGATAACGATTGAAGGTCCAGATGGTGCAGGGAAAACCAGTGTTTTGGAAAAACTGATTCCGCTTTTAAACGACAGTGTGACACAAGAGATTGTGGTGACAAGAGAACCTGGTGGAGTTGCTATTTCTGAGCATATTCGCGAGATTATTTTAGATGTCCACCATACAGCTATGGATAATAAAACTGAGCTTTTACTTTATATTGCAGCCCGTAGGCAGCATCTGGTTGAGAAAGTGTTACCAGCCCTTGAAGCGGGTCACTTGGTTTTTATTGACCGTTTTACAGACAGTTCCGTCGCTTATCAAGGGGCTGGTCGTGGCCTTTGTAAAAGAGAGATTCAGTGGCTCAATCAGTTTGCAACAGATGGTTTGGAACCTGATTTGACACTCTATTTTGACGTGCCTTCTGAAATTGGATTAGCCCGGATTGAGGCCAATAAAAATCGGGAAGTGAATCGTTTGGATTTGGAAAAAATAGATATGCACCAACGGGTGCGTCAAGGTTATCTAGACTTAGCCAAAGAGCAGCCAGATCGAATTGTAACGATTGATGCTTCAAAACCTTTAGAAAAAGTGGTTGAAGTTGCCTTAGGGTCTGTTTTAACCTTAATTAAAACCTAGAAAAAGGAGGATGGGAATGGATTTAGCGCAAAAGGCTCCAAGAATTTATCAAGCGTTTCAAGAGATTTTAAAGAAGGATCGCCTAAATCATGCCTATCTTTTTTCAGGCGATTTTGCCAATATTGACATGGCTCTTTTTTTAGCCAAGGCTATCTTTTGTGAGCACAAAACTGGTCAAACTCCTTGTGGGGATTGTCGCTCTTGTCAGTTGATTGATCAAGGTGATTTTGCGGATGTGACGGTCCTAGAGCCCACCGGTCAGGTAATCAAAACCGATATGGTTAAAGAAATGATGGCTAATTTCTCACAGACAGGCTATGAGGGGAAACAGCAGGTTTTCATTATCAAAGATTGCGAAAAAATGCACAACAATGCAGCTAACAGTCTTTTGAAATATATTGAGGAGCCTCAAGGGCAAGCCTATATTTTTTTACTGACCAATAATGATAATCAGGTGTTGCCGACTATCAAAAGTCGAACACAGGTTTTCCAGTTTCCAAAAAATGAAGCCTATCTGTCTCAATTGGCACAAGAAAAGGGACTATTGAAAAGTCAAGCAGATTTAGTGGCCAAGCTGGCAAAAAATGGTAGTCAGCTAGAGACCTTAGTGCAAGATAGCAAACTCTTAGAGTTGATGAATCGATCAGAGCATTTTGTCTCTATCTGGTTGAAAGATCAGATGCAGGCATATTTAGCAGTTAACCGTCTAGTACAAATTGCTCCAGATAAAGAAGAGCAAGAATTAATATTAACTCTCTTGACCCTACTTTTGGCAAGAAACCAATCAAAACGGGTTTTCAAAAATTTGGAGGCTGTCTACCAGGCCAGACTCATGTGGCAAAGCAATGTCACTTTCCAAAATACGTTAGAATATATGGTGATCTCATGATAAGTGTCATTGGAATTCATTATGGTGAAACGGAGTTTGTCAAATATGCTCGGACAGAACATGACTTTCCGAAAGGAGCGTTGGTGGTGGCGAAAGGAAGTAAGGGAAGTCATTTGGTTAAGGTTTGTCAAACTAGAAAAAACTTTTCAGAAGATAAGCTTCCGAAAGATTTACCAATAGTTTTAAGACATGCTACTGAAATGGACAAAAGAGCTTATGAGCAAAATATCAAATTTGCTAGTGCTGCAAAAGATCAGGTTTTAACCTTGATTGCTCAAAATGGTTTGGAAATGAAGCTGATTGATATTGTTTTTCCTTTGGAGCGCCATTATGTCTTGATTACCTTTTCAGCAGAAGATCGGGTTGATTTTCGTCAGTTGTTAAAGGACTTAGCTGCTTATTTCAAAATGAGAATTGAGTTACATCAGATTAATAGTCGCGAGGAGGCTAAGGTTTATGGGGGACTTGGTCCTTGTGGGCGTCCACTTTGTTGCTCAAGCTTTTTGGGAGAATTCCCGCCAGTTTCAATCAAGATGCTAAAAAATCAAGGTCTTTCACTCAATTTTGGGAAATCAATAGGTTATTGTGGTCGCTTGTTGTGCTGCCTTCACTATGAAGATTCTTTTTATCAAGAAAGCAAGAAAAAATTTCCTGATTATGGTACCATAGTGGAGACGGCAAATGGGTCAGCAACCGTTGTGGCTATTGATATTTTTACAGGTACCATTAAGGTTCGTTTTAGCAATCAGGTGGCCTTAACGACATATGCTTTAGAGGAGGTTAAAGTAGGTGAATAAAAAAGAATTATTCGATGCTTTTGATGGATTTTCACAAAATTTAATGGTTACTTTAGCTGAAATTGAAGCCATGAAAAAACAAGTCCAGTCACTGGTGGAAGAAAATACCATTCTTCGCCTAGAAAATACAAAATTACGTGAGCGTTTATCGCAACTTGAGCATGAGACCCTTGCTAAACATTCTTCGAAACAAGGGAAAGATCATTTAGAAAGCATTTATGATGAAGGTTTTCACATCTGTAATTTTTTCTACGGACAACGTCGTGAAAATGATGAAGAGTGTATGTTTTGTAGAGAATTATTAGATAGAAAGTAAGGTCATGCAGGTTCAAAAAAGTTTTAAAGCACAGAAATCATCAGGAACACTTTACTTGGTTCCAACCCCAATCGGTAATTTGCAAGACATGACGTTTAGAGCAGTTGCTACCTTAAAAGAGGTTGATTTTATCTGTGCAGAGGATACAAGAAATACAGGCTTATTGCTAAAGCATTTTGGAATTCAAACCAAGCAAATCAGCTTTCATGAACACAATGCTTATGAGAAGCTTCCTGACTTGATTGATCTATTGAAGGCAGGACATTCTTTGGCACAAGTTTCTGATGCGGGTATGCCTTCGATTTCTGATCCTGGACATGATTTGGTCAAAGCAGCTATTGCAAGCGAGCTAACGGTGGTTGCTCTACCAGGAGCATCGGCAGGCATTACAGCTATGATTGCAAGTGGGCTGGTTCCACAACCGCATGCCTTTTATGGTTTTTTGCCGAGAAAAGCAGGGCAGCAAAAAGCATTTTTTACAAGTAAATTAGCCTATCCAGAGACACAGATTTTTTATGAGTCACCTTACCGTGTCAAAGATACCTTAACAAATATGTTAGCTTGTTATGGAGACCGTCAGGTAGTAGTGGTCAGAGAATTAACAAAGCTTTTTGAAGAGTATCAACGTGGGACAATTTCAGATATTTTGACCTATATTGAAGAAATCCCATTAAAAGGAGAATGTTTGCTTATTGTAGCAGGTGCTGATCAAGAAGAACAAATTGAGACGGTAGAAAAAGCAGATTTGATTGCACTTGTGCAAAAGGAAATTGAAACAGGTGTCAAACCGAATCAAGCCATCAAAACCATTGCGAAAGCTTACAAGGTCAATCGGCAAGACCTTTATCACCAATTTCACCAGTTACAACAGTAGGATATTATTCCCAGGATAGAAACATCAATGGGGCTTGTTAGTCCTATATGGTTTATTGTCTGTTTACTTAGGAATAGTATTTTTTATAGCATGGTGGTTTTATAAAACATACCATCACTTTTTGATAAGATAATAAATGGTTCTATATTTATTGGTTGGGCGATTACCATTTGTTATGTTGCCCGCATTTTGGTAGTTCAAAAGGATTGGCGATGCTTAGACTATTCTTCCCAGGCATCATAACCCTAGTTTTCTCATCAGGAAGAGTCGTATCAGATGATGTTACATTTGTTGAATAAAAAAAGAACATCATTTTCTATGTGATGTTCTTTTTAGGTATTATACAATGTTAGTTCCGTGTACAATAGTGGTTCCTGTTAATTGGCATAACTTCTCACAATTGGCTGCTGTTACTCCGCCACCAATCATGATTTCAATACGCTGATCGGCATAAGAAACGATGTTTTTAAGATGAGTGACATTATCAGAAATGGGATTAGATTTTGGTGAACCATGTGTTAGGATACGCACAAAACCGTAATCAATGAGTTGGTCGATGGTTTCTTGTTGCTGCTCAACTGGGATCAAATCAAAAGCCATATGGAAAACGAGAGGTAAGCCCTGAGTGGCAGGTAATAATTGTTCGATGGCATCGGTATCCAGGAGATTTTCAGTTGTTAACAGTCCCATAACGAGGGCATCAGAACCGGCTTCGATGGCTTTTAAAATATCTTCTTCCATGGCTTTTAATTCAAGGTCATTATAAACAAAGTTTCCACCACGAGGGCGAATCATGGTAGCCACACTAATGTTTTTATCGTGTAAGAGGGTGCAAGCTTCTTTAATAACACCGTAAGATGGCGTGGTACCACCGACAGCAAGATTATCACAAAGCTCTACACGATTGACTTGGTGGGCATCTAATTTGGATAGCAAGGTAAGATTTTCTGCACAAAATTCTTTAATCATTTTTTAGTCTCCTTTATCTGTCGCTATTATACCATGAATTGGACTGACAGATGAGAAACATCTTTGTCAAATAAAGGACATTATGCTATACTCACTAGTGCAATAGGGAAGTACTGTAACACCCTTTGTATGGTTCTTTTAATCAAGCAAGGGAGAATGTTGATGGTCTTATATGAATGTCATTACCAAACTCCGATAGGGGAGTTGTCACTAGTTGCAACGGATCAAGCCTTAGTTGGTGCATGGTTTTTAGGTCAGGTGCATTTTCAAATGGGTTTAAAAGAAGTCCCCTTGCAAGGTTTCAACCCGATTTTACATCAAGCTAAAGCTTGGTTGGATACTTATTTTAATGGAGAAATGCAAACAATTCCAATTGAGATACAGCCACAAGGAACTCTTTTTCAGAAGAGTGTATGGAAAGCATTGCTAGCCATTCCTTATGGAGAAACTGTGACCTATGGTCAAATTGCAGGGCAACTAAATTGTAAGTCTGCTCAGGCAGTTGGTGGTGCTATTGGACGCAATCCCATTAGTCTCTTTATTCCCTGCCACCGTGTTTTAGCAGCAGATGGTCAATTAAGAGGTTATGCAGGCGGTTTGGATAAAAAAGCTTGGTTATTAAACCATGAAACCATTTTAATATTAAAGGAGTAAGAGATGATTACTATTTACCAATACCCAAAATGCACCACTTGCCAAAGGGCAATAGCTGAATTAAAGCAGTTGATTGATGCATTTGAAACCATTGATATTAAGACAAATCCGCCTAAGGCTCAAGTCTTAAAAGAATGGATGGAGACTTCAGATTACTCCATTAGGAATTTCTTTAATACTAGTGGGAATCGTTACCGTGAATTAGAACTAAAAGACAAGGTTGCTACACTTAGTTTGGAAGAGGCGGCAGCACTTTTAGCCGCAGATGGGATGTTGATTAAGCGTCCTATCTTAGTGAAAGATGGAAAGGTCTTACAAATTGGTTATCGCAAGCCTTATGAGGATTTAGAGTTATCATAAAAAGTTTTGGATATTTTCGTGAGAGTAAAAGAATGGCAAGTATTAAGAGCTTGTCGTTTTTAACCGGTTAATCGCCATACAGAATTTAAAGAAGAGTGATCTCTTGTTTTGAATTGTGTGATCACCAGATGCTACTATAAAACATACAGAACAACACATCTTTTGACTTAACGATGATAAAGGCATAAAAAGAGAGCTTAACACAATGTTATTTTTACAACAGTGCATTAAACTCCTTTTGGGATCCTTAAACCTATCGACAGTTACAACAATAGTAAATAACTGTCTCCTACATAAACCTATCAGTATGGTCATTAATAGTGTGATACCTACTAAATGACATGCCACCACCGAGAATCGAACTCGGAACGAAGCATTACCATTGCTTTATTATACCATTTAACTACAGCGGCTACTTTTATATGATACTATAAGTTATTCGTTGATGCAAGACTTTCTTAAAAAATAGAGAAAACAATAAACTGATCATCTTCCAAAACGAAAAATTACCAATATTAATGCAGTTATTAGTAAAGTGGTACAAGAAGCTAGCCTTATGGTATAATAGTGAGGATAATTTCAGAAAGAGGAATTTAAGCATGTCTTATGAGGAAGTGTTTCTAAGAGACTTTGAGAATTGGGTTAAGACTCAAGTTCAAGTTAATCGTCTAGCCATGTCAACTAGTCAACAGGTTGCTCAAGAAGATGGTGACGAAAGAGCTAAAGATGCCTTTATTCGCTATGAAAGCAAGTTAGATGCTTACGAATTTTTACTGGGAAAATTTGACAATTATAAGAATGGCAAAGCCTTTCATGATGTTCCAGATGAGTTATTTGGTGCTAGACATTATTAACGACAATAAGGAGATAAGAAAAGTGGCAAAACAAAAGAATCGTAAAAAAGCTTTAAAATTGGAGATGAAACGACAAGGGCTGCTAACAAAAGCAAGCCAAGTTTTTGATAAAGCGGTGGAGGGGATTGAAGCAGTTATGGATACAACTATTTCTGCTGGTAAAGACCTTGTAAAAAAAGGAAGTCAAACGGTTGAACACTTAGCGACAAATAAAGCTAGTCGATCGCTAGAAACCTTTGCAGCACAGCCGATCTTGGAAGGTATTCGTTCAGATCTTGTTGAAACCTTGTATGCTGAAGGTATTCATTCGGCAGAAGTCTTTAACCAATGGACGGAAGAAGAAATTCTTGCCCTTAAAGGCATTGGTCCAGCAACGGTTAAAAAATTAGTAGAAAATGGTGCTGGCTTTAAAAAATAATCGTCTTCTCGTTGCTTAATGTCCATAAATTTGTTAGAATATTAGCAATCAGAGGTGTGTTGAGTTTGTTTGTTACAGAGAGCGGTAGCGTTGAGAAATCCGCACAGATGTCAAGGCATGTAGCTGAGGGTAACTAATCAGATATGACAAGTAGCAGATTCTTTTAGTGGTCTGAAACAGTGGTGGTACCGCGGAAATCGTAACACGAAATTCGTCCCTGTCTAGCGCAAGCTAGATGGGGATTTTTGAAACTTTAGAAAGTAAGTTCTCAAAAGTTTAGAGGAAATTTCTGAACTTGGAGGTGACAGAAAGTGATGTTTTTACAAAAAAGAATATCTCTGTTACAAGAGGTCATGATTCGGTGTCTACACTTGCCAATGTGATTGTTTTTTAGGATATGTGGGGAGAAGAAATTTATGCTGCACCATATTGAAATTTATGTTTCTAACTTGGCAAAAAGTCGCACTTTTTACCATTTTCTCTTACCTAAGCTGGGTTATCACCTTTATCAAGATTGGGCTCAAGGTTTTTCTTTTAAAAAAGCGGAGCAGTATTTGGTTTTTGTTCAGGTGAAAGACGAATACGCTGACCAAGTTTACCATCGTTGTCACAGTGGGTTGAATCATTTGGCTTTTTATGGTGGTAGTCGTAAAGATGTTCAAGCGTTAAAAGACCAACTGGTTAACCAAGCAGTACCTATGCTCTATGAAGACACTTATCCTTATGCGGGAGGTTCTACTCATTTTGCTTTTTACTGTGAAGATCCAGACCGAATCAAAATAGAAATCATCGCAGAGGAGAATAATGATTAAAATACTTGGACAAATCGAAAATAATTGTCTGCCTGATGTCGAAACGGACCGACTGTTGCTACGTCAGCGGACAGTGGCTGATGCGCAAGATATGCTAGCCTATGTCAGCTTGCCACAGGTGGCTGTTCCAATAGGAGCACCTCTTGTTGATACGTTAGAAGATGAGATCTACTATATTGAGCAAATCTATCCGAAACGGTTGAAGAAAGAGCGGCTTCTATCGGGTTGGGGGATTACTCTCAAGGGACAAGATAGGGTTATTGGTTCGGTGGACTTTAACAAGCGCTATAGTGAGACTATTTTGGAAATTGGCTATGCTCTTCATCCGGACTATTGGGGAAATGGTTACGTGCCAGAAGCGGCTACGGCTTTATTGACAGTGGGTTTTGACCGACTGGGGCTTGAAAAAGTGGTTCTTAAATGTTATGACTACAATACTCAGAGTCAAGCTGTTGCAAGAAAGCTTGGATTTAACTTAGTTAAAATGGATGGTCCCGTAGAAGATGTAACAGGGCGTAAGTGCAAAGACTGTGTTTACGAATTAACAGATGACGAATGGAGGACGGTGCATCATGAAGAAAAATTTTGAAACCTCTAAGCTTTACTATGGATTTCCAGTCATTATTTTGGGCTATAAAGATGATAATTTTGGCTACAATATCACAACGAGTTCGTCCTCATATACTTTGGGAGATATGGTCGTTATAGGTCTTTATTCACCAAATAATGCCACAAAACAGATCAAACAACACAACGAGTTCACTTTGCACATCCCGCAGCTAAATATCATGGCGGAGGTAGAGCAAGCTGGCTTTGTCAGCCACCGTGATAAGTTAGAGATGACTGGCTTTGCATATCACCTTAGTGAAAAAGTAGATGCACCGATTTTAGAAGCTTGTCATTTAGTCTTTGAGTGTGTTGTGGAACATGTTTCAGAGTTTGGAGCCTATACAAATATTGTTGCACGAATAGTTGGTCGTCAGATTGATGAAGACTTGCTAGATGATAAGGGAAATCTCGATCATGGTAGATTGAATCCATTAATTTATCTTGGTGACGGGACGGCTCGTGCTTATCGTCAACTTGATGAAACGGTTACGCCACTTGGTCAATTTATGAAAGTAAAGAAACAAGCATTAAGAAATAATAAGGAGAACTAATATGACAGAACTATCACCAAAATACAATCCAGCTGAGGTTGAGGCTGGGCGCTATCAAAAATGGCTTGACACCGATGTTTTCAAGCCATCAGGAGACCAAAATGCCAAGCCATATTCTATTGTAATCCCACCACCAAATGTTACAGGAAAACTTCATCTTGGACATGCTTGGGATACAACACTTCAAGATATTATCATTCGCCAAAAACGCATGCAAGGCTTTGATACTCTATGGCTGCCTGGTATGGATCATGCGGGTATTGCTACTCAAGCTAAGGTAGAAGAGCGGTTGCGTGATCAAGGGATTACTCGCTATGACCTTGGTCGTGACAAATTCCTCGACAAAGTTTGGGAATGGAAAGATGAGTACGCAACCACTATCAAAGAGCAGTGGGGGAAAATGGGGCTTTCAGTGGATTATAGCCGTGAGCGCTTTACCCTTGACGATGGTCTGTCAAAAGCGGTGCGTAAAGTTTTCGTTGATCTCTACAAAAAAGGTTGGATTTACCGTGGTGAATTTATCATCAACTGGGACCCGGCAGCTCGTACAGCACTATCTGACATCGAAGTTATCCACAAGGATGTGGAAGGTGCGTTCTATCACATGAATTACATGTTAGAAGATGGCTCACGCGCCCTTCAAGTCGCAACAACTCGTCCAGAGACGATGTTTGGTGATGTGGCTGTCGCTGTTAATCCAAAAGATCCACGCTACAAGGACTTGATTGGTAAACATGTTATTCTACCAATTATCAATAAACTTATCCCTATAGTTGGTGATGAGCATGCAGATCCGGAATTTGGAACAGGAGTTGTTAAAATCACCCCTGCCCATGACCCTAATGACTTTGAGGTTGGTGTACGTCACAATCTTCCCCAAGTGAATGTCATGAATGACGATGGGACTATGAATGAACTGGCTGGTGAATTTGTAGGCATGGATCGTTTTGACGCTCGTAGCGCCGTTGTTGAAAAGCTTCAAGAACTTGGTGCTCTTGTGAAAATTGAAGAGCGTGTGCATTCAGTTGGTCACTCAGAACGTACGGGTGTTGTGGTTGAGCCACGCTTATCTACACAATGGTTTGTTAAGATGGATGAATTGGCTAAGAATGCCATTGCCAACCAAGAAACAGATGATAACGTAACTTTCTACCCACCTCGTTTTAACGATACCTTCCTTTCCTGGATGGAAAATGTTCATGACTGGGTTATTTCACGCCAATTGTGGTGGGGTCACCAAATTCCAGCTTGGTATAATGAAGGGGGTGACATGTATGTTGGTGAAGAAGCCCCGGAAGGTGATAGTTGGGTTCAAGATGAGGATGTCCTTGATACCTGGTTCAGCTCTGCTTTGTGGCCGTTTTCAACCATGGGCTGGCCTGATGCAGCTTCTGAAGATTTCAACCGTTACTTCCCGACTTCAACCTTGGTGACGGGCTATGACATCATCTTCTTCTGGGTATCACGTATGATTTTCCAATCACTTGAATTTACAGGGCATAAGCCATTCTCAAATGTCCTTATCCACGGTCTTATCCGTGACGAACAAGGTCGCAAGATGTCTAAATCGCTTGGTAATGGCATCGACCCGATGGATGTGATCGAAAAATATGGTGCAGATAGTTTGCGCTGGTTCCTTTCAAATGGTTCTGCACCAGGACAAGACGTGCGTTTTTCATACGAGAAAATGGATGCTAGTTGGAACTTCATTAATAAAATCTGGAATATTTCCCGTTACATCTTGATGAACAATGAGGGACTTACGCTTGAAGTAGCATCAGCTAATGTTGCTAAAGTAGTAGGTAGTGAAGTTGGAAACGTCACAGATCGCTGGATTCTCCACAATCTCAACGAAACCATTGCTAAGGTTACTGAAAACTTTGATAAATTTGAGTTTGGTGTAGCTGGGCATATTCTTTATAATTTCATTTGGGAAGAATTTGCCAACTGGTACGTTGAATTGACTAAAGAAGTGCTTTATAGCAACAATGAGGACGAAAAAGTCATTACTCGTTCAGTTCTCCTCTACACTTTGGATAAAATCCTTCGCCTTCTTCACCCAATCATGCCATTTGTAACTGAGGAAATTTTTAGTCAAATTTCAGAAAGCTCGATCGTAACAGCAGAATATCCAGCGGTTAACTCCGCTTTTGAAAATGAAGTGGCACACAATGGTGTGGAAAGCTTGAAAGACTTGATTCGTGCAGTACGTAATGCTCGTTCGGAGGTAAATGTTGCTCCGTCTAAACCAATTACTATTTTGGTCAAGACAAGTGATGACAAATTAGAAAGCTTCTTCAACAGCAATGTTAACTATATCAAACGCTTCACGAACCCTGAAACGCTTGTTATTTCAAGTGACTTGTCATCTCCAGACTTGGCTATGTCAGCCGTTATCACGGGTGCTGAAATTTTCTTACCGCTTGCTGATATGCTTAATGTGGAAGAAGAACTTATGCGTCTTAACAAAGAACTTGCCAAATGGCAAAAAGAACTAGACATGGTAGGTAAAAAACTAGGTAATGCGCGCTTTGTTCAAAATGCCAAGCCAGAGGTCGTTGAGAAAGAACGTGAAAAACAAGTTGACTACCAAGCTAAATTTGATGCAACGGTTGCTCGTATTCGGGAGATGGAGAAATTAGTAAAATAAGGAAGTTTTTAAGTAGCCATTAAACTTCCTAATTTAGCTAAAAACGGAGTGCTTTTGAAGTCTCCAAACAAGATCTCGGACAAAGAATTAATGTATGAGCAAAGTATCTATCCCATCAAGTAAGTTGAAAAATGCTCCCAGTGAGTGGTTTATTTGAGCACTTAAAAAACGATCAATCGGCTAAAAGTAGCACTCATTGCGACGTTTACGAAAGTTATCTTAAGATAAATTGGCAAAGGCTGGTCTGTTGATATTTCAGAAAAATGTCAAGATGGTCTATGCCCGAGAAGAAATGAGCATCTTCTTTACTTTAATATTTATGATAGAATGACTTTGCCAGTGAGATTAAATTTGCTTAAACATAAAATTTGTGACATTTTTTTGGAAATGCGTGTCGTCTAGGAAAGATTACATGCATTTTCTTCTGTGGGCAATGGGTATTGAGTGATATGATCAGAAATCATTTGCCTTTCACTCTTCACGAGGTGGTTGGAATCATCTCGTTGTAATGCTTATGCCCATATCTTTTTTGTTCACGGATTGACTGAAAGAGATATGTAAAACTGAAAAATAAAACACAAGCTGACAAATAACCCAATCAAGTTCTAGATGGAAAGTGAGATCTATTGATGTTAGAACATTTATCAGGCCACACTTTGTTGGTCTCTCTTATTGCAACACCCATTCGTCATAGTTTATCTCCCAAGATGCATAATGCAGCCTATGCCAAATTAGGAATGGATTATGCTTACCTGGCATTTGAAGTTGGTCCAGAACAACTGGCTGATGCCGTGCGGGGAATTCGGGCCCTAGGCATTCGGGGGTCAAATGTTTCTATGCCCAATAAACAAGCTATTTTACCCTTTCTTGATGACTTATCACCAGCAGCTAAATTGACCGGTGCTGTCAATACGGTCGTCAATAAGGATGGCAAAGGACATCTGGTTGGTCATATCACAGATGGAATTGGTGCCATTCGTGCTTTAGCTGAAGAAGGGGTAACAGTGAAAAATCGCATTGTTACCTTAGCAGGTGTTGGTGGTGCCGGAACGGCGATTGCTGTTCAATTAGCTTTAGACGGTGTTAAGGAACTTCGTCTGTTCAACCAAAAAGATGACTGTTTTTCAAATGCTAAAGAAATGGTTAAAAAGATCAATGTAGACACAAACACCAAAGTAAGTATGCAAGACCTTGCAGATGAAGCGGTCTTTAAGCAGTCCATTAGAGAATCACATATTTATATTGATGCTACCGGTGTTGGAATGAAGCCTTTAGAAAACATGAGTTTGATTACTGATCCAGAGTTGATTCGCCCAGACTTAGTTGTTTTTGACCTTGTTTATAGCCCAGCAGAAACAAAACTATTAGCCTTTGCTCGTAAGCATGGGGCTAAAAAAGTAATAAATGGGTTAGGCATGATGCTTTACCAAGGTGCAGAAGCCTTTAAATTAATAACAGGAAGAGAAATGCCGGTAGATGATATTAAGCAACTACTGTTTAAAACCGAGACTGATAACTAATATCAAGATAGATCATACCATACTAAAAGTTACTTGGTCTCTTTTTAAGCTGCCTTAATTATGTTATAGTAATAGCGGATAAGTCAGATTTAAAGGATTTGTCACAAAAAGGAATACACTTTACTGGCTTTTAAAAGCTAGCTAGATAGAACTTGTTGCCGTCCCTTAATTTCCCCCTTTTTTGCTTAAGCTAGGCATCAAGCATCAATATCAAAGGAGAATAGCAGTGCACAAAAAAGAAATTGGTCATGAATTTTTAGCAAGACTAGGGAAAAAGCGCTTGCGCCCTGGAGGTGTAGATGCCACTAATTGGTTGATTGAACAAGGACAATTTTCCAGAGATTGTCAAGTTTTGGAGGTTGCTTGTAATCGATGCACGACTGCAATTGACTTGGTAAAATCCTTTCATTGTCAGGTCACAGCGGTTGATTTGAATGCCAAGGTGTTAGAAGAAGCCAAAGCAAGGATTGCGGCTGCAAAGCTCCAAAACAACATTACAGTAGTTCAAGCTAATGCTTTAAGGCTACCATTTCCTGACAATTATTTTGACATTGTCATTAACGAAGCCATGTTAACGATGTTGACCAACGAATCCAAAAGTAGGGCTCTCAAAGAATATTTACGCGTTTTGAAACCAGGAGGTCGTTTATTGACACACGATGTTTCTTACGAAGATCCTAATACTAAACAGATTCTTGATGACCTGCGTCAAACCATTAATATACCGGTTTCTCCCCTATCTTTAAACGATTGGCGAACGTTATTTTTGCAGAATGGTTTTTCAGAAACGACCTATTGTCACGGGAAAATGTCCTTGATGTCTCCGCTTGGGATGATTAAGGATGAAGGGCTTATAGATACCATAAAAATCATAGTGCGTGGGCTAAAGAAAGAGAATCGGGCACAATTTTTAAAAATGCATCACTTTTTTTCTAAGACAGGGAGAGATCTTTGCTATATTGCTGTCAAAAGTACCAAATAAGGCGAACCTAGTAATAGAAAAGTGAGAAATAGGATGTTATAAACTACTAGAAATATCGATCATGCCAAAGTGCTTGATTTAACGCTATAATGTATAACAAAAACCATCCACAATTTATTAACGGCGGATGGTTTTTGGTGTGTTTTAATGAAGTTGGAGTAAGTCTTTTAAAACAACGACAAATGTGTCATCATCTTTGGCAACAGGTAAAAAGGTAAATCCTTCTTGGGTTGGTAAAATAAAAATAATCGTTTGGTCTGTGTTTTTTTTATCTGTTTTTAAGACATCAAAAAGCACTTCGGCTGGTATATCAGTTTTAGCGAGAGTAGTTGGTAAGTAATAACTCTCAAAAGTCTTAATTAAACTATCAAGATCATCTTTTGGTAGTAATCCCTGTCTAACAGCTAATTTAGCATCAACTACCATACCAATTGCAATAGCTTCGCCATGATGGTAGTAGTCGTGATGACTGAGTGATTCAATGGCATGCCCTAAAGTATGACCAAAATTCAAAGACATGCGCAAATTATTTTCAAATTCATCTTGCTCCACAATCCTTTTTTTATTAGCGATAGACTGATAAATCATCCTTTCAAGACATTCGTCGGTTGCTTGCTTTTGAAAAGCAATAAGTTGGTTAAATAGCGGTCTGTCATGAATAAAACCAATTTTTAACATTTCACTGATGCCACAAGAAAATTCTCTTTGAGGAAGCGTTTTTAAAAACCGTGTTGAAATAAGGATGACTTCCGGTGGATAGATGCTACCAATCATATTCGTAAGCCCCTTAAAATGAACACCAACTTTACCACCAATACTACTATCGACTTGACTAAGTAAAGTGGTTGGAATTTGAATATAAGGAATACCACGGTAAAAGCTTGCTGCGACAAACCCTCCCAAGTCTCCGATAACCCCACCGCCAATAGTAATAATCAAATCTTTTTTGGAGAAATGTTCAGTAATCAACCGTTCATAAATGACACTTGCCATGTCAAGTGATTTTGATTGCCCTCCTGGCGGACAAATATGAACAAAACCAGTGTAGGTTTGACATAATTTTTGAAATAGGGAGTGATACAAATCATAGACCGTTTGGTCCGTAATAAACAAAATTTTACGCAGTCTACGCTCACCAAGGCATTGATCTAGTGTTTTTAAAATATCATCGGTAAAAAGGATATCATAGTCCTTAACGTGGGAGGTCACATGAAGTGATTGTGACATGGAAATTACCTCAATTCATTGTTGCATTTAACGGATTAACAAAAAGTGTTTAGATATTGTGATATAGCAGAGCTAAGAGAATGTTCCAGATTCCCAAAGTTCTTGACCGAGTTGCTCTAATTGTTTGTAATTGATTTGTTGGGCAGCATCCGACAAAGCCTGGTCAGGATTTGGGTGAACTTCCATCATAATTCCATTTGCTCCAACGGCCTTAGCCGCTTTAGCTGCCGGTAGCAACAAGTCTCTGCGCCCTGTTGAATGAGACACATCCACAATAATAGGCAAATCAACTTTTTGTTGGATAATAGGCACAGCCATAATATCTAACATATTTCTTGTTTCAATATCATAACCACGAATACCGCGCTCACACAAGATAATATTGGTTTTTCCATTTTCTTGAAGGTAAGAGAGTGCCCCCAAAAATTCCTCAATAGTAGACATAAGACCACGTTTAAATAAAATAGGCTTATCAATATGAGATAGGGTTTTTAAAAATTCAAAATTTTGCATATTACGAGCCCCGATCTGAATCACATCCAAATAGTCGTATGCTTCATCCAGTTGTTTTTCAGACATGATTTCACTAACAGATGTTAACGAAAACTCTTGGCAAACCTCATACAGGTATTTAACACCTTCTAAACCAAGACCTTGGAAAGAACTGGAAGCTGTTCGTGGTTTGTAGGCACCTCCCCTAAAATAGCTGTAACCAAGTTTTTTAGCACTTGAAGCAGCCAATCTAATTTGGTCATAGGATTCAATGGAGCAAGGACCAACAATAAAATTATCTTTGGAGCAGCCCTTATTCAGAAAATCTGACATGATTTCGTTCATTCGTGTTTGATTCCTTTACTAATTCAATAACTGCCGAAAGCGATCAAGTGCTACGGTTTTTATTGATAAATTTATATGATGAGTTGTTAGCTATTTTAATTTTTGAGGTAAAAAGTGCTAATATAATTATGAAATTGGGCACTTACAACCTGTGAAATGATACCATAAAGATAGCGAAATGGCAAGTAAACATGGGGCTTTCAAAGCTTATCCGACCTGGAGTATCACGGTTTCAACAAACACTCAATTAAACAACAGTAGCTATTAATGGTGGCCTTGAGTCAGTTAGGAAAACTCCCTTTTTTAATGCGATGAACACCCTCAGTACATCAAACATAGTCGATTGAACCATGAATCACAAGAAATAGGTAATGAACCAAGCTTGTGATAAGTGAATTTTACCGCCTCAAAATCCGTAAGATAACACCTAACATAAAGGGATAAGAAGAACTATTATTAACTAGTTTAGTTGATCCCTTCAGCTTAATAAAAGAAGCCAAAAATATAAAAAGGATAATCTTACTGGGAAAGACGATCCTTTTTTAATACCACAAAATGGTTTTAGCTTGAGTTGAGCGTTTTGATTGCCAAAGGGCTATAAATCAATCTCTAAAAGAATTGGAGTGTGGTCTTGCCGATCCCCTGAAGAAATCATTTCAGAGCGTCTGATGGTGTCAGTGAGACGGTTTGAGGTTAACCAATAATCAATTCGCCAGCCCGTATTATTGATTTTACTTGTTTTGCTGCGTTGTGCCCACCAAGTATAAACATTAGGGACATCTCCATGCAAATAGCGGAAAGTATCTGTAAAACCTCGGGCTAGCAAGTTGGTAAACCCATGCCGCTCTTCATCGGTAAAGCCTGGTGATTGGCGATTACTGCTTGGGTTTGCAAGGTCAATTTCCTTGTGGGCAACATTGTAGTCACCGGTGGCTACAACAGGTTTTTTAGCATCTAATTCAGTCAAGTAATCGGCATATTTTTGATCCCAAACTTGCCGGTCTTTTAATCGTTTAAGACCATCCCCAGCATTGGGTGTATAGACTTGCGTAACGAAAAATTTGTCGAATTCCAAGGTAATGATGCGACCTTCAGCGTCCATTGTTGTAGGGGCACCGATTTCTGGAAAGGTAATAATCGGATTGAGGTTGTTTTTATAGAGAAACATGGTTCCTGCGTAACCTTTTCGGGCGGGTTCAACAGAAGAACGCCAAACCTGTAGGTAATCTGGGAAGTAGCGATGCAATGTTTCCAAGTGTTTTTTGGTCGGACCCTTGGCAGGTAATTTTGTCTCTTGGATGGCAATAATATCAGCGTTTTGAGCGACTAAAGTATCAAAAACAGCACGTGATAATAACGCACGAGACGATTCACCAGTAAGGGCAGCATTTAAGGAATCAATATTCCATGAGATCAGTTTCATTTGGGTTCCCTTTCTAAAGGTAATCTTACTTTCATTGTAACAAAAAAATCGTGCAGAGGCGACTGTCGTGGTTTATATCTCTTTCAAAAAGAATAAAGGAACTTCAGACAGGATTGTAAATTTGAACAAGTAATGTCTCTGACAAAAAGTTAGACAAATCATTATTGAGAGATTCGGTTCTGCATTAGACAGGACTAAGCCCTTTTCTTTTTGAACCATTTGTTATTGTAAAAAATGTAACTTGTGATGACTTGTCCCAATGCTTTCTGTTCACAAAAAATATCAGTTATCCTCTCCTTGAAAATATCCTTTTCATTTGTCGTGATAAAAGGCAATGTTTAAATAAGCGTAGAATTCTGACGATAAACTTGTGACATCTTGCAAGCATGATGAAGAGTCAGTATTAATTTAGTTTCTTTGCGAAATTCGGTTATTATTCTTTTAAGAAAATCTGGAATTGTTTAGGCGAGAGAATTCTTCTTGTAGCCTCTTGGTTCCTTTTTTAATCTCGTATTAAATATGACGAAAAGCGCTCCCGTGATTTGGGAACGCCCTTTTTCTATAATGGCAATCATGTGTTAATTGGTGTGCAAAGTAATGTCAACGAGATTTAAATTCTGTTTAATTTGTTGTGGTATTGTAAAGACTAGTTGAGAGGTAACGTTCACCATTGTCCGGTAAAAGTGCTAAAACTCGCTTCCCTTTTCCTAGCTTTTTAGCAACATCAATAGCGGCGTAAATAGCAGCGCCAGCAGAAATACCAACTAAAAATCCTTCTTTAGCTCCTGTTAGACGAGCAGTTGCTAATGCCTCCTCGGAATCAACACGAATGATATGGTCATAAGCTTTTGTGTCTAGTGTATTAGGAATGAAACCGGCAGAAATGCCCTGAATTTTATGAGGACCTGGTTCTTTACCAGATAGGACAGCAGATTCATTAGCTTCCACAGCGTAGACGGCAATCTCAGGGTAGACAGCTTTTAAGGTGTGAGAAACACCAGAGATAGTACCTCCCGTACCAACTCCAGCCACAAAAGCATCTAATGTCATATTGTCAAAGGCTTCTAAAATTTCTTTTCCGGTTGTTTTTTCATGAATTCTTGGATTGGCAGGATTATTGAACTGCATCGGCATCCATGCCCCCAACTCTTTGACTAAATCTTCAGCTTTGGCAATAGCCCCTTTCATCCCTTCGCTTCCCGGTGTCAAAACGAGTTCTGCCCCATAGGCTTGAATAATTTGACGCCTTTCTAAACTCATGGTTTCAGGCATTACAATGATCACACGATAGCCTTTAGCGGCTCCAACCCACGCAAGCCCAATACCGGTATTTCCACTTGTTGGTTCAATAATGGTGTCGCCGGGTTTGATAACACCCTTAGCTTCAGCACTTTCAATCATTGCCAAAGCAATTCTGTCCTTAACAGAAGAACCTGGATTAAAGGCTTCTAACTTGACATAAATATCAGCTGCGTTTTTTGGCGCTAAATGATTAAGTTTGATAATAGGGGTTTGCCCAACTAATTCTGTAATGTTATGGTAAAGCTTAGTCATATAATAACCTCTTTTTTATATATAGTCGTCTCTTCAAGTATAATAGGTTATCAAACCAAAGTAAAATACTGATTTACTATCACTGTGATAATAAAGAATTATCACGTATCATTATCAAATGGTATTAAGGGGAGTTCAATGATTTTAGGATTGATTTTGGTAAAGGTGATCTTACCATGATAATAATTTGTTAGGGTAGTAATCAGTTCTTCCTCACGTTCAGGATCAAAATAAATAGCTGTTTTGATGGTGTCTGAAAATATAGTTTCGGTTTCGGCTAGAGCTATCTTTTCTAAGAATTGAGGGTAGGTTTGGTATTGAGGGTAAGAGAGTGTTAATTCAAGTCCCACTTGTTTCTTGACCTCGACCACACCGAGTTTCTTAATGGTAGCTACTGTTATCCCAGAATAAGCCCGAATCAGACCGCCAGTCCCTAGTTTAACACCACCAAAATAGCGTGTTATAACAACGACCAAGTTTGTTAAATTTTGCTTTTCCAAAACAGAAAGCATAGGCACACCAGCTGTTCCAAAAGGTTCCCCATCATCACTAGACCGTTTCATTTGACCATTCCCTCCAATGATCATAGCAGAGCAAGAATGATTGGCTTTATGGTGCTCTTTTTTTATTTTAGTAATGAAAGTCCGACCTTCTTCTTCAGTATAAATGCGCTTAATTTGGCAGATAAAACGGGATTTTTTGATGGTTTCTTCAAAAAAGCCATCTGTTTTAATTGTTTTATAGTTTTCCATAAGAAAATTTTACAAGAAAAGCCAAAAATTAGCAAAAATATCGAATAATAAGGTATGGGAGATATGGAAAATAAATATGGCAGGTTACTTCTTGAACGACAATTAACGGAAAACGAAAAAGAAATGGCACAAACTTTAGAAAGTATTGTCATAAAGGGAGAATTAGTTACTTGTCAGCGGTGTAATAATTCTATTGGCAAAGAGACACATTTACCTAGTGGAGCATATTATTGTCGATTTTGTATTGTTTTTGGACGAAATCAATCCGATACCCCCCTTTATTATGTTGATCCAAAACCTTTTCCAAAAGGAAACTACCTAAAATGGGAGGGAAAACTAACCCCTTATCAAGAAGAAATATCACAGCAGCTGGTTAAAAATAGTCAAGAACAGAAGCAAACCTTGGTTCACGCTGTAACGGGTGCAGGGAAAACAGAGATGATATATGCTGTTATCGAAAAAATTGTTAATGCTGGTGGCTGGGTTTGTATAGCCAGCCCTCGAGTGGATGTTTGTATCGAACTTGAAAAACGATTAAGCAAGGCATTTTCTTGCCAAGTTTGTCTTATGCATGGCACCTCTCCTACCTATCAACGAAGTCCGATCATAGTAGCAACAACTCATCAATTATTGACATTTTATAAAGCTTTTGATTTACTCATTGTTGATGAAGTGGATGCCTTTCCATTTGTTGATAATCTCCAGCTAAATCATGCAGTCAGTCAGGCAGCAAAAGAAGATGCCAGTAAGCTTTTTTTAACAGCCACCTCAACGAGAGAATTAGAAGAAAAGGTCAGAAGAAAAGAGCTGGAAAAACTAACCCTTGCAAGGCGTTTTCATAATATGCCCTTAGTAGTTCCTAAGTTTGTTAGAAGTTTTAATATTTTAAAGGCTATTCATCAGAAGAAATTACCTCGATTGTTGGTACGATTAATCAAAGAGCAAAGGCAATCGGGGTATCCACTCTTAATTTTTCTGCCAATTATTGCCACAGCAGAAGTTGTAACAGCGCTTTTAAAAAAGGAATTCCCAAAAGAAAGAATAGCATGTGTTTCCAGTCAATCTGACAATAGGGTGGAAAAGGTAGAGGCATTTCGCCAAGGAGAAAAGACCATTTTGGTCACAACAACCCTTTTGGAAAGAGGGGTCACCTTTCCATGTGTTGATGTTTTTGTTATTGCAGCTCACCACCGGGCTTACACTCCTCAAAGCTTAGTTCAAATCTCAGGACGTGTCGGCAGGTCCAGTAAGAGACCAACAGGAACCCTATATTTTTTTCATGATGGCGTAAGCAATGCGATGTTTAAAGCAAGAAAAGAAATCAAGGAAATGAACCAGAAAGGTTATCAAAATGACTTGTCTAATATGTCAACAAACTAGTCAGATACAATTAAACTTAACGGATATCCTTTTTTTGAGGTGTAAGCAATCATTCATTTGTCAAAACTGTCAACAAAGTTTTCAAAAAATTGATCAGAATGCTTGTCTCACTTGTTGCTCTGTTTCTGACGAGGATTCATGCAAGGATTGCTTAGAGTGGAAAAAAAGAGGATATAAGGTGGACCACAGAAGTTTGTATCGTTACAATCCAGCTATGAAGGCGTACTTTAGTCAATATAAATTTCAAGGTGATTATCTATTAAGAAAGGTTTTTGCGCAGGAACTAGCAGAAATGATTCAAAAAAACTACCGAGGATTTACACCTGTTCCGGTTCCGGTTAGTAAGGAACGTTATCAAGAAAGAGGATTTAATCAAGTGACTGCTATTCTTGATGCTGGAAATATTAGCTATGTTAATCTGTTTAAGAGACTTGATACTGATCGCCAATCGTCAAAAAATAAAAAAGAACGTTTATTATCAGAACGACATTATCAGTTAATTGTTAACGAAGAAATTCCAGAAAAAATAGTGATAGTCGATGATATTTATACTACGGGTAGCACTATTATCACCTTAAAAAAAGCGTTAGAAAAAGTTGGAAATACCGTCATCAAAAGTTTATCAATTGCACGGTAAGTGTCTAGAGTTTTGGGAAACGTAAAATTGAATACCCTATAGCTTAAGAGAACGAGAAATTCGTTCTCTTTTTTCGTTGCCTAAAACTGCTGAAAGGACACAAAACAGATGTCAAATAATATTGAAATCATCATGGATATTGAAACTCTAGACATATTTGAAGTGATAGATCTTGATGAAGAGAAAGAAGTGACTGTTTCAGATTCTGAAACTTTTCCTAAAGAAGAGAAAGCATCTCCATATGATGATCTAAACAGAATTTGGTTAAGAAATGGTTATTATTACAAACCTTCAAGCCTTCTATGGGAAGTTGTAAGAGATGGCATCATCCATGAGTTAAGCCCTCGAAATAAACACGGAACATATCCCTACTATGAACATTCCAGAAATGGCACTTGGGATCATGTCAAGCAACTCACACAAGAAGAAGCTTTATGGCTTACTTTGGACTTGAACTCAGAGTTAATGAGTGATGTATTAGGAGGGTAAGATGATTCAGGAAGAAAGAGACAAAGGGTTTGACATCTAAAAAGGGAAGATATTGAAAAATAGTATTTTAATACTAAAGTTTTAATAAAGGGAAAGGATACCAAATGAAACAATCGGCAATAGCGCAATTAACCAAAAATATGGTGATAGTAGATCTCATGAAACAAACAGGATGGTCACGAGAAAGGGCACTTACTGCTGTGGAGGAGCTGGAAGAACAACAACTGATTCATTTTCCGTCTAATGGAGGAATGAGACTTCAAGTGATTGGAGGATAACAATGGCTGATATTACAATTGACCAACTAGCTACCCAGACCTTTTACCAGATTCCAGAAATATTTTTTACTCGTATTCAGCACAATGATAATGGCTATGTCAAACTAACTAGTTCTTATGTTGAACTATCATCTGATGCTAAGTTGGCCTATGGAGCACTCTTTAATCGCTGTAAATTAAGTATCAGCTCCTTTCAAAAAGGTAATAGGGATTATGTTGATAAAAATGGAGCAGTTTTCTTAATTTTCACCGTTACAGATTTGATGTTGTTACTGGATAAAGGCAAGATGAAGGTTACACAGATAAAGAAAGAGTTGCATGAGCACGGTCTCTTACGTGAAGTTAGGCAGGGTCTTAATAAACCTAATCGCCTCTACCTCCAGTTGGTTGATGCTAGTTTAGAAGTGACAGAGCACTACAATGCTGATGGGGTCTTACTAAAAAAAGTTGATTCTTTTGGGAAGGTTCTTTACCAAAAAGAAGAACCGTCTCAAAAAGAGTCTCAACTCCTTGATAATAGCGGAAGTCCGTTTTTCGGACGTCCGAAAAACGGACGTCAAAAAGTCCATAAATCGGACGCAATAAAGACAGAGAAGAGTAAAACAGATAATAATAACGATACTAATCGATACGAGAACGAGTCGCCTTTAAACCTCATATCAGATTCTGAAGCATTCCAAATGGGCCAACATGGTTTTCTCTCTGCCCAAACCATTCAACGACTTAGTTTGTTTGGCAAAGAAGCGAAGCTCCTTGAAAACAAAATCTACCAAGCCAAGCGTCAGGTTGAAAAAGATTATAGTCACCTCTTGAATCATCAAGAAATGATTTATGGTGAAGTCTGGTCGCTGGAACTGGAACGTGAAGTAGATAAGCTTATTTTCAAAATCAAAACAGGTGAGAATGAAGGTAAGGCAATCAAAAATATCTCAGGCTATTTCTACAAGATGATGGTGCATTTCTGGAAAATAGCTTTACTGATTGAAAAAGAACAAGGTTTTATAGCTTTAGCTGATCAAAGTGACTATGCAAGAAAATTCCCTGAAGCATGTCCGAGTCTAATCAGTTATTACTATCCAAATAAACTGTCAGAAAGCAAACTAGACCAGTATTTAACCGCACTAAAAATGGAGGTGTGACATGTTACAAGATGAATTTAAACAGCTTCCACGTGAACTATTAAACTTTGGTAGAAGTCCAGAAGAAAAAGTAATTTCTATTCCCAAATCTATCTTTAACTTACCACCAGAGAAAAAAGCTCAAGCCCTTTCAGTAGCTCAAGAAAATCTTGGTCGTGCGACAAAAGCAGTCGAACAGGCTAAGGCTGACCTTACCCAAAAACAGATTTATGTGACGAATCTTAAGCAAGTGACAAAATTGAGACAAGACAGTCAAGATAAAGTAAACCAAGCTAAGGCGGTTCTCGGTGAAGCAAGTGCTCGTTTAGGACAAGAACTTGAGACCTTAAAAACCTTGCAAGCCAAAGAGGCTGACCTAGCAGCACAGTATCAAGCCATTTTTAAAGCCTATCAAGCTGTTTTAGCTGCGAAACACCACTCACAATTAGCTGAAAGCAAAGCTAAGATTGAAGCTAAGGGGGAAGAAGCTGTTCCTGTGGTCAATGAAGTAGGACACGTAACGGATTACGTGTCTGGGACAACACAGTTGGCTGATACTGTAGCAGTGAGAACAGAAGAAACATCATCAAAAACAAAGAACACTTCTCCTGTTAGTGTGAAATTGATGGCCAAGCACGGTCATCAAAAGATTCTTGGTGCCACTACTTCACAAAGTAGCCTTCCTCAGACAGGTGAGCAATCCTTATTGCTTTTAAGCCTATTAGGAATGACTCTCGTCTCGCTCCTTGGCTTAGTCTCTGTTAAAAAGAAAGCCGAGTAAGCTAATGAACTGAGCAGTTTATCTGCTCCAACCAGCAACTGTTAGAGTGGATTTATCCCTTAGTCTTCGCCTACAGTTGTTGCTTCGAGCAGGTAAACGAGCTCATAGTCCTTTGTCAACTAAATACCCCCACTGTCCTGATCAGCGTGGTCTAAGCATAAAAGAAAAAAGGGGGCGGTGTTTGTAACTAGAAAAGGATAGCTAGTGCTGACCACTTAACGTAAAGCCAGAGTTTGACCTGTCCTCTAAGGCGAAGGAGTTTGCGGTACCTAGACTAAAAACCGTGTGTCAAAACTACCGAGAAGAGGTGACAGACCTCTTCCAGCATGGCTGTTCATTTCAGCCTATTAACATCAAGGAGAAACCAATGATTGATGAAAATGAAACACTAGTCACCCTAAGTGACTTAAAACAATTAGGAAAACAAGGAGGCGCTACAGCGCTCTTAGAAGATGGGACACTGATCACTCTAAGAGCAAGACATGCGACTCGAAGGACAAAAGGGTATGTGGACGGCATCCTCAAAGAGATTGATGTCATTATCCCTTACCCGATGATTTTAAACCAGATACGAACCATCAAATCGCAAAATACTTTAGTGGCTCGTAGAATCAACCGACAAAGCCCGCTACGTTTAACCGGTAGGGGGTATCACCGAAAAGGAAAGGAATAACTCTTATGACAAAAAAACAATTACTTAGTGTCCTCACAGCGACCACAGTGGCCCTACTCACAACCTCTCTTGCTTACGCAGATGAGCCCCCAGTGCCAGTGGATCCGACTGCTCCTTCAACGGAAGTGGTCACTCCTGCGCCTGCTCAACCTGAGAAACTACCAGACACCTCAAAACCAGCAGAGCCAGAAACTCCAAAAGAAGAACTACCTGCTCCTGTGGATCCGACCACCCCATCAGCTGGGAAAGAAGATAAACCAGAAACGGTTCCAGGGAAAGTTGAATCTCCTAAAGAGGAAACAAAGCCTAAAGAAGAAGTAACACCTGAAAAGCCTAAGCCTAGTGAAGACAAGAAAAAAGAAGAGCTTGTCCCAGATAATGTCTCAAAAGACATTATTGAAAAGGTGGATACCACGACAGGTGAGGTGGTCTTTAAACCCATTCCAGTCACACCAGACAAAACAGTTATCGGTACTAAGGACAGTCAGGTGATTATTCGTGACCAAGCAGGCCGGACACAAGTCGTTACCCCTGAGAGCCTTGGTGGCCATGTTAATCCTAATGGGACAGTGACCATTACAGATAGTACAGGCGCTAAAAAGACCTTGCCAAAAACAGGTGATAAACAAAGCGTGCTTGGTTACTTGGGCATGATGTTAATTTCGGTTTTAGGCTACGCTGTCAAGAAAAAAGTATCACACTAATTACATGACCTGGGAATGTCACAAAAAGCAACCTAGAAGAGAGAAATTAAAAATGAACACATTGAAAACGAAAGGACACGGCTATTTCCGTAAATCCAAAGCCTACGGTTTAGTTCCAGTTATTGCTTTGGGGAGCCTAGTTCTTATGGGCACAACAAGTGTTTCTGCGGATGACGTAACTCCTTTAAATCCAGCGACTAACTTAACAACGCTACAAACACCTCCAACAGCTGATCAAACACAGCTAGCTCATCAAGCTGGTCAGCAGTCAGGGGAGTTGGTATCAGAGGTGAGCAACACTGAATGGGATAATGCTGTCACAACAGCTCAAGAAGCAGGTGTTACTGTAAAACAGTCTGATAAGGTCACGCATGATAGCTTATCATCTGCGCAAGCCGATTTAGAGAAACAAACTAAAGCTGTCACAGAAGCTACAACTAAGCAAGAAGCCAACACAACAGCTATTAATCAAGCAGTTTCGGAAAATAAAGCTATTGATCAAGCTAATCGTGATGAAAAAGCTAGAGTTGACGCTCTTAATACTAAAGGGGAAGCTGATACCAAAGCTAAAAATGAAGCTGGTCAAGCCCAAGTAGATGCACAAAACAAACAAGCCCAAGAAGCAGCTGATGCCATGAATGCCCAATTAAAGGCAGACTATGAGGCGAAGTTAACTGAAATCGAGCGAATCAAGGCTGAAAATGAAGCTATCCGTCAGCGCAACCAACAAGCTAGTCAAGCGACTCATCAAGCTAGTCAAGCAGCTCAAGCTGCCTACCAAGAAAAGCTAGCAGAGATTGAGCGCATCAAAGCTGAGAATGCCGCTATTCGTGATCGTAATGGGAAGGCTCAACAAGAAGCAGAGCGTCAAAACCAAGCGCTACAAGCAGCTTATGAAGCAAAATTGGCAGAAATCAAGCAGATTGAATCAGAAAATGAAGCTATCCGTAAACGTAATGAACAAGCAGGTCAAGCGACGAATCAAACCAATCAAGCAGCCCAAGCAGAATACCAAGAAAAGTTAGCGGAGATTGAGCGCATCAAAGCTGAGAATGCCGCCATTCGTGATCGTAACGCTAAGGCTCGACAAGAAGCAGAGCGTCAAAACCAACAGGCTTTGGCTGACTATGAAAAACAACACGGGGAAGCAGCCCAAGCCTTAAAAGATTACTTGGCAAAAGCTCCTGACAATGTCACATTGGATCCTATCTTTAGTGCCGACCCAGCCACAGCCCCAAATGGCGATATCATTAAAGATGAGTTTACTTATAACAGTGCTGACAATACTTTTGTGTGGACAAAACAACTCCATGACTGGAAAAAATTTGTTGGTAAGGTCAATATCCATGGGAAACTAGGCGTCACAAAGACGGTTGATCCAACAACAGGAAACGTGAAGAGCGTTATTACGTCTGTTACTCTAACGCATCTTGAACACACTAATTTTGCAGAACCAGAGGCAGTCGTTTTT
>NZ_AUKZ01000006.1 GCF_000425025.1 Streptococcus castoreus DSM 17536 | reverse complement strand
ATTGGATGAATGAATTTTTACTCCAGCTATCAGCAAGTTATCCAAATGACTACATTATTTTAGTCATGGATAATGCCATCTGGCATAAATCTAAGACAGTAACTATTCCTGAGAATATAGAATTCACCTTCATTCCACCCTATACACCTGAAATGAACCCTATTGAACAAGTATGGTCAGAGATTCGCAAACGTGGTTTCAAGAATAAGGTATTTAGAACTCTAAGTGCGGTAATGGATAAACTTCAGGAAGTTATTCAAAACTTATCTTCTGCTCAACTCAAGTCAATTGTACATAGAGATTGGACATCGGCTATTTTTGATTTTAATTGAGTATTAACATAAATGAAGTTTAGCGAGTGCCTTTAGACACCGCTAGAGAGAAACGATAGGTTATCCATTCTCAATGGGGCATGGCTAGCAATTACAGCTGTTATAATTTATTAAAATGGATTGACGAAAATATATATAAGGTAGTAGTCGTCATACTTCACAGCAACTAAGTTTCAAAGTTTTAAGCTAATATTCCTTATTTTGTTTGAAATCTCACAGAACTAAGATTCAAACCCAAAACTGAAAAAATCAATGTCATTCTGTCTTACGGTTGTTTCTTCATCCGTCCACTACAGTTGACTCATAGCTATTTAATTAGGGTATTATAGAGCCATTTTTAGAGAGGAACTCTTAATCCAAGTTAGACAAGGCAAAACGCCTGCTTACGAAGTACTTCTAATCATAGACCTATTTCGTAAACAAGCGTTACACATATTAACAATATATGATGAGTGTTCCCGCTAGGAAAAACCTAGCGGTAGACCAGAGCTAGACTAAGAATAATAGGATTATCATTCCACCATCATAACACTCAACAAAATTGATAAAAATTAAACTAATTCAATAATTGCCATTGGAGCAGCATCTCCACGGCGTGGTTCTGTTTTAAGAATACGAGTGTATCCACCATTGCGTTCTGCATAACGAGGTGCAATCTCAGAGAAAAGTTTCTGAAGCGCTGTTGTTGATGTATACTTGTCAGTAGCTTCATCATAGTTTTCTGATGCAATTTCATTACGAACGTATGCAGCTGCTTGGCGACGAGCATGAAGATCACCACGTTTACCAAGAGTAATCATTTTTTCAACTGTTTTACGGATTTCTTTTGCACGCGCTTCTGTCGTTACAATTGATTCATTGATTAAAAGATCTGTCGTTAAATCACGAAGCATTGCTTTACGTTGTGAGCTAGTGCGTCCTAGTTTACGGTAAGCCATTTTGTCCTCCTATATTATTTATCGTTTTTTAGTCCAAGACCTAAATCAGCAAGTTTAACCTTAACTTCTTCAAGGCTCTTACGTCCAAGGTTGCGGACTTTCATCATTTCAGGCTCAGATTTTTCTGTCAAATCAAATACAGTATTAATACCTGCACGTTTTAAGCAGTTATATGAGCGTACGGATAAGTCAAGTTCCTCAATAGTGCGGTCAAGCACTTTTTCATCGTTCACTTTTTCAGTTTCTTTCATTACCTCAGTTGCTTTAGCAACATCAGTTAAATCTGTAAATAAATTCAAGTGTTCGATCAAAACTCGGGCAGATAAACCTAAAGCATCTTCAGGAATAATTGTTCCGTTTGTCATGATTTCAATTGTTAACTTATCAAAGCCATCATTGCTACCAACGCGGGCAGACTCAACCTGATAATTAACTTTTTTAACTGGCGTATAGATTGAATCTACTGCCAATGTTCCCACAGGTGCATCATCTTTTTTATTACCTTCTGCTGGCACATATCCACGCTTTTTGGCAACAGTCATAGTAGCTCGCAAAGCATGTCCTTCTGCAATTGTAAAAAGATAATGATCCGGGTTAACAAGTTCGATATCACTGTCAGTAAGGATATCCCCAGCTGTTACTTCCGCTGGTCCTTCTACATCAAGTTCAATAATCTTTTCGTCTTCGACGTATGATTTCACAGCAAGTCCCTTAACATTAAGGATAATTTGCATGACATCTTCACGTACACCTGGGATTGTATCAAATTCGTGTAATACTCCATCAATCTTAATTGATGTAACTGCTGCACCTGGAAGTGACGACAGGAGTACACGACGAAGAGAATTACCTAGAGTTGTACCGTATCCACGTTCAAGTGGTTCGATTACAAATCTACCATAATCTTTATTTTCATCAATTTTTGTTATTGTTGGTTTTTCAAACTCAATCATTTTTTCACCCCTCGAAACGAAACTTGTGTACTATTTGTTATATGATTATACACGACGACGTTTTGGAGGACGAGCACCATTATGTGGTACAGGAGTCACATCACGAATTGCAGTTACTTCAAGACCAGCAGCAGCTAGGGCACGGATAGCTGATTCACGACCTGAACCAGGACCTTTTACAGTAACTTCAACCGTTTTAAGTCCATGTTCTTGTGCAGATTTTGCAGCAGCTTCTGCAGCCATTTGAGCAGCGAATGGAGTAGATTTACGAGAACCTTTAAAACCAAGAGCACCAGCTGATGACCATGCAAGAGCATTACCATGCACATCTGTAATCATAACAATAGTGTTATTAAATGTAGCGTGAATATGTGCAACACCGGATTCAATGTTCTTCTTCACACGACGTTTACGTGTTGGTTTAGCCAATTTTTTTACCTCCTATTTTA
The DNA here is from genome assembly GCF_000425025.1 of Streptococcus castoreus DSM 17536. Classification (GTDB taxonomy): domain Bacteria; phylum Bacillota; class Bacilli; order Lactobacillales; family Streptococcaceae; genus Streptococcus; species Streptococcus castoreus. The sequence goes on along the minus strand of NZ_AUKZ01000006.1, from coordinate 105,697 downwards.
TTTTTTCTTACCTGCAATCGCGACAGCTTTACCTTTACGAGTGCGAGCATTATTTTTAGTGTTTTGTCCACGGACAGGAAGTCCACGACGGTGACGGATTCCACGGTATGAACCGATTTCCATCAAGCGTTTGATGTTCAAGTTGACTTCACGACGAAGGTCACCTTCAACTTTAATTGCATCTACTTCACGACGGATAGCGTCTTCTTGATCTGATGTCAAATCTTTAACACGGATATCTTCTGAAATACCAGCAGCTGCCAAGATTTTTTTTGATGTTGCAAGACCAATTCCGTACACATAAGTAAGTGAAATTACTACGCGTTTATCATTTGGAATATCAACTCCAGCAATACGAGCCATTTTTTCTCCTTTCTATTCTTATCCTTGACGTTGTTTGTGTTTTGGATTTGTTGGACAAATTACCATAACACGACCGTTACGACGAATAACTTTACAGTATTCGCAAATTGGTTTAACCGATGGTCTTACCTTCATGTTTTAATCCCTCCAATTATTTCGATTATTTAAAGCGGTATGTGATACGTCCACGTGTCAAGTCGTATGGACTCATCTCTACAGTAACACGATCACCTACCAAAATACGAATGTAATTTTTACGGATTTTTCCTGATACAGTTGCCAGAATCTGATGTCCATTTTCCAATTCAACAGTAAACATTGCGTTTGGCATAGTCTCTACGACTTTGCCTTCAATTTCAATCACGTCTTCTTTTGCCACGCAAAAGCCCCCCTAAATTTCGATTTGATGTCCTCTGAGCACAGAGGTAACAATTATAAGTCAGACTAGCCTATTATATCACGACTAAACAACTTGCGCAAGCCATTTCCTTGAATTTATTTTAGGCTAGATAGGACGTTTTCAATAGTAAGAAAAACCTCCGAAATATCTTTATTTCCATCAATATCGTAAACAATTCCTATTTGACGATAATGTTCAAGAATTGGTTCGCCTTGTGCAATATTGACATCCAAGCGACGTTTTACTGTCTCAGGTTTATCATCTTCACGTTGATAGAAATCACTTTCATCATAATCACCGACTGGTGGGTTAAAGATTCTGTGGAAAGTTTCCCCCGTTTTTTTATTAATAATACGACCGCTAAGCCGTTCAACTAGAGCAGCCGGATCAACATCAATATTAATAACTCCGTCTAAAGTAAGTCCCAAGGCTTTTAGAGCATCATCCAAAGCATATGCTTGTTCAAGCGTACGTGGATAACCATCCAATAAGAAACCATTGTCATTAATATCATCCCGTGACAAGCGTTCCTTAACGATTCCATTTGTAACTTCATCGGGTACTAAATCACCTTTGTCAATATATGATTTAGCAAGAACTCCCATCTCAGTTTGGTTAGCCATGGCTGCACGGAACATATCTCCCGTTGAAATATGGATTAACCCAAATTCTTCAACAATCTTTGCAGCTTGAGTACCTTTCCCAGCTCCTGGTAAACCCATGATTAAAAGATTCATCTTTTTCTCCTCTTTTAAATTAGGAAATTAATTTCCTTTTTTTGTTTTCAAATGGCAATAAGAAATCGTTTTAGTTTACTAAGTCTTACTGTCATTTAAAAACAAAATAGAAGGTTGACAAGGTCAACCTATATTCTATTCTGTAATATTCATAAATCCAACATATTTCCTCTTGAGAAGGTAGCCTTCAAGTTGTTTCATCCCTTCGATACCAGTTGAAATCAAAATGAGCAAGCTTGTCCCACCTAAAGCAATACTAGAAGAAAGGTTAAGGGCTTGTTGTGCTGCAATCGGTACCAGAGAAATAAAGGCTAAGAAAACAGCTCCTACGGTCGCTAATTTTTTAAGCAATGATGACATAAATTGTTCTGTCTCACGTCCAGGTCTAACACTTGGAATATAAGACGAATTCTTCTGAAGATTTTCTGCTGTCTTTTCAGGATTTACCTGAACAAAAGTGTAGAAGAACGAGAACAAAACAATCAGCAAAGCATAAACCATCATGCCAACGGGAGTTTGATAATTAAAAATCTCCTGTAGGCGTGCTAACCACGGTATATTTTTACCATTTTGAATAAAAGGAATAATCGTACTTGGAATAGTTGTAATCGAGCTGGCAAAGATAACAGGAATAACACCAGCTGGATTTACTTTTAATGGAAGGTATGAACTTGTAGGTGCACCTTGCATCAACTTTGTATATTGGATTGGAATTTTATATTCTGCTTGTTGAACGTATGTTGTAAAGAAAACAATAGCAAGAACGGCTAAGATTAAAATACCAACGATAATGTATGATGACTGTAAATCACTTGCTTTAACATTGACAAAGTAATCTTCGCGAATCGTTGCAATCGCATTTGGAATAGATGAAATGATCCCTGCAAAGATAATCATTGAAACTCCATTACCAAAGCCTTTATCTGTAATTTGTTCTCCAAGCCAAGTAACAATCACACTACCTGTTGTGAGCAAAGCGCCTATAAGCAAATAGGTTCTAACATCTGGTGTCTTCACAAGAGCAACACTTGATAAGGTATTAAACCCTGCGGTAATACCAATAGATTGTGCGAAAGCCAAAACGAGAGAAATGTAACGTGTCGCCTGATTTAATTTGCGACGACCAACCTCACCTTGTTTCCCCCATTCAACAAACTTCGGTAAAATATCCATTTGCAACAGTTGAACAACGATCGAAGCGGTAATGTAAGGGCTGACCCCCATAGAGAATACCGAAAAGTTTCTCATAGCATTACCACTGACCAAGTTTAACATGTTTAGAAAAGGAAGTTCACTCAGCTGCTCTAAGCTTTTTGCATTTACACCAGGTACAGTGATATGCGTCCCGATTCGGAATACAAAGATGATAAAGATTGTGAAAAAAATTTTATTTCTTACAGTCCTTATCTTCAATGCATCTTTAAGTATTTTTAAGAACATAATGAGTATCCCCTCATTAGATGACTTCGATTGAACCACCTTTAGCAATAATAGCTGCTTCAGCAGATTTTGAGAATTTAGCTGCTTTTACAGTCAACTTTTTAGTCAATTCACCGTTACCAAGAACTTTCACACCTGATTTTTCGGCACGAACAATTCCAGCTTCTTTAAGAACAACTGGTGTCACTTCAGCGCCATCTTCAAAGATGTTTAGTTGTTCAAGATTAACAAGCGCATATTCCTTAGTGTTGATATTTGTAAATCCACGTTTTGGAATACGGCGGAACAATGGTGTTTGTCCACCTTCAAAACCTAGACGTACGCCACCACCACTACGAGATTTTTGACCTTTTTGACCACGACCAGATGTTTTACCATTGCCTGATGATGTTCCACGTCCAACACGGTTGCGTACTTTACGAGAACCTTCAGCAGCTTTTAATTCATGAAGTTTCATTTTTTCTCCTTTTTTGTAAAATGCTAGCGCCTCTATGAGGAGAAAGGACTCCCCATAGAAACTCGCCTATACATTAATAATATTAAGTTATCAAGAATAACCTAATGCAGATACGCACTAACCGACCACTGTTTATTGCCTAAAAAGCAATTCACAAGAGTCGGTTCTGTGCCTGTGTTAATCTATGAAATCAAAGATTTCATGCATATAACTTATTTAACGTCTTCAACTGTAACTAAGTGAGAGATAGCTGTAACCATACCACGGATAGCAGCGTTATCTTCTTTAATGACTGAAGAGTTTAATTTACCAAGTCCAAGAGCAACAACCGTTTTACGTTGTTCTGGCTTACGTCCGATTGGAGACTTAGTCAAAGTAATTTTAATTTGAGCCATGATGATCCCCTTTCTTATGCTAAGTCAGAAACTGAGATGCCGCGAAGTGCGGCAACTTCTTCTGCACGTTTAAGTTGTTTCAATCCTTCAACAGTTGCACGAACAATGTTGATTGGAGTATTTGAACCAAGAGATTTTGAAGTAATATCAGCAATACCTGCTAATTCGATGACGGCACGAACTGCACCACCAGCAGCAACTCCAGAACCTTCTACAGCTGGTTTCAATAATACTTTAGCTCCACCAAAGTTAGTAAATACTTCGTGAGGAATTGTTGTGCCAACCATTGGTACTTCAATCATGTTTTTCTTAGCAGCTTCAACTGCTTTACGGATTGCTTCTGGTACTTCCTGAGCTTTACCAGTACCAAATCCAACACGACCATTTCCATCACCAACAACTACAAGAGCTGCAAAACGAAGACGACGTCCACCTTTAACAACTTTTGTAACGCGGTTAATCGCAACAACGCGTTCTTCAAGTTCAACTGCATTATCTTTAAATGCCATTATTTTGTGTCCTCCCTATTAGAATTTCAATCCGTTTTCACGAGCTGCATCAGCTAAAGCTTTAACACGGCCGTGATAGAGATATCCACCGCGGTCAAACACCACTTCAGAAATACCTTTAGCCACTGCACGTTCAGCAACAAGTTTGCCGACTACAACGGCTTGTTCAGTTTTACTTCCTTTAGAAACTTCTTTGTCAAGAGTTGATGCACTTGCGAGCGTTACACCCGCTACGTCATCAATAACTTGAGCGTAGATGCCTGTATTAGAACGGAATACGTTCAAACGTGGGCGTTCTGCAGTTCCAGAGAGTTTACCGCGGACACGACGATGGCGTTTTTGGCGGACTTTGTTTTTATCTGGTTTCGAAATCACAATTTTCACCTCTTAATTTAAGTTTGACTATTGGACAAATTGTCCATTGAACTCACCAGACATGGTATAAAAACCTTAAACCATGCCCGACTAAGAACATTATTTACCAGTTTTACCTTCTTTAAGGCGCACATACTCACCAACGTAGCGGATACCTTTACCTTTGTAAGGTTCTGGCGAACGTAAGCTACGGATGTAAGCAGCCGTTTGACCAACAACTTCTTTGTTGATTCCTTCAACTGAGATTGAAGTTGGGTTAGCAACAGTGAACGTAATTCCTTCTGGAGCTTCAACTTCATCCTGGTGAGATTTACCTACTGAAAGGACTAGTTTCGTACCTTGAAGTTGAGCACGATAACCGACACCTTTCATTTCAAGATCTTTTTTGAAACCTTCAGAAACACCAACAACCATGTTGTTCAAGTTCGCACGAGTTGTTCCATGGATTGTTTTCATTTCTTTTGAGTCGTTAGGACGTACAAGAGTAATCTCAGTCCCTTCAACTTTGATTTCAATGTTTTTGTTGAACTCACGAGTGAGTTCGCCTTTAGGTCCTTTTACAGTAACAACGTTGTCATTATTAATGATTTCAACACCTGCTGGCAAAATAATAACTTTATTACCAATACGTGACATATTTTTCTCCTGTTAGATTATCAAGCCGCTGTGCGACTAGTTTTCACGGGTAACCAAGATACTAAGGGCGGTAAACGCCATAGTGAAAATAGAAAACTTGACGAGTGTAAAACTCCAGTGGTGTTTTACAGGCTGTCAGTCGCAAACAAAAAACTGACAGAGCACTAGAAGTTTGTCTTTTTCACACAGACTTTCGCCCGTGTTCAATTGGTTAAGGTAAGCATGATTGTTCAACTATGATTTGAACACAGCCGACGAACGGGCATCTGAAATAGATAAATGCTCTTGTTTACAAGTAAACGGCATGCGTTCTCGAATTTTAGATTATTCGTTACGGCTTTTGTATCATGACATTACCAAACGTAAGCAATAACTTCTCCGCCAACATTTTTTTGGCGTGCTTCTTTATCAGTCAAAAGACCTTCAGAAGTTGAAATGATTGCAATTCCAAGACCATTAAGAACTTTAGGAATAGCTTCACGTTTAGCATAAACGCGAAGACCTGGTTTTGAAATACGCTTCAGATTAGTAATAACACGTTCACCGTTTTGACCATACTTAAGGAAAACACGAATGATTCCTTGTTTGTCATCTTCAATAACTTCAACGTTTTTCACAAAACCTTCACGTTTAAGGATTTCTGCAATCCCTTTTTTGATGTTTGATGCAGGTACTTCTAACACTTCATGTTTCACTTGATTAGCATTACGAATGCGTGTTAAAAAGTCTGCAATTGGGTCAGTCATAACCATTTTATATTTTCTCCTCTTACTAGTAGTTTGAATCAATCACTTGCTAGTTAATTGCCCGACTGGGCAGGTTGTCCAACTAAGCCAATGAGCTTATTTGAACACGAACTGCGGGCTATGTGAAAAAAGATAAATCCTCCTAAAACGCAAGCGTTCTTCCTCAGATTTGCTATTTTCACTTTGTCCACTACGCTCTTTGTATCATTTTTTTACCAAGAAGCTTTAACAACACCTGGAATTTGACCTTTGTAAGCCAATTCACGGAAACAAACACGGCAAAGTTTAAACTTGCGGTAAACGGAATGTGGACGTCCACATTTCTCACAGCGAGTATAAGCTTGTGTAGAGTGTTTTGCAGGACGTTTGTTCTTAGCAATCATAGATTTTTTAGCCAATTTATTTACCCCCTATTATTTTGCAAAAGGCATTCCAAGGCCTTTAAGCAATTCACGTGATTCTTCGTCAGTATTTGCAGTAGTGACGATTACGATATCAAGACCACGCACTTTATCAACATCATCAAAGTTGATTTCTGGGAAGATAAGTTGTTCTTTCACGCCAAGAGTGTAGTTCCCACGTCCATCAAATGATTTTGTTGGAACACCGTGGAAGTCACGAACACGAGGAAGTGAAACGCTAACCAATTTGTCTAGGAATTCGTACATACGTTCGCCACGAAGGGTAACTTTCGCACCGATCGCAACACCTTCACGAAGACGGAAGCCAGCGATTGATTTCTTAGCTTTAGTAATAAGCGGTTTTTGACCTGAGATAAGCGCTAATTCAGCAGCTGCTTTCTCAAGGTTTTTTGCGTTTGACACCGCATCACCAACACCCATGTTAAGAACGATTTTCTCAACTTTTGGCACGGCCATAACTGATGTGTAATTGAATTTCTCTGTCAACACAGGAATTACTTCGTTAGTATATTTTTCTTTTAAACGATTTGCCATTATGCTTCTCCTTTCCTTCGTGATTAATCAAGCACTTCGCCTGATTTTTTGCTGTAACGTACTTTTTTGCCGTCAACAAATTTATAACCAACACGTCCAGCTACACCATTTTTATCCAATACTTGAACATTAGATACATGGATTGGAGCTTCTTTTTCAATGATAGCACCTTGAGGATTTTCGGTATTTGGTTTTTGGTGTTTTTTGATCATTCCAACACCTTCAACAACAACCTTGTTAAGTTTTGGAAGCGCCTTAAGCACTACAGCTTCAGTGCCTTTATCCTTACCAGCAATTACGCGAACTTTGTCGCCTTTTTTTACAAACATTCTGGGTTTCTCCTATTATTTTCTTACGCCCTAATGGGCACCCTAGGTAATCCTAGGGGACTTAGTTTGTTTAATCTTTAACAATTAAAGTACTTCTGGTGCAAGTGAAACAATCTTCATGTAGCCACCTTCACGAAGTTCGCGTGCAACAGGACCAAAGATACGAGTTCCACGAGGTGTTTTATCATCACGAATGATTACAGCAGCATTGTCATCAAATTTGATATATGAACCATCTGGACGACGAGCACCTGTTTTTGTACGAACGATAACAGCTTTAACCACGTCACCTTTTTTAACCGTTCCACCAGGAGTGGCTTGTTTTACAGAAGCAACGATCACGTCACCGATGTTAGCGAATTTACGTCCTGAACCACCAAGAACTTTGATAGTCAAGATCTCACGAGCACCGCTATTATCAGCAACTTTCAAGCGAGTTTCTTGTTGAATCATTTCAATTTTCTCCTTTTAGTTTGATTAGATAATAACAGCTTCTTCCACCACTTCTACAAGACGGAAACGTTTTGTAGCCGATAGTGGACGAGTTTCCATGATACGAACAATATCGCCTTCTTTAGCAAGGTTCTTTTCATCATGTGCTTTGTATTTTTTAGAATAGTTGATACGTTTACCATAGACTGGGTGGTTACGTTTTGTTTCAACTACAACAGTGATTGTTTTGTCCATCTTATCAGATACTACGCGTCCAACAAGGGTTTTACGTTGATTACGTTCCATTATTAGAATTTCTCCTTTCCCAATCTATTATTTCATTTCAGATTGCACCGTTTTTACACGGGCAATTTGTTTTTTCACTTCGTTCAAACGAGCAGTTTGATCAAGTTGACCTGCTGCAGCTTGAAAACGAAGGTCGAAAAGTTCTTTTTTGAGGTCGTTTTCTTTTTTAGCAAGCTCTTCTTGAGACAAGCCACGAAGCTCAGCAACAAACTTTTTGATTTCTTCAAGTTTCATGTCTTCTCCTTATTCTGCTTCACGTTTTACGAATTTACATTTAACTGGTAATTTGTGGCTAGCAAGACGAAGTGCTTCGCGAGCAATTTCTTCTGAAACACCGGCAACTTCAAACATCACTTTACCTCGTTTAACTGGCGCTACCCAACCTTCAGGTGCCCCTTTACCAGATCCCATACGAACCCCGATAGCTTTTGCTGTGTAAGATTTGTGCGGGAAGATTTTAATCCAAACTTTACCACCACGTTTCATATAGCGAGTCATCGCGATACGGGCAGCTTCGATTTGACGGTTAGTAATCCATGAGCTTGTTGTAGCTTGAAGACCAAATTCACCAAAATCTACAGTTTTTCCACCTTTTGCTTCACCACGCATTTTCCCACGGAACTCACGACGGTGTTTAACACGTTTAGGTACTAACATTTGTTATTTGCCTCCTTTAGTGTTTTTACGAGCTGGAAGGACTTCACCACGATAGATCCAAACTTTAACACCAAGTTTACCGTATGTAGTGTCGGCTTCTTCCCAAGCGTAGTCAATATCTGCACGAAGGGTATGAAGAGGAACAGTTCCTTCTGAGTAGCCCTCTGAACGAGCGATATCAGCACCGTTCAAACGACCTGAAACTTGAGTTTTAATCCCTTTAGCTCCAGCACGCATTGTACGTTGGATTGCTTGTTTTTGAGCGCGGCGGAAAGCAACACGTTGCTCAAGTTGACGAGCAATGTTTTCACCAACAAGGTGAGCATCAAGATCTGGTTGCTTGATCTCGATAATGTTAATATGTACTTGTTTTCCGGTTAATTTGTTAAGTTGAGCACGAAGGGCGTCAACATTTGCACCACCTTTACCGATAACCATACCTGGCTTTGCAGTGTGAAGTGAGACAATAACTTTGTTTACAGCACGTTCAATTTCGATTGTTGAAACTGAAGCTTCTGCTAATTCTTTGTTAATGAATTTACGGATTGCAAGATCTTCATGAAGGTAATCCGCGTATTCTTTTTCAGCATACCATTTCGCATCCCAGTCACGGATGATACCGACACGCATACCAATTGGATGTACTTTTTGACCCACGATTTTACCTCCTTATTTTTCTGATACAACCACTGTTACGTGAGTTGTACGTTTGTTGATTGGTGAAGCGGAACCTTTCGCACGTGGACGAAAACGTTTCATTGTTGGTCCTTCGTTGGCGAATGTTTCAGATACCACCAAGTTAGCTTTTTCCAAACCAAAGTTATTTTCTGCGTTTGCAATAGCTGAGTTAAGAGTTTTCTCAATAACACGAGCTGCTTTGTTTGGCGTGAATTTTAAGATTGCGATTGCGTCAGCGACTTTCTTACCACGGATAAGATCAAGTACTAAACGTGTTTTACGAGGTGAAACACGCACTGTACGAGCCATTGCTTTAGCTGAAGTAATTTCTGCCATTGTGTCCTCCTCCTATTAACGACGTGTTTTCTTGTCGTCAGCTGCGTGACCTTTGTAAGTACGAGTTGGTGCAAATTCACCAAGCTTGTGACCTACCATGTCTTCTTGGATGTAAACAGGTACATGTTTACGTCCATCATAAACTGCGATTGTATATCCGATGAAACTTGGGAAAATCGTTGAACGACGTGACCAAGTTTTAATGACTTTTTTCTTTTCGTCGTTTGCTTGAGCTTCAACTTTTTTCATCAAATGCTCATCGACGAAAGGTCCTTTTTTAAGACTACGTCCCATTTTGTAGTTTTCTCCTTTAAATAATGTACCACAGCGGCTTGAGATTAAGAGCCATGCCTCAAACTCTACCGAGTTGGCGGAATCAATAGCAAAGCTATTGTAACGATTATCTAGCAGGCTTTAATCAGCTTGCAGACGATTATTTTTCATTACGACGACGAACAATAAGTTTGTCGGATTTAGCTTTTTTGTTACGTGTTTTAAGACCAAGCGCTGGTTTACCCCATGGCGTTGATGGCGCTTTACGTCCGACTGGTGCTTTACCTTCACCACCACCGTGTGGGTGATCGTTAGGGTTCATTACAGAACCGCGAACTGTTGGTCGGATACCTTTCCAACGGTTACGTCCTGCTTTACCAATGTTAACAAGCGATTGTTGTTCATTACCAACTGTACCGATTGTTGCACGACAAGTACCAAGAATCATACGCACTTCGCCTGATTGAAGACGAACAAGAACATATTTACCTTCTTGACCAAGCACTTGAGCAGACGCTCCAGCTGCACGAACAAGTTCCCCACCTTTACCAGGTTTCAACTCAATATTGTGAACAACTGTACCAACAGGGATATTGGTTAATGGAAGTGCATTACCAACTTTGATATCTGCATCTGGACCAGAAACAATACGTTGACCTACTTCAAGACCTTTAGGTGCAATGATGTAAGCTTTAACTCCGTCAGTGTAGTGTACAAGTGCGATGTTTGCAGTACGGTTTGGATCGTATTCGATTGTTTTAACAACTGCTTCAACGCCATCTTTGTTACGTTTGAAGTCGATCAAACGGTAATGGCGTTTATGCCCACCACCTTGGTGACGAACTGTGATACGACCATTGTTGTTACGACCAGCTTTGTTTTTAAGAGAAACAAGCAATGATTTCTCAGGTGTGCTTGTTGTGATTTCCGCGAAATCCAAAGAAGTCATGTTACGACGGCCATTTGTCGTTGGTTTATAAACTTTAATACCCACGTTATTTCCTCCTTAGATTATTCAGCTTCAGCTGCGAACAACTCGATTGCTTTTGAATCAGCTGTAAGAGTGATAATAGCTTTTTTAGTTTTGCTAGTGAAACCTGTGTGACGACCAACACGTTTTGCTTTTGGCTTAAGGTTAACAGTGTTTACACTTGCGACTTTAACTCCGTCAAATGCAGCTTCCACAGCTTGCTTGATCAAAAGTTTGTGTGCACGTGTATCAACTTCAAAAGTGTATTTCCCTGCTTCAAGAGCAATCATTGACTTTTCAGTGATAACTGGCTTTTTGATTACATCGTACAAATTCATTATGCAAGAACCTCCTCAATTGTAGAGATTGCTTCTTTAGTTACAAGAAGTTTGTCTGCGTTTACGATATCAAGAACACTTGCAGTTGTTGCAGTTGAAACAGTTACGTTTGGAAGGTTACGTGCAGAAAGTGCTGCGAACTCATTTCCTTCTTCAACAAGAACAAGTACTTTTGTATCAATACTAAGGGCTGAGAGAACTTTTGCAAATTCAGCAGTTTTTGGTGCTGCAAATGAAAGGCTTTCTACAGCGACAAATTTATCTTCAGCAACTTTTGCTGAGTAAACTGATTTCAAAGCAAGGCGACGAACTTTTTGTGGAAGTTTGTATCCGTATGAACGTGGAGTTGGTCCAAAGACAACACCACCACCACGCCATTGTGGTGAACGGATAGAACCTTGACGTGCACGTCCAGTCCCTTTTTGACGCCATGGTTTACGTCCGCCGCCTGATACTGCTGAACGATTTTTAACCGCATGAGTACCTTGGCGAAGGCTAGCACGTTGGCTGATTACAACATCAAAGACAACTGATTCGTTTGGTTCAATGCCAAAGATAGCATCACTCAATTCAACTGAGCTAACTTCTTTACCAGTTTGGTCAAATAGTTTTACGTTTGCCATTTTAACTGTTTTCTCCTTTCTTATTACTTAGCAGCTTTAACTGCTGATTTGATAGTGATAAGAGATTTCTTAGCACCTGGTACGTTTCCTTTGATAAGGATAACATTCTTTTCTGGAATAACTTGTACAATTTCAAGGTTCTGAATGGTGACACGATTTCCACCCATACGTCCTGCTAAGTGTTTGTTTTTGAAAACACGGTTTGGCGCAACAGGTCCCATTGAACCTGGACGACGGTGGTAACGAGAACCGTGAGCCATAGGACCACGTGATTGACCATGGCGCTTGATAACACCTTGGAAACCTTTACCTTTTGAAGTACCCGTTACATCAACAACATCGCCAGCTGCGAATGTATCAACAGTAATTTCTGAACCTACTTCTAAGCCTTCAATGTTTTTGAATTCACGAATGAAGCGCTTAGGAGCTGTGTTAGCTTTTGCTACATGGCCTTTGGCAGGTTTGTTGCTCAATACTTCGCGTTTGTCATCAAAACCAACTTGAACTGCTTCGTAACCGTCTGTTGCAACAGTTTTAACTTGAAGCACAACGTTTGGAGTTGCTTCGATGACAGTAACAGGGATAAATTCACCAGTTTCAGTGAAGATTTGAGTCATTCCCACTTTTTTCCCTAAGATTCCTTTTGTCATGAGAAAATATTTCCTTTTCTTAATAATATTTCAAAAAGTTTTTAATGAGCGTTTTTCGTGCTCAAAAAAGTTTTTTACGAGCGTTTTTTGTGCTCAGAAATCAGATTAAAGTTTGATTTCTACGTTGACACCACTTGGAAGATCCAATTTCATAAGAGCATCAACAGTCTTTTGAGTTGGGTTCACAATGTCGATAAGACGTTTGTGTGTACGCATCTCAAATTGTTCGCGAGAATCTTTATATTTGTGAGTCGCACGAATAATTGTGTAAAGACTACGTTCAGTTGGAAGTGGAACTGGTCCAGCAACTGTCGCACCTGTACGTGTTGCAGTTTCAACGATTTTTTCTGCCGCTGTATCAAGTGTACGGTGTTCGTACGCTTTCAAACGGATACGGATTTTTTTGTTTGCCATCTTTTCTCCTCTCGTCTATTTACGATAATAGGCTAGCTCCTCGAGAAAAACCAACACCTGTCACGTGGCAATGCAACCGAGCGTGTCGCAACCTCTCGCATCATAGCTAAAGCTGTATTTTTACAGCACCATAACATGATAACAAAAACATCCTGTCATTGCAAGCTTTTTGGACAATTTTTTCAAAAAAACCACCTTCTTATTGCCAGGTGATCCGCAGATACTTTTTAAATTGTGTGGAAAGAATAAGCCATCTCATGGCATTGTCCAATACCGTTGCAATCCAGACGCCAACTAAACCATATTCCCACACTACACCGATAATATAACTAAATACAACTCTAATCAACCACATCCCTATCGTTGTAGCATAAAAAGGAAACTTCGCTTTTCCAATGCCTTGCCAAGCTGCAGTATAAACTAAAGTTCCTGCTGTTGCGGGTGCTCCCAACAAAGAAAAGAGTAGAACAATCATACCGGAACTTTGTGCACTGACATCACGGGCAAATAAAGGTAACAAAATTGGTCCCACAAGATAAGTTATCACCCCAAGAGCAACCATTGTAAGGGTACCTAAGGTCAATGACTCTTTGGCAATCACTTTAATTTCTGCCACTTTTTCACGTCCTAACTGGTCAGCAACAAGAATAATCGTCGCTGTTGACATCGCCATTCCAGGCATATAGTTAAACTGAGTTAAGGTTTCTCCAATCGCATTTCCTGCTAAAACGGCTGTCCCAAAATGAGCAATAATAGCAATCATAAAAACATCTCCCACCCGCATCATAAGACGTTCACCCATAGCTGGTAATGATAACTTAAAAACAGCTTTATCTAGCGGTGTTCCTATCATTTTTAGAATGCCTTTAACAGGAATATAGTGGCAAAGAATGAGAATTCCAATTAGGCGTGACAAAACGGTCGCCCAAGCTACTCCAGCCAAGCCAAAGTGCCAAACATAAATAGATAAAGCAGAAAAAAGGGCATTTAAGACATTGGTTAGTAAACTCACTTGCATCGGAATTCGAGCCTGTCCCTGTGCTCGAACAATTGCTCCAAGACTCGTTAGAAACCCTAAACTCACAATCATACTGCCGACGATAGCTAAGTATTGTCCTCCAATAAGAGCAACCCTAACATCTGCCCCTAGCAGGGCTAATATGCCATTACGTCCCATTAAGGAAATTAAACCTAAAAAAATCGAAAGTACTAATGTTATAAGCAACGCATCTGCCATGTACTTCAGTTGTTTTACACGGTCATTTTTACCAATACTCCTAGCAATTAGACTTGACACCGCTGTGCCTAAAGCGATATAAAAGGCTTGATAAATCGTGATAATATTATTAGCTATAGAGACACCTGAAACAGCTACGAGTCCAATTTGTGCGACTAAATAATTGTCAACCATCCCCATTAACATCTGTAAAACATTTTCCACCATAGAAGGCAGGGCCAAGGATAAAATCTTTCTTGTATATATCATTTATATATCATTCTTTTACTTCCAAACGAAAGGAGCCCTATGGCTCCAATCTTACAGACCAAGATAACTTTCAACTGCCGCTTGCATTTCCTGTGTCTTAACAAGCAAACGATGACGAACTTTAGCCTCTTGCAGACCATCAACTGCCCTAGGCTGTTCCTCTTGGAACAGGCTTGCTAGCTGTTTAACAGCTTCAAAATCATCAACTACTTTTTGATCTGTAATCGCTTCAACGACAACACGTGGAAATTTGTAAGGACTAGCCGTCACTTTATTTTCTTGGTTTCTTGTTGATTGATACATCATCGGCATCGTTTTACCCTACTTGTTTTTATTTTTTCCATTATATAACATATTCTCAGTTTTTAAAACGTCTAAAATAAAAGAGCATTCTCAAATCAGAGATTTTTCTCTCTTAAGAATGCTACTATGTGTATTTCTTTGAAAATGAACACTAAACACCATCAATCTTCAAACTGCCTGAAATGACCTGACTTAACAGGTAAAGTCCAAAACTTTGCGCCCTTGAATCAAACCTTTTTCCATTTCATCAAATACTTGAGGTGCCGTATCGACTGGGACTTTTTCAACCACTGGTACAACAAGTCCTTCTGCACCAAAGGCAAAAGCTTCTTCTAAGTCTTTACGTGTTCCAACAAGTGAACCCACTACTTTGATACCATCCAAAACCGTTTTCACAATAGATAACTCCATATATTCTGATGGAAGCCCAACGGCAACAACTGTTCCTCCTGCACGTACGCTATCAATAGCTTGGTTAAAGGCAACTTTAGAAACAGCAGTTACAACAACACCGTGTGCCCCGCCAGTTTTTTCTTGAATATAGCCTGAAACATCTTCAATTTCTTTACCGTTAACGGTAATATCTGCACCGACTTCTTTTGCCAATTCAAGTTTATCATTATTAATATCTACTGCTACAACATGAGCATTGAAAACTTTTTTAGCGTATTGAACAGCAAGGTTTCCAAGTCCACCTGCACCAAAAATAACAATCCATTGACCTGGAGCAGCACCAGCTTCTTTAATAGCTTTATAGGTTGTTACACCAGCACAAGTGATCGAAGAGGCTTGTGCTGGATCAAGACCATCTGGTACTTTTACAGCGTAATCAGCTGTTACAACTGCATATTCACTCATTCCTCCATCAACACTGTAACCGGCATTTTTCACAGAACGACAAAGTGTCTCACGACCTGTTGTACAGTATTCACAGTGACCACAACCTTCAAAGAACCATGCGATAGAGACACGATCGCCCACTGTTAATGATGTTACACCTTCACCTAATTCCTCAACAATACCGATTCCTTCATGACCCAAGATGCGTCCCGGCACTTGTCCAAAATCTCCATGCGCAACGTGTAAATCGGTGTGGCATACACCACAATATTCCACCTTAACGAGCGCTTCACCATGACCAATTTTTGGTAATTCATGATCAACAACTTCTACACCTGTGCTAGCTTGGTTAACAACTACGGCCTTCATATAAGTCCTCCATTTATAATGATTTAATTGTTGCTATGTAATCGTTTGCATATTAAAATTTTATATTTTTTCACAGCTATTGTCAACAGATTTTTGAAAATTTTCTGAAACTTAACCGGTTAAGTTTTTCAACTCTTAACTTCGAAAATAAAAAATAGCCATCAGTCAAAATTGTTATTATTCTTTTTGGCATGCAAAAAACGATCTCTTATGTTTAAAAACATAAGAGATCGTTGCATCACATCACTTTCAGAGATTATTTTCGACGTCCTGGTCGTTCTGCATAACCATAATAAGCATCCTCGATGATTTCTTGCATGTGATCAACCATTGGCAAGCGTGGGTTTGCCGGTGAACATTGGTCTTCATAAGCAAGGTAAGCCAATGCACGAGAATGTTCTTTCCATTCTTTTTCATCAATACCTTGGTCTTTGAAATTCATCTTAATGCCAACTCGGCAACCAAGATCATAAACAGCTTTGGCATAAGATTCAACCGCTTCTTCTGGTGTAGAGGCTGGAAGACCTAATAATTTAGCAATATCTTGGTATTTTTCATCCGCACGGTAGTAATTATACTTAGGCCATGTTGCTGTCTTGGCCGGGCGTGTACCATTGTAACGGATAACATACGGAAGTAGGATAGCGTTGGTACGACCGTGAACAGTGTGGAATTGTGCACCAATCTTATGAGCCATTGAATGAGAAATGCCTAAGAAAGCATTAGCAAAAGCCATACCTGCCATTGTTGAGGCATTGTGCATCTTTTCACGAGACTCAAAGTCAGCTTCTTTAACTGATTTTTCAAGGGTATCAAAGACAATCTTGATCGCTTGAAGGGCCAAACCATCTGTAAAGTCATTAGCCATTTGTGACACATAGGCTTCTGTGGCATGTGTCAAAACATCCATACCAGTATCAGCGGCAATAAAGCCTGGAACTGTCAATACCAAAGCTGGGTCAACGATTGCCACAGTTGGTGTCAATGAGTAGTCAGCAATTGGGTATTTGCGGTTATTAGCCTTGTCTGAAATAACAGCAAATGGTGTTACCTCTGAACCTGTACCAGATGTGGTTGGAATAGCAATAAATTTTGTTTTCTTACCAAGTTCAGGGAATTTGAAAGCACGCTTACGAATGTCCATGAATTTTTGAACAAGATCATGGAAATCAACTTCTGGTTGCTCGTAGAATAGCCACATCACTTTGGCAGCATCCATTGGAGAACCACCACCAAGTGCAATAATGGTATCTGGTTTGAAGGTACGCATTAATTCAGTACCTTTCATGACAGTTGTAATGTCTGGATCTGGTTCAACATCGGCAAAGATTTGATAAACAACTTTGTTACGACGAAGATCTAATTGCTCAATAATACGATCCAAGAAACCAAGTTCAACCATGGCATGGTCAGTAACAATCATCACGCGTTCAACGTCACGACATTTTTGAAGGTATTGAATTGAATCACGTTCGAAGTATGTTTTTGAAGGAACTTTAAACCATTGCATATTATTTCTACGTCTTCCTACTTTTTTGATGTTCAAAAGATTAACAGCGCTAACGTTATCACCTACTGAGTTGCGACCATAAGAACCACATCCCAACGTTAATGATGGCAAGAAAGCATTGTAAACATCACCAATACCACCAAATGTAGAAGGTGAGTTCCAAATCACACGGATAGCACGAATCCTAGTACCGAATTCTTTAGCCAAATCTGCATCAGCCGTATGAATTGCTGCTGAGTGACCAAGACCATTGAATTCAACCATTTGACGGGCTTTTTCAACACCATCTTCACGTGATTCCGATTTTAAGACAGCAATAACTGGAGATAATTTTTCACGTGTTAATGGCTCTTTTTCAGAAACTTCTTGACATTCTGCTGCAAGAATATTGGTTCCTTCTGGAACAGTAAATCCAGCCTGCTCTGCAATCCAAGTTGCTGATTTACCAACAATATTAGGATTTAATTTAGCACCAGCACAGTTTTTACTGTTTGCTTTAACACCAAAACAGAAATTTTCAAGAAGGGCTTTTTCTTTTTTGTTAACAAAATAAGTGTGGTATGACTTGAATTCAGCAACAAAATCATCATAAATTTCTTTGTCAATAATAACTGCTTGCTCAGAAGCACAGACCATTCCATTGTCAAATGATTTAGACATAACAATATCATGAGCCGCTTGACGAATATTAGCAGACTTTTCAACATAAGCAGGAACATTACCAGCCCCTACTCCAAGAGCAGGCTTCCCACATGAGTAAGCTGCCTTAACCATTGCATTACCACCAGTAGCAAGAATTGTTGCAATACCATCATGGTTCATCAAAGCATTAGTCGCTTCAAGCGATGGTGTCTCAACCCATTGAACACAATTTTCAGGAGCACCGGCTGCAATGGCCGCATCTCTAACGATACGAGCTGCATGTGCTGACGATTCCTGAGCTGACGGGTGGAAAGCAAAAATAATTGGGTTGCGTGTTTTTAATGAAATTAAAGATTTAAAAATAGCTGTTGACGTTGGGTTGGTTGTTGGAGTGATCCCACAAATAACACCTACTGGCTCAGCGATCAAGGTCAAACCGGTCACATCATCTTCATCAATAATACCCACTGTTTTTTGATGGCGCATATTATTCACAACATGTTCACACGCAAATAGGTTTTTTGTTGCTTTATCTTCAAAAACACCACGACCTGTTTCTTCATAAGCATGTTTGGCAAGTTCACCGTGAGCATCTAAAGCAGCAACAGAAGCTTTGGCAACGATGTAGTCAACTTGTTCTTGATCCAATTGACGCATCTCTTCAAGAGCAGCCAGACCTTTTTGAACAAGAGCATCAATTGTTGCGGCAACAGGGGTTGATTCAACGGCACTATTTTTTTCAGTCATTTGAGACTCCTTTACCTTGTTAAAAGTTTCACAATTTTGTTTACAAAATTATTATAGCATTTTTTGAAAATTTGTAAATCATTTCACAATATTTTTGTGAAGTTTTTTTCAAATTATTTCTGAAATCCTTTGATAGCCGATTTCTTCAGAAAATAGTTTTTCAGAAATATCTTTCCCTCACAAAAGAATGTTTCTGAAACCGTTTTCTTCTTTGGAATTTAATCATGATAATAAGCAGGATACTAAGCTGATACCTATTCCACGTTAAAGCTTGAATTCGCAAACAGGCTCAAAAATTATTTTTAAAGTTAGCAAATAAATAATAACTTAATATCACCTCTATCATTTGAAACAACAAAGAAGGTCAGAAAAAACTATTCTGACCTTTAAATTAGAGACTTTTATTATTTAGCAGCTTTTTTAGCAGCTTGTTCTATAGCAGCCTGAATTGTTGAGACATACAAATCTGCCCCCTTAGTATTCGCGTTATAATGAACGCCATCGCTACCAGACCAAATATCAGGATTTTCAACAGCAACCTTATACCAATCTGCAATAGTGACATAATTATATTTTTGGGAAAGTTTGATAGCATAATCTCTTGCCTCTGCTACTTGTGCTGCATTCTTCGCATTATAAGGTGAAACCAAAACGAAACGGTGTCCTTTAGGAAGAGCATCAATAAAGGCTTGGACATCTTGAGCATAATTGTCAAGAGAATTCACACCAACTGCCAAAACAACGGTTTTTGATAATGTTTTAGACTTAATCTGATTATTAAAAAGCTCAAATGCTTCTCTAAAATTCCGACTAACTGCAGCATCTAACTGGGCTTGTGGCATTAATTTTGAAAAAGCTGCACTGGAGCGCAAAGCCACAGAATCTCCAATAATGCCAACATCACTCAAAGCATTGGCATCTCCAGCTGCCAACGTATGAGTACGATTAATATTATTTTGAGCCTGTTGCAAAGAACTCACTAATAATTGCCGTTCAAACTTACCAACTTTGGGAGCAACCAAACAAGTTCCTAGCATCAGCAAGAATAAAGCAAGTGCTCCCCCAAGCATCCATTTATGATAGGGTGAAAAATCAATTTCCAAACCAAGTAAATTTGGCTTGTTCCCTTGGATTAGTGGCTCCAAAATATAATAAGAAATGGTCGCAAATAAGATCGAGAAAAAAATAGTTAAAATTACCGCAATGAGATTTGACATCAACTGTGTGAAAATAATGTAAAGTGGCCAATGGAAAAGATAAATTCCATAACTAATATCTGCCAAATAAGTCACCACTTTAGGTTCTTGCCAGTCCGGTGTCTGCTCGTGAAGAACTCGGGTCGCATAAATCATCAGCGAGGTAAACAAACTCGCCAAAGCAAAACCGAATAAATAAGTAACAATATGGTTGAAATTTAAGGTTACGGTTAATAGCAATAACAGAGCAATAACACCAACCACGACAGCAATGACATATTTGCGTGACCACAACTGAACATTCTTTTGAAAACGAACAGTAGTGTCTTTAATTCCTGTCATTGTTGCGAACATTGCTCCTAAGAAAAATGGAAAACTATGCGAGAAACTTGAAAAATAAATCAAAGAGACATTTGAAACAAAGAAAGCCCTGATAAACATACTTAAAAAACTAACCGCAAAAATGCCAGCAGAAACTAAAAAGAGATACCCCCTAAGCTGCTTAGGACTATGATTTTTTTTCGCCAGTAACCAAATCAATAACCCCCAGAATAGGTAGAAATGTACTTCAATTGCTAAACTCCATGTATGAACAAAGAGATGAGGGATAAACTGACTTTCATAACTACTTCCCGTCAGAATTTCATAAAAATTGGTAGTGAATCCCAAAACCGCTGCAATCTGACTTCCCAAACTTGCCCTAAAATCACTCTTTACCAAAAAAGTAAAGGGAACTGTCAACAAAATCATCAAAACAAGTGGAGGGACAATTCGGTAAAACCGTCTTCTTAGAAAACCAACAATATCAATGGTTTCCTTTTTTGTGTACTCATCAATCAAAAGAGCTGTTATTAAATAACCTGAAAAGGTGAAGAAAACATCAACACCAATAAAGCCTCCCGGAAAACTGTGTTTAAAAAAGTGATAGAGCAAAACAAGCAAAAGGCCTGTTACCCTAACAAACGAAAACCATTTTATTCTCATTTTTGAAATATCCCCTGCTTGAAAGTGCCTTTATAAACTTTTGCATTCTTTGCTTTTAAAACACCTTTACCATTTGCTTGACCCTTATGAAACTGACCCTTATAAGACCATCCTGTACTAGCAGTAAAGGTTCCTTCTCCTTCAAAAACACCATTACGGAACGAGCCGATATAAGTGTCGCCATTTGGAAAAACAAGCTTCCCCTCGCCATTCATTCTATGGTTAACAACATAGCCAGTATAGCGTATGCGTCCTTGATCGTAAGTTAAACTTGTTTGACTTGAAAAAGTTACCGTAAAAACAGATAAAGCACAAACCAAAACGACAATTATTGAAAAAATTTCTAGCTTGGCTCGTGTTATATTGCCTTTTTGAATAATATTATTTATATTTATCATCCCTACTACTCATTTTTCTAATTTTTAGTTACCATTAGCGATAATTTGTGACAACCAAGTGCGACAACCGTCACTAACGAGCTGATAGGTTTCTTCAAAATCACCTGTGTACCAAGGATCTGGTACATCACCATCGATAAAAAGATGAATTTTAGAATCCCATTCATGGTGGGAAATCTCTTTGAGATCTTTAATATTTTGACGATCCATGCCAATAATATAATCAAAAGTCTCAAAATCAGCACAAGTAATTTGCTGCGACCTTTTCTCTACATCATAATCAATCCGATATTTCTTCAAAATAGATTGAGTACCCGAATGAATAGGATTTCCATGTTCCCAATTAGAGGTTGCACGACTTTCCACCCAAACAGCTTCATTTAATGCTAAGGTTTTCATTACAAATTCGGCCATTGGGCTTCGACAAATATTCCCAAGACAAACAAAACATACTTTTTTCATGAAAGACTCCTTTTACCTATTATATCAAATTTCTAAGTTATGTCAGAGAAATCAATTTAATAATTTTCTGTCAAGTCTTAAAAATAAAACATAAAAAATCTGAACACTAAGATAAGGTTCAGATCGCAATTCCTTGTATTAATACGAGGTCGTGTCTTGATAAGAATAACCTAAATGACGGTAAGCTTTTTCTGTTGCTATTCGTCCTGTCCTTGTCCGCATAAGAAACCCTTTTTGAATTAAATAAGGTTCATACATATCTTCGACCGTATCCCGCTCCTCTGCAATATTGACTGACAACGTCCCCAGTCCAACCGGTCCACCTTGATACATCTCAATCATGGTACGAAGAATTTTTTGATCAACATAGTCGAGCCCTTCATGATCAACATCCAACATGGTTAGTGCCTTGTCAGTCATTTGAATGGTAATAATACCATCTCCAATAATTTGAGCATAATCTCGAACACGTTTTAACAAACGATTGGCAATACGTGGTGTCCCTCGACTACGACAAGCAAGTTCTTTAGCGGCTTTATGGACGATTTCCACACCAAAAATATCAGCTGTACGTTCAACAATTTCTGTCAAATCATCCACCTGATAATACTCCATGTGACCAGTGATACCAAATCGGGCTCGTAGAGGATTTGATAGCATTCCTGCTCGTGTTGTCGCACCAATCAGGGTAAATGGAGGCAAATCCAAGTGAATGCTACGACTTGTATCCCCTGCACCAATCATAATGTCAATATAAAAGTCTTCCATAGCACTGTACAGAACTTCTTCAACAGCCATTGGCAGTCGATGAATCTCATCAATAAACAAAACATCTCCTGGCTCCAAGTCATTTAAAATAGCTACCAAGTCTCCAGCTTTTTCAATAGCTGGTCCCGATGTTTGTTTTAAATTGACCCTCAATTCATTGGCAATCACAAAAGCCATTGTCGTTTTTCCCAAGCCAGGGGGTCCAAAAAGCAAAACATGGTCCAAAGATTCATTCCGCATTTTAGCCGCTTCAATGAAAATGGTTAATTGTTCCTTAACCTTATCCTGCCCAATATATTCTCGTAAATACTGTGGGCGCAAAGTCCGTTCAACAAACTCCTCATCACCCATCACATCATTATCTAAAATTCTAGCCATACAGTTATTATATCATAAAGAGGGTTAGAGATAATTACATAAAGAGTTTTCAACCTTTATCATAGGCGCCACCAGTCAACTTCACTGATCATTTGAACAGCTTTAAAAGACAATAAAGCAATAAGAGCAAAGTAATACTGATATTTTTTGAACATAAGATAAAACTCCTTTAATAAATTACTTTTATATGTTACATAAAAATTATATCCTACCTCGTTTTATATAAAAATGACATCTTTGTCCTGTTAATAACTATTAATATCCCTTTCCCATTCTTCATTTAATTGTTTTTCCAAATACTTATCACCCGTGACTTGAGCAAAAAGACACGCCTTTACAAACGCTTCTTTTGCTTTTTGTTTATTTTTTTGTTTAATTAAAAAGTATTTCCATTCTATTAACTTTAGTATAGGCATCCTATTCCAGTCTTGAATTTTTGCCATAATCTTTTGACTCATTTCAATAGTCTTTTCCAGATTATCAAGTTTATCATTTTTTAGACTTAGTGAAGAAATACCAATAATTATTTTATTCATTATAAATAATTCGTCTAATTCAAAACTCTCAAATTGATGCAAAAGAATATCTAGCAATGAATTATTAAAAGATTTATCTGAATACTGACCATTCAAACCTTCAATATCAAGATAAGCCAAATACAATTCAATAAGTATTAGGTCATTTTCTCTAAATCGAGACTTACTTTTTATTTGTTTAAAATATTCTTGCAACAAATCAATCCCAAAATTGATATTCCCACTCAATAAAGTATCTAAGGTCGCCTGTAAACAATCAATGATTAACTGCTCTTCCTCAGGTAGTTGTTCGTAGTAATCTTCAAAAATTTCGTCAAATTGTTCTTCTCGAAGTTGTAATTTCCCATCATCCATATAGGTTGGTGTTCTCAAAATTAAATATTTCAACTCCTTGTAACGTTTGGGCAATTCCAAACTAGCTCCATCTGTTAAATAACCAACACTAACATCCAGGGCTTTCGCAATAAATATAACTTTTGCCAAGCTTGGTATTGATTGCCCCAACTCTATTCGTGCTAACTGACGAACGGATAACTCAGACTCATCCCCACATAAGTCCTCTCTGCTAATCCTTTTTTCATGCCTAAGTCCCCTCACTTTTTCACCAAAATATTCTAACATGCCTTCTCTCTCCTAAAAACTGTTTTCTTCATTGTACCACACCGTTTAATTTATTCTTAATTGATGCCATTTTTTTATAATCAATATTCGGTTTTTATGTATAAAAAAGAAGGCTGAAACCTTCCTAATTTAGAGTCCAAGTCGTTTGAAAATATCATCTACACGTTTTGTATAATATACAGGGTTGAAAAGTTCGTCAATCTCATCTTGTGTGAGACGTGATGTCACTTCTTCATCTGCTTCAAGAAGAGGTTTGAAAGCCACTTGATTATCCCAAGCATACGCCGTCTTGGGTTGGACCAAATCATAGGCTTCCTCACGCGTCATCCCTTTTTCAATCAATGTTAACATCACACGTTGACTGTAAATAAGACCAAAAGTAGAGTTCATGTTACGCAGCATATTGTCAGGAAAAACAGTTAAATTCTTAACAATATTACCGAAACGGTTGAGCATGTAGTTGATAAGGATGGTTGTGTCAGGAGTAATAATCCGCTCAGCTGATGAATGTGAAATATCACGTTCGTGCCAAAGTGACACGTTTTCATAAGCTGTAACCATGTGACCACGCACCACACGCGCAAGACCTGTCATATTTTCTGAACCGATTGGGTTACGTTTGTGAGGCATAGCAGAACTGCCCTTTTGACCTTTGGCGAAGAACTCTTCAACTTCACGTTGTTCAGATTTTTGCAGACCACGGATTTCCGTTGCCATACGCTCAATAGATGTTGCGATGCTAGCAAGCACTGCAAAGTATTCAGCATGCAAATCACGTGGCAAGACTTGGGTTGAAATTTCTTGTGGACGGATGCCCAATTTGCCACAAACATACTCCTCTACAAATGGAGGAATATTAGCAAAATTACCAACGGCACCTGAAATTTTCCCTGCTTCCACGCCAACAGCAGCATGTTCAAAACGTTCTTGGTTACGTTTCATTTCGCTGTACCAAGTTGCCAATTTAAGACCGAAAGTCGTAGGTTCAGCGTGAACACCATGAGTACGCCCCATCATAATCGTCATTTTGTGTTCACGAGCTTTGTCAGCCACAATGTTAGTAAAGTTTTCTAAATCATGACGAATAATATCGTTAGCCTGCTTGTAAAGATAGCCGTAAGCAGTATCCACCACATCAGTAGAAGTCAAGCCATAGTGAACCCACTTGCGCTCTTCACCAAGAGTCTCAGAAACTGCACGGGTGAAGGCCACCACATCGTGACGCGTTTCTCTTTCAATTTCAAGGATACGGTCAATGTCAAAGTCTGCATTTTCACGGATTTTTGCCACGTCTTCCTTGGGAATTTCACCCAACTCAGCCCAAGCTTCGTCAGCTAAAATCTCAACTTCCAACCAAGCACGATACTTGTTTTCTTCACTCCAAATAGTCGCCATTTCAGGGCGTGAATAACGTTCTAACATTTTTTCTCCTTTTAAATCTGAATAAAATAGTCATTAATAGTCCCTTCATTTTCAAACTTGGGATAATTAACACTATATTTTCGATCAATTAAGTTACAATAACCTTTACAATCCAAACTATAACTATCACAGATTTTTTCACCTGCTTGTGTTGTATAATATAAAGTTATCGTTTCAGGAATGTGATTAAAATTGGTTTTTAAACCATTCCAATAATGCTGTAATTCCTCTAGATGTCTCCTTGAAATCACATAAATTCTTTCATCAACACCTAATTTAGTGATTCTTTCACACTTATTAGTATTACCAAATAATATACATAAATTAAAAATAGGTTGGTTATTTACAATTTCTATCGAGAATGCTTTATCACGCTTATGTTTTTCCAAATAGCGCCTTTCAAAGCTATTGCTTTCAACAACATCTTGTTGTCTTTTCTTCTCTAACATAAACCAGTATTTATCGTCAAAATAAACACGACAGCCAGATTTTATTAACTGGTAATCATTCTCAACCGAGAATTCTGGACGAACTTTTTGAACTTCTTTTTCTTTATCAAGAAACATTTGGCAATGAATGACGATCACAGAAACAACGATACCTGCTATTGCTCCATAAAAACCTAACCAATCTCCCAAATCCTTATTCAACAATACAGATAGAGGAGTTAATACAAGTGAAAATATCGGTCCTAACAATAAGATTAATACCGATATCATTCTTAAAATCTGACTATTTTCTTTTAAGTAATTTTTCATTCAAATTCCTCTTTACTTATTGCTACTGAGGGATAGTGGGGTAATGTTGGCAAATCAATGTCCAACGGTAAGTCATACACTGCCAAATAGTCATTAGGAAATTGATTTGTCAGCTCTGCCATTTTCTCAGAAATAGTCTGCGCATCTGTCGAGGCAAAAACCACCTCAACAACAGCTATTTCTTTGCTATTTTCAACATAAGCATGGACAATCATTTTCAGCATAGTAGTCTCCTTAAAAATCAACTCCACCCCCAAACTCATTGGTATCCTCAGTAAGCAAGGTCACATGACCCATCTTACGGTTATGCTTTGCTTCTAGTTTACCATACATGTGGAGATGGGCGCTAGGATTTTTAGCAACATATTCTTGGGCTTTTTCTACGTGCTGACCAAGAACATTGAGCATGATAGCCGAAGTATAGAGGGTAACTTCTGGAAGTGGTTGCCCCAAAATTCCCAAGATATGAGTGTCAAATTGGGAAAAATTACAAGCTTCAATAGAATAATGCCCCGAGTTATGTGGGCGTGGCGCCATTTCGTTAACAATAATGTTATCGCCTACCACAAACATTTCCACACAGAGCGTTCCTGATAGTTGCAACTTCTTGGCAATCTGCATAGCTATTGCCTTAGCTTTTATAGCTAATTGGTCTGAAATACGAGCTGGGACAATCGTTTTTGACAATATATTATCACAATGAATATTTTCTTGTACTGGAAAAACGGTCACATCCTTGCCATTTCCTGAGACTATGACTGAGATTTCAAGATCAAAAGTTACAAATTCTTCCAAGACACACTCGGTATGTTTTGCCAATTCTTTTGCAGCAGCTAGATTTTTTACTGATTTGATGACCACTTGTCCATGTCCATCATAACCACCCATTGCCGTTTTGAGGACATATTTTTTAGACAAATCTAGATCTTTCAAATCTAGGCTCGATGTCACTACCTTATAAGGTGCCACCAAGACATCTGCTTTCTTTGAAAGAAATTCTTTTTCAAAGATACGATTTTGTGAAATGCGCAACAGGTCTGTTCCTTGTGGTAACTGTCCCTTTTTAATAACCTTGTCCAAAGCATCTGCGTCGATATTTTCAAATTCGTAGGTCAATACATCACAACGCGTAGCCAATTCTGCCAAAGCCTTATCATCACTATAGGATGCCACAATCATGTCCGATACGCGCGCTGCTGGACAGTCTACTTCTGGGTTAAGTGTTACCACCTTGTGGCCCATGTAAATAGCTGAAATAGCCATCATTTGCCCCAACTGACCGCCTCCGATAATCCCGATAGTTTTAGATGAGTTCATCCGTTGAAGCCTCCGCAATTTTTCCTTGCTCCTTTACAAAATCTGCAAGCGCTACTACCAATCTTTGATCTTCGATAGCCAAAATCCGAAGGGCCGCCAAAGCAGCATTGGTAGCCCCCGCTTCACCAATCGCCATTGTTGCTACAGGTACTCCAGCAGGCATCTGAACGATTGAATAAAGAGAATCTAAGCCAGAGAGAGCACGTGATTTGATGGGGACACCAATAACAGGAAGAGTCGTTTTTGAGGCCACCATACCAGGTAAATGGGCAGCACCCCCAGCACCAGCAATGATGATTTTAATTCCACGATCACGAGCTTCTTTAGCATATGTGAGCATAAGATCTGGGGTACGGTGGGCAGAGACAACTTTCTTCTCATAAGCGACACCAAATTGATCAAGGATCTCCACCGTTTTTTGCATGGTTGTCCAATCGGATTTGGAACCCATGATGATTGAAATGACTGGATTCATAACTTATTCTCCTTTAATATCTTCTGCATCTACTAGTTTAACATCCAAAGCTTTGAGTCTTTTCGTAAAAATTCCTTGACCACTCATTTTTGTCTAAAAATGTTCCATCATACGTCTGATTTACCCCACAAATAGAACGACGAGATTGTAATATAGCCAAATCAGTTTGCTGATTAATATAATATCTACTGCTATAGCCTCATCTTTTTGATATATTTACATGAACATTTCTTCCAGAAATTTCATACTCTTTGCCACTAGTTCAGTTCGCTCTCTTATTGTAGACATTTCTGCTAGAATTTCTGGATATGTTGGAAAGGCTTGTTTATCCGATAAATAATTGATGATATTTTGATCAAGATTATTTTTCCATTGAATTGACAATTTTCACCCAATAAGCAAACACTCACTAGGTACATTGTTTTTCATAATGCCTTATTTCCAATATCTGTGCGGTAGAAGAGTCCTTCTGTGTTTTGGTTTTCTAATTGTTTGTAAATGTTTTCCTGTGCTGCTTGAACAGTATCTGCTGTAGTGACAAGCATGTAAACGCGTCCGCCATTTGATAGCAGAGTTGTTCTATTTTCCACAAATTTAGTACCTGCATAGTAAGTAATAATGTCATTATCAGTTTTAGCCGGTAGCAGGACACCTTTGGCATATTCCAACGGGTAACCATTTGATGCAACAACTACACCAAGGGTTACCCCACCATTACTCCAAGTGATATTAGGCTCTTTGCCTTCCAAAAGATCACCGATGTTTTGCGCGAAATCAGAGGTTAATCGAGGAAGAATAATCTGCGTTTCAGGATCACCAAAACGCGAATTAAACTCGATGACCTTCGGTCCATCTGCTGTAAGAATCAGCCCAGCATATAGAACACCAAGATAAGGACGCCCTTCCGCAATCAATCCTTCAAGAATAGGCTTAATAATGGTTTTAACTGCTGTATCCACCACCGATTGAGATAAATGAAGAACTGGTGCATAGGCCCCCATGCCTCCTGTATTTGGTCCCTGGTCGCCATCATAAGCACGCTTGTGGTCCTGCGCCGTCGGCATGATGTAGAACTTATCACCATTGACAAAAGCAAATAGTGAGAACTCCTCACCATCCAAAAATTCCTCGATGACCACACGAGCACCGGAATCACCAAATTTATTATCAAGCAACATCTGATAAACCGCTTCCAACGCTTGCCCAACTGTTTCTGCCACGACTACGCCTTTTCCTAGCGCTAGTCCATCCGCCTTAACAACAATTGGAGCCCCCTGTTCTTCGATATAGGCCTTAGCTTCTTCAAAATCAGAAAATGTGACATAGGCTGCTGTCGGAATATGATATTTCATCATCATTTTCTTAGCAAAATCTTTTGACCACTCAAGTTCTGCTGCCAAACGTGTTGGACCAAAAACTTTCAGTCCCGCTCGGTTAAACTCATCAACAATACCGGCTGCTAGTGCATCATCAGGTCCAATGAAAGACCAATCAATGTCATTTTCTTTAGCAAAGTCAATCAACTTACAATGTTCGGAAATATCGATATTTACCAAAGTCAACCCATCTAAGATCATCCCATCATTACCTGGTGCTACAAAAACCTGTTCGACACCTTTTGACTCTAACAACTTCTTAGCAATCGCATGTTCACGACCACCCGAACCAATGACTAATAATTTCACAACAAAAACCTCTTTAACGAATTATTTAGTGAAATTATAACATATTTGTTCGTTTTTTGCATTTATTTTATCGTTTTAATGAAATCTTTTTCCTGTTGTGTTAAGTATATTAGCTTTTGATAAAAATGTGCACAACCCTTTTAAATAGCGATTAGATCAATAACTTCTATCTACATATCACTAAGATCTCTTTCTCCCTGCTTATTTACTTTTCTTTATTTAAACACTCCTGAAACTAGAAAAATTTTTCTTAAAAATGTTATCAATTCAAGGACATTTTTGTCCTCCTCTTTCGAATAATAAATTACAGGAGGTAATTAATGAAAAAAATTCATCAGTTTTTAGTGTCGGGAGCAATCCTTTTGAGTGTTAGTGGGGCAGCTTTCTCCACTACGGCAGTTATTAACACCAATCAGGCAGGAATTGTTCATGCTGCCGTTTTAGGTGATAACTATCCAACTAAGTGGAAAAGTGGGACTGGAATTGACTCGTGGAATATGTACTTGCGTCAATGCACTTCTTTTGTTGCCTTTCGTTTAAGTTCTGTAAATGCTTTCCAATTACCTAAAGGTTATGGAAATGCCTGCACATGGGGGCATATGGCAAAAAAACAAGGTTATTCCGTTAATAAAACACCGAAGGTTGGAGCCGTTGCTTGGTTTGACATCGATGCGTACCAGTCAAATCCCATTTATGGTCATGTTGCTTGGGTCGCAGAAGTTCGTGGAGACAATGTCATTATTGAAGAATATAATTATAATGCTGGTCAAGGTCCAGAAAAATACCACAAACGTCAAATTCACAAAAATCAAGCGAGTGGCTATATCCACTTTAAAGATTTGTCTACTCACTCAGAGAACCAACAGCCACAACAAAATCAAGCCGCTGAAACCAACTTAAGCCAAAGTGGCACTTATTATTTTAGCAACCGAGCACCAATTAAAGCACAAGCCAATTTAGCTAGTCCAGATCTTGCTTACTATAGCTCTGGTCAATCTGTCCATTACGATAAAACACTAACTGCCGATGGTTATGAGTGGCTTAGTTACCTCAGTTTTGCTGGCAATCGACGCTACATACCAATCAAAAAACTTGCACAACCAACTTCACTGCCGCTAACAAAACAAGAAACAAAATCCCTAATCAATGTAGGAGATACAGTGACTTTCCCTGGTGTTTTTCGAGTTGATCAGATCATTCATAATATGATTGCTAGCAACGAATTAGCTGGAGGTGATCCTACACCTTTAAATTGGATTGATCCAACCCCACTAAATGAAACCGATCTGAAAGGACAAGTTGCTGGGGATCAAATTTTCCAAATTGGCGAATCTTTTGTTATTCCCGGTCACTACAAAGTGTTAAAAATTGATCCATCAAGCAATGGCATTTATGTCAAAATCGGCTCTCATGGAACATGGTTAAATGCAGATAAAGCTAACAAAGTCTAAACCAATAATCTCCTCTGAACGTTTTTCATAATCATACAAAAAGGTGCCGGAGTTTTCTTGCACCTTTTTCATGTTATCAGTGTCTAAAATGTCTTACTCCTGTGAAAATCATTGTAATACCATATTTATCAGCAGCAGTAATTGTTTCTTGATCTCGAACAGACCCACCCGGTTGAATAATTGCTTTTATCCCAGAAGCAGCAATTTCTTCAACATTATCTGCAAATGGAAAGAAAGCATCTGAAGCCAGAACAGCCCCCTCCAAACGATCCTTTGCTTGGTCAATAGCGATACGAATGGATGCCACACGATTCGTTTGACCCGGACCGACACCTAGAGTCATGTGATCGTTGGTCACAATAATCCCATTTGACTTAACATACTTGATAGCTTTCCAAGCAAATTTAAGAGCGGTAACTTCTTGGTCAGATGGATGACGTTTGGTCACTACTTGCCAATCAGTCGGGCACTCCTTAACAACATCTTGAGTTTGCACCAAGAGACCACCGACAATGCCCGTGTACTCTGCTTCCATTTCACTTGCGTCTTGAGCATCAAATGGTAACCTGAGAATACGCAAGTTTTTCTTTTTGTTAGTGAGAATAGCTAGCGCCTGATCAGAATAACTTGGTGCGATAATGATTTCAAGAAAAACAGCATGCATTTTTTCAGCGGTCGCCACATCCACTTCACGGTTTAAAACCACAACACCACCGAAAATAGATACTGGATCAGCTTCGTAACAGTAATCCCATGCTGTTTCAATATCATCTGCCTGACCAATACCACATGGATTCATGTGTTTAAGAGCCACAACCGTTGGATAATCTCTGAAATCACGAATGATACGGATAGCAGCATCAGCATCACGAATATTATTGAAAGACAATTCTTTTCCGTTAAGCTGTTCGGCTAAAGCGATTGAATAATTCGTTGGTAAAGCTTTTTGGTAAAAATCTGCATCTTGTTGCGGATTTTCTCCGTAACGCAAAGCTTGTCTTAGGTCGTAAGTAAGTGTTAACTTTTCAGGTCTTGTTTCTCCGACTTGGGTGGTGAAATATTCTGCAATTAAGGCATCGTAGGCTGCGGTATGACGAAAAACTTTAGCTGCCAAGCGTTGACGGGTTTCAAAACTGGTTTCACCAGCACTAGCCAATTCTTCTAAAACAAGAGCATAATCCACCGGATCAACTATAACTGTGACACTCGCATGATTTTTAGCGGCTGACCGAAGCATTGATGGACCACCGATATCAATGGTTTCCGTTGCCAAATCATAAGTCACATCTGGACGTAAAATAGTTTCCTTAAAAGGATAAAGGTTAACCACAACAAGATCAATCAATTCGATATTGTTATCAGTCGCAGCTTGCAAATGACTGCCAAGGTCTCGACGAGCCAAAAGACCACCATGAATATTAGGGTGAAGAGTCTTGACACGACCATCCATCATTTCAGGAAAGCCTGTCACATCATCAATAGCAATAGTTTCTACACCAGCATTATCAAGGACAACTTTGGTACCTCCAGTTGAGATGATCTCCCAACCGAAACTTTTAAGTTTTTGAGCAAAATCAACAATGCCTATTTTATCAGACACACTAATGAGCGCACGTTTTGTCATTTTTTCTCCTTTTATCTAAGAGGTTCTTTTGAATAGCTCGCTTAGGCAGCAAAGACACAAAGTTGCTTTTGGTTTCTCATCTTTTCACCAAATGAAACGTGTCCAGTTGTTCTAGAACCTCATCACAATTTATATCATTTTTTATAATAAGGGATACCCAAATAAAATCAGATTGTTCCTATATGCCACGTTTCCTCAAACAATAATTAAATACCACTAAAACCAAACATCTCACCGGTTACTATTGCGCACATCATTATAAAATAACGATTTCTTTTCTACTCCCAATTCTTGCAACACTTCTGGATAAAGTTGGTACTCCGTTTCGTGGATTCTCTTTTCAAAACTGTTGATTGAATCATCTGCAAA
Organism: Streptococcus castoreus DSM 17536; assembly: GCF_000425025.1. Taxonomy (GTDB): domain Bacteria; phylum Bacillota; class Bacilli; order Lactobacillales; family Streptococcaceae; genus Streptococcus; species Streptococcus castoreus. The sequence continues at coordinate 72,336 of NZ_AUKZ01000006.1, read as the reverse complement.
TCGTGGCACACGCACTTGTTTAATAATTTGCCCAGTGTCAACACCCGAATCTACCCAATGAATCGTAACACCCGACTGTTCTACACCTGCTTCCCAAGCCTCTTCAATGCCATGTGCTCCTGGAAATTCAGGCAAGTAGGCTGGATGGATATTGACAATACGTCCTTCATAGGCAGCAAGTAAAGTAGCCCCTACAATTTTCATATAGCCTGCTAGACAAACGAGATCAATCTGATGCTCATCAAGCAAACGAACAAGAGCAGCTTCATAAGTAGCCTTATCATCAAATTCATTCAGTTCAAAAGCGTAAGTCAAAACACCAAGTCGTTTAGCACGCTCAAGAACATAAGCATCCTTATGATCTGAAAAGACAAAATCAACCTTAAATTGCTCTGCAATAACTTGGAAATTACTACCAGATCCACTTGCAAAAACAGCTATTTTCTTCATTTAATGACCACACTAGCATCAACCCTTGTCACAATACGACCAAGTTCATAGACAGGCTCGTTAAGGAGTTCTTTGACACGATTCACATTTTCAGCTTTGACAGCCAGTATAAGCCCAATACCCATATTAAAAATTTCAAACATATCAGCATGTTTAATCTTACCGTATTTTTCAAGAACTTTAAAAATTGGTAGAACTGGAACTTTACTTTCATCAATCTCAGCAGCCAAATCAACAGAAAACATGCGTGGCACATTTTCAACAAACCCGCCACCAGTAATATGAGCAACCCCATTAAGCAAACTTGCCCTGATAAGTGGTAATACCGCATTGACATAGATACGTGTCGGCTCTAGGAGCACATCTTTAAGTTTTTTGCCACCAAGCTCAGGTAACATTTCTTCTCCAGTATAATCTGCAAAAATACGACGTACGAGAGAATAACCATTTGAATGAATACCACTTGAAGCAAGCCCCAAGAGAACATCACCTTCTGCTACTTTTGAGCCATCAATAAGCTGAGATTTTTCAGCCACACCCACAGCAAAACCCGCTAAATCGTAGTCATTCTGGTCATACATATCGGGCATCTCCGCAGTTTCACCGCCGATAAGGGCGCAACTTGCTTGAACACAACCTTCTGCTACACCAGCCACAACTTGCTCCAACTTAGCAGGCATATTTTTCCCCGTTGCAATGTAATCAAGAAAATAAAGTGGTTCTGCCCCAGCAGCAATAATATCATTCACACACATGGCAACACAGTCTTGACCGATTGTATCATGTTTATCATATTTAATGGCTAGCATCAGTTTAGTACCCACACCATCCGTCCCTGAAACTAAAACAGGTTCTTTCACACCAACTTTTGAGAAATCAAACAATCCACCAAAGCCACCAAGTGACCCCATAACACCTGCACGTTTCGTACGGGTAACATGCTTTTTGATGCGCTCAACAACTTCATAACCTGCTTCAACATCCACCCCAGATTGGGCATATGCATTCTTTTCTATCATAAACTTTTACCTTTTTCTCTTTAGGGAAATCGCAGAGCTGATGACTTTTGCTCTTCAAGCTCCATCAATTTATTACTTCTATTAGCGTGATTACATTCTTATGACCAAGAAAGCAAATCCTACTTCACTTTCTCAATATAAAAACTCGTTTTTTCTTCTAAACTACGTAGATATTCTTCTTCATAATCGTAAAGAGGGGTCGGATAGGCACCATCAAAATAAGCCACACAAAGCCCACCATTAGGGGCATCCGTTTCTAAACCAATCGCAGCAATCATGCCATCTAATGACAGATAAGTTAAACTATCAGCCCCAATAATGTCACAAACTTCTTCAACTGTATGATTAGCTGAAATTAGTTCTCGCCTAGTTTGAATATCAATACCATAAAAACAAGGGTATTTTAATTCAGGGCTAGCAATGGCTACATGAACTTCTGTAGCTCCTGCTTCACGAAGTAAATGAACAATACGACGTGAGGTTGTCCCTCGTACAATAGAATCATCTATCATCACCACACGTTTCCCCTTGACCACCCCAGACACTGCTGAGAGTTTCATACGAACACCTTGTTCTCGTAATTCTTGAGTTGGTTGTATAAAGGTTCTCTGTGTGTATTGGTTCTTGACTAGTCCCATTTCATTTGGCAAACCAGATTCTTCAGCAAAGCCCATAGCAGCTGATAGAGATGAATTAGGGACACCAACAACGATATCAGCTTGGTGCTGAAATTCTTGCGCCAGCCTTTTTCCCATCCGTTTACGAGCAGTATGGACATTAACCCCATAAATAGTAGAATCCGGTCGCGCAAAATAGACATATTCCATCGAACAAATCGCTAATTGCGTATCAGTCGTGTAATGATCATAAGTTATTCCAGAATCATCAATAATAATAAGCTCTCCTGGCAATACATCACGCACCCATTGTGCCCCAATAACTTCAAACGCACAAGTTTCTGAGGAAACGACCCAAGCACCATTTTTCATTTTACCGATAGAAAGTGGTCTAAAACCATTTGGATCAAGAGCAGCAATTAATTTATTTTCCGTCATTAGAAGATAGGCAAAGCCACCTTTAACAGTATTTAAAGCTTCTTTTACTTTCCCAATAAATTCTGGATGATGACTACGCCGAATCAAATGCATCAAAATTTCTGTATCAGATGAAGCATTAAAAATAGCCCCCTCTCGCTCCAATTCTTTTTTCAAAGAAAGGGCATTAGTCAAATTTCCATTATGACAAAGACCAAATTGGGTATCCGTAAATCGATATAAAAAAGGTTGAATATTATTAATCGAGGCGGTACCTGCTGTCGCATAGCGCACATGACCAATTGCAGCTTGTCCCGTTAACTTTTCTAAATCAGTTTGATTTTTAAACACATCTGATAAAAGCCCTATATTGCGGTGTTGATGCAGGTACCCTTGATCATTTGACACAATACCTGCACCTTCTTGGCCTCGATGCTGAAGACTATGTAATCCAAAATAAGTGACTTGTGCAGCATGAGGGTGACCCCATATTCCAAAAACACCACATTCTTCGTTCAATGACTTTATTTCGTACATTTTTACCTCAATACAATAGCAAACCAAACATATTTTTACAGAACTCTCAGCCTATCACCTTAACACTAAAAGATGGACCCTCTGACAATCTATTACCAACCGTTTTACCCTGACACTTAGAAACAAATACCATAATACTACATCCCTGTGAAATAACGGACAGCTGATTCAAACAACTTCTGATCTTTATTTCCAGGAATATTTTGGAACAACCCCTCTTCAAAACGTTCCGAATGTCCCATCTTACCAATAATCTGCCCATTTTTACTTGTAATCCCCTCAATAGCATGGACAGAACCATTTGGATTGTAAAAAGAACCCATACTTGGCCTGCCATCAAAATCCACATATTGACTAAAAATTTGACCATTGTCACGAAGTTTAGTGAATTCATGTTCGTTAACCACAAATTTTCCTTCGCCGTGTGAAACTGGAATAACGTGAATATCTCCGACCGCTACACCGGCTAACCAAGGCGAATTAGTATTGGCAATTCGTGTTTCAACCATTTTCGCCACATGCTGATTGGCATCATTGTAAAAAAGTGTTGGGCAGTTTGGACTAACTTCTTCAAAATAACCATAAGGGAGCAAACCAGATTTAACTAAAGCTTGAAAGCCATTACAGATACCAATAATAAGACCGCCACTCTCAATAAAATTATCAATAGCAAATCGCACCTTTTGATTGAGTAAGATATTAACAATGAATTTAGCAGAACCATCAGGTTCATCTGCTGCCGAAAAACCACCGGCAAAGAAAATAATGTTTGCATTTTCAATATTAGCAACCATTGTAGCAACAGAAGTTTCAATAGCTTTTTCCGTTAGGGTTACAAATGGCACCAGATTAACTTTAGCCCCTGCTTTTTCAAAAGCTTTGGCAGAATCGTACTCCGAATTCGTTCCTGGAAAGACAGGAATATAAACCACTGGTTTTTCAAGCATTTTATTTGGCTTAACAACTTCTTTTGAGACCACTTTAGGAACATCCGATAAGACACTACTTTGTTTAAATGTTGTCGGGTAGACGGTTTCTAATTTACCTTCAAAAGCTTCAAGAAGCAGTGGACCAGATAAATTGACACCATTGACAAAAAGTGTAAAGTTATTTCCTGTCTCACCAATTTTGACAACACCAGCGATTTCTTCCGTTGATGTAAAAATAAAACCACCCAGTTGAGCTGTCAAGCTACTGTCAATTTCCGTCAATTCTACCGAAGCGCCCAATCGATTTCCAAAAGTTGCAAGTGCTAAAGCTTCCATCACACCACCATATTTAATGGCAATTGCTGATGTTACGTTATGATTAGCCTGAATAGTTGCAAAGGACTCAAAATTTCTTTTGATAAGAGCAAAGTCAATGTCTTTTGCAATAGCTTGGCCTGGAATATAGTAGATATTTTCACCAGCCGCCTTAAATTCTGGTGAAAGCACACAACGACTATCCATTGTTGTTACACCAAAGGCAACAAGGGTTGGAGGTACCGTTAATTCCTCAAAAGTACCTGACATTGAATCCTTACCACCAATAGCTGGCAATCCAAGCTGTAACTGTGCTTCAAATGAACCAAGTAAAGCAGCTACCGGCTGACCAAACCGTTCTGCTTGTTTATCCATACGTTCAAAGTATTCTTGATATGAGAAACGCGCTTTAGACCAATTGGCTCCTGTTGCCACTAAACGTGCAGTCGCTTCAATAACAGCATAGGCAGCACCATGATAGGGTGACCACTCAGCAAGATAAGGATGATAACCTTGTGCAATAACAGAAGCTGTTGTTGTCATACCATGTTGAACAGGCAGTTTTTGAACAGAAGCTTCTATAGGAGTAACTTGATAACGTCCCCCAAGAGGATGATTGACCGTTGAACGACCAACTGAAGCATCAAAAAGTGTCTGAAGTCCTTTTTGACTAGCATGGTTGAGGTCTGATAACATCGCTACCGTATCTTTTTCAAGTGTAGCTGCAGAAGTTACGCGCTTCTCCGGTAAGTCAACAGCCTTGTCAACCACTTTAGCATCAACTACCACACGCACACCATTGCTATCAAGAAAAGAACGCTCAATATCAACAATCGTCTGCCCATTCCAGGTCATGACAAGGCTCGGTTTTTCAGTGACTGTTGCCACCACTACAGCAGTAATATTTTCCTTCTGACAGTCACTAATGAATTGATTCGCATCTTCAGGACGAACGACAACCGCCATACGCTCTTGAGATTCTGAAATGGCAATTTCTGTGCCATTAAGCCCTTGATATTTGAGTGGCACTTTATCTAAATCAATGCTAAGACCATCTGCCAATTCCCCAATAGCAACACAAACACCTCCCGCACCGAAATCATTTGATTTCTTAATGAGACGTGTGGTCTCACCATTTCTAAAAAGACGTTGAATTTTTCGCTCTTCGATGGCATTCCCTTTTTGAACTTCTGCACCAGCTGTCTCCACAGATTCAACAGTTTGAACTTTTGAAGATCCTGTAGCACCACCAATACCATCACGCCCTGTTTTACCACCAAGCAAAATGACCACATCACCAGGTAGAGGTTTCTCACGAATCACATTTTCTTTAGGGGCAGCACCTACCACAGCTCCCAGTTCCATCCGCTTAGCAATAAATCCCGGATGAAAATATTCCTTAACATAAGTCGTTGCAAGACCAATTTGGTTGCCATACGACGAATAGCCATGTGCTGCTGTTTTTGAAATAACTTGTTGTGGCAACTTCCCTTGACGGGTTTCCACTAATGGCATTGTAATATCACCAGCACCAGAAATCCTCATTGCTTGGTAAACATAGGAACGACCTGACAAAGGGTCACGAATAGCACCACCAATACAAGTTGCTGCACCACCAAATGGTTCAATTTCGGTTGGATGGTTATGTGTTTCGTTTTTAAACATAAGAAGCCACGGTTCTTTAATGCCATCAATATCCACCTCAATTTCAACCGAGCAAGCATTAATTTCATCAGACACTTCCATGTCATCTAAACGACCATTGACACGCTCGTGACGCCCAAAAATCGTTGCCATATCCATAAGCGTCTGTGGTTTTTCAGAACGACCTAATTCATTTCGCATAACAATATACTTATCATAGGTTGCCTGTAATTGCTCTTGAAACGCTGAAGCTGAAAAGTCAATATGTCTTAATTCTGTTTCAAAAGTTGTATGACGACAATGATCTGACCAATACGTATCTAAAACTCTCAATTCTGTTTCCGTCGGTACACGTCCAATAGATTCAAAATAACCTTGAATAAAGACAAGATCTTCAACTTCCATTGCTAAACCTTGCTCTACCTTATAGCTAGCAAAATCTTTTACAGTATAAGTTTTGAAAAAATCAAGATTAGGAATAGTTTTATCAGATTCAGAAAATTCCTGACGTCTCACTCCCACAAGAATGTCTTTAAAACGTGAGTCAACTGGATTAAGCAAATAATTTTTAATAGCCTCACAGTCAGTAGCTGAAATATCCTGATTAACTAAATAAAGCTGCGCCGTATTCACTACAACGTCACTTGAACTCCCAAGCAAAAGCAAAGCTTCTTGAGCAGAAGCGGCGCGCTGATCAAACTGACCAGGAATATTTTCAATAGCAAAGAAAACATAGTTAGCCAGATCTTTCATCACATCAATTTCTTCTGAAATAGTGTCTGTCACTTGCTCAGCAAACACATGTTTTTCAGCGATAGCCATCAAATCTTTTGACAAATTGAAAACATCGTACACCTGAAATATCCGAAGCTCTGATAAAGTCTCTAACTGTAAGTGATGTTTCAATTCTTGCATCAATGATCGTGCTTTTATTTGAAAATCAGCCTTCTTTTCAACAAAAATACGTTTATCCATAACTAATTACCCGTCCGATTAGAAATAAGATCCTCTAAAACATTAATCCCAAGCCCGATCCAAATTCCCCATAATATGCTATTAACGGACATCATTCCTTCCCTACTGCCTCATTTAATCCTTGTAATCTATCCAAAACAACTTGGTAAACATCCGTCAAATGACCAAGATTTCGTCGAAAGACATCTTTATCGAAGTGATTACCATCAGCATCCCAAAGTCGACAATTATCCGGCGAAAATTCATCAGCTAAAATAATATTGCCATCCTTATCAAATCCAAATTCCAATTTAAAATCAACCAATTGAAACCCAATTTGAGCAAACCAAGCTTTTAGATAACCATTAATACGGCGAGTTTCTTTCTTAATATGAGCAACATCGTCAACACTAGCAAGATTTAAAAAGCTGATATGTTCATCATTAATGAAAGGATCATCCAATTCGTCCTTTTTATAATAAAATTCGATAATTGGTTCTGCCAACACTATGCCCTCAGCAACTCCAAAACGTTTTGAAAAAGAACCTGCTGCAACATTTCGTAACACAACCTCTAAAGGAATAATGGTCACTTTTTTATTTAATTGTTCGGTTTCTGACAATCGTTTAATAAAATGAGTCGCAACACCAACCGCATTCAATCTCTCAAAAATCAAAGAAGAAATGTGATTCGTTAAAGCTCCTTTACCAGCAATCGTCTCTTTACGAACCCCGTTCAGCATGGTTGCTTGATTCTTGTAAACCGATAAAATCACATGTTCGTCATTTGTGGCATAGATATCTTTTGCTTTACCTGAATAAATAATTTGATTAGGCATCATATTGTTCGTCTTTCTTTTTGTTTGAATAAAGAATATCATAATAAAATTTATTATTCAAGTTTTTTATTGACAATAACTCCATTTTTGAACAAAACGTTCGTATTTATTGAATGGCAAACATCAAAAAAAGAGCCTACGCTCTTCTAATAACCACTAACCTAAACGTTTGACCAAGTAATCTAGCATATCTCCCATAGACACCATACCATCAACATCTTCATCTGGAATGGCTATATGAAATTCATCTTCAATATTAATCACAAATTCAACTAGTTCAATCGAATCAACAGCTAAATCGTCCTTTAAATGAGTACTTTCTGTAATCGTCATTTCTAAATGACTTCTTTGTTTCCTAATTAAAACAATCAATCTTTCAAAGATAGCTTCTCTAGTCATTGTTTTCGGCCTCCTTAGCAAATTCAGCAACTAACTGTCCAACCACATCGGTTTCTAGCATGGTACGAACCTGTTTGATTGTAGAGAAAATGGCTTTAGTATCACTTGAACCATGTGATTTAACAACAGGAGCTTTTAAACCAAATAATACAGCACCACCAGCACTAGAATAATCAAGAGATTCCTTCATCTCATAAAGACTCTCTTTCAATAGTAGGGCCCCCATTTTTGCTTTAATACCGCCCGATTTAACAACCTGCCTTAATTGCCCCATAATGCTAATTGCAGTTCCTTCCATTGATTTCAAAACAGCGTTCCCTGTGAAACCATCAGCAACCACAACATCAGCAACTCCTGACATTAGTTCACGTGCTTCAACATTACCAACAAAATTTAACCCACTATCTGCACTCAAAAGTTTATAAGCTTCCTTACGAAGCGGATCTCCCTTAGTTGCTTCAGTACCATTGTTCAACAAGCCAACACGAGGAATTGTAATACCACGTACATTCTTGGCATAAAAAGAACCTAAAATAGCGTATTGATGTAAATGCTCTGCTGTATTTTCAGCATTAGCACCAAGATCTAACATATCAAAACCTTTACCATCCATAGTTGGCATCGTTGACAAGAGACCAGGACGATCAACACCTTTAATACGACCCACAACAAATAACCCCGCTGCTAACAAGGCACCTGTATTCCCAGCTGAAAGAATTGCATCTGCTCGTCCTTCCTTAACAGCTTTAGCAGCTAAAACCATTGAAGCATTCTTTTTACGACGAATAGCTTTTGCCGGCTCATCATCAGAATTAATCTTCTCATCAGTATGGATAATAGAAACGCGATCAGATTGCACAAGATAAGGTTCAATCTTTGCTTGCTCTCCATAAAGTTGAATCTGAATATCTGAAAAGGCTTCTAGCGCTTGATTAACTCCCTCAACAATAGCTTTAGGGGCATTATCACCGCCCATCGCATCTATTGCAATTTTCTTCATCCTTGCTCCTTTGACTCTCTATTCTTTACACTATATCCCCTACAAATAACGTCATTATTATAACATATTCTAACAACAATTCCCATAAAAGGAGGATTCAAACAGCTATTCGTTTCGTTTCATAACATCTCCCCATTTACCCAAATCATCAATAAAGGTTTTGCTTTTCAGATGAAGACCTACATAATTATGGTACAAATCATCAATGAAATAGCGAAGTTTCTGCTTCATGTCCACATTTAAAGAAATGGTCCTCAATTCATCAAACTGAATGGTTTGAAAACGATCCAACAAATAAATAACATTGGGATCCAAGTGATTGCGACAGTCATCTTCATGGTAATGTTTAGGACAAAGCGCTCCCGAATAACGATAAGAAAAATCAAACGGAACCCCTACACAATGACAAAAGGCACACTCATGAAAGTTAAGTTTAACCCCAAAACGCTCTAACAGTTGAACTTCAAAGATATTTGTTAAAACTTCATAATCTAAGCCTTCTTCCATTAAGTCAAGAGTCTTTTTTAAAAAAGCAAATAAGTGAGGATCAGACTCATTATCTGGAATAGCCGCATCCGCTAAAGCCAATACATAACTAGCATAAGACAACCGAAAAAGGTCTTCATTAATATGACGGTAACGATTCGCCTGATTGTAATCAGCAATATAGGAAAGACCTGATTCATTAATTTTTAACATAAAATCAGCAACTGTCAAAGGTTGAATCACAGAAGCAACCTTTGAACGACTAATATGTTTCACGAAAAACATTCGTTTCCCTGCCGTTTCAGTAAATATTTTGACCAATTTATCATCCTCACGATAATTCCTATTATAGAGAATGATCCCAAATGATTCGTTTAATTGCATACTTCTCCGCCAAATAATTTCTAATACTCGCTCAAAAACACCGTTAACATCTTCATATAGCTACATTATACCCAAAATAAGGAAAAATGACATGACTAACACTGGAAAAAACCTACATGAAAGGATCTCACCATCATGTTGATAAACTTTATATCAACCATTTGATTAACCTATTTCCACTTAATCCATTCATTTTATCATCCCATCAATGATTATAAAAAACTCACTCGCTAATCACTAAACTATAAGAAATATCAGATTAGTCAAGCCATACTGGATCAGTATTCACTAGGATACCACCCAATTCTTTCCCATAAACAAGCCCCGTATATGGCAAAGCACCTATCATACTATCCTGATAATGGTGTATCCGTTAAAGCTTACCAAAGGTTTAAATACCTTACCCTATTTTGACTGACTATATCTAATATATCAGATCAACGCCGTTTTGGTCTCAAAACAACCTTGTAAAAATGATAAGAAAAAACCCGAGACTTACTGCCTATCTCAGGTTTGTCATTATTATTTCCCCATTTCAAACAAAGGTGATAATGGCCGCTTTTCATGAATACGAATAATAGCTTCCGCAATCAAATCAGCAATTGAAATTTGCTCAATTTTATCAATCAAACGTTCTTCCGGAAGGTAAATGGTATCAAGAACAATCAATTTCTCGATAGCTGATTTTTGAATATTATCAAGTGCGGGACCAGAAAGAACAGGATGCGTACAAGAAGCATAGACAGCTATCGCTCCTGCTCCGGCAAGAGCATCTGCTGCATGACAAATCGTACCAGCCGTATCAATCATATCATCAATTAAGATACATTTCTTACCTTCAACATTACCAATGATATTCATGACTTCACTTGTATTCATTTTATCCACACTACGGCGTTTATCAATAATTGCAATTGGCGTTTGGAGGAATTGTGCCAATTTACGAGCACGGGTCACACCACCATGGTCAGGACTAACAACAACAACGTTTTCACCAACTAAACCATGACGATAAAAATAATCTGCAATTAATGGAGCACCCATCAAATGGTCAACAGGAATATCAAAAAAACCTTGGATCTGAGCCGCATGTAAATCAACCGTTAAAAGACGATCAACACCAGCAACCTCTAACATATTAGCAACCAACTTGGAAGTAATCGGTTCACGTGAACGAGCTTTACGGTCTTGACGCGCATAACCATAGTAAGGCATAACAACTGAAATTTTTTCTGCACTCGCACGTTTTAAGGCATCAACCATAATCAAAATTTCCATCAAATTGTCATTAACAGGTGAACTCGTTGATTGTAAAATAAACACGTGATGCCCACGAATTGACTCCTCTATGTTAACTTGAATCTCACCATCTGAAAATTGACGAACAGTAGATTTACCAAGCTGAATCCCCATTGCCAAAGCAACCTTTTCAGCTAATTCCTTGTTTGACGATAATGCAAACAATTTTAAATCAGAATAAGACATTTTTTCCTCCAGAGTTTTAATCCTATACCATTTTAACGTTTTTTAAATAATTTTTCAATGAAAATAAAAAGTAAGGAAGATTTCCTTACCCTAGTCATTAAAAAAGAGAAGATCATTTTAGTCTTCTCGAAATATTGACTTACCATCAACCATAAAAACTGATAATAAGTTAATCGTTATCAACGTGGATAGATAAATGAGACACCTGAAGGATTAAACAAACCACGATGATCAGCGATATACTGCTTACCAGCATAATTTGACTCCATAACACGAATGCTTGATGCACTTTGAACTTCGACAACAACAGCAACGTGACCATAGCCACCATCATTCCAAACCGCAATAGCTCCGACCATAGGTGTTGAACCTACAGTATAACCAGCTGCTTGTGCACTAGCTGCCCATTGTCCACCATTACCCCAGTTATTCCCAGCCCAAGGAGCTAACGATTTAGCACCCCAAGTACACTGACCTACTGGATACGTATTTTCACCACTATAGACTGTTGGAGTTGATACAGGACTTGCTGCTGACACAGGTGTTCCAGAAACCATAGCCGCTGGCGCAATTGCTGCTTTCGCAACTTCGACCGATGCTTTGACTTGTGCAGTCTCTTCTGCAGCTTTAGCTTTCGCAGCTTCTTCTGCAGCTTTAACCTGTGCCGCTGCTTGCTCTGCGGCTGCCTTTTGAGCAACTAATTTTGCTTTTTCATCTTCAGCAGTTGCTAACTGAAGAGCTAAATCTACTTTCGCAACTTCCAAATCAGCTTGCTGAGTACGTAATGTGTTTTTGATTTCTTCAATCATTCCAGCATTTACTGCAACCGTATTAATAGCCTCTTGGTTAGCTGTTTGTTTTTGTTCAAGGGAATCTTTATCAGCTTTTTGCTGCTCTAACATTTTTGCGTTAGCAGATACTGCTCTGTTAATAGCGACCAATCGCGTAACAACATCAGAAATTGACTTAGAATTTAAAAGTGCATTAACATAACCTGAAGCTTCGTTATTTTTATAAGCACTACGAGCCTGATTTTTTAACTTTTCATTACGAGCAACAATTTTACTTACAAGATCTTGGATTTCTTTTGCAAATTGTCTTGATATTTCCTCAAGCTCTTTATTTTTTTCTGCTAATTTATCTTGTTCAGATTGCAACGAACCAACCTGAGATTGCAATGCCGAAACTCGACTTTTTGCAGCCTGTTGCTCAGCATTAAGAGTTGAGATCTTTGAATCCTTTTCTGCAATTTTTGCACTTAATTCGTCTGCCCCAACCGTTGTAGCTGCTCCAAGGGTCACACCACTTACAAGAACTGCTGATAAAATTCTTTTTTTCATATTAAAAGATTACTCCTTTTCGATAAGACATCTTATATTTTACCAAAAAAACAAGCATTTAATGTTACGCATTTGTTACAGTTATATGTAATAATCAATAAAATCCTTAAATGAAACCGCTTAAAAAGTGATAAGCTAGACTAAAGCTAAACCGATCAGAAAATAACTTGCAACCACTGAAACTAAAAAATTTTAAAAATTAAAAAACAATAACCACCTATTTGGACATCTATTTCCCATAACTAACCTTATCCACAACTTTAATCAGTCAGTCCTGACTTTTCCACATGTTAATAACTCAATGATAAATGCTTCCTTTATTCTATGACTTTCAACATAACATTTGAGTCACACCCAGATAGGATAGTCTCTACACCCCAAATTCTGTTTTAATGTTTATTCTTTAATTGAATTAGCTTAAAAAGTCCCCGATGACCTCCTACAATGAAGAAAAACGATCAAACCCTTACATCGTTAAAAAACATGCGAAGCACTTTAAGAGTGCAACAGAATTACTCAGAATAAAAAAACTCTAATATCAAAATAATGCAGAATCTAAACATTCTGAACGTGCTACCTTAGAGCATTCGCCTAATCACGACCATACCGGTGCAGATACATCTAAAGCATTTGATGCTTTTGGGAAAAGAAGTGACCAAGGAAAAACCTTCAAAATTTAAACCTTTTTTACGATAGTCCTTTACAAAGTATGTAAATTACTACTAGGACATGCTACTAAAAAGCCATCTCTTATTTCGAAACGGCGGTAAATTCATTGTAACTAATTAAAATTTTTATTCCACATTTTACACTTCAAAAAAAGCCTATTAAATAGGCTTTTAAAGTGTTTAATCTTAAAATTAAAGCATTTTGTTGTAGAATTCAACGACAAGCGCTTCATTGATTTCTGGATTAATTTCATCACGTTCTGGAAGACGAGTCAATGACCCCTCCAATTTTTCAGCATCAAATGACACAAAAGCTGGACGTCCAAGAGTTGCTTCAACAGCTTCAAGAATAGCTGGAACTTTAAGTGATTTTTCACGAACCGAAATCACTTGACCTGGAGTTACACGGTATGACGGAATATCAACACGCTTACCATCAACTAAAATGTGTCCATGGTTAACGAATTGACGCGCTTGACGACGAGTAGTTGCAAGACCTAAACGGTAAACAACATTATCAAGACGACGCTCTAGAAGAACCATGAAGTTGAAACCAAGCGTTCCTTCTTTAATCTTAGTAGCTTGTACGAACAAGTTACGGAATTGTTTTTCACCTAAACCATATGAAAAACGAAGTTTTTGTTTCTCAGCAAGTTGCAAACCATACTCTGAAAGTTTACTGCGATTGTTAGGACCGTGTTGACCAGGTACGTAGTTACGGCGTGCCAACTCTTTGCCTGTACCTGTAAGAGACAAGCCGAGACGGCGTGATTGTTTCCATGATGGACCAGTATAACGTGACATATTTTATGTCCTCCTCTAATTAAATATTGAGGAAATAACCGTTTGAAAAATCCTGATTCGTGCAGAGAGTTTTCACCTAAACAGCAAAGGTTACTCAATTTAGATAACCACCTGTTGACGAGCTTCATATTTTCCTGCTGCTATTTCACACGAAGTTTATTATAGCACACCTACCTGCTGATGTAAAGAGATTCCTTTAATAAAAAAGTCCTATCGGGCTGCTATTCGTCAAAATAGCGGATTAACGTTTTCTCAGTCAAAATGTCTGAATAAGTATATGATTCTACGTAGGAATTAGTAATAGCTCCGCGATTATCTGAACGATCATTATATTCAATAATAAATAAGGAGCTGTAAACTTCAATTAATCTACCAACTTTATTTTTTTCACGTTTACGACCATTTTCAAGCGTTAATTCAACCAGTTGCCCTTCATGGGCTTTGATTTCTTCTTTAATTTTCTTCATTTTTGCTACATCCGCAAATGCATCACTCATTATTATTTCCTCTTCCTTATCTTTCCTCAAACTGGGCTATGGTTGAAAACTTATTGTATTCTTTTTGAAACATCAGTTTGACCGTCCCACGTGCACCAGCCCTATTCTTCTCAAGGATAACTTCAATGGTATTATCTTCAATAGTTTCTTCCTCATCACTTTCTTTACGATAGTAATCATCACGATATAAGAAAGCCACAATATCCGCATCTTGCTCAATAGACCCAGATTCACGAATATCAGACAGAACAGGTCGTTTATCTTGTCTTTGCTCAACACCACGAGAAAGTTGACTAAGCGCAATAACAGGTACTTTTAACTCCTTAGCTAAAATTTTCAGCTGCCTTGAAATATCAGAAACTTCCTGTTGACGATTTTCGGGCTTCGTTCCAGTAATAAGCTGAAGGTAATCAATAACAACTAAACCTAACCCTCCATCAACTTCTTGGGATAGTTTACGTGCTCTTGCACGAATTTCTGTAATTTTAATACCAGGAGTATCATCAATATAAATCGGTGCTTCTGCTAAGGCACCTTGTGCAATGGTCACATTATTCCAATCCTGATCAGTCAATTGACCTGTTCGTAAACTATGAGAATCAACCATTCCTTCGGCTGCTAACATACGGTCAACCAGACTTTCTGCTCCCATCTCTAGAGAAAAAATAGCAACGGCTTTTTTTTGCTTGGTTCCAACATTTTGAGCAATATTAAGAACAAAAGCTGTCTTACCAACCGCTGGACGAGCCGCAAGAATAATTAATTGATCTGGGTGTAAACCTGTTGTAATCCTATCTAGATCCCTAAACCCTGTCGGTAAACCTGTAACATCTGATGTCTGCTTAGATCGAGCCTCTAGACTCTCATAATTAATCTTTAAGACATCAGAAATTTTACGAAAACCACTTCGATTGCTGTGCTCATTTATCTCAACTAAAGCCCTTTCTGCACTAGCAATAATATCTTCAGAATCAGAAGCCCCCTCGTAAGCCAAGTTGACAGTATCTGTCAACCTAGCAATAATATCACGAAGCATTGCTTTTTCAGCTACAATCTTAGCATAGTATTCTACATTGGCACTTGTAGGTACACTGTTAACCAATTCAACAATGTAGGATAGTCCACCAATATTCTGCAAATCTCCCTGAGTGTCAAGAATAGTCCTCACAGTTGTTGCATCAATGGCATCATTACGATCGCTGAGGGTAATCATTGCTCGAAAAATAATTTTATGAGAATATTTGTAAAAATCATCTGGACTGATAAATTCTCTGACAACAATTAACTTATCTGGCGAAATAAAAATTGAACCCAACACAGACTGTTCCGCCAGTAAATCTTGGGGTTGAACTCTTAATTCTGCTATTTCAGGCAACCTCAACACCTCCAAATCTTGTTAATAACTATGCTTCTGTGATGACTAATTTAATATCAGCTGTGACTTCCTTATGTAACTTAACAGGAACTTCAATCAGACCAATAGCACGAATCGGATGGTCTAAAATAATATGACGCTTGTCAACTTTTAAACCAAACTGTTTTTGTAACTCTTCAGAAATCTTTTTAGTAGTGATAGAACCAAACGTACGCCCATCGGGACCAACTTTTTCTTGGAATTGAACACGTGTTTTCTCATTATCTAAAACATCTTTCACAGCTTTTGCTTCTGCTAAAAGTTCTGCTTGTACTTTTTCTTCTGCTTTTTGCTTGCCTTTTAATTCACCAATACTCTGATTAGTCGCTTCTTTAGCTAACTTTTTCTTGATGAGGAAATTTTGGGCATAACCTGTTGGAACTTCTTTAATATCCCCTTTTTTACCTTTTCCTTTAACATCTGCTAAAAAAATAACTTTCATGACTCTACCTCTTTCGTTTCTTTCATTGTACTATCAATTGTTTCTAATAGTAATTGCTTAGCTTGAGACAGGCTAATATCTACTAACTGACAAGCTGCTAGATTAAAGTGACCCCCGCCACCCAATTTTTCCATCAGACGCTGAACATTAATCTTACTATGACTCCTAGCAGAGATCGCAATCTTATCTGGCTCAGTTTCAACCAGTACAAAACTTGCTTCTATGTGCGCCATTGATAAGAGCGTATCCGCAGCCTTACTAGCAATGACATTACTGTAAAGATTGCCACTATTGCCAGCTGCAACAATTATACTATCTCCCAAACGCTCTCCCCTTAGAATGATTTCATTAATGTGTTTGTATTCATCAAAATCAGTTGCTGAAATGGTCTGAATTTCTACACTATCACTCCCTTTACTTCTCAAATAGCTTGCAACATCAAAGGTACGGCTGGTTACTCGAGTAGAGAAGTTTTTAGTATCAAGCATAATGCCAGCCATCAATACACTCGCCTGAATTCTACTCAAACGTTTTTTAGCATTCTGAAACTGGATTAACTCTGTTACTAATTCTGCTGCGCTACTTGCACCACTTTCAATGAAGGTCAAAATAGCATTTTCAGGGAAGTCATCATCTCTTCTGTGATGATCAACAACAATAACATCATCGAATTGTTCATAAAAATCTCTAGACAAAGTCAAGGAAATTTTAGAATGGTCAACCATAACCAAAAGAGACCTAGACGTCACCAAACCCATAGCCTGTGAAATACTAATTAAACGTGTTTTCCCATCAGCCTGTAATCGCTCAATAGCTCTTTCAATGTCTGGACTCATCTCATCAGGATTGTACACAGCAAAGCTATTTTCAATAATATTACTTGCAAAAAATTGCATCCCAACAGCAGACCCTAAAGCATCCATGTCAAGCTTTCTATGCCCGACAATAAAAACATTATCCACCATCTTAATGCGATCTGAAATAGCTGTCATCATAGCCCGAGTACGTGTTCTTGACCGTTTAACCGTTGAAACAGAACCACCTCCAAAATAGATTGGATTCGTATGATCAGCATTTTCACGAATAACAATTTGATCCCCTCCACGAACAAGAGCAATATTAAGATTTTCAAGGGCCACCTGTCCAATTTGACTATGTTGCTCCTCACCAAACGAAATTCCCATACTAAGGGTTAATGGTCGCTGAGCCTCCTGAGCTTCCTTGCGGAATTTTTCCAAAATAGAAAATTTATCATTCATTAATTCTTTTAGAACTTTGAAATCTGTAAAGAAATAATAGCGATCCATATTAACACGCCGATAAAATATCTGCTTTGATTCCATAAATTCATCAATGAAATTAGCTACAAATGAGTTAATTTTGGAAATGTCCGCATCAGATAAATCATCTGTAATATCATCATAGTTATCAACCGAAATAATACCAACAACTGGCTTTAACATACTAACATCAGTTGATTGTCTATTTCCTACAAAACTATCAAAAAAGTAAAAGATTCCAGACGCCACATCAACATAGGAAGTATATTTATTTCCGGAAACTTCAAACGTTTGAGAAATATCTCCATGACGTTTCTCAGCAAGAATCTGCTGAATCAAGTGATCTTGTAAAACTCCATTTTCATTGGTAAAAATCAATTCTGCGTAAGGATTGTACCACTCAATAGCATTAGTCTCTTGATCAAATTGAACAACCCCAACAGGCATTTTGTCTAAAAGTGTTTTCAGATTATTTTCTGTCTGTTCATTTAAAAGTTCAATATGGTCTAAATCCGATAATTCATAAACTTCTTTTTGATACCAAAGAAGTACGACAACAAATAATAACACGAGAAAAATAGCTGCTAATACCAGCATTTTTGATTGTATGATTCTAACACAAAGTGCCAAAAATCCAAATAAAATCAAGCCCATCATAATTAAATGAATGGTTTCAAAACGAAATCTTTTCATCCTTTAACCTCTTAAAGGATCATTATACCATAAAACAGTCCTGAAATACAGAACTGCTAATTGCTTTGAGATTACAATTTTATGACTAGTTTAGCGCTTACGGTAAGCTTTGCCATTTCCTTCTAAATAAACCATCAAAATACTAATATCTGTCGGATTAACCCCTGAAATACGACTAGCTTGCCCAATCGTTTCAGGGTTAATTTTCTTAAATTTTTGACGAGCTTCGGTTGCGATAGAGTCAATAGCATCCCAATCAATATTAGTTGGAATTCGTTTTTCTTCCATACGCTTCATTTTAGCCACCTGATCATGGGCTTTCCGAATATAACCTTCATACTTGATTTCTATTTCCAAAAGCTCAATAATCTTAGGATCTAATTCTCCAGTAGCTGGTCCAACAAAAGAAACAGCTGTCGCATAGTCAATTTCAGGACGACGCATAAATTCTTTGGCTGTCATGGCATCCGTTAGAGGTTTAAATCCAAGTTCTTTGACACGATCATTCGTTGCTTTAATAGGTTTTAATTTGACACTATCTAAACGTTTTAACTCACTATCAAACTGATTTTTCTTGATTTCAAAGGCATGCCACCGTACATCATCAACTAAGCCAATCTGACGACCAATCTCCGTCAAACGCATATCGGCATTATCATGACGTAAAATAAGACGATATTCAGCACGTGAGGTCAGCAAGCGATAAGGCTCCAAGGTCCCTTTAGTTACCAAATCATCAATCATCACACCAATATAAGCATCGCTACGCTTCAAAATTAATTCTGGTTTCCCTTGGACTTTGAGAGCTGCGTTAATCCCAGCTACAATTCCTTGTCCAGCAGCCTCTTCATAACCAGATGTCCCATTGGTTTGACCAGCCGTAAAAAGCCCTGAAATCAGTTTAGTTTCAAGGGTGGCACGTAATTGATGGGGCAATACAATATCGTATTCAATAGCATAACCAGTTCGCATCATTTCAGCCTTTTCAAGCCCTTTAATCGAATGAATTAAGTCTTTTTGAACATCTTCTGGAAGACTGGTTGATAAACCTTGAACGTAAACTTCTTCCGTATCACGTCCCTCTGGTTCTAAAAATAATTGATGACGCTCTTTGTCAGCAAATCGAACAATTTTATCTTCAATAGATGGACAGTAGCGAGGACCAACCCCTTTAACAATACCAGAGAACATCGGTGCACGATAAAGATTCCGGTTAATAATATCATGACTCGTTTGATTTGTATAAGTTAACCAACATGGAATTTGATCTTTGAGGTAATCGTCATCTTTGGATAAAAAAGAAAAATGATTTGGTTTATCATCACCTGGTTGAATTTCGGTTTGCTCATAATCAATAGATGATGCCTTAACCCGGGGAGGGGTACCTGTTTTAAAACGACCCATTTCTAAACCAA
Source organism: Streptococcus castoreus DSM 17536 (assembly GCF_000425025.1). Classification (GTDB taxonomy): domain Bacteria; phylum Bacillota; class Bacilli; order Lactobacillales; family Streptococcaceae; genus Streptococcus; species Streptococcus castoreus. Next base: position 52,309 of record NZ_AUKZ01000006.1, on the reverse strand, counting down.
GCTTTTTCAAATTATTTGCCAAAGTCACGGAAGCCAAACTATTATTAGGACCAGAAGAATATTTTAATTCTCCTAAAATAATTTCCCCCCTAAGAGCCGTTCCTGTTGTTACAACAACAGCCTTCGCTGCGAATTTCTGACCTGTTGCGGTTAAAACACCAATGACTTTACGGTTCTCAACCAAAATGTCATCAATCATCGTTTGACGAAGGGTCAAATTCTCTTGTTTTTCAACCGTATGTTTCATTTCACGCGCATATAACATTTTATCAGCTTGAGCACGAAGCGCACGAACGGCAGGGCCTTTACCTGTATTTAGCATTTTCATCTGAATATAGGTTTTATCAATATTCTTACCCATTTCACCACCAAGAGCATCAATCTCACGGACAACAATACCTTTTGCCGAGCCGCCAATCGAAGGATTACATGGCATAAAAGCAAGCATATCAAGATTGATTGTAGCAAGTAATGTTTGACATCCCATACGGCTAGTTGCCAAACTCGCCTCAACACCAGCATGTCCTGCTCCTATAACAATAACATCATAACTTTCTGTAAATTCATGTGTCATTCTTTATCCGTTCTCCTTACTGTCTATATTTTTAAAATGTCTCAACTTACCATCCCAATTCTTGAGTTCTTTTTTCAAAAAGGAGGGGTTAAGGTTGATTTTATCAAGATCCTTTAAAGCAACCCATTCACAAATTCTCGCTTCCCCACCTTCAATTATGGTCTCTTGAGGTTTAGAAAGAGGACTAACTAGGTAATGAAATTCTATCTGATGATAGCTGATCTCGTTCAACTTAAAAAGATTTTCCACCACAAAAGCTAATGTATCCACCTTAATCTCAACCCCCACTTCCTCCATGATTTCTCGGCGAACAGCGTCTTCTGCCAATTCCCCAATATGAATAGCTCCACCTAATAGATAATAGGCGTCATTAGGAGATTTAGCCAGAAATATTTTTCCATCTTTCATCATCAAAGCTGATGCCCGAACACCAAAATTCTGATTATCACTCTTAGTTCTAAAATCCATATAATCTCCTTTTAGATACAAAAAAGAGTCAAAACCCTAGAAAATTGCAAGCCAAAAAACTTACAATCCCCATGAGCTTTGACCATCATGAACACAACTGCCTTAAGTTTAACAAATTTTAGATGATTTTTCAATTATCAATCGGTCTAATAACCGTTTATTTCGACCATTACTCATTAAAAATTGATAGAACACTTCTCTTTTCAAAATTTTATGAAGTAGCTGGGTATCCAAATCATCTATAATTCCTAAAAAAGATTTTGGGAACTATATACTAGTTTACACCAAACACAATATGTAGTGTTTCGACAATATCAAAAAAAGACGACTTCCTTTTGGAAATCGTCTTTCTCGTTATTTCAATAGTTCATACTCAAATAATTTACTTTCAAGCTCATTGTCGTAATAATCAGATAATCTTGCTTTAAGCTCTTTTAATTTAGTGTTAACCTTTTCATTATTGAAAATCTTTTTACCATTACCATCTTTGTAAGATGTATTTATGTCTAATTCAATTTGATAAGTGCCATAATGGTATTTTGAATTATATTCCGGGGTATCTTTTGCTAACTCAAGTAATTCATCGAAGACACCTAGCAACATTAAATCAGCTCTATCAAGTTTTCCGTATTTGACTTGCTCTATCAATTCTTTTCTGACTAATGAATTTTCATCTAAGCACACTTCATTATTGTAAAACCGTCCATCTGAACCTTCAAAACTTAGGCAGTGGTTTTTATGTGAGATACAAGTCCATAGAGTAGCTTTCCTAAGAAAATCAGTATCTTGCTTATACAAATCTCCTTTATCAGATGTTGTATAATAAATATCTTTTTCATACCAGTTTCTTTGAGGATACTGCTTGGCAACAAATAAAGCTGTCTGCTCTGCGTAATTAGTTGTTCTAACTTGGCTACCTCGTCCATGATATATAGCAATTCTAGTCATTCGTATGTCCTGCGGAGTAATACCAAAACCACTGGCTTCTATAACTGCTAAAATATTGTCATTATAAACAGGTTTTCCATAGCTTTTCAAGGGCACTTCTTTACCGTCGTAGCCAGTAGCAATTTTAGATAATACATCTGTCTTTACCTTTTTAGAGTAGTATTCTCCTAGCGTTTTATATACCTTTCTTATAGTGACATGTTTCACATCTTTAATAGTAGCATCCTCTGGTACATCAATGACCGCAACACCTTTTCCAGTTCCCCATTTCTTGTCATTTTTCCAAATTTCTTTAGCTGGGACAGTTAAACTTTCTGTTTTGGTATCAGCATCATTCTTCCATTGTGCTACCAAAACGGAGCTTTCTTGTGCTTTGAAATTCCCTCTATTTGCTAAAAAACCATCAACGAAAGTTTTTTGCATCAATCCTACCGATTTCCAATATTTTACTGGTGCAAATAGGACGTAATAATCATGTTCATTCCTCATGAAATACTTCTCAAACGACCAGACAAATTGATTAAGTAAATCTTTTGCATGACTACTATCTCTAGTAAATTCAGCAGACATCAGTTTACGAATGTAACTGAATTTATCTTTAGATTTTACACTCCCTTCTTGAGCACGAGCTAATTCATTAGAATATGGGGGATTTTCAAAACCGATTATAGCTACATTTTTGTCATCAATAATTTCTTGTAAAGTAGCATGTTTTCCATTAGTCTCCATAGGAATATTTAAAAACTCTTTTGCGAGTGCATCGCCACCGCTTACTAAATTTCCTTTATTCGACTGTACAACTGTCAAAGGGGGAATAATTGCTCTAACTTTGCCAATATATTTGTTGTATAAGACAAGCCACTCCTTAATTTCGTAGGTATTTAAGACAACGTGGCTTAGCTCCTCATCTGTTAAGTAATGCTCCAACACTCCTGTGCCAGCACACCTATCAATAATAACGTAGTCCTTACCTTTAGGAAGACTACTAATAGCTTGACGGACAAGTTTGGTAGCTTCCTTGACATAAGGTAAAGGTGTATAAAACGCACCTAAATCTTTTCTGTTTGCAGGGTCATTCAAAGCATCCATGACAGTATCAAAATCTGTCTCGTCTCCATTCCAAGGTAGAATATAATCCTCTACTATGGAATTAACAGGATTTCTAAGCATATCAAACATTTGAGATTTACTTGTTGACCTGTCATTGTGGTAAATATAATTTGCCCATCCTAATATATTCGGAAAATTTATATCGAATTTTTGATATTTGTCAATCTGAAACAGTTCAATCAATTCGACATTTTTAGGACTGTTAGGCTGGAAAACTGCAAAATCAAATTCTTTTTCAGGTTTTGTAGCATTTTTCAATGTTAATTGCTTAACATTTTTAGAAGCACTATTCGTATAGTTTTGTAGAATTTCTGAACGATACTGTGTTGCATCATAAACATAAGCATGGTCTTTGCTAATATCAACCAAGACAATTTTACTTGGTATAGGAATACCACCTTTATTTCTTAATTTTGAAAGATAATGGATAGCTTGCACAAGTACGATGTTAAGGTCAGGTATACTATTTTTAAACTCGAATAAAGTTCCTTTAACAATGCCATCTGTGTTCTCGGTCAAAACATCCTTTTCATCAAAGCCAAAACTTCTCCAAAAGAATAAATTGTCAGCTCTTTCGTTACCAGATTGCCAACTTCTATCAATAGCTAGAGGTGTCATTTCACACCTCCGATTGTTAGAATATTAGTTTCCGAATAAACATAAAAAACTTTCCCACAAAAATGTGAAAAAGCCTGTTTTAGGGGTTGACAAAAAACACGTCCGATTACATAATCAGCGTGAGCCTGTGATTGCGTTCATACCAATCATTTCCTTTACTAATTTGATAATTCTATTATATCAAAATTTTGGGATTTTGTATAGTAGAATTTTACATTTTTGTTGACAGATATTCTTGTTTTCGATATAATACAATTACGAAGTAAGGAGTACCAGTAATGAAGTTTGAATTTAAGTCGCTATTTGATTTACAATCTGCTTTTCCTGACGAACAATCATGTATAAACCATTTAGAAAATATGATTTGGGGCGATGTGATTATTAGCCCTTTTGATGCCACTTCAAAAGTTTATAAATGCAAAGGTAATAAATACCGTTGCAAGAATACAGGAAAATACTTCAATGTCAAAACTGGCACTCTTTTTGATAATACTAAGATTGAACTGCGTAAATGGTTCATGGCAATTTGGCTTGTAACTTCCCATAAAAAAGGCATTTCGTCTGTGCAACTATCAAAAGACATAGGTGTTACGCAAAAGACAGCTTGGTTTATGCTGGAACGTATTCGCAAATGCTTTGGTACTGAAAACGGCAATGGTCTTGATGATGTTGTAGAAGTTGATGAAACCTATATTGGCGGTAAAAACAAGAACCGCCATAATTCTAAGAAAGTCAAAAACGCACAAGGACGTTCTTTGAAGGATAAATCTGCTGTAGTAGGCATGGTACAATGCCAAGGAAAAGTCAACGCTCATCATGTGCCAGATACAAAGACAAAAACATTGACCGAGCAAATCGTCAAATATGTCAAAGAGACTGCTCAACTTTACACAGACGAATGGCTGGGTTATAATAAAGTGGCTAAGATGTATCAACATAACTTTGTAAATCACGGTGCTCGTGAATATGTACAAGGTGATGTTTATACTAACACGATTGAAGGCTTTTGGGCTGGATTGAAACGTGGCGTTTTAGGAATTTATCATTCATGATCTAAGAAATATCTTCAAGACTATGTAGATGAATTTGTTTTCCGTTATAATACTCGTGATTATTCGGATAGTCAGCGTTTTAATCTTTTACTTTCAAATGCCTGTGTCCGTACTAAATATAGGGAGCTGATTTATGGCTACTAATACACTAAATGATTTACATTTTGAATTGGAAAGGTCTATTTCTCGAAGAGTTGATAGTAAACTAATTGGGTATCAGGTTAGTCTTTCTGATAGATTTTATGATAAGTATACGAAATTCTGGAACAAAAAGTACAGTTTTGATTTTGTTACTAACCATCGTTCTTTTTACGCTCAACTAACAAAGACTTGTGTCTACGATGCGTTGAAAGAAAGCCTCAAAAAAGTAGATAGAAAAGCAATCGCTAAACACATGGCAGAACTGGAAGCCTTGATTGATGTCGCAGAGAATAAAGAGGAGTTTCAAAACTTTTTCGAGAAAAAGTATAGTCTCAAATTCCCTGATTTGAATGACTGCATTTATCCAAAGAAAAAAGAACTATCTGATTTTGATAAGAAACTTTGGATAGCCATGCACTATAACCCTAGAGAAAATAAGAGGGAACAGTAATGACAACTTGGTATGATTACATGGTAAGAGCCAGCGAACACGCTGGAAGTGATGGTGATTTATGGTTTCGCTATCTCTATAAGGTTATTCAAGATGATGGTACAAAGTTAACCACCGATGATGTTAAACAGTTGTTAAAAAATCCTACCCTGACACCTTTTCAAAAGACCACCCTTCAAGATGCCTTAACAGACGGTACACATACAAGAGAACATGTCTTACAAGCCAATCGTAAGAGCCAACCAAAAGATATTCTGAAGCTGTTTAGAGAGGGGAATTATGGATAAGAAAGTTTTATTTGGAGCTCTCAACATAGAATTATCCAAGGAAAATATAGACCTTGAAATTATTTGTGTTGGTGGTTTTGTCCTAGAGTATTATAATCTTCGAGGAACACAAGATGTAGATGCCTTTTATCAAGAAGATGCTAAAATCAGAAGCATTATTGAAAAAGTAGGCGATGATTTTGGTGTGAATGAACCTGATGAATTATGGCTAAACAACAATGTTGCGAATATGAATAGAATACCTCCTCGGTCTATTTGTGAGAAAGCATTTAGTTATTCAAATCTTACAATTCTTGTGCCACCACTATCTTATATTCTTGGTATGAAGCTAGAAAGTGGACGAGATAGGGATAGGCAGGATGCTGGGGAAATTGTTAAACTATTGAAAATTCGTTCGATAAAGGATGCCATCAATAAACTCAAAGAATATGGATTTCAACCTGATATTTCAATGATTTTAGAAGTCTTTGAAATAGCCTACGGTATGGAATGGTTAGCAGAATATATGACCGAGCATCCAAATGAATTTAGACATTAAAGAAGTCGCCTTTTTTGATATTATCGAAACACTACATATTGTGGTTGGTGTAAACTGGTATATAGTTCCCAAGATTTTTTAGTTAGAGCATTCAAAGATAATACTAGGGTCGCATCTACCTGTTTACGACTAGCATCTCTGGTTGGGTAACCTGTATGAAATGCATCCGTAAATAACTTCTCTAGTATATATAATAGATTTAATTCACCAGACCAACCAAAATTCAATCCCAAAGGTAAGGACACAACATTACCGTTATTAATTCGACCAAAGAGATAGGCATCTTGTGGTGTTTGTACAAAACCACAGCGTAAACTTGGTAAACTATTGCAAGCCATCATCATTCCTTGACCAGATGAGCAGCCTGTCACGACAAAATCAAGACTATCCGTTTCTATCAACAGACTAATCATCAAAGCAATGTCAACATAAGAATAGTTTTCTATTTCGTCTGCAAAAACACCAAGGTTAACAACACGATGCTTATGACCTGCTACCTTTACAGTCGCTTGATACAATAACTCATTGATACCTACCCTAGTACTTGCTTGAATAACACCTATTCTCATCACAAAACTCCTAAACTAAATATATTGACACGCTACGCCATCTTTATAGGCCATGTCAATCATACCACCACCGAGACACTCTTCGCCATCATAAAAAACAACTGCTTGTCCTGGGGTGATCGCACGCTGAGGCTCAGCAAAAACAACTTCTGCCTTATCTCCTTTAACGTTTACAGTAACTTTAGAATCTGGTTGACGGTAACGAAATTTAGCAGTGCATTCCATAGTAAATTCTTCAGGCATATCACGTGTAAAGTGGATGACAGAAGCGTCAAGGCTAGTTGACATCAAAGAGCCATGATAACAGCCTTGTCCCACATATAAGATATTTTGTGACAAATCTTTTCCTACCACAAACCAAGGTTGGTTATCACCACCATGCTGACCACCAATTCCAAGACCACCACGTTGACCAATCGTATAATACATTAGACCAGCATGTTCACCCATATCACGACCATCAACGGTCATCATCCTACCTTTTTGAGCAGGCAGGTATTGGCTTAAAAAGGCTTTGAAATTTTTTTCTCCAATAAAACAAATTCCTGTTGAATCTTTCTTTTTAGCTGTCGCAAGTCCTGCCCGCTCAGCAATTTCTCTGACTTCTGATTTTTGCAAGTGACCCAGCGGAAATAGCGTTTTTTGCAATTGCTCTTGTGATAGTTGGCTTAAAAAATACGTTTGATCTTTGCCAGCATCGACACCTCTCAACATGTGGACAGTACCGTCCTCACCGTACTTAACTTGTGCATAATGCCCAGTAGCCACATAATCTGCACCTAAAGTCATGGCATAATCAAGAAAGGCTTTAAATTTGATTTCCTTGTTACACATAACATCGGGATTTGGTGTACGACCTGCCCGATATTCAGCCAAGAAGTATTCAAATACCCTGTCCCAATACTCTTTTTCAAAATTTACAGAATAGTATGGAATTCCAATCTGATCAGCAACTGCTGCGACATCTCTGTAATCCTCGGTTGCTGTACAGACACCAAATTCATCTGTGTCATCCCAATTTTTCATGAAAACACCAATCACATCGTAACCTTGCTCCTTTAAAAGTAAAGCTGTTACAGACGAATCAACACCACCACTCATTCCAACAACAACACGTGTGCTTGAATTATCTGTCATAAAATTCTCCCATCAATGATTAAGATATGAAAAGTTTCTAATAGCTTATCTACACCATTAGCCTTCTCATTGTCAATTAACGTACGATTGAAGGTCGTCGTTTTCAAAAGTCGATTTGAAGGTCGATTTTGAAGCACCATCAGATGCTTAGACTATTATAACAGTAATAGTTTCTATTTCCAATAATATCTGTTCTTTAAAGCTATATTTTAAAGTGGGATTTGTTATAATGGAAAAGGTAGAAAATGTTCTGGAGAATACTATGAATACACAAAAATTTCAATCTGTCTTTGATATTATCGGACCAGTTATGATTGGTCCTTCAAGCAGTCACACGGCTGGTGCTGTCAGAATTGGTAAAGTAGTTCACTCAATATTTGGCGAAATTCCTGATGAAGTTACCTTTCATCTCTATAATTCATTTGCGAAAACCTATCAAGGACACGGCACTGATAAGGCGCTTGTAGCAGGTATTATGGGAATGGATACAGACAATCCCGACATCAAACAGTCCCTTGAAATTGCTCATCAAAAAGGCATTAAAATTTATTGGGATATTTTAAAAGACAGTAATGCTCCCCATCCAAATACAGTCAAAATTTCAGTCAAAAAAGATGATAAAAACATGAGTATCACAGGCATCTCTATCGGAGGTGGAAACATTCAAGTCACTGAATTAAATGGTTTTTCTATCTCATTATCAATGAATAATCCAACCTTAATTATTGTTCATAAGGATGTTCCTGGCATGATAGCCAAGGTTAGTGATATTTTATCAGCCAATAATATAAATATTGCTCAAATGAATGTTACACGTGAATCTGCTGGAAAAAAAGCCATTATGATTATTGAAGTCGATTCTAGAGAGTGTCAAGAGTCTGTCAAGCTAATTGCCAAGATCCCCCACTTATACAATGTCAACTTTTTTGACTAGAAAGGACAACTATGTTTCACACTATCGAAGAACTTGTCAAACAAGCTGACCAACAATTTGGTGGGAATATTGCTGAATTAATGATTGCTACAGAAATTGAGATGACTGGTCGAAGCCGAGAAGATATTCTTATGATTATGTCACGTCATTTACAGGTCATGAAAGAATCTGTTCAGAAAGGCTTAACATCAACAAAATCTATTAGTGGTCTAACAGGTGGTGATGCCCTCAAAATGGATAACTATATTAAGCAGGGAAAAAGTCTTGCTGACACCACCATTCTTACCGCTGTCCGTAATGCAATGGCTATCAATGAATTAAATGCTAAAATGGGACTAGTTTGTGCAACACCAACTGCTGGTAGTGCCGGCTGTCTACCGGCTGTCCTTACCACAGCAATTGATAAGCTTAGCTTATCAGAAAAAGAACAACTGGACTTCCTTTTCACAGCTGGAGCCTTTGGACTTGTCATTGGCAACAATGCTTCCATTTCTGGCGCTGAAGGTGGTTGCCAGGCAGAAGTTGGTTCTGCCTCAGCAATGAGTGCCGCTGCACTTGTCAAAGTAGCAGGGGGCACAGCTTTTCAAGCCAGTCAGGCCATTGCATTTGTTATAAAAAACTTACTGGGATTAATTTGTGATCCAGTAGCTGGGTTAGTAGAAGTACCTTGTGTAAAACGTAATGCTCTTGGTGCAAGTTTTGCCCTTGTTGCAGCTGATATGGCCCTTGCAGGAATTTATTCGCAAATTCCTGTCGATGAAGTTATTGATGCCATGTACCAAGTAGGATCTGCTCTACCCACAGCTTTTCGTGAAACAGCAGAAGGCGGATTAGCAGCAACACCAACTGGTCGACATTATAGTCATGAAATTTTTGGAGAATAAAAACTTTTTTATTTGAAATCAACATTAGGAGATATTCGTGAAAGCTATTCTATTTGACTTAGATGGAACTTTAGCTAATTCAAATCCCAGTATTTTAAATGCTTTTAAACACATGAATCAGGTTAACCCAGATGACAATTTATTGTCAACCTATATTGGTCCACCCCTGGAAACAACTTTTTTGAAACTAGTGAACAAATTGACCAAGCCATTTTACATTTTCGACATTTCTACAAAGATTCTGGTGTTTATCAAGTATCTGTCTATGAAGGTATCAAAGAATTGCTAGAGAATCTATTTATCTGCTTTTAAACTCATGTTACTGCCAGCAAACACGAGCCCAGGGCTTTACAGATGTTAACTAATCTAGGAATAGACACCTATTTTACAGGTATCTTTGGTTCCATTCTTAATCGTTCTCACAAGGTAGAGGTTATCAAAGCTTGTTTACAAGCCATGTCAATCTCAACAACAAATGCCATAATTGTTGGCGATACCAAGTTTGATATTATCAGAGGTAAACAAGCCGGCATAGAAACTTTTGGAGTTACTTGGGGGTGTCAAGAAGATTTACAAACAAGTGGGGCTGATTACATTGTTAATAACCCCTACGAGATCCTTAATCTTGTTCAAACGATGTAAACTAAAAACTGTCACCAACTTGATGACAGTTTTTAGTTTGTTCTTATTTTTAATAGCCCCAAGCCGACAACCCCTGTGCACGATAGGCATTCAAAGCTGAATTAACTTGGTCTTGGACGGTTGCAGTAGATCCCCAACCTGGCATTGTTTGAAACAATCCTGAAGCACCTGATGCATTAGTAGCATTTAGATTTCCATTTGATTCACGTGCGATAATATGTTCCCATGTTGATTGTGGAACACCTGTTGCAGCTGCCATTTGAGCTGCTGCCTGACTACCAATAACGCCAGCAGTATTCCCATTAGAAAGAACAACACCACCTGTATTTGTACTATGAGCTGTTGCCGTAGCAGCATATTGAGCTGATTGCGTTGCTTCTTGTTGCACTGCAGGAGTTGCTTCAACTGTTGATACGACTGCTGTTTCAGGAACAGGAGCGGTTGTTGACGAAGTTTTTGTCGTTGCCTCTGCTGACTCAGCTTTAGCTGTTTCTTGACTAGATTTTTTAGTCTTTTTAACTTTTTTGACAACTTTAGTTTCAGATTTTTTAGCATAGGATGCAGTGTCAACATTTTTACTCGAAAAAGCAAAAATAACAGCAAGTACTGCAACTGCGAAACCTATTATTCCAAAACTAAAATATCGTCGATTTAAATCTTCTTTTTTAAACATTAAATACCTCACTTTTCTTCGTTATTTATAGTATCTTTAAATTATTACTCTGCGATTGAGAGCATGTTAAAAATATTACAAAAATATTGATTTTACAAGAATTTCTTGAGGATTTAAAATATATCTCACCGAAGACATCATAAGCAACTAGCTTAATTTTAGATTAATTCTTTAGTAAAAAGAGAAGAACACCTAGTACAAGAATTGAACTAACTGCTAAACTGTCCTTTAACTGCCAAGCTAGCACTCGATATTTTGTACGTCCCTCTCCACCTTGATATCCTCTTGCCTCCATAGCAATAGCCAATGCATCTGCTCTTTTAAAACTAGAAGCAAACAATGGAATCAAGATAGGAATAATAGACTTTACCTTTTGAATTAGACTACCTTCTCCAAAATCAACACCACGTGCCTTTTGAGCATTCATGATACGAATTGTGTCATCCATTAACGTTGGAACAAAACGCAAACTCAATGAAAGCATTAAACCAATTTCATGGGCTGGTAATTTGAATCTAACTAGAGGTTTCAACAATGACTCAACAGCATCTGACAAGCTAAGCGGTGTTGTCGTTAAGGTCAAAAGGGTTGAAAAGAAAATAATCAAAACAAAACGCATAAAAATTAAAGTAGCTTGACTTAATCCTAAATCAGTTACTTTAAAAATCCAAAAGTGAACTAAGATATTCCCTCCTTGGGCAAAAAACATTTGAAATAAAGTGGTAAAAAGAATAATTCCAATCATAGGCTTAACACCATTTAAAAAGAATGACAATCTAATTTTTGACAAAAAAACGACCACTAAAGTAAACACCAACATCATAAGATTCGTCACAATATTGTTAGCCCAAAAAACAATAATAATATAAATAATCATTGCTAATAATTTACTTCTTGGATCAAGTTGGTGAATAATAGAATCCCCAGGAATATAGCGACCAAGAATCAATTTATCCATGCCTTAACATCTCCCTTAGCTCCTCTAAAGTAATTGGTAAAGAAGCTAATGGAATACCTCTATTAACCAACCCTTGTGCAAATTTAGTCACTTTAGGAACACCTAACTGTTTCATTTCAAGCCAATCAACTTTTTGAAAAACAAGCTTAGGAGAACCTGATAAAATAACTTTACCTGCTTCAAGCACATAAACAAATTCTGCATAGTTAGCAACATCATCCATTAAATGGGTCACTAAAACAGTTGTCATCCCTGCCTTGTGGAGTTCTTTAAAAAGTGCCATTAATTCTTTACGACCTTTTGGGTCAAGTCCAGCAGTTGGTTCATCTAAAACTAAAACACTTGGTTCCATTGCAAGAATACCCGCAATAGCAACTCGCCGCATTTGTCCGCCTGAAAGTTCAAAAGGATTTTTATCAAAAAGATCTTCTGAAATACCGACAAGAGCAAGCTTTTCACGCGCTAAGGCTTCTGCATCATCCTTAGAAACACCAAAATTTTGAGGACCAAAAGCTACATCCTTCAAAATAGTTTCTTCAAATAACTGACTTTCTGGAAATTGAAAAACCAAACCGACACGCTTACGAATAGATTTAATATCCTTATTTTTAGACTGGTTCGTGATTTCCTTATTATAAACCCTTACTTTTCCTACTGTTGGAATATGTAAACCATTTAACAATTGCATAATCGTTGATTTTCCAGAACCTGTATGCCCAATAAAGGCTGTGTAGGAGCCATCTAAAATATCCAAATTAATGTCAAAAAGGGCACGCCCTTCAAAAGGTGTCCCTGCTTGATATGTATAGCTTACATCTCGGAAATTAATTGCCATAACTGATTTTCTAATTCCTTTTCTGTGAGATAAGTTCCCTTAATAGGGTAACCGTCTTCTTTAAGCATACGAACAACCGTTGCAGTAAAAGGGATATCAAGACCTAAATTAAGTAATTCATCCCCTCTGGCAAATAGCTGATCCGGTGTCGATGCAGACTCTACCCGTCCATCTTTCATTACCAAAACACGATCACTAAGAGCAACCTCATCTAAATCATGAGTAATTGATACAACAGTAATCTGGTAGTCCTTCCGAATAGACTGAATTGTTTGAATCAACTCTTGTCGCCCTTTAGGATCTAGCATACTGGTTGCTTCATCTAAGATAATAATTTTGGGTCGCGTTGCAACTGCACCTGCAATCGCAACACGTTGTTTTTGCCCGCCTGATAAACGAGAGGGCTCCCTGTTTTTAAAGTCTTGCATGTCAACCAACTGTAAAGCATCATTGACAAGTTTTTTCATTTCCCTATAAGAGATCCCTTTATTTTCAAGTCCAAAAGCAACATCATCTTCAACAGTTGCACCAACAAATTGATTGTCAGGATTTTGGAACACCATACCAATTTTACGGCGGATATTCCAAATATTTTCTTCTGTCAGTAAATCGCCATCAATAAAAATCTCTCCAGAATCTGGCTCCAATAGCCCATCAATTAAACGAACTGTTGTTGACTTGCCAGAACCATTATGCCCAATAATTGATAACCATTCTCCTTGTTTCACATGAAACGTGACCTTGTCTAAAGTAGGAAATTCCTGATTTTGATGATATTTAAATATAACCCGTTTTAATTCAATAATATTTGACATATCTATTTAAAGGTATCCTTGAAAAGAAAGCGTGCTCCTTTGAAATAATCATACCCAGAATAAATGGTAAAGAAAAGAGCAACATAGAGAAAAACAGTTCCTAAAAATGTCCAATGGCAAAGCAAGAAAATGATAGATAGCATTTGTGTCACAGTCTTAATTTTCCCTAGCATAGCAGCAGCAAGCACCTCACCACCTGTTTCAACAAGTAACAAACGAAGACCGGTAACCGCTAACTCACGACAGATAATGACTGCTGATACCCAAGAAGGAGCTAAATCAAGCCCAACTAACACAATAAAAGCACTCATTACAAGCATCTTATCCGCCAAAGGATCGGCAAACTTCCCAAAGTTAGTGACAACATGCCACTTACGAGCAAGATACCCATCCAAATAATCCGTCAAACTAGCAACCGCAAAAATAATTGCTGCAAAAACATGCCAACCAATCGCATTCGAGAAAGACGACACAAAAAGAAAGAAAGGAATTATTAGAATTCTAATGAGGGTTAGTAAATTGGGAATGTTTTCATTTTTTATCATTTTTACACCTTATTATTGAAACTTAAACGTAATATAACTTAAATCAGTACTTGTTAATGCAGACAAATCTACCGGTTCTCCATCAACTGTTACTGATACACCTTTTGTAACACCAAGTGTTAGCAAAGCTTCAGTTGTTTCAGCAGACAATGTTGCTGTATAAGAAGGAGATTCTTTTGTCAATGTTATGCCCCCTTCACCAATTTCTGAATTAGTTAACGAAATCCAACTGCTTTCAGCTTCTGTCAAGGACACCGTAACATCAACTGTACTCTTTGATTTGGTAACAGATGCTACCAAATAGTTCCCTGATCCTTCAGTTGTAACTTTGGTTTTAGGTTTACTTGAACTTTCTTTCGAAACCTTACTAGCTTTTTTAGAAGCTTCAATCAAAGCTGCCTCAGCTTCTTTGGATCTTTGACTTTTTTCAAATTGTTTCCAAGCAGTAAAAAAAACGAAAATAACAATGGTTGACGCAACTAAACCTAGTAATATAACTGGAAACATTGACTTTTTAGACTTATTCTCGTTACCATAACGGCTCAAACGTGATACTTCTGATTTTTTAGAAACCAAGCGGTCAACAGGTTTAAAATGACTAACCGGTGACACAATTTTAGATGGCGTTTTTAAATCCAAACCAACTGTTTTGACAGGAATTACCAAAGTCTCTTGACCTTTAGATGCCTTTGATAAGTTCATCCTCTCTACAGCCATTCTTTCTTGTAGACGCTTTTGGCTCAGCTTTTCTTCAACAATTTCTGTAACAGATTTTGTTTCACTGTCTTTTTTAGCATTTATTTGATATTGGTAACGTCGCTTTAAAGTAATAAAATCTAACTCAGTAATATCAGCATACTCTTTCAAGAATTGATCAAATTTTTCTTCAGGAACAATCTTAAATTGATCCAACTCCATTGCCAGCAAGTAATGAGAAGAAATCCCTGTTTTTGATTCAATATCATCTAGTGTGATATTTTTTCCAACACGTGCTTCTCTTAATACTTCACCAAGACTTTTTTCACTCATACAGTACCTCAAAAATATTATAATAACTCCATTATAACAGATTTTAAATTATTTTGGAAAGACAGTAAAATCTGAAACATCTGCACCTTCAAAAAAGTCCCTTCCAATAGCAAGAACATCTTTCAAAGTAATTGTTTCAATAATTCTTGGAATATCAAAATAAGTTTCTCTATCGGATAAATAGAGATTAAATTGACTAGCTAGTTGATCAATAGAATCCAAACTTTGAATAAAGTCTCCATACATTTCCTGTTTCAAAAGAGTCAAATGCTTATTAGTGAGGTCTTTTGATTGTTTGAAATTTTTTAATTTCCGTCTAATTTGGTTAGACATGGCAATAGGCTCATTTGTATCAAGGGACACTAAAACAAATTGAAAATCTTTTTGAATTTCAATCTCTAGGTCAAACGAATCATCTATTTTGTTATCTTCATACCAATCATGATAGGTTTTAGAAGTCCAACCTAAAAGCATGGCTAGTAATAACCTTAAAGCCACACGATAAGTTAATAACGAATAATGATCTAATAATAAACATCCTCGAAAACCAACGACTAGCTTAGCAGTAATAACATCCATGTCAACGGAACTTGACTGAATTACTGGATAATATTGTAGTGGCTCAACAGTAATTTTTTTCAATTCAGGACAAGGATTTTCTTCTTGAAATGTCTGAAGAGCTAAAAATGTTTCTTCAACGTCAATGTCACCAACGACTAACAGTTCCATATTTGATGGATGATAAAAGTAAGCGTGATTATCACTCAATAAAGATTTTGTAATTTTTTGAATAGTTTCCTTAGTGCCCGCAATATCATTAGCTAAACTCGTTTTTGGAAATAAATTTTGAAGAATACCACTATAGGCGCGATAATCAGGGTCATCTTGATACATATCAATTTCCTGTTCAATAATTTTCTTCTCCCTATTAACCGAATCCTCCGTAAAATTAGATGAAAGAACAAAAGATTGGAGGAGCTTTAATCCCCCATTAAATTCCTTAGCCGTTGAAAAAAAGTAGCTTGTTTTATCAAATGTTGTAAAAGCATTTATTTCTGCTCCGAGTTGTGTAAATTTTAGGGAAATATCTCCTCCCTTTTCATCCTCAAAAAGTTTATGCTCAAGAAAATGAGCAATTCCTTCTATAGCAACCACAGATTTACCATCTACTGTAAACTTATTGTCAATAGAACCAAAATCAACTGTCAACATGGCTATCTTTTCTAAATAGCCTATTTTCTTTATAATATAGACCTTCAAACCACTATCTAAGGTCCCACAGTAAAATTCTTCGTCAATATCAGGGTAATCTATCTTTACTAATGCTGTCATCTTATTTTCCTTCTAAAAAGTATAATGTCTGGAGTTTTAAAAGATTAGCCATCTTAATAATATCTACCTTACTAACCTTGTCAATTTCTTCAATCCATCTTTCCAAGGAATAAGAAGGATCAATATAAGACCTCATATATGCCATTTCAGTTAATGTTTTACTATAATCTTCTGATAGCAAAGCGTTATTGATCAACATTAATTTAGTCTTTTTAATCAAATACCCTGAAAATCGACCTATTTTAATATCATTTAATTCCTTAATAATTAATTGTAATGTCTTGTTTCTATTTTGACTGTCAATACCAGCGTAAATATCAAATAAACCTGTGTAAATATCAAAATGAGATCCAATACTATAGGCAAGTCCTTCCTCTTCTCTAATTTTTGTAAATAAACGAGAGTGTGAAAAAGAACCTAATAAGCCATTTAAAACCACTAGAGCATAATACTCCTTTTGTCCAAAAACTAATGGAAAATGATAAGCTAACTTCAAAATAGACTGATTGATTGTTTTTTTTTCAATAGATTCTTTAACAATATTAAGTGCATTCTGCAAATAAAAGAAATCTAATTTTTTCTTACGATTGTCAAACGGAAACTGATGTAGTAACTGTACAACCCGATAATCATCAAAATTACCTAAAACAAAAATATCAATCTGATCTTCATTTAACATTTTATGAAATTCTTGATAACTTGTGTAAGCAGTTTCTCTCGCAATTAATTCAGAACTACCATATTTAGACATCTGTAAATCCTTGTTAAGGTAAAATAATTCCTTAGCTTTAAGTGTACTGTAATAAAAAGAATCTTCTTTATCCGATTCAATGTAATTAATAAGATTATTTTTTTCAATTTCGAAGACTTTGGGTTGATATTGGGCAATTGACAATAAAGGAGAAAACAAGATTTCCTTCAAAAATTGAATAATCTCATCTAATACTTTCTCTCCTTGAAAAGCATATTTATCTTGAATAAAAGTAATGTCAATATCAACAATATGCACGAGTCCTCTTGTTGACACATTAGTTGACAGACTAGCACCGTAAAGCTGTGCTAACTTCTCTCTAAATTTTTTGGCAGTTGGATAGCTTTCATTGGCGGTTGCCAACATCTGAGCCACCAAAGCCCTCTTTGCTACTGTCTTCTGACTTAAATCACCTGAAAAGCGAAAAGTAATGTGATTGGTTTTAAAACGTTTTGTTTTTATTAGATGAACTTGAACTCCCTGAACAATTTTCATAGTATTTCCTTAATAAATAGTATAATCCCTATGATTATACCATTTTTATCTAAGTTAGTTGAGTGATAACTTTGTCTTGACACCTATTCCTAATAAAAAAGAAACACAGCGTCCACTTTACTCTTTTATTACAATATAAAGATTGTAAAATCCTCTAAATCAAGCAACTTTTATTCTTACCCTACTCTATATTAACTTGAAACTCACTAGGAAAGAGGTAGAACATTTCATTTTAGCATTGAAACTATGATTATTTACTCGCTTTTATGCTATAATTATTTGAATTACAAAATGGAGAATACGTATGAAATACAAATTGTTTACAGAATTTATCACCCTCCAAGCCTTGTTAAAAGAATTAAGTATTATTCAAAGTGGTGGATCTATTAAAGCATTCCTTACTGAAACTACTGTTTTATACAACGGACAAGACGAAAAGCGTCGTGGTAAAAAAATAAGAATTGGCGACTCTATTTTACTGCCAGAAAAAAGGATAACGATTGATATTATTGAACCTAGTCCAGAAGAAAAGGAACAATTTGCTGTAGAACTAGCTGAAAAAAAACGGGTTGCTACTTTAGTCAAAAAGATGAACCAAGCCAACAAAAAAAATACTAAAATACCACAAAATAAGCTAACTAAAAGAAAAAAACTTAAGCCCGTCTCTAAAACAAAAAGGAAACAAACGGCACCAATCCGCTTTCCGGGGATTTAATATGTGGATTAAAGAATTACAGCTTAAACACTACCGTAATTACAACCAACTATCCGCAAAATTTTCGTCTGGCTTAAATGTTTTTATTGGCGATAATGCTCAAGGAAAAACCAATTTCCTTGAAGCTATTTATTTTTTATCACTAACTAGAAGTCACCGTACAAGATCTGATAAAGAGCTGATTCATTTTGAGGAAAAAAATGTTTTCCTTTCTGGTAAAGTCCATCGTACTAGCGGTATAATTGATTTGGAAATTAGTCTATCGGACAAGGGACGTATTACCAAAATCAATGCCTTGAGACAAACTAAACTTTCTGACTATATTGGTACCATGATGGTTGTTCTTTTTGCCCCAGAAGATTTACAGCTAATCAAAGGCGCCCCTAGCCTAAGACGAAAATTCATTGATATTGATTTGGGACAGATTAAGCCCATCTATTTGTCCTACTTATCCAATTACAACCATATTCTCAAGCAACGTAACACTTATTTAAAAAGTGCTAAACAAATTGATGCTACCTTTTTAGCAGTCTTAGATGAGCAACTTGCTCATTATGGAAGTCGAGTTATCGAGGACCGCATGGGTTTTATCGAAGCTTTAGAAAAAGAAGCTAATGCCCATCATCAAGCCATTTCTAACGGTTTAGAAAATCTTACCCTTTCTTATCAATCTTCTGTTCATTTTGAGGAAAAATCTGATGTTTACCAGAATTTTTTAGAACAACTTAAAAAAAATCATCAAAAAGACTTTTTCCGGAAGAATACTAGTGTTGGGCCTCATCGTGATGATTTAGTTTTTTACATTAATGAGATGAATGCTAATTTTGCTAGTCAAGGACAGCATCGTAGTCTCATTCTCTCTCTAAAAATGGCAGAAGTCAGTTTGATGAAAGCATTGACAGGAGATAATCCTATTCTTTTACTTGATGATGTCATGAGTGAGCTAGACAACACAAGACAAACAAAATTACTTGAAACAATCATTAAAGAAAATGTCCAAACCTTTATTACAACGACAAGCCTAGAACATCTTTCGCAATTACCAGAAGATATTCGGATTTTTCATGTTACAAAAGGCACTATTAAGGTTAACTAATTATCATATTTCAAAAACCACTCAAAAAATTACAACTTTGAATGGTTTTTTAATGCAAAAAGGACCCATAGTAAGCCCTTTTTACGTTATACTAAGTCATTAAGATTTGGCAACACCTAGTAAAATAGCACCGATAATAAAACAAATAATACCTGTCACAACCCAACGCATTTCCTTTTTCGTTTTACGTTCACCTAAGAACAAGATTCCACCAACGATAGAAATAATAGCACCTAATTGTGAGAAACTAAAGGCAATAGCTAAGCCTGCTTTTGACGCAGCTAAAAGCATGAAAATATTCCCTATTCCCCAAAGTAATCCAACAACACTATTTTTAATAACATACTGATCAAATGATACTTTAAAAGACATAAACATTGCTGCTCCAATTACCATTCCTACTGCCATAGGTAAAATTACCGATAAAACATCAAATTTCATAATGTTATTAAATAAAACGGCATATGTAACATAACCAATAGTTGAGTAGGTTAAAGCTCTAAATCCTTTTGAAAAATTATGTAAGTGATTAACTTCTGAATTCGTATCATCTTGTTTACTTGAAAAATAGAAACCAACAACTAAAAGTAGAAGCGCTAAACTCCCTATAACAAATTGTATTGGTTTTGTCCATTCATGGAAAACCAGTACACCAATCAAACTTCCCAAAACCAGTTGAGAACCACTAGATAACGGATTGGCAACTGAAACACCCATATATTGCATGGCATGAAATTGACCCGTTTGACCAATCGACCAAATAATTCCGCCTAAAATACCAAAAAACCAAAGTTTTAGTGACATTTCGGGTCTAACAATCAGCCAAACCACTACTGCGAATAGTAAAGCTCCCAAAGTCATTCCAAATGTTTGTTGAGATGGTCTACCACCAATTTTATTACTTACAAAACCGATACTTCCCCATGCAAACATTGGTACAAGTGCGTATAAAATACCTTCCAAAATTTTATCTCCTTTACAGTAAGTTTACAACATTATAAATTTCCATTATTAAATTATTTACACATGGACACTCATTATAGCCTATTTAGTGATAAAATACAATAAGTTTAGCTAAAAATCACACCCTGTAAATATTGTAATTGACACAGAATTTCATATCATCTTAATAAAAAGAACCGAGAAATTATCTCAGCCCTTGTTTTATATCTGAATCAGTTTTTAGTGTACTGAATAGTTTGGTGCTTCATTTGTAATTTGAACATCATGTGGGTGACTTTCAATTAATCCTGCACCCGACATTTCAACGAATTGGGCATTATCATGCAATTCTTGAATCGTCCCAGCACCAACATATCCCATACCCGAACGGATACCACCTAACATTTGAAAAACAATATCTGAAGCAGCACCTTTATAGGCTACACGCCCTTCGATACCTTCTGGAACAAGCTTGTTAGCTTCATTAACAGAACCCTGGAAGTAACGGTCACTTGAGCCTTTCTTCATTGCTGCAATGGACCCCATACCACGATAAGTTTTAAATTTACGACCTTGATAAATTTCAGTTTCGCCAGGAGCCTCGTCAGTCCCTGCAAACATTGATCCAAGCATAACAGCATTTCCACCTGCTGCAAGAGCCTTAACAATATCACCTGAATACTTGATACCTCCATCAGCAATGATGGTTTTATCGTATTCACGAGCTACCGCGGCGGCATCATAAATAGCAGTTACTTGAGGAACACCAACACCGGCAACAACACGAGTTGTACAGATTGAACCAGGTCCGATACCAACTTTGACAACATCAACACCAGCTTCATAAAGGGCACGTGCACCCTCAGCCGTCGCAATATTTCCTGCAATCAGAGTTCTATGCGGGAAATGCGCACGAATTTCAGCAATTTTTCTAAGAACACCTGCAGAATGACCATGTGCTGTATCAATAACAATAGCATCAGCACCAGCTTCAAATAAAGCTTCAGCACGTTCAAAGGTATCAGAAGTCACTCCTACAGCTGCTGCAACAAGGAGACGACCAAATTCATCTTTAGCAGCATTCGGAAACTCAATAACTTTTTCAATATCTTTAATGGTAATTAAACCAGATAAACGACCATTTGAATCAACTAATGGTAACTTTTCAATGCGGTGCTCATGTAAAATACGCTCGGCTGTTTCAAGATCTGTGCCAACTTCAGCAGTAACCATTCGTTCACTTGTCATATGTTCTGAAACCGGAGCATCATAATCCGAAATAAAGCGCATATCACGGTTAGTAATAATCCCCACTAGCTTACGATTGGCTAATGTTTCAACAATTGGAACACCACTAATGCGGTAACGTTGCATCAATTCCTCTGCTTCAGAAACCTTATGCTCAGGAGTTAAAAAGAATGGGTCAATGATAACACCATTTTCAGAACGTTTTACCTTGCGAACTTCTTCAGCTTGCTCAGTAATTGACATGTTTTTATGGATAACCCCTAAACCACCAGCACGTGCAATCGCAATCGCCATTTTACTGTCAGTAACAGTATCCATAGCTGCTGTAATAATTGGAATATTTAATGTCAAATTTTTTGCAAGTTTCGTTTTTAAATTCACTTCATTTGGAAGAACATGACTTTCTGCCGGTATAAGTAAGACATCATCAAAAGTATAGCCTTTTTTCAAAAATTTAGTGTCCCAATTTGACATTAAGATAATCCTCTTTTCTTTTAGTTTAGGGACCAGTTCCCCAGTCTATTTTTATTGTTACTATCATATCACGCTAAAATCATTTGTCAATAAAATCTTACCATTACAATAGAATATCTAAATTATCAGATTTTTTCTTTTTATTCTTACAAAAACCAAATTAACTTATCTTACACCTAAAAAAGCCAAGCCTAAAGACTTGGTCTCATATCACTTAGAAATAATTAATTCCCATAGCTGATTTAACTTCCGATAAGGTTTGGGCTGCAACAGCCTGCGCTTTTTGACTACCTTCTTGTAACATTCGGAAAACTTCTCCCATATCCTTAGCGTATTCTAAACGTTTTTCACGAATTGGCGCTAACTCTTGTTCCAGGATTTCTAAGAGGTAACGTTTGGTTTTGACATCCCCTAATCCACCTCTTTGATAATGTTCTTTCATTGCTTCAATATCAGATTTATCTTCTTCTCTTCCAAAAATATCCAAGTAATGGAAAACCATATTTCCCTCAATTTGACCTGGATCCTCTATTTTAATATGGTTTGGATCAGTATACATACCCATCACTTTTTTGCAAACCGTATCAGCATCATCAGAGAGGTAGATACCATTTCCTAAAGACTTAGACATTTTAGCGTTGCCGTCAAGCCCTGGTAAACGCCCAGCTTTTTCATTTTCCGGATAAATGCCTTCTGGCTCCACTAGACAATCTGTCTTGTAAGTATGATTAAAACTTCTCACAATCTCTCGTGTCTGTTCAATCATTGGTTTTTGGTCATTGCCAACAGGGACAAAATTAGCTTTAAAGGCTGTAATATCAGCTGCCTGTGAAATTGGATAAACCAAAAAACCAGATGGAATGCTTTCTCCAAAACCTTTTTGAGCAATTTCTGTTTTAACTGTTGGGTTTCTTTCCAAACGTGCCAACGATACTAGATTCATGTAATACATGGTCAACTCAGCGAGTTCTGGAATCTGGCTTTGAATAAAAATTGTTGATCGGCTTGGATCCAAACCTACAGAAAGATAATCTAAGGCAACATTCCCAATAGATTCTTTAATCAACTCTGATTCCTTAGCATGATCTGTCAAAGCTTGTTGGTCAGCCAAGAAAACGAACATATTATATTTACCTTCATTTTGCAAGAACACACGGTTCTTAAGACTACCAACATAATGACCTAAATGCAATTTTCCTGTTGGTCTATCACCTGTTAAAATAATTGGTTTTGTCAATTCTTTTCCTCTTCCTTTTTAAAATAATCTTCTTTAGTTAGCCTATAATAAATCATTATCACGATGCGATTTTGGTCTTTCTTATCGAATTTTACATAAGACTTCTCGTGATTAAAGCACCTCTTTTTACCATCAATCGACTAAAAGCAAGATTTATCTTATCATGTCTTGCTACTCTTAAATTTTCAAAAAAGATGGTTATAAACGTTTAAGCAGCTTCTGCCATTAAACCCCTATTCCAAAAATGCTTATCTAAGGTATCTTCAAACTCAACTTCCTCAACAAGATGGTGCCTATCCAATGTGCCAATAAGCTGACTCATTTTTTCAACTCAGACTCCCAACAATCTAGCAGCTTAAAAATGGTTACAATAATATTTTTGATTTCTTCTAGAGTTTTTAGCGCCAAAGGTCTAGCGAACGTCACTTCAGCATCAGCTAAACTTACAGGACGCAAAAACAAATGACCTGTTTCAACTTTTGAGGGGTTATTTCTATATAATATCCTTATCCGAAAAACAAAAAATCCCACGCTAATAAAGCGTGAGGGCGTCATTACAAAAGAATACGCGGTGCCACCTCAATTAGTATCCTTATTGTAACACAGATACCATCTCAATACTTCTCAAACAGTAAAAACTGCACAATAAGGGTTGTCCTGAAAAACACTTTCCTCTCACCCCATCCATTAGCCCAGTTCATCTTGCTCGTTATTAGCTCACACCAACCGCTAACTCTCTTCAAACCAATGAAAGACTACTCTTCTAATATAGCATTATTCTATGAAATTTTAGATAATTTGTCAAGTTCCTTAGATTTTTCGAAATAAGGGTTGACTCTCCTGACCTATTTAAGAGATAATGAGTCTACCATTTTTATCAGTCCAAAAAGGAGATTTAATAGCATGAAAAAACGTGTGATTGATTTACTGCTTGTCACAATTGGGTCATTTATTACAGCTATTGGTTTTAACACCATGTTTGTTGATAATCATATTGCTTCAGGTGGTATGGTCGGTATTTCAGTGGTCATGAAAGCCACATTTGGAATCAGTCCGTCGCTCTTTTTAATGATCAGTAATATTCCTCTATTATTAATGTGCTATTTCTTTCTTGGGAAACAAAATTTTATCAAAACACTTTATGGTTCATGGATTTACCCTATTGCTATTCGGTTAACCCATCAATTACCTACACTAACACATAATCAATTATTAGCAGCTATTTTTGGAGGGGTCATTTGTGGCATTGGTTTAGGAATGGTTTTTTGGGGAAATTCTTCTACGGGGGGAACAGGAATTTTAACTCAGATCCTACATAAATACTCTCCTTTATCTCTTGGAGTCACTATGACAATTGTTGATGGCATTAGCGTTCTCATGGGACTAATTGCTCTTTCTGCCGATGATGTGATGTATTCGACTATTGGACTATTTGTTGTTGGTTATGTTATTAGTGTGATGGAAAATGGTTTTGATTCGTCAAAGAATGTGATGGTTATTTCCAAGGATTATCAAACCATCAGGGAATATATTACAACAGTGATGGACCGTGGTGTCACTAAAATTCCTATTCGTGGAGGCTATACCACTTCCGACAAAATTATGTTAATGGCTACTGTCTCCACTTATGAATTACCGACTTTACAAGAAAAAATCCTTGAAATTGATGATACTGCTTTCATTGTTGTTATGCCAGCAGCTCAAGTTATGGGACGTGGTTTCAGTTTAACCAAACAATACAAACGTGAAGATAAAGATGTTTTACTCCCAATGTAAGGACTAACCCTTTTTCTGATTGAAAAAAGGGGCTTTTTTAGATACAATGAAAGTTAATAAATAAGATGAGGTGACAAATTGCTAACAGTTTCTGATGTCTCACTACGCTTTAGTGATCGAAAACTTTTTGATGAAGTCAATATTAAATTTACAGCTGGTAACACTTATGGCTTAATTGGAGCTAACGGTGCAGGAAAATCAACCTTCCTAAAAATCCTAGCTGGAGATATTGAGCCAACTACTGGTCATATTTCCTTAGGACCTGACGAACGTCTTTCCGTTCTTCGACAAAATCACTTTGATTATGAAGAAGAACGCGCCATTGATGTTGTTATCATGGGAAATGAACAACTTTACAATATCATGAAAGAAAAAGATGCCATTTACATGAAAGAGAACTTCTCAGAGGAAGATGGTGTTCGTGCTGCTGAACTTGAAGGTAACTTCGCTGAATTAGGTGGCTGGGAAGCTGAGAGTGAAGCTTCACAATTATTACAAAATCTAAATATTCCAGAAGAATTACACTACCAAAGTATGAGTGAACTAGCCAATGGGGAAAAGGTAAAAGTCCTTCTTGCTAAAGCTCTCTTTGGTAAACCAGATGTGCTATTACTTGATGAGCCCACCAACGGACTTGATATTCAATCAATCTCATGGTTAGAAGACTTCCTGATTGATTTTGAAAATACGGTTATTGTTGTATCCCATGACCGTCACTTCTTAAATAAAGTATGTACTCACATGGCTGACCTTGATTTTGGTAAAATCAAACTTTTTGTTGGAAACTATGATTTTTGGAAACAATCCTCTGAATTAGCAGCTCGTTTACAAGCCGACCGTAATGCCAAAGCAGAAGAAAAAATTAAAGAATTACAAGAATTCGTGGCACGCTTCTCAGCAAATGCGTCTAAATCAAAACAAGCAACCTCTCGTAAAAAAATGCTTGATAAAATTGAATTAGAAGAAATTGTTCCTTCAAGTCGTAAATACCCATTTATCAATTTCAAAGCTGAGCGAGAAATGGGAAATGATTTTTTGACTGTCGAAAATCTTTCCGTAACTATTGACGGTGAAAAAATTATTGACAATATTAGTTTCATTCTCCGTCCAGGTGATAAAGCTGCTATTATTGGTCAAAATGACATCCAAACAACAGCTCTTATGCGTGCCCTTGCAGATGATATTGACTATGAAGGAACCATTAAATGGGGCGTTACGACAAGCCGCTCTTACCTTCCAAAAGATAATTCAAAAGACTTTATGACAGATGAACCTATTCTCGAATGGTTACGGCAATTTGCCTCAAAAGGTGAAGATGATGATACCTTTTTACGTGGTTTCTTAGGACGCATGCTTTTCTCAGGAGATGAAGTAAAAAAATCCGTAAACGTTCTTTCTGGTGGTGAAAAAGTGCGTGTGATGCTTTCTAAATTAATGCTTTTGAAATCAAACGTTCTTATCCTTGATGACCCTACGAATCACTTGGATTTAGAATCCATTTCAAGTCTTAATGATGGTATTAAAGATTTTAAAGAATCTGTTGTCTTTGCCAGTCATGACCACGAATTTATCCAAACCATTGCTAACCATATTGTTGTGATTTCAAAAAATGGTGTTATTGACCGTATTGACGAAACTTACGACGAATTCCTTGAAAATGAGGAAGTTCAAACCAGAGTTGCTGAACTTTGGAAATAACAAAATTACCTCAGATAGAAAAATATTCTTTTTAAGGTCTTATTTTTCTATCTTAAATTAGCAAACTAATGACTTTTCATAGACGAGAGGGCTGAGAAGAAATTCTTCCTAGCCTCTTTTTAAAATCCCTAAAAATGAAAGAACCCTTTACTTATGAAAAAATGTAATAAGTGGACAATTGCTACCCTTGCCAGTTTCTTCTTACCTATTGGAATCATGTTTTTTGGACTTCTATCAATGGGTATCTCTTATAATGGTGAAAAAACTATTCTAGCTAGCGATGCCTTTCACCAATATGTTATTTTCGCACAAACTCTTCGAAATATTCTCCATGGTTCTGATAGTTTATTTTATACCTTTACAAGTGGTCTTGGTTTAAATTTTTATGCTCTTATAAGTTATTACTTAGGAAGTTTTCTGTCTCCTTTTGTTTTCTTTTTTGACTTAGTGTCTATGCCAGACGCTATTTATCTCTTCACATTAATCAAATTTGGATTGATGGGACTGTCAGCTTCTTTCTCATTCCACAAACTTTATCCTCAAATAAAAACCTATCTCATTATCTCAATCTCGGTTTCATATAGCTTAATGAGTTTTTTGACAAGTCAACTGGAACTTAATAGCTGGCTAGATGTCTTTATTCTTCTTCCTTTGATTCTACTAGGATTGAACAGGATTCTAATTGAGAAAAAAACAGGTCTTTACTACCTTTCATTGAGCATTCTCTTTATCCAAAATTATTATTTTGGATACATGGTAGCAATTTTTCTTTTCTTTTATAGCTTGGTCTGTCTCTTAAAACTCAAATCTTTAAAAATGGCTTTAATAGCTTTTGCAAGGTTTACAGTTATGTCAATATGTGCTGCTCTAACAAGCGCCATCATGCTACTTCCCACCTATTTAGATCTGTCAAGTTATGGGGAATCATTTTCTCGGATAAAACAGATAGTTACTGAAAATGCTTGGTATCTAGATTTACCTGCTAAACTATCCTTAGGAGTTTACGATACGACAAAATTTAACGCTCTTCCTATGATATATGTAGGGTTACTCCCTTTACTTCTTAGTATTATCTATTTCACCTTGACAAGTATTTCTTGGAAATCAAAACTAGCAAATGGCTTACTCTTAATTTTTATCATATCAAGTTTCTACTTACAGCCTCTAGACCTCTTTTGGCAAGGCATGCATGAACCAAATATGTTTTTACATCGTTATGCTTGGACATTCTCAGTGCTGATTATCTTGTTAGCTTGCGAAGCACTCTCTAAACAAGAAGAGTTTACTAGCATAAAAGTAAGTTCCGCCTTTATTTTTCTCAGTCTAATTCTAGTAACTCCACACCTCATCAAACAAAAATATGAGTTTTTAACACTGAACCTGTTCTTTTTAAGTATCGCTTTCTTATTGGCCTACACAATACTGCTGATTAAGAAATGGGAAGATCAAATTCCTATCCCTTTTCTAGTTAGCTTTACACTTCTGTTTACTTCTTTAGAAGCTGGTTTAAATACTTATTACCAACTTAATGGGATTAATCAAGAGTGGGTATTTCCCACACGACAAAGTTATAATAATCATTTAAAAGATATTGACAACCTTGTTAAGCAAGTGTCAAAAAATAATCAATCATTCTTTAGAATTGAACGTCTTTCGCCTCAAACTGGAAATGACAGCATGAAATATAACTATCATGGCATTTCACAGTTTTCATCTATCCGAAATCGTTTATCAAGTTCTTTAATGGATCGTTTAGGATTTCAATCTTCTGGAACAAATTTAAATCTTCGATAC
The DNA here is from genome assembly GCF_000425025.1 of Streptococcus castoreus DSM 17536. GTDB lineage: Bacteria > Bacillota > Bacilli > Lactobacillales > Streptococcaceae > Streptococcus > Streptococcus castoreus. Next base: position 23,543 of record NZ_AUKZ01000006.1, on the reverse strand, counting down.
CAAAATAATACTCTGATTATGGATAGCTTGCTTGGTATTAAATATAACCTTAGTCAAGAATCTTTAACAAAATTTGGCTTTATAAATGTCAAAAAAAGTGGGAACATGATCTTATACCAAAATAACTATAGTAGTCCTTTGGCTATTTTGACTAATAATATTTACAAGGATGTCAATTTAAGTGTCAATACTCTTGACAACCAAACCAAACTATTAAATCAATTAAGTGGAAAATCACTTTCTTATTATCAACTTCAACCTTCCCGATTAATTTCAGGTGCTAAAGAATTTAATCAGAGAATCTCAGGACAAACTTCTGATTCAGAACAAACAACAATTATTAATTATCAGGTGTCAGTACCAAAACGTAGCCAAATGTACGTAAGTATACCAGATATTATTTTTTCAAATCCAAATGCCAAAGGGGTAAGCATTCGCATTGACGGTCACACCTACCATTACACTACTGACAATGCATTTTCATTTTTTGACTTGGGATATTTTGAAGAGGCAAAATCCGTAACTCTCTCCTTTATTTTTCCCAAGAATAAACACATTAACTTTAAAGTACCACATTTTTATAGTTTAGCTGTCGATCCTTATCTAGAAGCCATTAAGGCTATCAATCAAAAAAAAGTCATTGTCCACACTAAGACTAATCATATTATTACTGATTACAATGCCAAAACAGGTGGATCACTTATCTTTACTATACCTTATGATAAAGGGTGGTCAGCTAAGAAGGGTAATCAATCACTTCCTATCACAAAAGCACAAGGAGGATTTCTCCAAGTAACGGTTCCAAAAGGAAAAAGTCGAGTAGTCCTTACCTTTGTTCCAAATGGTTTTAAACTAGGTTCATTTCTATCTTGCTTTGGTATTATCCTTTATTTCTTATTAGAACACGTTTGGTTTAAGCCCAAGAATTACAAAAACAAAAAGAAAATGAGGTAGCCTTAAAATTGATTTCTGTGTTTAATCTTTTCTCAATACAAAACAAGAATTAAATAAGTGGAAGAGACTGTTCAGCTGAACAGTCTCTTCCACTTATTTAATTCCCATTACACTTAGCTACATGTCCTACAATAACAAAGAATCTTAATGTATTATCACTCCGGCAGTAGGACTCGAACCTACGACATCATGATTAACAGTCATGCGCTACTACCAACTGAGCTATGCCGGAAAAAGAAAAAAATTGCCATATGACAACTCAATAGTCCGTACGGGATTCGAACCCGTGTTACCGCCGTGAAAAGGCGGTGTCTTAACCCCTTGACCAACGGACCAGAAGCTTCAGAGAAACGCTCTCCGTAACACTCTTATTATTATAGCAGATTGATTCGATTTGTCTATAGTTTTTTCAAAAATTTTTCAATAAAATATTTGAAACTTAATAAAAAACTCTGAGATACAAGACCTTTATACTCCAAAGGGATGAATTATAAAACTACTAAACAATTCTACTCAATGGCTAACTTGAAATTTAGCTTTATAGCACTATTCTTTCTTCTCTTCACTTTCTATTCCTTAAAATAATCATTGACATCCTTAGAGAGTTTCTGTTAAAATGGTGGAGTTAAGGTCTCATAGCTCAGCTGGATAGAGCATTCGCCTTCTAAGCGAACGGTCGCAGGTTCGAATCCTGCTGGGATCAGAAAAATAATGTAAAGCACTGATTTTCGGTGCTTTTTTTATCAAAAATTTAAAATAAAGTGCCAACTCATTGTATAACCATAAGTTTGTAGATAACTAAATGATAAGACTAAAAGTTTCACATGAAACAAATTATCACTTATTTACTTATGATAAGGGCTTCCTTGAGCAATCATAAATGTACGGTAAATTTGCTCAATAAGAACTAGACGCATTAACTGATGAGGCAGGGTTAATAAACCAAAACTCATCAATAAATTAGCTCGTTTTTTGATATTTGAATCAAGCCCAAGACTTCCTCCAATAATAAATGTAATATTTGAATATCCTTTAACTGCTGTTTCCGATATTAGTTGACTAAATTTTTCTGAAGAAAACTGATTGCCCTCGATTGCTAACGCAATAACAAAATCACGTTGCCCAATTCTTTTTTCGATACGTTGTGCTTCTTTAGCCATAATGGCTTGATTTTCAGAATCGCTTGCCTTATCAGGTGTCTTTTCATCTACCAGTTCAATAATTTCAAATTGACAAAAGCGTGACAATCTTTTCTGGTATTCTGAAATACCATTTTTTAAATAATTTTCTTTTAGCTTTCCAACACAAATTAGTTTAATCTTCATAGATTAATTATACCATAAGAAACGAGTTTTACACAGCTTATCCACATGATTTTGACTTTTTTGTGCTTACAAAATCCTATAGTAAAAACTTTTACTATTGTTTTTAAAAAGTAATCCACAAGTTGTGGATTACTTTTCTTTTCGTCTTTTTTAAGGTATAATTAAGCAAAGTTTTATAAGCTATTGAAAAATTATTTGGAGGTAATTTCATGCCAACTATGAAACATATTTTAAAATCTTTAGGGGTTTTATTCGTTGGATTTTTAGGAGGAGCACTAGCTATTGTTACAATCAATAACTTTAGTCAAAATTCCTCGTCTATATCACACTCAGGGAATGTAACAACAAGTAAAATGATCTTTAATAACACAACAAATACTACAAAAGCTGTTAAAGTCATTCAAAATGCAGTTGTATCTGTTATTAACTATCAGGATAATCCTTCTTCATCTTCTTCTAACTCTTATACAAAACTTTTTGGTGACAACCAAACGAGAGAAAATAAAAATGCTGATGCTGGATTAGCAATCTTTAGTGAAGGATCTGGGGTTATTTATAAAAAAGATGGTGACTCTGCTTATGTTGTCACCAATAATCATGTTATTAAAGGTGCCAAACGTATTGAAATTCTTATGGCTGATGGATCAAAAGTTGTTGGTGAATTAGTCGGATCCGATACTTACTCTGATTTGGCAGTTGTCAAAATTCCTTCAAATAAAGTTAAAACTGTCGCTGAATTTGCAGATTCAACAAAACTAAATGTCGGAGAAGTTGCTATTGCCATTGGTAGCCCGCTAGGAACCCAATATGCCAATTCAGTTACAAAGGGTATTGTATCAAGTTTAAGTCGTACAGTCACTTTGAAAAATGAAAATGGAGAAACTATATCAACCAATGCTATTCAAACAGATGCTGCTATTAATCCAGGAAATTCTGGTGGTCCCCTCATCAATATCGAAGGACAAGTGATTGGTATTAATTCAAGTAAGATCTCATCAACACCAACCGGAAGCAACGGCAACAGTGGAACTGTTGAAGGAATTGGTTTTGCCATTCCGTCTAGTGATGTTATCAAAATCATAAAACAACTAGAAACCAATAAAGAAGTCATTAGACCTGCACTTGGTATCTCCATGGTTAATTTAAGTGACTTATCAACTAGTGCACTCAGTCAAATTAATATTCCAACTAGTGTTACTGGTGGTATTGTTGTTGCCTCTGTTCAAGACGGTATGCCAGCTACTGGAAAACTCGCTCAATATGATGTGATTACAGAAATTGATGGGAAAGCTGTCAACTCAATTAGTGATCTCCAAAGCCATTTATACGGTCGTGAAATTAATGATACGATCAAAGTAACTTTCTATAGAGGAACAACGAAGAAAAAGGTAAGCATCAAATTAACAAAAACAACTCAAGATTTATCTAAAAATCAATAATTTAAGATTTTCTTGACAATCACTAACATAAGCAAATAAATCGTGGTCCTTTGAGCCAGTTTATATTGGTATTACAATGATTAAGCTTTTATCAAGCGAAAGGTATTTATGACGGGAATATTGGTACAGATTCCGATTGAAGATATTGTTGCAAACCCTTATCAACCAAGGATTCAATTTAATCAAAAAGAACTTGAAGATTTAGCAAATTCCATTAAAGAAAATGGACTCATTCAACCTATCATTGTTAGAAAATCTGAAATTTTTGGCTATGAATTAGTTGCTGGTGAGAGACGATTTAAAGCTTCAAAAATGGCTGGTTTAACCAAAATTCCAGCCATTATCAAAAAAATATCAACACTCGAGAGCATGCAACAAGCCATCGTTGAAAATCTACAACGTGCTGACTTAAACGCTATCGAAGAAGCAAAAGCTTACCGATTACTAATTGAAAAAAATAAGGTAACTCATGAAGAGATTGCTAAATATATGGGAAAATCAAGATCCTACATTAGTAATATCTTACGTCTCTTACAACTTCCAGATAATATTATCCAATCAGTGGAAGAAGGAATTATTAGCGCTGGCCACGCACGCGCTTTATTAACTTTGACCAATTCAAAAGAGCAAACTTTTTATCTTCATAAAATTATTAATGACGGTCTAAGCGTTAGACAAATTGAACAAATTGTTAAGCCAAAACCCGATAAAAAAAATCAAAAAAAGGATAAAGATATTTTTGTCACTTCATTAGAAAGAAAACTAGCAAAATCTCTCGGTTTAAAGGTAACTCTTATCTTTAAAACAAATAACAAGGGGCAAGTGCAACTGTCCTTTTCCAATCAAGAAGAATTGAACAGAATTATCAACAAACTTCTTTAGTTTGTTGATAACCTGTTTTTTTATACCTACTTTTACACAAGAAAAAGATAGCTGAAAGCTTTTATTTTCAAGGTGACTATACTTTTCCACAAGTTGTGGAAAACTTTAATTCACATTGTTAATTCTTTTTCCACAACTTGTGGGTAAGTAAAATATTATTTTTCGTGTTGTGGAAAACTATCGGTATTTATGGTAAAATAGTCCTAGAATTATCCACAAGAAGGAACCTAATATGACTGAAAATGAACAAATTTTTTGGAATAGGGTCTTGGAATTAGCTCAAAGCCAATTAAAACAGGCAACGTATGAATTTTTTGTTCATGATGCACGCTTACTAAAAGTAGAAAATCATGTGGCAACCATTTATTTAGATCAAATGAAAGAACTCTTTTGGGAGAAAAATCTTAAAGATGTTATCCTAACAGCTGGCTTTGAAATTTATAATGCTCAAATTGCCGTTGAATATGCTTTTGAAGAAGATCTGATTGTTGAGCAAAGTCAAAACTCAGGAAACCAAAATTACAACCAACAAGTGATTAATCCTTTACCTGCAATTACTTCAGACTTAAATCCAAAATATAGTTTTGAAAATTTTATCCAAGGTGATGAAAATCGTTGGGCTGTTGCTGCTTCAATAGCAGTAGCCAACACCCCAGGCACTACTTATAACCCTTTATTTATCTGGGGAGGACCTGGACTTGGAAAAACTCACTTGCTAAATGCTATTGGAAATTCCGTGCTGTTAGAAAATCCAAAGGCTAGAGTCAAATACATCACTGCTGAAAATTTTATTAATGAGTTTGTTATTCATATTCGCCTTGACACTATGGATGAATTGAAAGAAAAATTCCGTAATTTAGATTTACTTTTAATTGATGATATTCAATCACTAGCTAAGAAAACTTTGTCTGGTACCCAAGAAGAATTCTTTAATACTTTTAACGCCCTTCATAATAACAACAAACAAATTGTCTTAACCAGTGATCGGACACCAGATCACCTCAATGATTTAGAAGATCGCTTGGTAACTCGCTTTAAGTGGGGCTTAACCGTCAACATTACACCACCTGATTTTGAAACACGAGTGGCTATCTTAACCAACAAGATTCAAGAATACAATTTTATTTTTCCCCAAGACACTATTGAATATTTAGCAGGTCAATTTGATTCTAATGTTAGAGATTTAGAAGGGGCATTAAAGGATATTAGTCTCGTTGCAAATTTTAAACAAATTGACACCATTACCGTTGATATTGTTGCAGAAGCCATTCGAGCAAGAAAACAAGATACACCTAAAATGACTGTTATCCCAATCGAAGAAATTCAAGCTCAAGTTGGAAAATTCTATGATGTTACAGTCAAAGAAATCAAGGCAACCAAACGAACACAAGATATTGTTTTAGCTAGGCAAGTTGCTATGTTCTTAGCACGTGAGATGACAGATAATAGCCTTCCTAAAATTGGAAAAGAATTCGGTGGAAGAGATCATTCAACAGTTCTCCATGCCTACAATAAAATCAAGAATATAATTGGTCAAGATGAAAGCCTTCGAATTGAGATTGAAACCATAAAAAATAAAATTAAATAGAATCTGTTGATAACTTATATTTTAAAACACCTTTTATCCACAGGTTGTGAACAATCTCTGTTCCCTATTTTTATTAGGTTTATGCCATTTATCCACGACTTGCACAAGACCTACTACTACTACTATTTATTATACTTATAAAATAAAGGAGTCAACATGATTCAATTTTCTATAAATCGTACTTTATTCATTCAAGCATTAAATGCAACCAAAAGAGCCATCAGCCCTAAAAATGCTATTCCTATCCTTTCAACGATCAAAATTGATGTTAGTCCCTCTGAACTTACTCTAACAGGATCTAATGGTCAAATCTCTATTGAAAATACAATTCCTAGTAGTAATGAAAATGCTGGTTTACTAATAACTTCTACAGGTTCAATTCTCTTAGAAGCGAGTTTCTTCATCAATATTGTTTCTAGTTTACCTGATGTTAGTTTAGAATTTAAAGAAATTGATCAACATCAAGTTGTTTTAACAAGTGGCAAATCGGAAATTACTCTAAAAGGCAAAGATGTTGAACAATACCCACGTCTTCAAGAGGTATTAACTGAAAATCCCTTAATATTAAATACCAAATTATTAAAAAACATTATTGCTGAGACAGCTTTTGCTGCCAGCTTGCAAGAAAGTCGCCCTATTCTAACTGGGATACATATCGTCTTAAGCAATCATAAAGATTTTAAAGCTGTTGCGACAGATTCACATCGTATGAGTCAACGTTTACTTACTTTGGACAATACTTCAACAGACTTTGATGTGGTTATTCCAAGTAAATCTTTGAGAGAATTCTCTGCTGTATTTACTGATGATATTGAAATCGTTGAAGTCTTCTTTTCTCCAAGCCAAATCTTATTTAGAAGTGACCATATTTCTTTCTACACACGTCTTTTAGAAGGAAACTACCCAGATACAGATCGCTTATTGATGTCTCAATTTGAAACAGAAGTTGTTTTCAATACACAATCACTTCGCCACGCTATGGAACGTGCGTTCTTGATTTCAAATGCCACTCAAAATGGTACCGTTAAGCTTGAAATTACTCAAAATCATATTTCAGCGCACGTTAATTCACCAGAAGTTGGTAAAGTAAACGAAGATTTGGATATTGTTAGCCAATCTGGTAGTGATTTGACTATTAGTTTCAATCCAACTTACCTTATTGAATCTCTCAAAGCTATCAAGAGTGAAACAGTTAAAATTCATTTCTTGTCACCAGTACGACCATTTACCTTGACACCAGGTGATGATGAAGAAAGCTTTATTCAGTTAATCACGCCAGTCCGTACAAACTAAAAAGAAAAGGCTCCCTTTTGAACCGCACCCCAAAAGTTAGACAGAAAAATCTAATTTTTGGGGTGTTATTTTATGAAATTGAGTTATGAAGACAAAGTTCAAATCTATGAGCTATGGCAAAATAGTGAAACCAGTAAGTCTTTGTCAAACCAGTTTAGTGTTGCAGAATCCGGCATTAAATATATGATTCTATTGATGGTCACACTCTCAATCAAGTAGCTCTTGCGTACGCTCTACCAAATCAAGGAACTCTTTCAAACTGGATAGCGCAATACAAGAAAAACGGGTATACTATTCTTGAGAAAACAAGAGGGAGGCCACCAAAGATGGGGTGCAAACCAAAGAAGACCTGGGAAGAGATGACGGAGTTGGAGCGACTCCAGGAAGAAAATGAACGTCTTAGAACGGAGAATGCCTATCTAAAAAAGTTGAGGGAATTGCGCCTAAGGGACGAATCCTTAGCGCGCGAAAGGCAGAAACAGTTAGAGAAATGGTCAATGGAGGATTCCGACTAGACCTTCTTCTAGCAATAGCTAAGTTAGCTCGTGCCACCTACTATTACCAGCTCAAACAACTGGTTAAAGAGGACAAAGACAAAGCACTAAAAGCTGATATCCAAGCTATCTTTGAGGAACACAAGGGCAATTATGGCTATCGCAGGGTTTACCTGGAGCTGCGTAACCGCGGCTATGTTATCAATCACAAAAAGGTGCAACGCTTGATGCAGGTACTAGGTTTGTCAGTTCGTATCCGCAAGCGTAAGAAATACAAGTCCTACAGGGGGGAATGTAGGCAAGAAAGTTCCTAATCTGATCAACAGAGCCTTCGAGGGGGCGAAGCCTTTTGAGAAGTGTTATACCGATGTGACCGAGTTCGCTCTGCCAAATTGCTCTGAGAAACTCTATCTGTCGCCTATTCTGGATGGCTATAACAGCGAAATTATAGATTTTACCTTGTCTCGCTCACCTAACCTCATGCAGGTCAAGTCTATGCTTGAGAAGGCATTTCCTGAAGCAGCGTATCCAAATACCATTCTCCATAGTGACCAAGGCTGGCAATACCAGCACGAAGCTTACCATCGTTTTCTTGACAGTAAAGGCATAATCCATCTATGTCTCGCAAAGGAACCAGCACGGATAACGGCATGATGGAATCCTTCTTTGGTGTTTTGAAGACAGAGATCTTTTATGGCTTTGAGAAGACTTTCAAGTCTCTGGAGCAACTGGAACAAGCCATCACTGATTATATTTTTTACTACAACAACAAACGCATTAAAGCCAAACTAAAAGGACTTAGTCCTGTTCAATACAGAACCAAATCCTTTCACTAATATTTTTTGTCTAAATTTTTGGGGGCAGTACACTTTTAGGAGCTTTTTTGTTATCATAAATGGTGAATACAATAAGAGTGAGGAAAAAAGATGTATCAAGTTGGATCACTTGTTGAAATGAAAAAACCGCACGCCTGTGTAATTAAAGAAACTGGTAAAAAGGCTAATCAGTGGAATGTACTTAGAGTAGGAGCTGATATTAAAATTCAGTGCACTAACTGTCAACATGTGATTATGATGAGTCGTTATGATTTTGATCGAAAACTAAAAAAAGTACTGCAACCGTGAAAATCCTTTTAAACTAAGAATTTTAGCTACATTTGCAATCAATGATTGCCTAAATAATTGCTAGTATGCCTTTTGTTTCTAATTGGTTAGTTTAAAGAAAAGTTGAGGAGTGGTGTGATGCTAAGCGAACCCGAAATTTTCTTATCATCATATCGCTTTTTTCTTTTATTTTCTGTTATAATGGTTTTGGTTGAAATTTTGAACGGAGACTTAATAAAATGGCTTTAACAGCAGGTATTGTAGGTTTACCTAATGTTGGTAAATCAACTTTATTTAATGCAATTACAAAAGCAGGTGCAGAAGCTGCTAACTATCCTTTTGCGACCATTGATCCCAACGTTGGTATGGTAGAAGTACCAGATGAACGTTTACAAAAATTAACGGAGTTAATTACACCTAAAAAAACCGTTCCAACAACCTTTGAATTTACCGATATTGCTGGTATTGTAAAAGGTGCTTCTAAAGGGGAAGGTCTTGGGAATAAATTCTTGGCGAATATTCGCGAGGTAGATGCTATCGTGCATGTAGTGCGTGCTTTTGATGATGAAAATGTCATGCGTGAACAAGGTCGTGAGGATGATTTCGTGGATCCAATGGCTGATATTGACACGATCAACCTTGAATTGATTTTGGCTGACTTAGAGTCTATCAATAAACGTTATGCGCGTGTTGAAAAAATGGCACGTACACAAAAAGACAAGGATTCAGTAGCAGAACTTACTGTACTTGAAAAAATCAAACCTGTTTTGGAAGATGGCAAATCTGCTCGGACTATTGAGTTTACAGAAGAAGAGCAACGTGTTGTGAAACAATTATTCTTATTAACAACAAAACCAGTTCTTTACGTGGCAAATGTTGATGAGGACAAAGTTGCTGATCCAGATGATATTGATTATGTTAAGCAAATTCGTGACTTTGCTGCTACTGAAAATGCAGAAGTCGTTGTGGTTTCAGCGCGTGCTGAGGAAGAAATTTCAGAACTGGACGATGACGATAAGGCAGAATTTTTAGAAGCCATTGGGTTAACAGAATCAGGTGTTGATAAATTAACGCGTGCTGCTTATCATTTACTTGGTCTTGGAACCTATTTTACAGCAGGTGAAAAAGAAGTTCGTGCTTGGACTTTCAAATGTGGTATTAAAGCTCCTCAAGCGGCAGGTATCATTCATTCTGATTTTGAACGGGGTTTTATTCGTGCAGTAACCATGTCTTATGATGATTTGATGACCTATGGTTCAGAAAAAGCAGTCAAAGAAGCTGGTCGTCTACGTGAAGAAGGAAAAGAATATGTGGTCCAAGATGGTGACATCATAGAATTTAGATTTAACGTTTAAAAACAATACAATAGTATTAGAAGGTTGGAATCGTATTCCAGCCCTTTTGGTATTTAGAAAGAGAAAAAATGGTAAAAATAATTGTTGGTTTGGGAAATCCAGGTTCAAAATATAAAAAAACAAAACATAATATTGGTTTTATGGCTATTGACAGAATTGTCAAAGATCTTGACATGACCTTTACAGATGATCAAACCTTTAAAGCGCAAATAGGTAGTACTTTTATTAATCACGAAAAAGTTTATTTTGTGAAACCAACTACTTTTATGAATAATAGTGGTATAGCAGTAAAAGCATTATTAACCTACTATAATATCGACATAGCAGATTTAATTGTTATCTATGATGATTTGGATATGGAAGTTGGTAAATTACGTCTACGTAGTAAGGGTTCAGCAGGTGGACATAATGGGATTAAGTCAATCATTGCACATATTGGAACTCAGGAATTTAATCGAATCAAAGTTGGTATTGGACGACCATTAAAAGGGATGACTGTCATTAATCATGTGATGGGACAGTTTAGTATCGACGATAATACTGCTATTTCTTTAACTCTTGACAAAGTTGTCAAAGCTGTCAACTTTTATTTACAAGAAAATAATTTTGAAAAGACTATGCAACAATTTAATGGGTAACAAATGAATATTTTAGAATTATTTAGTCAGAATAAAAAGATACAATCTTGGCACTCTAGTTTGGCAAGTTTAAGTAGGCAATTAGTGATGGGACTTTCTGGTTCAAGCAAAGCTCTTGCTATAGCTTCAGCTTACCTTGATTATCAAGAAAAAATTATTGTTATAACATCCACACAAAATGAAGTAGAAAAATTATCAAGTGACTTATCAAATTTACTTGGAGAAGAACTTGTTTTTCAGTTCTTTGCTGATGATGTAGCTGCTGCTGAATTTATTTTTGCGTCAATGGATAAGGTACTTTCAAGAGTGGACGCTTTGCGTTTTCTATTGGATCCTAAAGCTAGAGGAATTCTAATTGTTAGCTTAGTGGGATTAAGAACCTTACTCCCTAATCCGGAAGTTTTTAAAAATCATCAAATGCATTTAGAACTTGGAAAAGAATACGAGGTTGACAAGCTTGTCAAAGAACTTCTCACTGTTGGTTATCAAAAAGTTTCTCAAGTCATCAATCCTGGAGAATTTAGTCATAGAGGAGATATTTTAGATATTTATGAAATGACACAAGACCTACCTTTTCGAATTGAATTTTTTGGTGATGAAATTGATGGTATTAGACAGCTTAATCCGGAAACTCAAAAATCATTTGAACAATTAGATGATCTTTTAATAGGATCAGCTAGTGATTTAATTTTTGAACCCAGTGACTTTCAAAGGGGGATTGATCAACTTAAGAAAGCACTAAAAACAGCTAAAAATGATAAAAAAGCTTACTTAGAAGATCTTTTATCTGTTTCAAAAGACGGTTTTAAACATAAGGATATTCGGAAATTTCAATCTTTATTTTATGAAAAAGAGTGGACAGTATTAGACTATATTCCTAAGGGAACCCCTTTATTTTTTGATGATTTTCAGAAATTGGTGGATAAAAATGCTAGATTTGATTTAGAAGTTGCCAATCTCTTGACAGAAGATTTACACCAAGGTAAAGCGATTTCTAATTTACGTTATTTTGCAGATAATTATCGTAATTTGCGCCACTATAAACCAGCTACTTTTTTTTCAAATTTTCATAAAGGGCTTGGAAATATTAAATTTGACCTGATACATCAATTGACACAATATACCATGCAAGAGTTTTTCAATCAGTTTCCATTACTGATTGATGATATTAAACGTTATCAAAAGTCGAAAACAACGGTGATTGTCCAAGTTGAGTCTGAGAATGCTTACAAACGTTTAAAAAAATCATTTGAAGATTATCAGTTTGAGCTTCCTTTAGTGAAAGCGGACCAATTAGTTTCACGTGAATCACAAATTATCATTGGAAGTATTTCTGGTGGATTTTACTTTGCGGATGAAAAGTTGGTTCTAATTACAGAATGCGAGATTTATCATAAAAAGATAAAACGTCGTATTAGACGTTCTAATATCAGTAATGCTGAACGTTTAAAAGATTATAATGAGTTGGCAGTTGGTGATTATGTAGTCCATAGTGTGCATGGGATTGGTCGTTTTTTAGGTATTGAAACGATTAAAGTTCAAGGAGTTCACAGAGATTATGTGACTATCCAGTATCAAAACTCAGATCGTATTTCTTTACCGGTTGACCAGATTGGTAGCTTGTCAAAATATGTTTCTGCAGGTGGGAAAGAGCCTAAAATTAACAAGTTAAACGATGGGCGTTTCCAGAAAACAAAACAAAAAGTAACTAAGCAAGTTGAAGATATTGCTGATGATCTTCTAAAACTATATGCGGAAAGAAGTCAGCAAAAAGGATTTCAATTTTCACCGGACGATGATTTACAGCGAGCTTTCGCTGATGATTTTGCTTTTGTTGAAACAGATGATCAGATTAGATCAATTAAGGAAGTTAAGGCTGATATGGAAAGTGTACAACCAATGGACCGTCTTTTAGTTGGTGATGTTGGCTTTGGTAAAACGGAAGTTGCTATGCGTGCAGCTTTTAAAGCTGTAAGTGATTATAAACAAGTAGTTGTTTTAGTTCCAACAACTGTACTAGCTCAACAACACTATGAAAATTTTAAAGTTCGTTTTGAAAATTATCCTGTTGAAATAGATGTCTTAAGTCGCTTTCGTAGTAAAAAGGAGCAAATAGAAACTTTAAAACGCATAAAAAAAGGACAAATTGACATTATCATTGGTACTCATCGTCTGTTATCAAAAGATGTTGTTTTTTCTGATTTGGGTCTAATTATTATTGATGAAGAACAGCGATTTGGTGTTAAGCATAAAGAGACATTAAAAAAATTGAAAACAAAGGTTGATGTGCTGACCTTAACAGCTACACCAATCCCTAGAACTTTACATCTCTCTATGTTAGGCATTCGTGACTTATCTATTATCGAAACACCTCCGACAAACCGCTATCCTGTCCAGACTTATGTCTTAGAAAACAATTTTGGCTTAGTTCGTGAAGCTATTATTCGCGAAATGGATCGTGGTGGACAAGTCTTTTATGTTTACAATAAAGTTGATACAATTGACAAAAAAGTAGCAGAACTGCAAGAATTAATTCCAGAAGCTTCCATAGGGTTTGTCCATGGTCAAATGGGCGAAATGCAATTGGAAAACACCTTGATTGATTTTATTAATGGTGACTATGATGTTCTTGTGACTACTACGATTATTGAAACGGGTGTCGATATTTCAAATGTTAATACTTTAATTATTGAAAATGCTGATCATATGGGATTGTCAACTTTGTATCAACTTCGTGGACGTGTTGGTCGAAGTAACCGGATTGCCTATGCTTATCTGATGTATCGTCCGAATAAAGTGTTGACCGAAGTTTCAGAAAAGCGGTTGGAAGCTATTAAAGGGTTTACAGAGTTAGGATCAGGTTTTAAAATCGCTATGCGAGATTTATCCATTCGAGGAGCAGGCAATATTTTAGGAGCATCCCAAAGTGGCTTTATTGATTCGGTTGGTTTTGAAATGTACTCGCAATTGTTAGAGCAAGCAATTGCCAATAAACAAGGTAAATCAATAATAAGACAAAAAGGAAATACAGAAATTAACTTACAAATAGATGCCTATTTACCTCAAGAATACATCAGTGACGAGAGACAAAAAATTGAAATTTATAAGCGGATTAGAGAAATTGAAGGTAAAAGTGACTACAATCAATTACAAGATGAGGTAATTGATAGATTTGGAGAATATCCAGATCAAGTTGCCTATTTACTAGAAATTGGTTTATTGAAATATTATATGGATAATGCTTTTGCAGAATTACTTGAGCGAAAAAATAACCAAGTAACCGTTCGATTTGAAGCAACCTCTTTACAATACTTTCTAACACAGGATTATTTTGAAGCTTTATCAAAAACACTTCTTAAAGCTAAAATTAGTGAAAATAGTGGCAAAATAGATATTGTTTTTGAAGTTCGAAATCAAAAAGACGATACTATTTTAAAAGAATTGATGACATTTGGAGAAGCCCTTAGTGAAATTAAATCTAGAAAAACAATCTCATCATTTTAGACAAACGAGTCTTTTAATGACAATTAGTGGTCTTGTTTCAAAAATATTAGCAGCGACTTACCGTATTCCTTATCAGAATTTGGTGGGAGATAGGGGATTTTATGCCTATCAGCAGATTTATCCCTTTCTTGCTATTATTTCAACTCTTAGCTTAACAGCTTTACCAAATCTTATTGCGAGCATGGCACAAAAGAAAAATAATCCTCAAATAGCATCTTTTTTGAAATTACAGCTGATAGTTAGTTTAGGTCTTTCTTTTATCCTTTTTCTTGGGCATCAGCAAATTGCCTGGTGGATTGGAACCCCTCAATTAGGGACTGCTATTTATTTGACAAGCTTGGTTTTATTGACAGTTCCTCTTATTTCTTTTTATCGAGGAGTTGCTCAGGCAGAGATGAATATGACACTGACAGCTGTTAGTCAAATGATTGAACAAGTGATTCGAGTTACTATCATAATGATAGCTGCTATTTGTTATGTTATTTTTGACTGGACAATTTATGTTACAGCTAATGTTGCTGTTGCTGGAAATTTAATGGGAAGTTTAGTTGTTTTAATTTATTTAAGACGGAAAAGTTTCTTTTCGTTTAGAGAATTTTTAAAAAAATCCTCTCTATCATTTAAAAGTTTCAAACATCTAGGCTTATCAAGTTTAATCTTTATTATTTTTTCCATTTATCTGTTTCTTTTTCAATTACTAGATTCTCTCTTTATCAAAAATAGTCTAGTGAGTGCTGGATATTCTAATCAGTTGGCTGAAATTAGTAAGGGGATCTATGATCGAGGGCAGTCTTTAATTCAATTTGGTTTAATTTTTTCAACAGCCTTATTTACCAGTTACTTACCTAAACTAACGCGCCTATACCATCATAATAAAATTGCTTATAAAGTCCAGAGCCAAGATTTTTTTGCATTTATCTTTTATTTTAATGTGACCTTAACTACTGGTTTTATGAGTATTCTTCATCTAATGAATTTGACTTTATTTGAAGATAATAAAGGTTGGGCGGCGCTAATGTTTTATCTAGTTATCATAGTGATTTCCAGCATGATTCAATTTTTTCATCAGAAATGTTTTATTGAAAATCAGATGCGCATGTCATTCATAATTTTACTGATTGGTATAGGTTGTAAATTAGGATTGACACCTCTGTTAACTTATTATTACGGTATTTTAGGAAGTTCTTTATCAACCTTAATTTCTTTAATTATAGTCTTACTTATATATGTTTGGCTAACGTCAATTAACTGGGCTTTTTTATGTAATGGAAAATTTTGGGTAGCTTTAGTTTTAATGCTTATGATGGTTTTGATAGGTCAATCGATCATTCCTTTACAAGGACGATTAGAAGCATTTATTTCTTTAATTTTATCAACAGGAATTGGTCTGTTTAGCTTTTTGATAATTTGTCGAAAATTAGGAGCATTCAATGAGAATTTATGGTCTTTTCTACCATTCAGAAAAGAAAAATGATAAAATGAAAGAGATTGTGGGGTAAATTATGAGGTTAGATAAATATTTAAAGGTATCACGAATTATTAAACGTCGTCCAGTTGCTAAGGAAGTTGCTGATAAAGGACGCATCAAAGTAAATGGGGTTCTTGCTAAAAGTTCAACTGACTTAAAATTAAATGACCAAGTTGACATCAGATTTGGAAATAAGCTGTTAACTGTGCGCGTACTTGAGATGAAAGATAGCACTAAAAAAGAAGATGCTATAAGAATGTATGAAATCATCAATGAAGTAAGGATAGATGCTGATGAAGAAGCCTAGCATTGTTCAATTAAATAATCATTATATCAACAAAGAAAACTTAAAAAAACGATTTGAAGAGGAAGAAGTTCAAAAACGGAATCGTTTTATGGGATGGATTTTAGTTAGTATGATGTTTTTATTTATTTTACCAACATACAATCTCGTTAAAAGTTATGTGATTTTTGAAAAACAGAACAAGCAAGTCATTAAATTGCAAAAAGAATACGATGAGTTGGAAAAAAATACTAAAATTGAAACAAAATTAGCTGAGCAGTTGAAAAATGATGATTTTGTCAAGAAATATGCAAGGGCTAAATACTATTTATCACGAGAGGGTGAGACTATTTACCCAATCCCAGGATTATTACCAAAATAACTATGAACAATATTATTGAAAAAATAGAAACTTTTCTAGCCTTTTCTGATGAAAAATTGGCAGAATTGGAAAAAGAAAATCAAAAACTTAAAGAAGAAAATCAGTATCTTGAAAAAACTTAGAAAGGAGCTAACATGAAAAAATTATTAGCAGCTATGTTAATGACCTTTTTCTTGTCTCCTTTGACAGCTATTAGTACCGAAAAAACAAATCAGTTTTCAAAAGAAACGATTTATCAGCTACGTCAAGGAGTTATTCATTCAATGACCTATCATAGTCAAGTTCCTGTCAATCCAAATGTTTACCAAGAGACGACGGTTTATAAAGATTCTGAATTAACTTTGCCAGTCAAGACAATCAAACCTAATAGTGAAATAAAAATCAAGGCCCTTTTAATTAATGAACGTGCTAAACCAATTTTTGAATTAGCAGATGGTACTTATCTTGAAGCAAATAGAGAAGTCGTTTATGATGATGTAATGCTCAGTCAAGTAAATACAGATCTCTATTTTTGGACACAAAAAAAAGTGACTCTTTTTTCAGAACCTTATGTTTTAGGAGTTAAGTCAATCGCTTCTCCATTTACATTTGCACAAAAAGTTCATGCAAGTCAAATGGCACAGACAGTACATGGAATTTATTATTTAATTGATAATAAGGGATGGGTATCTCAAAATGACCTGTCACGTTTTGATAACCGAATGTTAAAAGTTCAGGAAATGCTGACACAAAAACATAGTAAAGAGAATTATTCTATTTTTGTAAAACAACTTGACACACAAGCAAGTGCAGGTATTAACGCTGATAAGCAAATGTATGCAGCAAGTATTTCAAAACTAGCGCCTCTTTATAGTGTGCAAAAACAAATTCAAGAAGGTAAAATAACTGATAATAAATCACTAAGATATATTGAAGATGTTAATCATTTTTATGGTGATTATGACCCATCAGGAAGTGGTAAAATTAGTAAAGTAGCTAACAAAGAGGATTATAAAGTTTCAACACTTTTAAAAGCGGTAGCACAGAATTCTGATAATGTAGCTACTAACATTTTAGGCTATTATCTTTGTCATCAGTACGATCAGGCTTTTCAATCGGAGATCAAAGCATTATCGGGAAGTGATTGGGATATGGAGAATCGATTATTATCTTCTCATGCTGCTGCCAATATGATGGAAGCTATTTATTATCAGAAAGGACAGATTATTTCTTACTTATCTCACACAGCATTTGATAACCAACGCATTTCGAAAAATATTTCTGTCCCAGTAGCCCATAAGATTGGTGATGCTTATGATTATAAGCATGATGTAGCCATTATTTATGGAGATACTCCTTTCATCTTATCTGTTTTTACGGATAAGGCTTCTTATGATGACATTACAGCTATTGCAGATGATGTCTATGCTATTTTAAAATGATGACTTATCAAGAGATTTATAATTTAATCAAAAAATATGCTTACTTTTATAACCATCAGCGTGTTTTAATAGCTGTATCTGGTGGAGTAGATTCAATGAATTTACTGCACTTTTTACATATTTTTCAAAATGATTTACAAATAAGTATTGGGATCGCTCACGTTAATCATAAGCAACGTACTGAGTCAGATGAGGAAGAATCCTATTTACGAATTTGGGCAAAAAAACATGACATTCCAATTTATGTCTCTTATTTTGAGGGTGATTTTTCAGAAAAAGCTGCGCGTGACTGGCGATATGATTTTTTCGAAAAAATTATGTTGCGAGAAAATTATTCAGCCTTGGTGACAGCACATCATGCTGATGACCAGACTGAAACCATTTTTATGAGACTCCTAAGAGGTAGCCGTTTAAGACATTTATCAGGAATAAAAGCTGTCCAACCTTTTGCTAATGGGCAATTAATAAGACCATTTTTATCTTTTTATAAATCAGAGTTACCAGAACCTTTTCATTTTGAAGATTCGTCAAATGAAGAAACAAACTTTTTAAGAAACCGGATTCGTAAACATTATCTACCTCAGCTAGAAAAAGAAAATCCGCAGCTAGCACAAAGTCTCAATCAGTTAGGCTTGGAAACAGAGTTGCTTTTTCAAGCTTTCACAGACTTAACAAAACATTTCAACTTGACTCATTTAAAGGAATTTCAACAGCAATCAGCTTCAGTACAGTATTTTCTATTACAGTGTTATTTAGAAAATTTTCCATACTTACACTTAAAAAAAGCTCATTTTGACAATATATTGTACCTTATTCAAAAAGGCAGACAGGGCAGTTATCCTCTTAAAAATGGTTATCATCTGATAGTTGATCCGTTTTCCTTCAAAATCGAAAAAATCATTCTAGAGATGGAGTTAATCGAAGAGGAAAAAGTGATAGAATGCAACAATGTTCTCCATTATCAAAACTATCAATTTTTAGTTTCAAATGAGTTGTTATCTAATCAAAGTCAAATAGTTATCCCTTTACATAGTTTATCACCTATTAAGCTTAGAAAGCGTCAAGCAGGTGATAGAATCTCTTTTGGGAATTTTTCAAAAAAATTAAGACGACTTTTTATAGATGAAAAATTTACGGGAGTGGAACGCCAAAATGCTATTATAGGGGAACAAGAAGGACAAATTATTTTTGTGCTTATCGGTGATAAAACTTATTTGAGAAAAGCTTGTAAACATGATATAATGTTGGCTAAACTGTATATTGATAAATTAGAAAAAAGGTGACAGCATGCTTGAGCAAGATATTCAAAAAATTCTTTATTCTGAAGAAGAAATTACTCAAAAAATTAAAGAACTTGGAGAACAATTAACAAAAGATTATCAGGGGAAAAATCCTTTGATGGTTGGTGTATTGAAAGGTTCGGTTCCTTTTATGGCTGAGTTAATGAAACATATTGACACTCACGTTGAAATTGATTTTATGGTGGTTTCAAGTTATCATGGTGGGACGACTAGTAGTGGTGAAGTAAAAATTTTAAAAGATGTAGACACCAACATTGAAGGCAGAAATATTATTTTTGTTGAGGATATTATTGATACGGGTCGTACCCTGAAATATTTGCGTGATATGTTCAAATATCGTAAAGCCAATACGATTAAAATTGCAACATTGTTTGATAAACCGGAAGGCCGTGTTGTTGAGATTGAGGCAGATTATGTTTGTTATAATATTCCAAATGAGTTTATCGTAGGATTTGGTTTGGATTATGCAGAGAATTATCGTAACCTTCCGTACGTAGGTGTTTTAAAAGAAGAAGTCTACTCAAAATAGAAAAAGGTCAATTATTACTGTATGAAAAATAATAAAAATAATGGTTTTGTTAAAAACTCCTTTATATATATATTAATGATTGTTATTGTTGTCACAGGATTTCAATATTATCTAAAGGGAACAAGTACACAAAGCCAGCAAATCAGTTATTCGAAATTAATCAAACACCTTAAAGCTGGCGATATTAAATCACTTAGCTATCAACCTAGTGGAAGTGTTATCGAGGTTAAAGGAAAGTATCAGAAAGCTCAAAAAATTTCCGTTGATTCTGGCTTGTCGTTTTTAGGGGGTAATGCTTCAGCACAAGTGACTGATTTTTCATCATTGATTTTACCAAATGATTCTACCGTGAAGGAAATGATATCAGCTGCTGATAAAAATGGGACAGAAGTTACTGTTAAACAAGAAAGTTCAAGTGGAACTTGGATTACTTTTCTCATGAGTTTCTTGCCAATTATCATTTTTGCTGTTTTCATGATGATGATGATGAATCAAGGTGGCGGTGGCGCACGTGGTGCCATGAGTTTTGGGAAAAATAAAGCTAAATCTCAAGCAAAAGGCGATGTTAAAGTAAGATTTACAGATGTTGCTGGCGCAGAAGAAGAAAAACAAGAGTTGGTAGAAGTTGTTGATTTCTTAAAAAATCCGAAAAAATATAAGGCTCTTGGTGCACGTATTCCTGCGGGTGTTCTTCTAGAGGGACCTCCTGGGACAGGTAAAACGCTTCTTGCTAAAGCTGTTGCTGGCGAAGCGGGTGTCCCATTCTTTAGTATTTCAGGTTCAGACTTTGTTGAAATGTTTGTTGGTGTCGGAGCTAGCCGTGTTCGTTCTTTGTTTGAAGATGCTAAAAAAGCTGAACGTGCGATCATCTTTATTGATGAAATTGATGCCGTTGGTCGCCGTCGTGGTGCAGGCATGGGTGGCGGTAACGATGAACGTGAGCAAACGCTTAACCAATTGCTTATCGAAATGGATGGTTTTGAAGGTAATGAGAGTATTATTGTTATTGCTGCAACTAACCGTAGTGATGTTCTGGACCCAGCCTTATTAAGACCTGGTCGTTTTGATCGTAAGGTTTTAGTTGGTCGTCCGGATGTTAAAGGACGGGAGGCAATTTTACGTGTTCATGCTAAAAATAAACCACTTGCTGAAGATGTCAACCTAAAAGTTGTTGCTCAGCAAACACCAGGTTTTGTTGGTGCTGATTTAGAAAATGTTCTTAATGAGGCTGCTCTTGTGGCTGCACGTCGAAATAAATCAAAAATTGATGCCAGTGATATTGATGAAGCGGAAGATCGTGTTATTGCAGGTCCTTCTAAGAAAGATCGTACTATTTCACAAAGAGAGCGAGAAATGGTTGCTTATCATGAAGCTGGTCATACCATTGTTGGTTTGGTGTTATCTAATGCTCGTGTTGTTCACAAGGTAACCATTGTTCCTCGTGGACGAGCTGGTGGTTATATGATTGCTCTTCCAAAAGAGGATCAGATGCTTTTATCTAAAAGTGACTTGAAAGAACAACTGGCAGGTCTTATGGGGGGACGTGTAGCAGAAGAAATTATTTTTAATGCTCAAACAACAGGTGCTTCAAATGATTTTGAACAAGCTACCCAAATGGCGAGAGCAATGGTTACTGAATACGGTATGAGTGAAAAACTTGGTCCTGTCCAGTATGAGGGTAACCATGCAATGATGCCAGGTCAACTGTCTCCTGAAAAATCTTATTCAACTCAAACAGCACAGATGATTGACGATGAAGTCCGTGACTTATTGAATCAAGCTCGTAATCAAGCAGCTGATATTATCAATGAAAATCGTGAAACTCATAAATTAATTGCAGAAGCACTCCTTAAATACGAAACATTGGATGCTGCACAAATTAAATCAATTTATGAGACTGGTAAAATGCCAAATGATCCAGATACGGATGAACAAGAAGTTCATGCTTTATCATACGAAGAGATCAAAGACAAGATGCTAGAAACAGAAGCAGGGTCTCCCGAGTAGTATTTTTATCAAGCATGTAAGAAGCTAAGTTTCTCAGAAGAGGAATTTAGCTTTTTTAAAAGGGTGTTTTGTCTCTGGTACCTTCCACCGACTAAGACCTAGATTTGATTAAATTTACAAATATTAGTAAGTATGCTAAACTGGGGAAACACAGTCCAGAAGTAGAAAGAGATTAGATGAACATTTTTCGAAAAAAACAGATCTATCGCCCTAGGACGGAAATGCCTAGACACTTAAAAGTAGCTGATTTAGTATTTTTGGGTCTAGGATCAATGGTTGGAACAGGGATATTTACGATTACTGGCATTGGAGCTGCAACCTATGCAGGTCCGGCTTTAACGATTTCAATTATCATTTCAGCGCTAGCTATTGGTATACTTGCACTATTTTATGCCGAATTTGCCTCACGTATTCCCTCTAATGGGGGTGCCTATAGTTACGTTTATGCCACGTTGGGAGAATTTCCAGCATGGCTTGTCGGCTGGTATATAATTATGGAGTTTCTAACAGCGGTATCTAGTGTTGCAGTTGGTTGGGGAAGCTATCTAAAGGGGTTATTAGCCAATTATGGTCTATATTTGCCAACTGCGTTAAATGGGACCTTCAATCCGAAAAATGGAACGTATATTGACCTTTTACCCATTATGGTCATGCTAGTCGTCACGGGAATAGTTTTGATGAATTCTAAAACCGCATTAAGATTTAATAGTTTTTTAGTTATTTTGAAGTTTTCAGCCCTCGCTTTATTTATCTTTGTAGGCCTTTTCTTTATTGATAGTCATAATTGGGCTAACTTTTCCCCGTATGGTTTTGGACAGGTTTATGGAGGAAAAACAGGGATATTTGCAGGAGCCTCGGTTATGTTTTTTGCATTTTTAGGATTTGAATCCATCTCAATGACAGTAGATGAAGTAAAAGATCCGCAAAAAACCATCCCCAAAGGAATCATCTTATCTCTAGCGATTGTTACGGTCCTGTATATTGTTGTTACCATGGTGTTGACAGGAATTGTTCATTATACGCAATTAACAGTCTCAGATGCAGTCGCCTTTTCCCTAAGGTATATTGGTCTTTATTGGGCAGCAGACTACGTTTCAATAGTGGCGATTTTTACCCTAATTACAGTATGCATTTCAATGACCTATGCTTTGGCAAGAACTGTCTACAGCATCAGTAGAGATGGTCTATTGCCTAGCTTCCTTTCGACGCTTAGCGAAAAAAATAAAGTTCCCCAAAAAGCAACAGTGATTGTAGGGCTATTTTCGATGATTAGTGCGGGTCTCTTTCCCCTATCAAGTTTAGCAGAGTTCGTCAATATTTGTACACTTGCCTATCTAATAATGATGTCCTTTGCACTGATCAGGCTCCGAAAACGAGAGGGAAGTCCAAAGTCAGGTGAATTTAAAACGCCCTTAGTACCCTATTTACCATTATTTTCGATACTAATCAGCGTGTCGTTCATGAGTCAATACACACTGTTTACGTGGGTAGCCTTTCTGACAAGCAGTATATTAGGGACACTAGTATATATTTTATACGGCTATAAGCACTCAAAAGAAAAAGGAGAATAAAATAAA
>NZ_AUKZ01000005.1 GCF_000425025.1 Streptococcus castoreus DSM 17536 | reverse complement strand
AGCGAGATTATTGATTTTACACTATCTAGGTTTCCAGACTTGAAGCAGGTTGAAACCATGCTTAAGAAAGCTTTTCCAGCCAATCATTATGAGGGAACTATTCTTCGTAGTGACCAAGGCTGGCAATATCAACACCAATCTTATCATCATTTCTTGGCTTCTAAAGGCATTCGCCCTTCGATGTCTCGCAAAGGCAATAGCCTTGACAATGGTATGATGGAATCTTTCTTTGGCATTTTAAAATCTGAGATGTTTTATGGTTTTGAGAAATCCTATCAATCACTGGACGAACTCGAACAAGCCATTACCGAATACATTTTTTATTACAACAAACGAATCAAAACAAAATTAAAAGGACTTAGTCCCGTACCATACAGAACTAAATCCTTTCAATAATTTCTTGTCCAACTTTTGGGGTGCAGTACATAACAAGGGGCTTTTTCTTGGAAGCAATCTTGTGATAGGATACTAATGTTGCAATATTAGTTTGTCATCTCACATTGAAACATTTTATTGTTTGTTGGAAAAAAGTTTTAAACAAAAGAAACTAGTTAAGTGCTACCGTTATCTATTGACTGTCTTAGCTTGCTTAAATATGTGGTAGCTTTTTCTAGAGTCATTGGTTTATCCGCTAGTAAGGTTTTGACCAAAGCAGCAACTTCATGTTCACTGGCACCTGCTAGAAGTGCAAGTGATTTAGCATGTAGTTTCATGTGTCCTGCTTGAATACCTGATGATGTCAAGGCTTTTAGTGCGGCAAAATTTTGTGCTAAACCTACTGCCACAATCACTTGTGCTAAGGTTTTTGCATCAGGAGAGTTGAGAAAGTCACGGGCAATAGCGACTGTGGGATTGAGTCCGATAGAACCGCCTTTACTTGCAATAGGCATGGGTAGGGTCAGTTCACCAAAAAGCAACTGTTGGCTTTGATCAAAGCGCCATTGACTTAAACCTTGATAGGAACCATTTCTTGCAGCGTAAGCATGAGCACCAGCCTCAATAGCACGCCAGTCATTACCAGTAGCCATGACTACGGCATCAATGCCGTTAAAAATTCCTTTGTTATGAGTGGTTGCTCGGTAAGGATCCACCTGAGCTAATTGACTAGCCAGTTCCATTTTTTTGGCTAATTGCTGTGCTTTCTCCTTATCACGGCTTAAAAAGCAACTGTCAATCTGACATTTGGCAGTAACCAGAGATTCCGTTGCATAATTGGAGAGGATAGCCATTAGGCTATGCCCCTTAGATAATGCTTCAAGATCAGGAACTAGAGCTTCCATCATGGTATTAACCATGTTGGCTCCCATCGCTTCTTGGGTATCAACTGTTAAATAGAAGATAAGGAAGTATCCCTTTTGTTCAAGTCTAATCTGTCTTGCGCCGCCACCTCTTTTGACGATGGAAGGATAAGCTTGGTTGGCAGTTGCAAGGAGTTCTTCTGTTTTAGCCAGAATAGTTGTCTTAGCTTTGTCAATCTTATCAATGCCATATAAAGCAATCTGTCCAATCATTTGGCGGTTATGAATGTAGGTTTTAAAGCCTCCAGACCGTCGAATGATTTTAGCGGCAAAAGATGCAGCTGCGACAACAGAAGGTTCTTCAGTTACAAAGGGTACATGATACGTTGAGCCATTAATTAAAAAATCAGGTGCAATGCTAAAAGGTAAGGCAAATCGCCCCAAGACATTTTCCGTCATTTGATTGGCTGTTTGAATCGGCAATAAGTGATCTGCTGTTAAGTGTTTTAGGTTTTCGGGACTAAGCAGCTGAAATCGTTCAATGATTGGCAGTCGCTCGTCAAAGGATCTCTTTGAGAATCCACTCCAGTTGATATTAGTTTTTGTCATTGATCTGATAAAGTCTTTGGTTTTCCTTGATTTCGGTTAGGGCAAATTTACTTGTTAAGTAGTCCTTAAAGTTAGCATTGCCTTTCTTGTCTAATTGAATTTCCTCATAGAATAACTCTTCGTATTCAGTAACAGAAATACGTTTTCGCTGATTGAGCAGGGTCTGTCGATTTAGCATTAGCATTTTTTCATAACCTTTTACCAACTGGCCTGAGAAAATCTCACTAACGGCTCCAGAGCCATAACTGAAAAACCCAATTTTATCGCCAGCTTTTAACGTACTGCTATTTTCAAGCAAGGATAACAATCCTAAATAAAGTGAACCCGTGTAAATATTACCAATCTGTTTACCGTAAATGATTGAAGCTTGAAAGGCTTCTAGTAATATTTCTTTGCGGTTAGTTGATAAAGAGTCATCCATAAGCATGTTGAGTCCTTTTAAGGCTAGTTTTGGAAAAGGAATATGGAAGCAAAAGGCGGCAAAGTCAGCCAAATGAGCAGCTTCTTTTTCCTGATAGGCTTTCCAAGTAGTTTCCAAAGAATCAAGGTATTGCTTGGTTGAGTAGATCCCGTTGACAAAAGGTGTTGAACTGTAATTTGGACGCCAAAAATCCATAATATCACGTGTTTGAGCGATATTGTCATCATTTAATTGAAGAATACGAGGGTTTGTAGTGACTAGCATTGCCATGCTACCAGCTCCTTGAGTGGCTTCACCAGCGGAATCAATACCATATTTGGCAATATCACTAGTAATAACAAGAACTCGTGAGTTTGGTTTTGATGCAACATGTAATTTGGCATAGTCCAAAGCAGCTGTCGCACTATAACAAGCTTCTTTAACTTCAAATGAGCGTGCAAAAGGTTGAATTTCCATCAAATGATGCACATAAATAGCAGCAGCCTTTGATTGGTCGACACTTGACTCGGTTGCTAAAATAACCATGTCAATACGAGCTTTATCCTCAGCTGTCAAGATTTGGTCAGCAGCAGCAGCAGCTAAAGTAATAATATCTTCTGTGATTGGGGTAACACTAAATGATTCAAGCATTAATCCCTGACTAAATTTTGCTGGATCTGTTTTGCGTGCCAGAGCAAGATCCTCTAGTTTCAAGACATATTGACTGGTTGCAAAACCAATCTTATCAATTCCGATGTTCATAGTTATCCTTCTTTTTATTAGAGTCCTATCCATTTTATCATATTTTATCAAAAAATTAGGGCAATAAAACTGATAGTTTTACCTTTCAAATCAAAATTAAAGACAGTCCATTTTTCTAACTAATTTTTCTTCTGGTGTTTTTTAGAAAAATTAGTTAGAATAGATGAAGTTCGGTTACAGAAAGGGATTTGAGATGACAAAAGCAGACCAAATTTTTAAAGCTAATATTCAAAAAATTATGGATGAAGGAGTGTTTAGCGAACAGGCTCGTCCCAAGTATAAAGATGGCAGTACAGCTAATTCTAAATACATCACAGGAGTTTTTACAGAATATAATTTAGCTGAGGGAGAATTTCCCATCACTACCTTACGTCCAATTCCAATCAAGTCGGCTATTAAAGAAGTGTTTTGGATTTACCAGGATCAATCTAACAGCCTTGATGTATTAGAAGATAAGTATCATGTTCATTATTGGAATGAATGGGAAGTCGGTCAGACCCGTACGATTGGTCAACGCTATGGTGCGGTGGTTAGAAAGCACCATATTATCTCAAAAATTCTCAAACAACTCGAGGAAAACCCTTGGAATCGCCGTAATGTAATCTCTTTATGGGACTATGAGGCTTTTGAAGAATCCGAAGGACTTTTACCTTGTGCTTTTCAAACCATGTTTGATGTCAGACGGGTTGATGGTAAACTTTATTTGGATGCCACTTTAATACAACGATCAAATGATATGTTGGTTGCTCATCATATTAATGCCATGCAATATGTTGCTCTACAGATGATGGTTGCCAAACATTTTGGTTGGCAAGTCGGTAAATTCTTTTACTTTGTCAATAACTTGCATATTTATGACAATCAATTTCCGCAGGCACAGGAATTGTTAAAGCGACAACCGACTAATTGTCAGCCCAAACTGGTGCTAAATGTTCCAGATGGTACCGATTTCTTTGCTATCAAGCCAGAGGACTTTGAGTTGCAGGATTATGAACCTGTTGCTCCCCAACTGCGTTTTGATTTAGCTATTTAACAGGATTTTCTAGAGTTTTTTATAAGCATTTTAGGAAGAAATTTGATAAAATAGATAAGGTTTAGTTGAAGGAAAAAAGTAATGACAAAGGAAATAATTGCCATTTGGGCAGAAGATGAACTGGGGCTTATTGGTGTTGCCGGGAAATTGCCATGGCATCTGCCAAAAGAGCTACAACATTTTAAAGAAACAACCTTAAATCAGGCAATTCTGATGGGGCGGGTGACCTTTGATGGCATGAATCATCGGCAGTTACCTAATCGCCAAACCCTTGTCATGACAAGAGATGTGACCTATCAAGTAGATGGGGCTTTGGTGATGTCCAGTGTTAAAGAGGTACTTGATTGGTACCATACCCAAGAAAAAACACTCTATATTATTGGTGGCAGTAAGGTTTTAGAAGCTTTTGATGGCTTCTTTGATCGTGTTATTAAAACAGTTGTTCATCACCAGTTTGAAGGTGATACCTATCGACCGACTTTGGATTTGAGTCGTTTTATCAAAGAAAGTCAAACTTTCTATCCTAGGGATGAGAAAAATCCTTATGATTTTACGGTTACTGTTTTAAAGTGTCAATGATCTGAGGAGATGGTAGGCTATGCAACGTAGTATTTTTGGAGTATTTACGGCTTTTTTGTGTGTGATTTGTATCTTATGTGCTATTCCAGCTTTTAGGAAAAATCGCTATGGTTTGGCAATCCTTTTCTTATTAAATGCCTTTACTAATCTGGTTAATAGCATCCATGCCTTTTACGGCACATTATTTTAAGGCATCTTTATCTAATGTCGAAAAATTGCAAAAGAAAAAGCATGTAATTGGCTTAGGAGTAAGTGATTTAAAAGCTATGGGATTCAAAGTGTATTAGGATTGGATTCCGACTAATAAATTGAATGAATAAGAGAAAGTAAGAGAGAATTAAAGGAAGATGGCAGGAAATCGTAGTAAGGATATTAAGGTTTATTGTTCATTTTGTGGCAAGAGCCAAGATGAAGTCAAAAAAATTATCGCAGGAAATAATGTTTTTATTTGTAATGAGTGTGTTGCCTTATCGCAAGAAATTATCAAAGAAGAATTGGCAGAAGAAGTTCTTGCGGATTTAACAGAAGTGCCAAAACCAAAAGAACTCCTTGATATTTTAAACCAGTATGTGGTTGGTCAGGATCGGGCAAAACGTGCCTTGGCAGTTGCTGTTTACAACCATTACAAGCGTGTTTCTTTTACAGAAAGTCGTGACGAAGAAGATGTGGATTTGCAAAAATCAAACATCCTGATGATTGGTCCAACAGGTTCTGGAAAAACTTTCTTAGCACAAACGCTAGCTAAAAGTTTAAATGTTCCTTTTGCAATTGCAGATGCAACCTCGCTAACAGAGGCAGGTTATGTGGGTGAAGATGTTGAGAACATCTTGCTCAAACTCATCCAAGCAGCTGACTATAATGTTGAGCGTGCAGAGCGTGGCATTATTTACGTGGATGAAATTGATAAAATTGCGAAAAAAGGCGAAAATGTTTCCATTACACGTGATGTTTCAGGTGAAGGAGTCCAACAAGCCCTCTTAAAAATTATTGAGGGAACTGTTGCCAGTGTTCCGCCTCAAGGTGGTCGTAAGCATCCCAATCAAGAAATGATTCAAATTGACACTAAAAATATTTTGTTCATTGTTGGCGGAGCCTTTGATGGTATTGAAGATATTGTGAAGCAACGTCTAGGTGAAAAAATTATTGGTTTTGGTCAAAATAGCCGTAAAATTGATGAGAATGCATCTTATATGCAAGAAATTATTTCAGAGGATATCCAAAAATTTGGTCTTATCCCTGAATTTATTGGGCGTTTGCCAGTTGTTGCAGCTCTTGAACAGCTTAGCACGGATGACTTGGTTCAGATTTTAACAGAGCCAAGAAATGCTCTTATCAAACAATATCAAGCACTTTTATCTTACGATGGTGTTGAGCTAGAATTTGAAAAAGGAGCTCTTGAAGCGATTGCTAGTAAGGCTATTGAGCACAAAACAGGGGCACGTGGACTTCGTTCTATTATTGAAGAAACCATGTTAGATATTATGTTTGAAGTCCCAAGTCAAGAAGACATTACCAAGGTACGTATCACAAAAGCAGCTGTTGAAGGTAAGTCAAAACCTATTCTAGAAACAGCTTAAGGAGGTTTTATGGCTGAAGAACAAGTTCTAAACACACATAATGCCTCAATTTTACTTAGCGCTGCCAATAAATCACACTACCCACAAGATGATTTGCCAGAAGTTGCTTTGGCAGGGCGTTCCAATGTTGGTAAGTCTAGCTTTATTAACACTATTCTTGGTCGAAAAAATTTGGCAAGAACATCAAGCAAGCCAGGAAAAACACAGTTGTTAAATTTTTTCAATATTGATGATAAGCTACGTTTTGTGGACGTTCCTGGTTATGGTTATGCCAAGGTATCCAAAAGTGAGCGAGCTAAATGGGGTAAAATGATTGAAGAATACTTAATAACTAGAGATAATTTACGTGCAGTTGTCAGCTTAGTTGATTTACGCCATGAACCTTCAAAAGAAGATGTTCAGATGTATGAGTTTTTGAAGTATTATGAAATTCCCGTTATTATTGTTGCGACTAAGGCAGATAAAATTCCTCGTGGGAAATGGAATAAGCAGGAGTCAATGCTTAAGAAGCAGTTGAATTTTGATCAAACCGATTCTTTTATTATTTTTTCAGCCGTTGATCGTATTGGGATTGACGAATCATGGGATACTATTTTAGAACATTTGTAAAAGACAGACCAAAACAGCATTCTCGGTGGAGAGTGCTTTTTGAGTATAACGGGGTGATGTAAATTTTCTAGAGCAGTTGCTAACGGATTTGACCATAGTGGTATTCTCAAAATATAAATAATAAGCAGTTGGGAAAGTAACAATAGAATGCTTCTAAGCCTAAGAAAGATGAGAATGCTATTCTTCATTAAGACTTTAGGTGAACCCGCTGTATGCCAAGCAGCTTGGTATTGTGGGAGGAGCTAGAGATTAACTCTTTGATTGGACAGTGACAAGTTAGGGATATTTAGCATAGCAAAAAACTTCTGAAGAAAAAGTCTTCAGAAGTTTTTGAGTGGTGTGACTTATTTAACAGATCCTCCTGTGATGCCTTCCACATAGTATTTTTGCATAAACATGAAGAGTAGAGTAATTGGAATGGCAATTAAAACAGACCCAGCTGTAAAGGACATAAACCAGTTGTTGATGGTATCAGGCTGGAGCATTGAAAAGAGTCCAATAGCAACGGTGTATTTGCTTGTGGCATCTCCTAAAATAACTTGGGCAAAGATAAAGTCAATCCAAGGACCCATGAAAGCTAGGAGAGCAGTATAAACAATAATTGGTTTTGAGAGTGGTAAGGTAATCTTAAAGAAGATGTCCATACGGGTTGCACCATCAATCATGGCAGATTCATCAAGTGAGTAAGGGATCGTATCAAAGAATCCTTTGGCGATGTAGAATCCAAGAGCAGCACCTGCTGAATAAACGAGAACAAGAGCTGTGAGAGTTTGAGTAAGCCCGAGGGCTTTCAAGATATAATAAACCGCAATCATGCTCATGAAACCGGGGAACATGTTTAAGATAAGAGCTAGCTTCAAAAAACGGTTACGGAATTTGAATTTAATACGGCTAAGTGAATAAGCCATTGCTACAGTGATAAAGGTTGAAATGATACAAGTAAAGGTTGCAACCAAAAAAGTATTCATAAACCATTTACCAAATGGGAAAGTATCATTAGTGAAGAGCTTGATGTAGTGTTCAAGGGTGAAGGTTTTAGGGAGGAAATAATTGACATAAGCTGTTCCTTCACCACGGAAACTTGTTAGAATTACCCAAGCAATTGGAAAAAGCCAAATGATTGATAGAATAATAAGGGTGGCATAAACCAAACCAAGCTGAGTTCGACGTTTGTTTTTCATTATTTAGCCGCTCCTTCCTTGTATGATGCAGTTCTAGTGTAAGCAAGTAAGCTAAAGATAGCTGAAACTGTAAAGATTAAGATACCGATAACAGAGGCTAAATTGTAATCAGCAGCGGTTACGGTTAGTTTATAGAGCCATGTTACCAGCAAATCAGTTGTCCCTGCCTGATAGTATTCTGAATTTGTTGGACCACCGCCAGTAAGGAGATAAATGACATTGAAGTTATTGATGTTTCCAATAAATTGCTGAATCAAGGTTGGTGTCATAATTAAGAGAATTTGAGGGAAAGTGATGGATTTGAAAACTTGAAATTTGCTTGCGCCATCAATTTCAGCCGCTTCAATTTGCTCACTTGGTAAATTCATGATAATACCAGTAGCGATTAACATGGTAAAAGGGATACCAATCCACATATTAACAAAAATAATAGAGAATTTTGCCCAAAGAGGGTCAGATAAAAAAGGTAGTGGGTCTTGAATTAACCCAATTTTACTAAGGAGAGCATTGAGCGGACCTTCATCATTAAGCAAATTTCTCATAATCAATAAAGAGATAAATTGAGGGACTGCGATGGTGATTACAAAAATAGTCCGCCACATTTTTTTCAATTTTAAACCTTTAGTATTAATTAACAGGGCTAAGATAATTCCAAAGAAGAAGTTGGTAACAGTTGCGAAAACAGCCCAGATGAGTGTCCATGAGAAAACAGGGAAGAAAGTTCCTGCCATACGTCCACTTAGGATGTTGCTGAAGTTGATAAGTCCCACCCAATCAAAAAGAGATTTTGGGGGAAGGTGATTATGATCAAAATTGGTAAAGGCCAAGCAGATCATATAAGTCAATGGGAGAATGGTAAAAAGCAGAACACCGATAAGTGGAATTGCCATCAAGGCCATATGGAAACGACCATTAGCAAGAGTGGCAAAATCTTCTTTAAAGGTAGGAATTTTCAAAGCATTTTGTTTCAGAAAGTGGAGATTACGGGCACTTTTGAGATTACACCAATAAATATAAGCGAAAACTAAACAGAAAATAAGTGATGCTAACCCAAAAATGAGCATTAACATCGAATTATCACCATTAACAGCAACTTGGATCTTAATGCCATCAACAGTTTTATTTGCCATTCCTTGTGTTTGTGTACCGAGTGTAAAAAGTCCACCGATAGCAGGAATGACTTGAGAGAAAAAAGCAATTAAGAATACAATTTCACTGATTAAAAATAGGGAGCCTTTGATAAATTGCTTGTTGGCAAGATTAGCAAATCCCATGATAATGGCAGAGAGTTTAATATCCCAACTTCCTTTTTTTAAGGCTTCTGTCACAGATACTTGTGGTATCAAGCTTGACTGAGTCATATATATTCTCCTTTATTTTAGGATACAAGAGTCGGTAAATCATGTTACATCTCTTGTTAAAAATCAAGTGGCTAAGTGTTACGTAAACCTTTAAGTAAGGCGTTAAAAATTTAAGTAGCACTAAGCTACTTACTTAACATCAAAAACAAGTAGGAGCGGGACTAAACCCCAACAAATCTTAATGGCGTTCAGTTCCACTCCCAAAAGATGAGCAGACAGGATAGCTTTTAAAAGTTACTCATCTCTACGCTTGTTTTAATATGGTATTCGTGAAATGAGATTATTTGGTTGCAGCAATATCTTTATCAAATTGTTGCAATTTAGCAAGATAGTCGCTTTCTTTGATTTTACCGTTGAAAGCATCGCTAAGAATTGCAGCACTTTCAGTCCAGAATGTACCCATTTGGCTAAGTTTTGGCATTACGACCGTATAGTCTGAAGAAGAGCCCATTGTGATAACTGTTTTTGCAAGTTCGTTTGATTGTACTGTTTCTGATGATTGAACGTCTTTATTTGCCGGAACAATGTTACGAGTTTTGAATTGATTTGCTTGGCTTTCAGCGTTTGTCAAGTATGAAGCAAGTTTGTAGCTAGCTGCGATACGTTTTGTATCACCTTTAGCTGGTGCTTGGTTAACAGCATAAAGTTTAACACCTAAGAATGCTTTTTGTTGAACAGTCTCACCACCGATGGTTACTTTTGGATAGACAGCAACCCCAAGATTTTCTTTACCAATCGCTTTTTGAGCAGCTTCGTAATCCCATGGTCCGGATTCAAATGAAGCAACTGAACCATCACCAAATTTAGACATCACGTTATTAGCATCTAAGCTAACAAACCCTTTGTTTGAAGCTTGGTCTGCAATCCATTTAAGAACAGCAACTCCTTTTTCATTACCCCAGTTTGTGCCTTTAACATCTTCGCCGTTTTTACCAAAGAGTGTGTTACCAACTGACATAAATAATGGACCAGTAGCATAAGCGTTAGCTTGTTTGAAAGTTCCACCAAAAGTTGCTTTTGATGTGATAGTATCATAAGAAGCAACATCTTCAGCAGCTAATTTCGTTTTGTTGTAGAAAAGAACTTGTGACTCAATTCCAAATGGGAATGCATAGGTTTTTCCTTTGTACTGAGCACCTAGAACTGCCTGATCAGTAGCTGTTCCAGCAATTTCTTTAGTGTATTTTTCTGGAACTTCTTGAATAGTACCAGATTCTACAAGTTGACCAAGCTGGTCATGAGGAAGTGAGAAAACATCGGCAGCCGTTGAAGCATCTTTTTTGATTTTCTCTTGTGCTTTTGGATCTTCTGACTCGATGACTTTAACCTTATAGCCAGAATCTTTTTCAAATTTCGCAACGACATCTGCATATGACTTTTTAGCTCCAGTTGGAACCCAAAGTTTAATGGTTTTTGAGTCAGAGCCTGAGGTTGATTCCATTTTATCTTTTGAACCAGATCCACATCCTACCAGTAGAGCACTTGCAAGTGTCAAACTTGCTCCGCCGACAATAACTTTTTGCCATGATTTCATAGCGATTTCCTCCTAAGATATATTTCTTACACTTAATATTATGCAACCGCTTGCAGAAAAAGTCAAGCCTTTTTTTAAAAAAACTTTATTTTTTTTATCAGGAATCTCATCTATTTTTATAAGCAGAAACAAGAAGTTGATTTTTTGGAAGATAATTGTATAATGGAAACAAAATACAAGTGAAAAATTCCAAGGTAGTAATAATCCAAGGAGAATAAAAGGAGAATAAGGTGATGAGGTTAATATGGTAACAATTAAAGATGTGGCCCAAAAAGCCGGTGTGAATCCTTCGACAGTTAGCAGGGTTTTAAAAGATAACCGATCAATTTCCCAAAAGACAAAAGAAAAGGTTAGAAAGGCAATGGCAGATTTGGGATATGTGCCTAATGTTGCTGCACAGATGCTCGCTAGCGGCTTAACACATAATATTGGACTTGTTTTTCCGCCAATTATGACAAATGATAGGCTTAGTGAGCCTTTCTTTATGGAAATTTTATCAACCATTACCAATGAGGCTAAGCACTATCATTTTACGGTTTCAATTGCAACTGGCATGTCTCTTGATGACTTGCTAGAACAAGTTAAATTAATGCATCTTCAAAAGAGGGTCGATGGTTTTATTATTCTTTATTCTGACCAAGAGGATCCTGTCAGAAATTATTTAATGAGCAACGGAATTCCTTTTGTTATTGTGGGGGCACCTGAGGGAGATGCTAATAAGATCACTTATATTGACAATGATAACCAATTAATGGCTAAGACAGCGGTGAGCCATCTCTACCAAAAGGGGCACCGTCAGATTTTATTTATCACAGATGATTTGGTATCAGAAGTTGCTTCAGAACGTTATATCGGCTATTTAAAGGGGTGTTTTAAGTTGGCATTGGAAACACAACCGATGCTGTTATTTGATCGCAAAGATCCTGTCAGTGTTGAGGCATTAATTGACAGGATTCGTGACTTTAAGGCTACCGCTCTTGTTATTATTGGGGATGTTTTATCTGTCCGGATGATTCAGTTATTATCTTTCTATGGTATTAAAGTTCCTGATGATATTTCAATCATTACCTTTAATAATTCGAGTTATTCTAAGTTGATTCATCCTTATTTGACGACTTTTGACATTAATGTTGATCATCTTGGGAAAACGTCCTTTAAGCAGCTTTTAGCCATTATCAATTCGACTGAACAAGGTCTTAGTCAGAAAATTTTTGTCCCTTTTACTTTGAAAAAACGTGAAAGTGTTCGGGACATTACTTAGTATTACGTTAGCAGAAGTAGCATTTCTACAAAGAGAGGCTACTTTTTTTCAGAAATAGTTGACTTGTGCAATCGGTTGCGTTATAATTTCATCATAAAATAGATTTCACAAGGAGAAGAAATGATGGCTAAACGTGCAAGCGGTATTTTAATGCATATTAGTTCCCTTCCCGGAAAATTCGGAATCGGGACATTTGGTAAAGAAGCTTTTGAATTTGTTAATTTTCTAAAGGAAACCAAGCAAACTTATTGGCAAATTTTACCTCTCACAACAACAAGTTATGGTGATTCACCTTATCAATCGTTTTCTGCTGTTGCGGGAAATACGCATTTTATTGATTTTGAATTGCTGACAAAAGATGGATATCTCTCAGAAAATGATTATCGTAATGTGAATTTTGGGGCAGATGTGACTTCAGTTGATTACGCTTTGTTATATAAACAGCGGCGCCCTATTTTAGAAAAAGCGGTGGTAAATTTCCTTCAAAGTCAAGAGGGAGTTGAGCGCCTAGCAGCTTTTGAAGCGACAGCTTCATGGTTGCAAGACTTCGCTGAGTTTATGGCAATGAAAGAACATTTTGGCAATAAAGCCTTACAAGAATGGGATGATCAGGCTGTTATTGAACGTGATGAAAAAACACTAGAGTCTTACCGTTCACAGTTAGTAGATGTCATTAATTATCATAAAGTTACCCAATATTTCTTCTTTAACCAGTGGCTAGCGCTTAAACATTACGCTAATCAAAATGGTATCCAAATCATTGGTGACATGCCAATTTATGTTTCAGCTGATAGTGTCGAAGTTTGGACAATGCCAAGTCTCTTTAAGGTTGATAATGCTAAACGACCTAAGGTTATTGCAGGCTGCCCACCAGACGGCTTTAGTGAAGATGGTCAGCTGTGGGGAAATCCGATCTATAATTGGGATTATCATAAAGCAACTGACTTTGAATGGTGGATTTATCGCATACAAGAAAGTTTTAAAATTTATGACAAACTCCGCATTGACCACTTCAAAGGTTTTTCGGATTATTGGGAGATTCCTAGTGGTGATGCTACTGCTAAAAATGGGCAATGGCAACCAGCACCAGGGTTTGATCTTTTCAGAACGGTTGCTGAAAAATTAGGTTCACTTCCTGTTATTGCAGAAAATCTTGGCTATATTGATGACAAAGCAAGAGCCCTCTTAGCTCAGACGGCTTTTCCGGGAATGAAAATTCTTGAGTTTGGTTTTTATGATATTGAAGGGCGAAGCATTGATAATCCTCATGCATGTACTTACAATGATGTTGCCTACACAGGAACACATGATAACGAAGTTGTTAATGGTTGGTATGAAAACCTGACTGAGGAGCAGCAAGCTTATGTTAATGCCTATACGCACCGTCATGATGGTGAAAAAATGACTCATGCGATGTTAAGAACCTTATTTGCAACGGTTAGCCATATTGCGATCGCATGCATGCAAGATGTTTTAGATAAACCCGCAAATAGTCGCATGAATATGCCTAATACTGTTGGGGGTAACTGGCAATGGCGGATGCGTCCGGATGATATTACTGACGAGCATAAAGCCTACTTAACACGCTTGACAGAACTATATGGTCGTGCCAATCTAACCTAACATAGAGAATGAAAGAAAAGAGGAAGATATGAAACGTTTTACAGACTATGCTGAAACTCGCTTAGGAAAATCTCTCGCAGAAGCAAGTAATGAAGAAATCTATTTGTCATTGCTTAATTTTGTCAAGAAAGCAGCGGAGCAAAAATCAAAAAATACTGCTAAACGTAAAGTTTACTATATTTCAGCTGAGTTTTTGATTGGTAAATTACTCTCAAATAACCTTATTAATTTAGGCATCTATAAAGACATTAAAGAAGAACTGGCTGCTGTCGGAAAATCCATTGCAGAAGTTGAAGATGTCGAATTAGAACCCTCACTTGGTAATGGTGGGCTTGGTCGATTAGCATCATGCTTCATTGATTCTATGTCATCACTTGGCATTAATGGTGAAGGTGTTGGTCTTAATTACCACTGTGGTTTGTTCAAGCAAGTTTTCAAACACAACGAGCAAGAAGCAGAACCAAACTTTTGGATTGGAGCTGAGTCGTGGTTGGTTCCAACAGACATTTCATACGATGTTCCTTTTAAAAACTTTACCTTGAAATCTCGCCTTGATCGTATTGATGTTTTAGGTTACAAACATGATACTAAAAACTACCTTAACTTGTTTGATATTGAGGGGGTTGATTATGGTTTGATTAAAGAGGGCATTTCCTTTGACAAAACGGAAATTGCTAAAAACCTCACCTTGTTCCTTTACCCAGATGATTCTGATAAAAATGGGGAATTGCTTCGTATCTATCAACAATATTTTATGGTTTCAAACGCAGCGCAATTATTGCTTGATGAGGCTATCGAACGTGGATCAAACCTTCATGACCTTGCTGATTATGCTTATGTGCAAATCAATGACACTCATCCATCAATGGTTATTCCTGAATTGATTCGTCTCTTGACTGAAAAACACGGTTTTGACTTTGATGAAGCAGTATCTGTTGTGAAAAATATGGTTGGTTACACAAACCATACCATTCTTGCAGAAGCCCTTGAAAAATGGCCGTTGGGTTACCTTAACGAAGTTGTGCCGCATTTGGTAACCATTATCGAAAAACTTGATGCCCTTGTGCGTGCGGAAGTGTCTAATCCTGCTGTTCAAATCATTGAT
The DNA here is from genome assembly GCF_000425025.1 of Streptococcus castoreus DSM 17536. Taxonomy (GTDB): domain Bacteria; phylum Bacillota; class Bacilli; order Lactobacillales; family Streptococcaceae; genus Streptococcus; species Streptococcus castoreus. Next base: position 144,188 of record NZ_AUKZ01000005.1, on the reverse strand, counting down.
GAAATAGGTCGCGTCCACATGGCGCATATGGACATTCATTTTGCCACGAGTGTTAATGGGGTAGCTGCTCTTCATACTGATATTTTGAAAAATAGTGAGTTGAAAGCTTTCTATGACCTTTACCCAGAGAAATTCAATAACAAAACAAATGGTATCACTTTCCGTCGTTGGTTAGAATTTGCTAATCAAGATTTAGCTGATTATATCAAGGAATTAATTGGCGATGATTATTTGACAGATGCCACTAAATTAGAAAAATTGATGGCATTTGCGGATGACAAAGCTGTCCATGCTAAATTAGCAGACATCAAATTCCATAATAAATTAACACTCAAACGTTACCTTAAAGACAATAAAGGGATTGAGCTTGATGAGGATTCAATCATTGATACACAAATTAAACGTTTCCACGAGTATAAACGCCAACAAATGAATGCTCTTTATGTGATTCACAAGTATTTGGAAATTAAAAAAGGTAACCTTCCAAAACGTAAAATCACTGTTATCTTTGGTGGTAAAGCTGCACCTGCTTACATCATTGCCCAAGATATTATTCATTTGATTCTTTGTTTGTCGGAATTAATCAACAATGATCCAGAGGTCAGCCCATATCTGAACGTGCATCTTGTGGAAAACTATAATGTAACAGTTGCTGAGCACTTGATTCCAGCAACAGATATTTCTGAGCAAATTTCTCTTGCTTCAAAGGAAGCTTCTGGAACTGGTAATATGAAATTCATGCTTAATGGTGCTTTGACACTTGGCACTATGGACGGCGCTAATGTTGAGATCGCAGAACTTGCTGGTATGGAAAATATTTATACTTTTGGTAAAGATTCAGACACGATTATTGACCTTTATGCTTCAGCATCTTATGTATCAAAAGACTACTATGATAATCATCCAGCCATTAAAGCAGCAGTGAACTTCATTATTAGTTCGGAATTACTAGAACTTGGAAATGAAGAACGCCTTGACCGTCTTTATAAAGAATTGATTTCAAAAGATTGGTTTATGACCTTGATTGACCTTGAAGAATACATCGAGGTTAAAGAGAAAATGTTGGCGGATTATGAAAATCAAGAACTTTGGATGACAAAAGTTGTCCATAATATTGCCAAAGCAGGTTTCTTCTCGTCTGACCGTACGATTGAACAATATAACCAAGATATTTGGCATTCAAATTAAGAACAAATAAAAAAGCGACAGTTGCCGCTTTTTTCTGTGATAATTTTATACGTTGTTTCCAAAATATGACCCACTTCTTCATAAAGTTTTCTAATCTGAGGTCTTTTTCAGGTATATTAAAACCGATGTAATGAAATTGTGACTAAATAGTTGTAAATAGGTAGAAAAGCTGATTCATGATGTTAAGCTTATTGAGTAGTACTTGAATCTCTTCGATAGATTCTGGTGGCTTTGCTTCTTTCCTAGAGTAGCACTTACCAGTGAGAGTAGATAGGTTCTGTATTCTAAACCAAGTCCGTAAGTCATTGTAGTTTGTCAAGCTTTTATTTTGCTTGACATCTTCTTGGCTTAGAAAGAAACTAGTTTTTGCTCAGCCTCTTTGATTAGCCCTGAGCCTAGCAGCGAATCGTAGAAAAATAAGTTATGACATTAGCTAACCAAATGACTCAAATGGTTAAGTTTATTGTGAAAAAACAGACAAGCAAATGGTTTGCTTAGACCTTCTTTTGCCAGTTATAATGGGGAGTAATTGAATGATTGAAGGAGAATACATGTCAGATAAAATCCGAGTTTTACTCTATTATAAATATGTTCCCATTGAAAATGCCAAAACCTATGCGGTTGAACATCTCGCTTTTTGCCAATTAATTGGTCTTAAAGGTCGTATTTTAATTGCGGATGAAGGAATCAATGGGACGGTTTCGGGAGATTATGAAACCACCCAAAAATATATGGACTGGGTGCATAGCGATGAGCGTTTTGCTGATCTTTGGTTCAAAATCGATGAAGAAGATGAACAGGCTTTCAGAAAAATGTTTGTGCGCTACAAAAAAGAAATCGTTCATCTTGGTTTAGAGGATAATAATTTTGATAGTGATATTAATCCATTGGAAACCACCGGCGCTTATTTATCACCCAAAGAATTTAAAGAGGCTTTGCTGGATGAAGATACGGTCGTCTTAGATACACGTAACGATTACGAATACGATTTGGGGCATTTCCGCGGAGCAATTCGCCCAGATATTCGTAACTTTCGTGAGCTCCCACAATGGGTCCGTGACAACAAGGACAAATTTATGGAGAAACGTGTCGTTGTTTACTGTACAGGCGGTGTTCGTTGTGAGAAATTTTCAGGTTGGATGGTTCGCGAAGGGTTTAAAAATGTTGGTCAGCTTCATGGCGGTATTGCCACTTATGGTAAGGATCCAGAGGTCCAGGGCGAACTCTGGGATGGTGCAATGTATGTTTTTGATGAACGTATTTCTGTGCCGATTAACCATGTGAATCCTACGATTATCGGACGTGATCATTTTGATGGTACCCCTTGCGAACACTATGTGAATTGTGCCAATCCATTTTGTAATAAACAGATTTTTATTTCAAAAGCCAATGAAGTGAAGTATGTCCGTGGTTGTTCACCAGAATGTCGTGCCCATGAGCGCAATCGTTATGTTGTGGAAAACGGCTTGAGTCGTCACGAATGGTCAACTCGTCTGGAGGCTATTGGTGAAACCCTTCCCGCATTAGCAGGCACCTAAAAATGTAAAGACAAATCAGGAAACTGGTTTGTTTTTGCTATACCAATAAGGTTAATGACATGAAAGAAGTGAAGAGTGGGAACAGTCGTTGAAACCATTTTAGACTACGTATGAAGAGCAAAAAATTGTAACATTTTGATTAGTTAGTTTCAAAATCTTTTTCAAATTGAGAAAATGGTAATAAAAAAATCGTTAATTCTATAGAAAGCTTCAAATACTGGCATGATTAAAAAGGGAAATCTAGTCAGACGGTTTATGATACTCTTTCTGGGAAGTTGCCCGTAGCATAGAAAAGGCAACCAACAAACAGAGGCTAATACAGATGTACTAGCCTCTTTAACATATTCATATGGTTAATTATTAGCGTGTAACACGACGACGAGCTGCTTTTTTACGATTTTCTTCAACGAAAGCTGCTTTTTCTTCTTCAGGCTCAATGATTGTTTTCTTAACAGCAAAGATAGCACCAGCAACGGTTGCGACAGTTGCAAACACACCAGTCACCAGACCTTTAGCAAATTGATATTTTTTAGTCATGACAATTCTCCATTTCTAGGGACCTTAGTTGTCCTTGAATCTTATGTTATAATATATGGTAACGAAAAATGATATAATTTTCAAGCGAAAGGCGTTTTTTATATGCTTTTCCAAATAGAAAGAAAAAAATGACAAAAATAAAACTAGTTGTAATTGTGGGCCCGACAGCTGTTGGAAAAACGGCACTAGGAATTGATCTAGCACAAGCGTTTAATGGGGAGATTATCTCTGGTGATAGCCAGCAGGTTTATCGTCATTTGGACATCGGAACAGCCAAGGCAAGTATGGCGGAGCAAGCAGCGGCTGTTCATCACTTGATTGATATTCGTGAAGTGACAGAGTCTTATTCGGCATATGATTTTGTTCAAGATGCCAAACTTGCCATTGCAGAGGTAGTTAGTCGAGGGAAGTTACCGATTATTGTTGGAGGGACTGGCTTGTATCTTCAAAGTCTATTAGAGGGGTATCATCTAGGAGGAAAGGTTGATCAAGAAGCTGTTAAAGCTTATCGTCACATTCTGGAACAATTTTCCGATGACCTCCTTTATCAACTGTTGCTGGAAAAAGGGATTGCGATTGAGCAAATAAATCGTAGGCGGGCCATTCGAGCACTTGAATTGGACAGGTTTGCAGGTGATTTAAAAAATGACGAAACCGCTTATGACTCGCTGTTGATTGGCTTGAATGATGACCGCCAGCTTATCTATGACCGTGTAAATCAGCGTGTTGATAAAATGCTTGAATCAGGTTTGTTAGAAGAAGCAAAATGGTTATATGAGCATTATCCGACTGTCCAAGCGAGTCGTGGCATAGGTTACAAAGAATTATTCCCCTATTTTGCAGGAGAGATGAGTTTGGAAGAGGCTAGCCAGCATTTGAAACAAAATACCAGGCGATTTGCGAAGCGCCAATTAACTTGGTTTCGTAACCGGATGATGGTTACTTTTAACACGATAACAGCCCCTAACTACCCTCAAGTGGTACATGATAAGGTCAAAGCTTTTCTTGAGCAGAAGGAGAAGTGTTAGTCACACAAGATGCAGGATGAAAATCCCATGATGTTTCAGAATAAGTGATGATCATCTGAGATAGAGATAGTAGACACTTGAGATGACAAAACCAAAGTTTTCTAATGGCATTTAGTCTGAATGTTAGAATTGATTTAGGAGAAACTATAAATTGGTTTTTGTTCGTTGAATAGCTGCATGTGTTTGCCGTGAATTATTAACTTGAAGTTAGTAGAATCATCTTAGAATGTGTTATAATAAAGATTACGAAATTTGGAGGATTAGCAGCATTTATGATTGATACAAAAACCCAACAAGAGAGGGTTATCTTATTAGGGGTTGCTCTTCAGACAATGGAGCAATTTGACATGTCTATGACCGAACTTGCTAATCTTGCCAAAACAGCCGGGGCAAATGTTGTGGGGAGCTTTACCCAAAAGCGTGAGCGTTATGACAGTAAAACATTTGTTGGATCAGGGAAATTGGATGAAATTAAAGCCATCGTAGACGCTGATGAGATTAATACGGTTATTGTCAATAATCGGCTGACCGCTAGACAAAATGCTAACTTAGAAGTCGCATTAGGGATTAAAGTGATTGATCGCATGCAGTTAATTTTAGATATTTTTGCGATGCGTGCCAGGAGTCATGAAGGGAAATTACAGGTTCACCTAGCCCAACTTAAATATATGTTACCTCGATTAATGGGACAGGGGATCATGCTGAGTCGTCAAGCAGGTGGAATTGGTAGTCGTGGACCTGGTGAAAGCCAATTAGAATTAAACCGGCGTTCTATTCGCAATCAAATTGCAGACATTGAAAGTCAGTTGACTCAAGTGGAGAAAAATCGTCAAATCATTAGAGATCGTCGTGTTAATTCAGATGCTTTCAAGATTGGTCTGATTGGCTACACCAATGCAGGAAAGTCAACCATTATGAATCTGTTGACAGAAGATAGCCATTATGAAGCTAATGAATTGTTTGCAACTTTGGATGCTACGACCAAACAGATTTATCTCCAAAACCGGTTTCAGGCAACCTTAACAGATACTGTAGGCTTTATCCAAGATTTACCAACAGAATTAGTGGCTGCTTTTAAGTCAACTTTGGAAGAAAGTCGACATGTTGATTTGCTTCTGCACGTGATTGATGCCAGTGATCCTAATCATAGTGAGCAAGAAAAGGTTGTTTTGGACCTGCTCAAAGAGTTAGATATGCTTGATATTCCCCGTTTAGCAATCTATAACAAAATGGATATGGCAGAGCATCTAACAGCAACCACTTTTCCAAATGTTAGGATTTCAGCACGTTTAAAAGAGAGTAAAGACCTTTTGAGACGTTTGATTATTGATCAGATTCGTGACCTTTTTGTGCCTTTTACCATTAAAGTTCATCAAAACAAGGCTTATAAACTTTATGAGTTGAATCGTGTTGCCTTTTTAGATCATTACATCTTTGACCAAGAAACAGAAGAGGTTTCGGGTTATATTTCCAAAAAACAGCAATGGAGACTTGATGACTTTTATGAGTGATTATATTGATTTAGCTAAAACCTATGGCGGATTTACAAGTCTAGATACCAACTATTTAAAACAACAATTAGCAGGCTTGACAGACCAACAACAATTAGCTTTTATTACTCCGCCACCCAGTGTAATTAATGCTTATTTTGCTGAAATATATCAGAAACAGTCGCCACAAGCTGCGACAGATTACTATTTTAAGCTCTCTAAAGCCTTGGGTTTTTTTACTGTTCAGCCGTCATTTGAGGAAGTTAAGCCCTTTGTGCGTCTCAATTTATCTGGAAAGGCGTATGGTTTTTCTTATCAAAATGACCAAGAAGTCGCTCTTGTTTTTTCAGAAAAAGAAGAACCTAATGACCCAAAACTCTTTTTTGAATTAACGCAAATTTTTCCACATTACATGGTTTATGAAGAAAGTGGATATACAAAAATGAAAGCTTGTCACTTTGAACAGGAGCAGCTTCAAGACCTAACACCAGAAGAGGTCTTGTTGTCCAAAATCTATCGTCTAAAAAATGATGTGATTTTGCTTAAAGGGTTTAACTGCGACGAATTAGTGATGTTAAGTCAAGCTTTTTCAGGACAAAAGTACTATGATTTTGCACAACGAGAATTTATGATTTACATTACCCAATAGAAAGAATAGACTGTATGGAATTACAATTTTTAGGGACAGGGGCTGGTCAGCCGGCCAAACAACGAAATGTATCAAGTTTAGTGTTAAAACTATTAGACGAAATCAACGAAGTTTGGATGTTTGATTGTGGCGAAGGTACCCAAAGACAAATTTTAGAAACAACCATTAAACCTCGTAAAATAAAAAAGATTTTTATTACCCATTTACACGGTGACCATATTTTTGGCTTGCCTGGCTTTTTGGCTAGTCGGGCATTCCAAGCCAGTGAGGAACAAACAGACCTTGATATTTATGGACCTGTTGGGATTAAATCCTATGTTCTAACCAGCTTAAAAATTTCTGGTTCTCGCCTGCCTTATAAGATTCATTTTCACGAATTTGATGAAAAATCGTTAGGTAAAATCATGGAAACAGACAAATTTTTAGTCTATGCTGAACGCTTGGCACATACCATCTTTTGTATGGGTTACCGAGTGGTTCAAAAAGATCTTGAAGGTACTTTGGATGCTGAAGCCTTGAAAGCAGTAGGGGTTCCTTTTGGTCCACTGTTTGGAAAAATTAAAAATGGGCAAAACATTACGCTTGAGGATGGCACCATTATTTATGCTAAAGATTTTATTTCAGCCCCTAAAAAAGGAAAAATTATTACCATTATTGGTGATACACGAAAAACATCTGCTAGTGTCAAGCTGGCTCAAGATGCGGATGTGTTAATCCATGAATCAACCTATGGTAAAGGTGATGAGCGCATTGCTCGCAACCATGGGCATTCAACCAACATGCAAGCCGCACAAATTGCTCATGATGCTGGCGCAAAGCGTCTTTTACTTAACCATGTTTCTGCACGTTTTTTAGGGCGTGATTGCCGCCAAATGGAAAAAGATGCCGCTACTATTTTTGAAAATGTTAAGGTCGTACGAGACTTAGAGGAAGTGATCATTTAATGGCACAAAGAATAATTGTTATCACAGGAGCTTCGGGGGGTCTTGCACAAGCAATTGTTAAGCAATTACCCAAGGAAGATAACCTGGTTCTATTAGGACGTAACAAAGAGCGTCTAGAACACTGTTACCGTCATATTGACAACAAAGTGTGTTTTGAACTGGATATTACAAATCCAATTGCGATTGAAGAAATGGTCAACCAGATTTATCAGAGTTATGGGCGAATAGATGTTTTGATTAATAACGCTGGCTATGGGGCTTTCAAGACTTTTGATGACTTTTCAGCTACAGAAATAGCGGACATGTTTCAAGTCAATAGCCTAGCTAGCATTCATTTTGCTCGCTTAGTTGGACAAAAAATGGCAGAGCAAGGGCAAGGACACCTCATTACCATTGCCTCGATGGCAGGTTTGATAGCATCTGTTAAATCAAGTGTTTATTCTGCAAGCAAGTTTGCCCTTATCGGTTTTTCTAATGCTCTTCGCTTGGAGTTGGCGGATAAGGGTGTTTATGTCACCACCGTGAATCCAGGTCCCATTGCCACCAAGTTTTTTGAGCAGGCAGATCCGTTTGGAAATTATTTGGCAAGTGTTGCTAAATTTACGCTACAGGCCGATCAGGTTGCCAGACGCATTGCTTCAATCATTGGAAAAAATAAACGAGAACTGAACTTGCCAGTTAGCTTAGCAGCAATCCATAAGTTTTATGTTCTTTTTCCAAAATTATCTGATTATCTCGCAAGAAAGGTATTTAATTATAAATGATTAAATCCAAATATAACTGGAACATAGAGGAAAAAAAAACAAATGATGGCTTCTTTAAGTTAGCAAAAACCAAAGGTCTTACAAAGTTAGCAGCCCAAATTATTTATGACCGTGGGATTGTCACGGAAAAAGCTTTGGACGACTTTTTGACAGCTGATTTATCCCAATTACATGATCCTTATTTGCTCCATGACATGGAAAAAGCTGTGCTAAGGATTCGCGAAGCCATTGAAACCGGAGAACAAATCCTTATTTATGGTGATTATGATGCAGATGGAATGACTTCTGCAGCTATTATCAAAGAAACTCTTGATATGCTGGGAGCAGAGCCTTTGGTTTATCTCCCTAATCGTTTTACTGATGGTTATGGCCCTAACCAGAGTGTTTACAAATACTTTATTGAACAAGAAGCGGTGTCCTTGATTATCACAGTTGATAATGGTGTGTCAGGGCATGAAGCCATTAGTTATGCGCAAGCACAAGGTGTTGATGTTGTGGTGACTGACCACCATAGCCTTCCTAAAGAATTGCCAAAGGCTTATGCGATTATTCACCCAGAGCACCCTGATGCGGATTACCCATTCAAACAGTTAGCAGGGTGCGGTGTTGCTTTTAAATTGGCAACAGCACTTTTGGAAACGATTCCCATGGAATGTTTAGATTTAGTAGCCATTGGAACTATCGCTGATATGGTCAGTTTAACAGATGAAAATCGTGTCTTGGTAAAAAATGGACTCAGGATATTAAAACACACTGAACGTGTTGGCTTGCAAGAATTGATGACTTTATCCAACATTGATACAGAACACTTTAATGAAGAGATGGTTGGTTTTCAAATTGCTCCTCAGTTAAATGCTTTAGGACGTTTAGATGATCCTAATCCTGCTATTGAGTTATTAACAGGTTTTGATGATCAAGAAGCCCAAAGCATTGCTTTAATGATTAAGGAAAAAAATGATGAGCGCAAAGGCTTGGTTCAAGACATCTTTAATCAAGCCATGGTCATGGTTGATCCCAACAAGCCAGTTCAAGTTTTGGCGCAGGCAGGCTGGCATCCGGGTGTTTTAGGTATTGTGGCTGGTCGAATTATGGAAGAAATTGGGCAAACTGTTGTGGTTTTAGCTATTGATAATGGCTTTGCAAAAGGGTCTGCTAGAAGTTTAGAAGCCGTTAATATTTTTGAGGCTTTAAATGGACAACGTGACTTATTTACTGCCTTTGGAGGACATGCTAGTGCAGCAGGAATGACCTTACCAGTTGACAACTTAGAAGCCTTGTCAGATCTGCTCTGTCAGTTTGTATTAGAACGTGGGCTTGATCAGACTGCTAAAAATACGCTTCAGATTGATGAGAAGTTAAATTTTGAGGAGTTAAGTCTTGAAACTTTAAAAAGTTTGGAAAAACTAGCTCCATATGGTATGGACCACCCTAAACCTATTTTTTACTTAGATGACATCAATGTTCGGCAAGCGAGAACAATGGGGCAAGAACAGGAGCACCTCAAATTTAAAGTGAAAAAGGGGATTGCTGAGATTGATGTGCTAGCCTTTGGACGTGGTGCTCAGCTACAAGAATTTCAACAGGCAAGTGGCTTAGAATTAGCAGTAACCTTATCAGTTAATCGTTGGAACGGCAATACTAGTATTCAATTAATGTTAGTAGATGCCCGAGTTGAAGGGGTACAGTTGTTTGATATCCGATCAAAAACAGCCAAACTGCCTATTGGTATTCCAAGCATTGAGGAAGAACCTGAAGCAAATGTTATTCTTGTCAATGAGATTCCTGAAAATTTTAAAGATTGGCAGAGTTTGTTTATTAATAAGGAATTTGAAGCCATTTACTTTAAAAATAACATCAAAAACCCTTACTACCTAACTGGTTTTGGGAGTAGAGAACAATTTGCCAAACTCTACAAAACCATTTATCAGTTTCCTGAATTGGACTTACGTCACAAATTAACTGATCTTAGCCATTACTTAAAGATTGAGAAGATTCTATTGGTTAAATTGATCCAAATTTTTGATGAATTAGGCTTTGTCACCATTCATGATGGGCTAATGACGGTTAATCCAAATGTACAAAAACGAGATATTTCTGAAAGTCAAATTTATCAAGACTTAAAAGCCTTAGTCAAATTCCAAGAAATGATGGCTTTAGCAAATCCTCAGGAAATCTATGCTTATTTAACCAATCAGAAAGAACAATCAGAAACGTAGAAAAGGCTTAGAGTAAAACGAACAGGTCATTGTTTGATGGTTTTATCAAAAGTCCTATTTTACGACAAAACCATTTTGTGATATAATGAAGCGTATTTTATTTTTTGGCAGATTGCCATTAGAAAGAATTGATTATGGATTTAACAAATTACATTGCATCTATTGAAAATTACCCTAAAGACGGTATTATTTTTCGTGATATTTCACCTTTAATGGCTGACGGTAAAGCTTACAGCTATGCCATTCGAGAAATTGCGCAGTACGCTTGCGACAAAGGGATTGATATGATTGTTGGTCCTGAAGCGCGAGGTTTCATCATTGGTTGTCCTGTCGCTGTTGAACTTGGTATTGGTTTTGCCCCAGTTCGCAAACCAGGCAAATTACCAAGAGATGTAGTATCCGCAGATTATGAAAAAGAGTATGGTCTTGATACTTTAACAATGCATGCTGATGCGATCAAACCGGGGCAACGTGTTCTGATTGTTGATGACTTATTAGCAACAGGTGGAACAGTAAAGGCTACTATTGACATGGTTGAAAAACTTGGTGGTATTATTGCAGGTTGTGCCTTCCTCATTGAATTGGATGGTTTAAACGGGCGTAAGGCTATCGGCAACTACGATTGTAAAGTTCTTATGCAATTTCCTAGCTAAGTCATTGGCTGTCAAAAAGTGCTGATAGAAGAATTGAGTACATTCAGCTTGATAGAGGGATTATGAGTTTTTTAGAACATTATAAGTCAGGTAACTTGGTTCTTCCAAGTGCCTTGCTTTTTCATTACAAAGATATTTTTAAGAGCACAGATGATTTTTTAGTCTGGCAATTTTTCTATCTTCAAAATACAACAAAACGAGACGATTTGGCACCAAGTCAAATTGCGAATGCTCTTGGAAAGTCAGTGGCAGATATTAACAAGATCATCTCTTCTTTGACTAGCCAAGATCTCTTGGATATGAAAACCATTGAATTAGCTGGTGAGATTGAGATTATTTTTGATGCTAGTCCGGTCCTAGTCAAATTAGATCATCTACTGGCAAGTCAGGTTCAAGAAGAACTTGATACGGCTACAGAACAAAATGTATTTAAGGGATTAGTTGGCGAATTTGAGCGAGAATTAGGTCGATTTTTGAGTCCATTTGAACTTGAAGATTTAGAGAAAACACTTCGTGAGGATAAGACTGATCCTGAATTGATTCGAGAAGCTTTAAAAGAAGCTGTTTTCAATGGCAAAACGAATTGGAAGTATATCCAGGCTATTTTAAGAAATTGGCGTAAGGAGGGGATTGTCAACCGTCGACAAGTAGAAGAGCATAAGCGAGTAAGAGAAACTAGCAGTTCTTCTAATGTAACAGTATCGGATGATTTTCTGGCTGCGATGGATCTTTGGAGTGACTAATGAGAATAGGAAAAGAACGTTTGCGTCAGGTTCTGGCATTGATTGCTGATATGTTTCCTGAAGCAAAAGGTGAACTGGACTGGCAAACCCCTTTTCAACTCTTAATTGCAGTGATTTTATCTGCTCAAACAACAGATAAGGCTGTCAATAAAGTAACACCTGCTTTGTGGGAAAGATACCCTAAAATTGAGGATTTAGCATCAGCCAATCTAACAGATGTCGAAAATTATTTACGTACTATAGGGCTTTATAAAAATAAGGCTAAGAATATTATCAAAACGGCTCAGGCTATTTTAGTCGATTTTAAAGGTCAAGTTCCTAAAACCCATAAAGAATTAGAGTCCTTATCAGGTGTGGGCCATAAAACCGCTAATGTGGTCTTGGCAGAGGTGTACGGTGTTCCTACGATTGCCGTTGATACCCATGTGACAAGAGTTTCCAAGCGTTTAAATATTTCAGCACCGGATGCTGATGTGACCGAAATTGAGCAAGATTTAATGAAGAAAATCCCTAAAAAAGACTGGATTATTACCCATCATCGTTTCATTTTTTTCGGTCGCTACCATTGTTTGGCTAAGAATCCCAAGTGTGCCATTTGTCCTGTTCAGAGTTATTGCAAATACTATAGAGATACTCAGAAAAAATCGAAAACCTAAATTTGGTTTTCTTTTTTTGTTACAATTTTGTTATAATAAAAGCATTACGATTTAGAAAGACATCATAATGGAAAGTCATTTATCAAACCGCTTAGCTCAAGTTGCTGCTTATGTTCCTAGAGGGGCAAAACTCTTGGATGTGGGAAGTGATCATGCTTATTTACCTATTTTTTTAATAACTCAGAGAATCATTTCAGCAGCCGTTGCTGGAGAAGTGGTTAGAGGTCCGTATGAATCAGCTCTTAAAAATATCAGTCAGTCAGGTTTGTCAAAACACATTGATGTGCGCCTAGCTAACGGTCTTGCAGCCATCGCACCGACAGATCAGATAACAGCAATTACTATTTGTGGTATGGGTGGGCGTTTGATTACCGAGATTTTAGAAGCTGGTAAGGATAGACTGCAGGGTGTGAGACGTTTAATTTTGCAGCCCAATAACCGTGAAGACGACCTACGGGCTTGGCTATCGGCTAATACTTTTCAGATTGTTTCAGAAGCTATTGTAGCAGAAAATGATAAATACTATGAGATTATTGTAGCAGAGCCGGGTTTTCAAGACTTATCAGCTAATGAGTTACGTTTTGGACCATTCTTATCTCAGGAACAATCAGCTATTTTTGTCACTAAGTGGCAACGTGAAATGGATAAATTATGCTATGCCTTGTCTTGTGTACCTGAAGCCAATCAAAAAGATCGCATAGCTATTTCTCAAAAAATTAAGCAAATAAAGGAGGTTATCCCCCATGAAAGTTAAAACCCTAATTGCTGCCTATGAAGCTTTTTGTCCTTCAGAACTATCTATGGATGGGGATGTTTGTGGTCTTCAGGTTGGTAGTCTGGATAAAGAAATTCAAAAAGTTATGGTAACCCTAGATATCCGTGAAAATACAATTGCAGAAGCGGTGGCGGCTGGTGTTGATTTAATTATTACTAAGCATGCGCCTATTTATAAAAAAGGGATCATGGATTTGGTATCATCACCCCAGCGTGATATTCTTCTTAATTTGGTTAAGCATGATATTGCGGTTTATGTTAGTCACACGAATATTGATATTGTTCAAGGAGGTTTAAATGACTGGTTTTGTGATCTTCTTGGTATCAAAGAAACCGAGATTTTATCTGAAACGTGTGATGGCTTTGGGTGTGGTCGTATTGGAATCATTGAGGAGCAGTCCATTGAAGATTTGGCATTAAAAATAAAAGCCATTTTCGGACTAGATGCGGTCCGTTTAGTTCGTTACGGGAACGATAACCCTGTGGTTTCAAAGATCGCTATTTGTGGTGGCAGCGGTACTGACTATTACCAAGCAGCTTTGCAAAAAGGGGCAGAGGTTTATATTACAGGTGATATTTGCTATCATACGGCACAAGAAATGTTGACGGAAGGGTTGTTGGGGATTGATCCAGGTCACCATATTGAAGTGCTTTTTACTGAAAAAATAAGGGAAAAATTACAAGCATGGAAGAAAGAGCAAGGGTGGGATGTCACCATTATAAAGAGTGATGTCTCAACCAATCCTTTTAGCCATTTGTAGGAGATTGAGGGATTAACATGGATTGGCTCTTATCACAGAACCTAGTGTTATTAGCGTTTTTAGCTGGATTATTTACGTGGGGATGTACGATGATTGGTGCGGCTATTGTTTTCTTTTTTAAAACGATTAGCCGTAAGTTATTGGATATTATGATGGGCTTTGCAGCAGGTGTGATGATTGCAGCCTCTTTTTGGTCTCTGTTAGAACCTTCTATTGCTTATGCTAAGGCTAATGGTCGTATTTGGTCATGGTTTCCAGCAGCAGTTGGATTTTTACTTGGTGGTCTCTTTATTAGGGCTATTGATGCCATGGTTCCTCATTTGCATTTGGATAAGGATGTGTCTGATGTGGAAGGATTGCAACCACCCAAAAAATTATCGAAAACAACTCTTTTGTTTTTGGCCATTACCATTCACAATATTCCAGAAGGATTGGCAGTTGGTGTTACTTTTGGTGCCTTAGCTTATGGTAAAGTATCCACTTCGGCACTTCTGGGTGCCTTAGGGCTTGCTATTGGAATCGGTTTACAAAATATTCCAGAAGGTGCTGCGCTATCTATCCCTATTCGAGCAGATGGTAGTTCCCGTTTAAGGGCATTTTGTTGGGGAGCTATGTCTGCTATTGTGGAGCCAGTTGGAGCTGTGCTTGGAGCAGCATTGGTTTTATTGATGCTACCAATATTACCCTATGCCTTATCTTTTGCAGCTGGGGCAATGATTTTTGTGGTGGTGGAAGAATTAATTCCAGAGTCACAGACGAATGGAAACACAGATGTGGCTACTCTAGGCTTGATGTTAGGGTTTGTCATTATGATGATTATGGATGTTGCTCTAGGATAGGACAATAAAAATGAAAATTGCTATTATTGGGGCTGGGATTGTAGGATCAACTGCTGCTTATTATTTACGGAAATACAATCAAGAAGAGGTTATTATTTTTGATTACGGTCAAGGACAAGCCACAAAAGCAGCTGCTGGAATAATTAGTCCTTGGTTTTCAAAACGACGGAACAAGACTTGGTATCGTATGGCACGGCTAGGAGCTGACTTTTATCAGCAATTAGTCAGTGATTTACAAGTAGATGGTTTTACGGCAGATTTTTACCAACAAAATGGTATTTATTTGTTGAAAAAGAATGAAGATAAGCTAGAAAGTCTTTACCAACTTGCGCTAGCAAGAAAAAGTGAGTCGCCTCTAATGGGTCATTTAGAGATAAAAAACATCAAGGAGGTGCAAAGAAACTTTCCGGAACTGGCTGGTTTTGAAACCTGTTTATACGCTTCTGGGGCAGCTCGAGTTGAGGGAGCTTCATTATGTGAGACTTTGCTCAAGGCTAGTGGTTATCAGGTGGTTAGGCAAAAGGTTAGTCTGAAAAAAATGGGAAACGGTTACGAGATTGCTGGGAATTACTTTGATCAAGTGATTCTAGCCGTAGGTGCTTGGTTACCTGAATTATTAAATCCCTTGGGGTATAAGGTTGATGTGCGCCCCCAAAAGGGGCAATTAATTGATTATTACTTTACTGATTGGGATAGTGACACCTATCCTGTGGTTATGCCAGAAGGCGAATTGGATCTTATTCCTTTTAAACAAGGCAGACTCTCTGTCGGTGCCAGCCACGAAAATGATAAAGGATATGACCTTGAGCCAGAACCAACTGTTTTAAATCAGCTAGAACAAGAAGCACTAGCCTATTTCCCAAAATTAAAAGAAGCCAAAGAAAAATCTTACCGTATAGGTATTCGTGCTTATACCAGTGATTTTTCTCCTTTCTATGGGCAGGTTTCAGGTTTAGACAAGCTTTATGTGGCTAGTGGGCTTGGCTCATCAGGATTAACAGTTGGTCCTTTGATTGCTTATGAATTGGTTAGCCTTTTGTTAGGCAGACAAATGAGGCTAGATTCTAGTTATTATTCTACTACCAACTACCTTTTTAGGATTAAAGGTAAAGAGTGACACTGCTTTTAAAAAATGGTAAAATAAGGTGGTATAAATCAGAATAGGAGCTCTACTATGAAAGGTATTATTCTTGCCGGAGGGTCGGGGACACGCTTATACCCACTGACTCGTGCTGCATCAAAACAGTTGATGCCCATTTATGACAAGCCAATGATTTACTATCCTTTATCAACTTTGATGTTAGCAGGAATCAAGGAGATTTTAATTATTTCAACTCCTCAAGATCTTCCAAGATTCGAAGAATTATTAGGAGACGGTTCAGAATTTGGTATTCATTTGTCATACAAAGAGCAACCAAGTCCAGATGGTTTGGCTCAAGCCTTTATCATTGGTGAAGAGTTTATTGGTAATGATCGTGTGGCACTCATTTTGGGGGACAATATTTACCATGGTAATGGCTTGACAAAAATGCTGCAAAAAGCTGCTGCCAAAGAAAAAGGGGCGACGGTTTTTGGTTATCAGGTCAAAGATCCTGAGCGTTTTGGGGTGGTCGAATTTGACGATCAGATGAATGCCATTTCCATCGAAGAAAAACCAGAGGTGCCTAAGTCTCATTTTGCAGTAACAGGGCTTTATTTCTATGACAATGATGTGGTGGAAATTGCCAAAAATATTAAGCCAAGTGCACGTGGAGAACTTGAAATTACTGATGTTAATAAGGTTTACTTGGAACGTGGAGACCTATCTGTCGAATTAATGGGGCGTGGTTTTGCATGGTTGGACACAGGAACACACGAAAGTCTCCTTGAAGCAGCACAGTATATTGAGACTGTTCAGCGTTTGCAAAATGCTCAAGTGGCTAATCTTGAAGAAATTGCCTATCGCATGGGGTATATCACCAAAGAAGATGTTCATCATTTGGCCCAGTCATTGAAGAAAAATGAATACGGTCAATATTTGCTTCGTTTGATTGGAGAGGTTTAATGACAGAACAGTTTTTTGATAAAGAATTAGCATGCCGTGAAATTAAAGAAATTCCGGGTCTTTTAGAATTTGATATTCCAGTACGTGGGGATAACCGTGGCTGGTTTAAGGAGAATTTTCAAAAAGAAAAAATGCTACCAATTGGCTTTCCGGAAAGTTTTTTTGCCAAAGGAAAATTACAAAATAACATATCGTATTCTCGTAAGCATGTACTTCGTGGTCTTCATGCTGAGCCTTGGGACAAATACATTTCCGTTGCTGATGACGGTAAGGTTTTAGGATCATGGGTTGACCTTCGCGAAGGGGAAACCTTTGGAAATGTCTATCAGACGGTTATTGATGCTTCCAAAGGAATTTTTGTTCCTAGAGGGGTTGCTAATGGTTTTCAAGTCCTTTCAGATAAGGTTTCTTACAGTTACCTTGTCAATGATTATTGGGCGCTTGAATTAAAACCGAAGTATGCCTTTGTTAATTATGCCGATCCAAGTCTTGGCATTACGTGGGAAAATGTAAAAGAAGCAGAAGTTTCTGATGCCGATAAAAACCATCCAATGCTTAAAGAGGTAAAACCGTTTAAAGCAGAAGATTTGTAAGGAGAATACAACGAGCAAGTATCTCGTTTTATCATTTCTCACGATCTCAGTCGAATATCAAAAAGAAATAATTTTTCGGAGAAAACAAAAAATGTATAAAAACATTATCGTAACCGGAGGTGCAGGTTTCATTGGTTCAAACTTTGTGCACTACATCTACAACAATCATCCTGATGTCCATGTGACAGTTCTTGACAAACTCACTTATGCTGGTAATAAGGCTAATATTGAGTCCATTCTTGGAGATCGTGTGGAATTGGTTGTTGGTGACATTGCAGATGCTGACTTAGTTAATCATTTAGCTGCCAAGGCAGATGCGATTGTCCACTATGCAGCTGAAAGCCATAATGATAACTCGCTCAATGATCCAAGTCCGTTTGTCCATACGAACTTTGTTGGAACATTTACACTTTTGGAAGCAGCCCGTAAATACGATATTCGTTTTCACCATGTGTCAACTGATGAAGTTTATGGCGATCTTCCTCTTCGTGAAGATTTACCAGGTCATGGAGATGGTCCAGGAGAAAAATTTACTGCCGAAACCAATTATAATCCCAGTTCACCTTATTCATCAACCAAGGCTGCCTCAGACCTTATTGTAAAAGCTTGGGTACGTTCATTTGGTGTGAAAGCAACTATTTCAAATTGTTCAAACAATTATGGACCATACCAACATATTGAGAAGTTTATTCCTCGCCAAATCACTAATATCTTAGTTGGTATCAAACCGAAACTCTATGGTGAAGGGAAAAATGTTCGGGACTGGATCCACACCAATGACCATTCAACAGGTGTATGGGCGATTTTGACAAAAGGACGTATTGGTGAAACTTATCTTATAGGTGCTGACGGTGAAAAAAATAATAAAGAAGTCCTTGAGTTGATCCTTGAAAAAATGGGGCAACCAAAAGATGCCTACGACCATGTTACTGATCGTGCAGGTCATGATCTCCGTTACGCTATTGATTCGTCAAAATTACGTGAAGAACTTGGCTGGGAACCGCAATTCACCAATTTCTCAGAAGGTTTGGAGGATACTATTAAGTGGTATACTGATCATCATGACTGGTGGAAAGCTGAAAAAGAAGCTGTCGAAGCCAACTATGCCAAAACCCAAAAAGTCATTAAATAAAAGCGTAAAAGGCCTATTATATCAAGTATTTGAACTGATATAACAGGCTTTTTCCGTATTATTGGATTTTAGCCAGTTTCCTTATAGAGAAAATTATGACCAGCTGGTTAGATGGTGGTATGATTCATTTGCCTCAACATGCTTTTAAATCATAAAATGATAGCATATTTTCCAGAGATTGGTATAATAGAAGCAAAGATGGGAGGAAAAGTGATACATGACCCAATTAGCAACAATCTGTTATATTGATAATGGCGAAGCCTTATTATTATTGCATCGTAATAAAAAAGAAAATGATGTTCATGCCGGTAAATGGATTTCGGTTGGCGGGAAGTTAGAAGCTGGAGAAACACCGGATGACTGTGCTCGCCGTGAAATTTTAGAAGAGACGCACTTAACGGTTAAGGAAATGACCTTTAGGGGTATGATTACTTTTCCAGAATTTACTCCAGGACATGACTGGTATACCTATGTTTTTAAGGTGACAGCTTTTGAAGGAGAATTGATTTCAGATGAAGAATCCAGAGAAGGCACATTAGAATGGGTACCTTATGCACAAGTTTTAGAAAAACCAACTTGGGAAGGAGACTATGATATTTTTAAATGGATTTTAGAAGATCGCCCATTTTTCTCTGCCAAGTTTATTTACGATACTGATAATTGTCTCGTTGATAAGTCCGTCACCTTTTATTAATCATTTGGTATAGCACTCTCGTAGTCCCTTAAGTAAGAAAGGAAACTTATATTAATGCAACTAACACCCAAGATGCCTAAATCTGACAGTCTATTTTATAAGTGGTTTTTAAATAATCAGGCAGTTATGGCTCTTTTAATCACTCTTTTGGTCTTTTTGACAATTTTTGTTTTTACTAAAATTTCTTTTTTATTTGCCCCTGTGATTTCCTTTTTTGCGGTTATCATGTTACCCCTTGTTATTTCAACTATTCTCTATTACTTGACGAAGCCCTTGGTTGATGCTATTAGTCGTTTGGGATCAAGTCGAACAACAGCAATTATTATCGTTTTTAGTTTAATTACCTTTCTCTTTATTTGGGGCGTTTCAGGATTTATTCCAATGATTCAAACACAACTAACAAGTTTTATTGAAGATCTTCCAAAATATGTCGGTAAGGTCAACAAAGAAGCTAATAAGCTTCTTGAAAACGAATGGTTAATCAACTACAAGCCTCAATTACAGGATATGCTTGCTAGCGCAAGTCAAAAAGCCTTAGACTATGCTCAAAGCTTTTCTAAAAATGCTATCGATTGGGCAGGAAATTTTGCGGGAGCAGTTGCTCGCATTACCATTGCTATTATTATTTCGCCTTTTATTCTTTTTTATTTCTTACGTGATAGTGCTAAAATGAAGAACGGTTTGGTCAATGTTTTGCCAGTTAAATTCCGCTTACCAATGTCTCGTGTACTTGGTGATATTAATAAACAGCTATCTGGTTATGTTCAAGGTCAAGTAACTGTTGCCATTGTTGTCGGTTTTATGTTCTCAATTATGTTTAGTATTGTAGGACTTAACTATTCTATCACTTTTGGAATTATCGCTGGTTTTTTGAATATGATCCCTTATTTAGGAAGTTTTCTGGCAATGATTCCTGTTATTATTATGGGTCTGGTCCAAGGACCACTAATGTTGATTAAGGTGCTTCTTATTTTTATGATTGAACAAACCATTGAAGGACGTTTTGTAGCACCACTTGTTTTAGGAAATAAGCTGAGCATTCATCCAATTACCATCATGTTTTTGCTTTTGACAGCAGGGTCGATGTTCGGTGTTTGGGGAGTCTTTCTTGTTATTCCTATCTATGCCTCCGTTAAGGTTGTTATCAAAGAGTTATTTGACTGGTACAAGGGAGTTAGTGGCTTGTATAAAGAGGATGTTATAGTTCTTGAGGAGATTAAAAAAGATGTTGAATAGTGAAAAAATGATGGTTTCCTTGGATCAACAGGATTTAGTACAGGCCGAAAAACATTTTCAAAAAGCTCTTAAAGAAGATGATACAGATACCTTGATTGCTTTAGGTGACTATTTAGAAAACATAGGGTTTTTACCACATGCTAAGCGCATTTATTTGCAATTATGCGCTGATTATCCAGAGTTAAATATTAATTTGGCACAGATTGCTGCTGAAGATGGTGCTATTGAGGAAGCATTCTTGTATTTGGATAACATTCCAAAAGACAGCACAGACTATTTATCGGCACTTTTGGTTATGGCAGATCTTTACGATATGGAGGGGTTGACGGACGTCGCTCGTGAAAAATTACTGCAAGCAATAGCCATCAGTCAGGAACCTCTGATTATTTTTGGCTTGGCTGAGATTGATATGTCTTTGAATTATTTTAAAGAGGCCATTGACTACTATGCCAAATTAGATAATCGTCAGATTCTTGAAATGACCGGTATTTCAACATATCAACGTATTGGGCGTGCCTATGCTAGTTTAGGAAAATTTGAAGCAGCTATCTCATTTCTAGAAAAAGCAGTTGCGATTGAATACGAGGACGAAGCGGTTTTTGAATTAGCAACTATTTTATACGACCAAAAAGAGTATCAAAGAGCTAACCTTTACTTTAAGCATCTGGAAACCATGAATCCAAACTATCTCGGGTATGACTACCCTTATGCGTTAAGTCTCCATAAAGAGCATAAGATTGAAGAGGCTTTACGTTTGGTTCAACAAGGTCTTCGGAAAAATGCATTTGATAGTCACTTATTGCTTTTGGCATCACAACTTACTTATGAGTTGCATGATGTCAAGAGTTCGGAAAATTACCTTTTGCAAGCTAAAGAAGTGGCTGTTGATGATGACGAAATTCGCATGCGGCTAGCCACTCTTTATTTTGAGGCGGACCGTTTTGAGGAAGTGGTTGCTCTTGATCATGAAGATATTGACAATGTATTGACCAAATGGATGATTGCTAAGGCCTATCAGGCTTTGGAGCAAGAAGAAATTGCCTTATCTTTTTATGACAGTATTGCTAGTGATTTGAAAGAAAATCCAGAATTTTTACAGGATTATGCTTATCTTTTGAGAGAATTTGGTCAGTTTGACAAGGCTGCTCAAATGGTATCCGCATATCTTAAGCAAGTACCAGACGATGTTAACATGCAAGATTTTCTTGATGACATCAAATCGTAGTTACTTAATCAAAAAAAGTCCTCTTGTTAGAAATGTTTCCAATAAGAGAACTTTTTTAGTTTTGCCTTATGTTTAGGGGACTTATGACAGTTTCATAGATTGAATTTTTTCTTCATTTGGAGTAACACGCAGTGTCTTTTGCCCTGTGTAGGTCACAAATCCTGGTTTTGCACCGCTTGGTTTATGTAGTTTTTTGGCTTCAATCATGTCTACTTGAACGAGATTTGAAAATCTGCCTTTAGAATAATAAGCAGCTAATTCTGCGGCATCTGTTTTGACATTATCGCTTGGATTCAGATTATCTTTGATAATCACATGACTGCCCGGAATATCCTTAGCATGAAACCACAGTTCACCTTTCTTGGCGATTTTAAAGGTTAATTCTTCATTTTGGAGATTATTACGCCCAACCATCAGAATGGTTTTACCATCAGAAGCCAAATATTGTTTTGGTTTTTGACGCTTATGACGTTTATCCCGATTCCTATTTTTTAAAAAGCCTGCTTGAAATAACTCGTCACGAATGTCCTCAATATCTTCATGATTAGCCTGTGATAAGTTGTATTCGACGCTTTCAAAATAAGAAATACTTTGCTTAGTGTCAGTGATTAAACCAGATAAGTGCTTGACAGCCTCTTTTAATTTTTGATATTTTTTAAAATAACGCTGGGCATTTTGGTTAGGTGTCAAAGCTTTGTCTAAGGCAATATCAATTTTTTGTCCTGTATAATAATTATCCAAGGTCACCTTGTCTTGATTATTGGGGACAAGACTGAGAAATGTGGTTAATAATTCTCCTTTTTGACGAAAGACTTCTGCATTTTCAGTGGCTAATAACTCGGCTTCTTGTTTAAGGAGTTTGTTGCGATTTTTTTCCAATTCATTTTGAACACGATGAATGAGATCACTTGCTTGTTGGTTAATGCGATCTCGCTCAGCCTTATCTTGGTAAAAAACATCAAGCATTTCAGAAAGTGTGTCAAATTTGCCTTGACTGTTAGAAAAAGCAATAGGAGCAAAAGAAGTTACCGTCAGTGTTGCTTGTGTGGGCTTAGCAAAAAAGGCTCGGAAATGTTTTAACTTGTCAGTTGTGAGACTTTCAGAAAGTTCTTTAGCAGTGTCTCTTCCTAAACCTTGGAAGTGTTTTTGTAGATTTCTGACAGATAATTCTTGGGTTTGAAGCATTTCAAATAATTGCAAGTCTGAGATGTTAAAAGGATTAGCAACTCCTGTTTTAGGCGGTTCAATGTAAGTAGAACCTGGTAAGATCGTTCGGTAAGAATTTTGAGAGAATCCCACATGTTTAATGGATTCAATGATTCTATTTTCAGAACGGTCAACAAGCATAATATTACTGTGTTTGCCCATGATTTCAATAATCAAGGTGGTTTGGATAGTATCACCGATCTCATTTTTATTGGAGATTTTCATTTCGACAATACGATCATTCTCAATTTGTTCAAACTGTTCAATGACAGCTCCTTGAAGATATTTTCGCATAATCATGGTAAAGGTATTTGGCACCTGTGGGTTTTGAAATTCCGCTTGAGTGATTTGAATGCGACTAAAAACAGGATGAGCAGATAGTAGTAATTTATAGTTTTGGCGATTATTCCGAATGGTCAGAACAAGTTCTTGCTCAAAGGGTTGGTTGACTTTTTGAATGCGACCATAGAGTAAAACATCCTTGAGTTCCCTGGTTAAATGATGTAAGAAAAAGCCGTCAAAAGACATGGTTTCTCCTTTCTGGATTCTAATTTCTCCATTATACCATAAATAATGAGTTAAAAATATGCTTAAAAGCCTTTTCAATATCTTCTATTTAGGTTATAATATTGGAAAAAGCAAGAAAGGAAGTCCATAATGGCACAAGCACGATACTTGATAATTTGGCAAAGTTGGCATAGATAAGTTGTGTTTATGGATTGGCATAGATACGACTTTTAGAGTACTTCTAAAAAGGTATCTATGCGCTGACATGGGATTTCACAAAAAGCGCCTAGTAGTTATTACTAAGCGTTTTTTCTTTGAGTTGTGCTCTAGTCATTTTTGAATAATAAAGAAGTGAGAGGAAAGATATGAAAAATAAACGTTTAATGGGTACCCTGATTCTTCTAGCCATTATGGTTATAGGAGCGCTCTTTTCAAGAACCTCAGGACAGTCGGGAGATAAGCTAGCGCCTAAAAAAGAAATTAAGATTGGGATTTTACAATTAGTGACCCACGCGGCCCTTGATCAAATTGAGCAAGGGATTGAAGATCAGCTAGCAAAACGAGCACCTAAGGGACAAAAGATTAGCATTAAGCTAATGAATGCCGAAGGAGATCAAAGTAAGATTCAAACCATGAGTCGGCAATTAATTCGGGCTGGCAGTGATATTGTGGTTGGTATTGCGACACCGGCTGCTCAAGGATTAGCTGCTGCTACCAAGGATACTCCAGTAGTCATGGCGGCGGTTTCTGACCCAGTTGGAGCCAAGTTGGTTAAGCGGTTAAAAAAACCAGAAGGAAATGTAACTGGTTTGTCAAATAAGGTTCCAGTTAAACAAACTGTTGATTTGATTTCTGACTTGACACCAACCGTAAAAAAAATTGGAGTCCTTTATGCCAGTAATGAGGATAATTCCTTATCTCAAGTTAGAGAGTTTAGTCATTTGGCACAAGAAAAAGGATATCAAGTTATTCCTTATGCTGTACCGTCAACAAACGAAGTTCCGACGACCATGTCAATCATGTTAGGTAAGGTAGATGCGGTCTTTATCCCCCAAGATAATACGATTGCCAGTGCTTTCTCATCTGTCATTAGTGCGAGCCGGGCAGCCAAGATTCCTGTCTATTCAAGTGTTGATACTATGGTTGAGGAGGGAAGCCTAGCTTCTATTTCTCAAAGTCAATATCAGCTAGGTGTTGAGACAGCTAATCAGGTCTTGGAGCTTATCAAAGGGAAATCCGTTTCAGAAGTTCCGGTTATGATTGTTGATCACGGGAAACCATTTTTGAATAAGAAAACGGCAGAAGAGTTAGGAATCACCATTCCTAAAAACCTCTTAACGTCAGCAACATTTGTAAGGAAATAAAAGAAAGGACGATTATGATTATTTCATCAGTTACACAGGGTCTCTTTTGGGGGATTTTAGGATTAGGGATTTATTTAACTTTTAGAATTTTAAATTTTCCTGATATGACCACTGAAGGCTCATTTCCTTTAGGCGGAGCTGTTTCAGTTACGACGATTAGTTTGGGGGTGGACCCTCTTGTCTCTACTTTTCTTGGGATGGTAGCAGGTGCTTTAGCAGGCTTAATAACAGGTCTCTTATATACTAAGGGGAAAATTCCAACGATTTTAGCAGGTATTCTGGTTATGACTTCTTGTAATTCCATTATGCTAATGGTGATGGGGAGAGCTAATTTGGGCTTACATGATAATAAACGTGTCCAAGATTATTTGCCTTTTTCTGCTGATCTCAATAGTCTGTTGACGGGCTTCTTAGCGGTTGGGATTGTTATTGGTCTTTTAATTTATTTCTTCTATACCAATATTGGACAAGCCTATATCGCGACTGGGGATAATCGTGATATGGCTAAAAGTTTTGGTATTAAGACGGATCGTATGGAAATGATGGGCTTGGTCGTTTCGAATGCTTTGATTGCTTTGTCAGGTGCCCTAATTAGCCAACAAGATGGTTATGCGGATGTTTCAAAAGGGATTGGGGTCATTGTGATTGGTCTAGCAAGCATTATTGTTGGGGAAGTGCTTTATTCGACAGGTTTGACATTATTGGAACGCTTGATCGCTATTGTGGTCGGTGCAATCCTCTATCAGTTTTTGATTTCGTCTGTTATTGCCTTAGGATTTAATACCAACTATTTGAAATTATTTAGTGCCCTTGTATTGGCTATATGTTTGATGGTGCCGGTACTACAGAAACGATTCTTTAAGGGGGTTAGGTTATCACGATGACAAAAGTTATTGAATTAGTAAATGCAACGGTAGAAGTCACTAATGGTTTTGAGGCTGTCAAAAGAATCCTTGACGATGTGTCTTTAACCATTTACGAACATGATTTTTTAACGATTTTAGGGGGGAATGGTGCTGGGAAATCAACTCTCTTTAATGTGATTGCAGGAACGCTTTTTTTGACGCATGGGCAAGTTAAAATTCTTGGGCAGGATGTAACCAACTGGTCAGCTGAAAAAAGAGCCGTTTACCTATCACGGGTTTTTCAAGACCCTAAAATGGGAACAGCTCCTCGAATGACAGTGGTTGAAAATCTCTTAATTGCGAAGCAAAGAGGTGAGAAGCGCCCGTTTACCCCACGAAAGCTTACAGAGCATTTGGCAGCTTTTGCAGACTTAGTTAAACGGACGGGAAATGGCTTGGAACACCATTTAGAGACACCAACAGGTCTCTTATCTGGTGGGCAACGACAGGCGCTTAGCTTACTAATGGCAACTTTAAAAAAACCAGATCTTTTACTGTTAGATGAACACACAGCTGCTCTTGATCCCAAAACAAGTCAGTCCTTGATGCGGTTAACAGACGAGTTTATTTGGCGGGATCAACTAACAGCCCTCATGATCACTCATCACATGGAAGATGCTTTAACTTATGGGAATCGTCTTATTGTGATGAAAGATGGAAAACTAATTAAAGATTTAAATCAAGCTGAAAAAGCAAGAATGACTATTGCTGATTATTATCAACTTTTTGATTAAAAAGCTAAGAAATCAATCATTAAAAAATTGCCTCTAGACAGTTGATTTCTTAATTTAGTAAAAATAATAAGAATGGATGCGGGCTATTTGGAGAAAAAATTCCTAAAATATGATATACTGTAAAAGATAGTAGCTAAGCTACAAGGCAGTAATTCGACTTACAAAGTAAGGACCGTTTGTTATAAAAAAATCTTAGAGGAGTATCATGAGTGATATAAAAATTGTTGCCTTAGGAGGTGTCCGTGAATACGGCAAAAACTTCTATTTGGTAGAAATTAATGAATCAATGTTCATTTTAGATGCAGGGCTTAAATATCCTGAAAATGAACAATTAGGGGTTGATTTAGTCATTCCGAATTTAGATTATGTCATTGAAAATAAGGACAAGGTTCAAGGGATTTTCGTGAGCCATGGTCATGCGGATGCTATTGGCGCCTTGCCTTATCTTTTAGCAGAAGTATCAGCTCCAGTTTTTGGCTCTGAATTAACCATTGAATTGGCAAAATTGTTTGTGAAAAGTAACAATAGCACTAAGAAATTTAACAATTTCCATGTTGTTGACAATGATACCGAAATTGAATTTCGAGATGGCTTAGTTTCTTTCTTTAAAACAACGCATTCGATTCCTGAAAGTTTGGGAGTGGTAATTGGAACTGATCAAGGAAATATTGTCTACACAGGTGACTTTAAGTTTGACCAAGCTGCCCGTGAAGGGTATCAAACAGACCTGTTGCGTTTAGCTGAAATTGGAAAAGAAGGCGTTCTTGCACTTTTATCGGATTCAGCCAATGCTACTAGCAATGATCAGATTGCTAGTGAATCTGAAGTTGGTGAGGAAATGGACAGTGTTATTGCTGATGCTGAGGGGCGTATTATCATTGCAGCAGTGGCATCTAACCTTGTTCGGATTCAACAGGTTTTTGATTCAGCGGTGACTTACGGACGTCGTGTGGTTTTGACAGGAACTGATGTTGAAAATACTGTGAGAACAGCATTACGTTTGAAAAAATTAATGATTACTGATGAACGTTTATTAATTAAACCAAAAGACATGTCTAAATTTGAGGACCATGAGTTAATCATTCTTGAAGCTGGTCGCATGGGGGAACCAATTAATAGTCTCCAGAAAATGGCAGCAGGGCGTCATCGCTATGTCCAGATTAAAGATGGTGACCTTGTTTATATTGTGACAACACCAAGCACAGCCAAAGAAGCGATGGTAGCACGTGTTGAAAACCTTATCTACAAGGCTGGTGGTTCTGTTAAGCTAATTACTCAAAATCTGCGAGTATCTGGTCATGCTAATGGTCGTGACTTGCAACTGCTGATGAATTTGATAAAGCCACAATACCTTTTTCCTGTTCAAGGTGAGTACCGAGATTTAGCTGCACATGCTAAATTGGCTGAGGAAGTTGGTATTCTCCCAGAAAATATTCACATTATGAAACGTGGCGATATGATGGTGCTTAACAAAGAAGGCTTTCTTCATGAAGGAAGTGTGCCTGCTAGTGATGTCATGATTGATGGCAATGCTATTGGTGATGTGGGCAATATCGTGTTAAGGGACCGCAAAGTCTTGTCAGAAGATGGTATTTTTATTGTTGCGATTACGGTCTCTAAAAAGGAGAAACGGATTATTTCTAAAGCTAAAGTCAATACGCGTGGCTTTGTTTACGTGAAAAAAAGCCGTGATATTTTAAGAGAGAGCGCTGAGTTGGTTAATGCAACCGTTGATAATTATTTGCAAAAAGATAACTTTGACTGGAGCGAATTAAAGGGGAACGTCAGAGATGATTTGTCCAAGTTCTTGTTTGAACAAACAAAACGACGCCCAGCTATTCTACCAGTCGTGATGGAAGTTCGTTAAGTTAAAGAAGAGAGGTAAGCAACATTGCCTACCTTCTTTGATTGATGAGAAATTTGGTTTCTTAATGACTCATTTAGACATGGGTTAAAAAATCTGAGATGAGACTTATCTTTGGGATTTGACGAGAATAATATTTCTTTTCCCTTGCAAAATTCATGTGAATGGATGAAGGAGAGTAAACAATGGCAAGTATCCATATTGAGTACCATTCCCAAGTGTTAGCTATGGAACGTGGGGTAAATGTGATTTATCCAGACCAGTCTGAGATTTCACAGGAAGATCAAGGGGACAAGGATATTCCCGTATTATACCTTTTGCATGGAATGGGGGGCAATGAAAATTCATGGCAAAAGCGGACAGATATTGAACGGTTGCTTCGTCACACGAATCTAATAGTGGTTATGCCATCAACGGATTTGGGATGGTACACTGATACGGCTTATGGACTCAATTATTACCAAGCTTTAGCGGAGGAATTACCTCAGATACTAGCTTCTTTTTTTCCAAATATGAGTCAAAAGCGTGAAAAAACCTTTGTTGCAGGTTTATCAATGGGAGGTTACGGTGCTTTCAAATGGGCACTAAAAAGTAACAGGTTTTCTTATGCTGCCTCTTTTTCGGGAGCCTTGGATTTTTCACCAGAGACCTTGCTTGAGAGGAAATTGGGTCAGCCAGCATATTGGCAAGGAGTCTTTGGTCAGTTTGATGACCCCAACCTTGATAAGCATTACCTTAAAAATATGGTGGCAGAAAGCGACGGTAAGACAAAATATTATGCTTGGTGTGGCTACGAGGATTTTCTTTTTGAAGCCAATGAAAAAGCTATTTCAGATTTTAGAGCTCAAGGACTTGAGGTGGACTACCGGAAAGACCATGGTGATCATGAGTGGTATTATTGGAACAGGCAACTAGAAGTGTTATTGGATTGGCTACCGGTTCATTATCAAAAAGAAGAAAGGCTGTCTTAGAGATCATTTGAGACAAATAGGATCAGCAATGAAAAAAATAATGTCTCTTATTTTGTGGTTGCCTAAGCAAGTGTTACGTTTGTTGTGGCAGTTAATTAAAAGCGTTCTGCAGACAATTTTATTAGTAGTCATCGTTGTTTTTGGCTTGATTTATTATTCTAATCATAGCAACTCCATTTTGGCCAACAAGATTTCGACTGTGACAGAACAAGTTGTACAAATTGTTGATACCTTAACACAACAACCTTCTACTCAAGCCCCTCAAGAAAAAAAGACACACTAAACAAAGCGTTTTCCTCTTACTGATAAGCAAATCAGATTAATGGAAAGCTGAGATGGATTTCTTTTCGAAATCAAGTTGAAAATGTCCTCAAAAGGGCATTTTTTTGCTACAATAAAATTATGATTATTTTACAAGGAAACAAGTTAGAACGCTCATTTTCAGGAGATGTTCTTTTTCAAAACATATCGTTGCAGGTTGATGAACGTGATCGGATTGCCTTGGTTGGTCCTAATGGGGTAGGCAAATCAACCTTGCTTAAAATTCTGGTTGGAGAAGAGACCCCAACCAGTGGGGAAGTTAATACTAAAAAAGACTTAACCTTATCTTATTTAGCACAAAATAGCCGTTTTGAATCAGATAAGACGATTTATGACGAGATGCTTAAAGTTTTTGAGGAATTACGACAGGATGAGAAGCGTCTTCGGCATATGGAGATGGAGATGGCAAGAGTGTCTGGTGAAGAACTATCATGTTTGATGTCAGATTATGATCGGTTGACTGAAAGTTTTCGGCGGCGTAATGGCTTCACGTATGAATCAGATATTAAGGCAATTTTAAATGGTTTTAAGTTTGATGAGAGTATGTGGGAAATGACCATTGCAGAGCTGTCAGGGGGACAAAATACCCGTCTTGCCTTGGCAAAAATGCTATTGGAAAAACCTGAACTGTTGGTACTAGATGAGCCGACCAATCATTTGGATATTGAGACAATCGCTTGGTTAGAAAACTATTTGGCGAATTATCAAGGGGCACTTATTGTCGTCAGTCATGACCGCTATTTTTTGGATAAGGTAGCAACCGTTACTCTGGATCTTACTCAAAACCGTTTAGACCGATACGTTGGAAATTATTCACGCTTTATGGCATTAAAGGCGGAAAAATTAACCACTGAAGAAAAGCATTTCGACAAACAGCAAAAAGAAATTGCCAAGTTAGAAGATTTTGTTCAAAAAAATATTGTTAGGGCGTCAACAACCAAACGAGCTCAGGCTAGGCGCAAGCAATTAGAAAAGATAGAACGTCTGGACAAACCAACTATCAGACAAAAATCAGCAAACATGACCTTTCAGGCTGACAAACCGTCAGGAAATGTCGTATTAAGAATTGAAGATGCAGCTATTGGTTATGATCAGCACGTTCTATCAGAGCCTATTAGCTTAGAAATAAACAAATTGGATGCCATTGCTATCGTTGGTCCAAATGGTGTTGGAAAATCAACTTTAATTAAATCTGTCATTGGACAGATTCCATTTATCAAGGGACAAATCAAGTACGGCGCTAATGTTGAAACAGGCTATTATGACCAAACCCAGTCTTATTTGACCCCAAGTAATTCAGTTCTTGAAGAATTATGGCACGATTTTTCAACCACTCCGGAAGTGGAAATTAGGAATCGTCTTGGTGCCTTTCTCTTTTCAGGAGATGATGTCAAAAAATCTGTTGCCATGTTATCAGGTGGTGAAAAAGCGCGTTTGCTTCTTGCAAAATTATCTATGGAAAACAATAATTTCCTTATTTTGGATGAACCAACCAATCACTTAGATATTGACAGTAAAGAAGTTTTAGAAAATGCCTTAATTGATTTTGATGGCACCTTGTTATTTGTTAGTCATGATCGGTATTTTATCAACCGTCTAGCAACAAAAGTTTTGGAAATGACTGAAAATGGCTCAACCCTTTACTTAGGTGACTATGATTATTTCCTTGAGAAAAAGGCAGAGCTAGAAGAATTAGCGCGTTTAGCAGCAACAGAGGAGCCGATAGAAAGGATAGAAACCCTTACCAATGACTACCAACTTCAGAAGGCTAGCCAAAAAGAACGTCGCCGTCTCACTCGGAGATACGAGGAAATTGAAACAAGATTGGAAAGTATTGAAGAGCGTATGGCTGATCTTCAGGGGGAAATGCTTGCTTCAAACGATACCGAACAATTAATCATCTGGCAAAAAGAACTGGATCAGCTTTACCAAGAGCAAGAAACTCTGATGGAAGAATGGGAAGAAATCGCTGAACAATTAGAATAATTTAACTGCTAAATAAGTCTTGGATAGATCTTTCCAAGGCTTATTTGGTAGTTTTAGAATAAAGAATAGGTAGTAAAGAAGGTTAGCTTTTGGCTATTAAAAAGTATTTTTAGGACAAACTGTTATATAATATTTTAAATTTCACTAGTACAGATGTGTTTGTGATTTCACAAACTATAAATCTTTGTTGAAGCTTAATAAGATAAGGTAGAAAGCGGTTTAATTATTTGCAAATTGTGAATAAAAGTTTTATGATAGGGAAGTAATATGATAATATGGAGGTCAAAATGGTAACAGTTTCTAAAGAACAACATTTGGATATGTTCCTAAAAATGGAACGTATTCGTGAATTTGATTCACGTATTAATAAACTTGTCCGTCGTGGATTTGTACAAGGGATGACCCATTTTTCTGTTGGTGAAGAAGCAGCTAACGTTGGTGCAGTAGCTCACTTAACTTATGATGATATTATTTTCTCAAACCACCGTGGTCATGGTCAATCAATTGCTAAAGATATGGATCTTAACAAAATGATGGCGGAGCTTGCAGGTAAAGCAACTGGTGTTTCTAAAGGACGTGGTGGTTCTATGCACTTGGCTGATTTTGAAAAAGGAAATTATGGCACGAATGGTATTGTTGGTGGTGGTTATGCACTTGCAGTAGGTGCTGCTCTAACACAACAATACAAAGGAACTAATAATATTGCAGTTGCTTTTTCAGGTGATGGTGCTACTAATGAAGGGTCGTTCCATGAGTCAGTAAACATGGCGGCAACATGGAAACTTCCTGTTATTTTCTTTATCATCAATAACCGTTATGGCATCTCAATGAGCATTAACAATGCGACAAACACCCCTCATTTGTACACTCGTGCAGAAGCTTATGGCATTCCTGGTTTTTATTGTGAGGATGGAAATGATGTGATGGCTGTTTATGAAACAATGGGCAAAGCTGTTGAACACGTTCGTGGTGGAAACGGTCCAGCTATCGTTGAGGTAGAATCATACCGCTGGTTTGGTCACTCAACGGCAGATGCTGGCAAATACCGTACTAAAGAAGAAGTTAATGAATGGAAAGAAAAAGATCCAATGCTCAAGTATCGCACTTATCTTACAAGTGAAGGCATTGCTACTGATGACGAATTGGATGCTATTCAAGCACAAGTCAAAAAAGAAGTTGACGATGCCTATGAATTTGCACAAAACAGTCCAGATCCGGAACTTTCAGTCGCTTTTGAAGATGTTTGGGTTGATTAAGTGACAAGGGGATGAGGCATTGACAACAGACGGTTAACAATCAACCTTGAAAGTATAAATGTGAATAGGAAAATATCGACTTTCAAGACAATTTATCTTTGCCACTGGAACTTTTATCATGAAGAGTTGGGATTATAATTTTAAAAACTTTTCAGGCTTAGATTTGATTTTATAACGATTTATATAAAGAAAGGAACAGGTTCATGGCGAAATGTCATTGAATCTGACCGATAAGACCATACAAAAAGGTAAGTTTTTTAAGTGCTAGTATCTGCGCCTTTCTATTTTGTAGTGGCTCTTACGGGCTTGGTATCTTAGATTATGTCAGAAACAAAATTAATGGCTCTGCGCGAAGCAGTCAACCTTGCCATGACTGAGGAAATGCGCAAGGATGAAAACATTTTCCTTATGGGAGAAGATGTTGGTGTTTATGGGGGTGATTTTGGGACCTCTGTTGGAATGATTGAAGAATTTGGTGCCAAACGTGTTAAAGACACACCAATTTCAGAAGCTGCTATCTCTGGTGCTGCCATTGGTGCTGCCATTACAGGGCTTCGTCCAATCGTTGATGTTACTTTCATGGATTTCCTTACTATCATGATGGATGCTATTGTTAATAATGGTGCTAAAAACAATTATATGTTTGGTGGTGGCTTAATCACACCAGTTACTTTCCGCGTGGCATCCGGTTCAGGTATTGGTTCTGCTGCCCAACACTCACAATCTCTTGAAGCGTGGTTGACCCATATTCCAGGGATTAAGGTTGTTGCTCCAGGTAATGCAAACGATGCTAAAGGATTATTAAAATCAGCTATTCGTGACAACAACATTGTTCTTTTCATGGAGCCCAAAGCTCTTTATGGTAAAAAAGAAGAAGTTAATCAAGACCCTGATTTCTATATTCCACTTGGCAAAGGTGATATCAAACGTGAAGGAACTGATTTGACAATCGTGTCATATGGTCGTATGTTGGAACGTGTTCTTCAAGCGGCTGAAGAAGTGGCGGTAGATGGTATTAACGTTGAAGTCGTTGACCCACGTACCCTCATTCCACTTGATAAAGAATTGATCATTGAATCTGTTAAGAAAACAGGTAAGTTGATGCTTGTTAATGATGCTTACAAAACAGGTGGATTCATTGGTGAAATTGCAACCATGATTACTGAAAGTGAAGCTTTTGATTACCTTGATCATCCTATTGTTCGTCTGGCAAGCGAGGATGTTCCGGTACCTTATGCGCGTGTTCTTGAGCAAGCTATCTTGCCAGATGTTGAAAAAATCAAGGCAGCTATTGTAAAAATGGTCAACAAAGGGAATTAGGTGACAAGTCTATAATGTAAAGCGAAAAGTTATCAATGACGCTTATAAATTGTGAAAGGATGTAGAAATGGCATTTGAAATTATTATGCCAAAGCTCGGCGTTGACATGCAAGAGGGTGAAATCATCGAGTGGAAAAAACAAGAAGGTGATACTGTCAATGAAGGTGACATTCTCCTTGAAATCATGTCAGACAAAACGAATATGGAACTTGAAGCAGAAGATTCAGGTATCTTATTGAAAATTGTCCGCCCAGCTGGTGACACGGTACCTGTAACTGAGATTATCGGTTATATTGGTGTTGAAGGTGAATCAGTCGATACAATCGCATCAAGCGAAAAAACCACAGAAACTCCAGTTCCTACTTCAACGAATGCTGGATCAGCAGTTGCTTCTAAAGAAGATGTTGCTATGCTAGTTCCTCAGATAGCAACGACAACTATTCCTCAAGGGACAGATGGTAAAGTTCGTGCCACTCCAGCCGCTCGTAAAGTAGCTAGAGAAATGGGCATTGACTTTACTCAAGTTCCAGGAACAGGACCAAAAGGTCGTGTCCATAAAGAAGATGTTGAGAACTTTAAAGAAGCGCAACCAAAAGCATCACCACTTGCTTACAAAATGGCTATTGACAAGGGGATTGACTTGGCGACCATTTCAGGAACAGGATTTAATGGTAAAGTTATGAAAGAAGATATTGTAGCAGTCCTCGAAGCTACTAAACCAGCTGAACCAAAAGCCCTAGCAGCAACTAAAGAAGAAAAAGTGGTTAATCTTCCAGAAGGCGTTGAACACAAGCCAATGTCAGCTATGCGTAAGGCTATTTCTAAAGGTATGACTAACTCCTACCTTACTGCGCCTACATTTACGCTTAACTACGATATTGACATGACAGAAATGATTGCACTTCGTAAAAAGTTAATCGATCCAATCATGGCGAAAACAGGTCTTAAAGTCAGTTTTACCGACCTAATTGGTATGGCAGTTGTCAAGACATTAATGAAACCAGAGCACGAGTACATGAATGCTTCTCTCATTAATGATGCTAACGATATTGAACTTCATCGTTTTGTTAACCTTGGTATTGCAGTTGGACTTGATGATGGTCTTATTGTGCCGGTTGTTCATGGAGCAGACAAAATGAGTTTGTCAGATTTTGTCCTTGCTTCTAAAGATGTGATCAAAAAGGCTCAATCTGGCAAGCTGAAAGCAGCAGAAATGTCTGGCTCAACCTTTTCAATCACAAACTTGGGAATGTTTGGCACAAAGACATTTAATCCAATCATCAACCAACCAAACTCTGCTATTCTAGGCGTTGGTGCAACGATTCCGACTCCAACAGTTGTTGATGGTCAGATTGTAGTGCGTCCAATTATGGCAATGTGTCTAACCATTGATCATCGCTTGGTAGATGGTATGAATGGGGCAAAATTCATGGTAGACCTTAAGAAATTAATGGAAAATCCATTTGAATTATTGATCTGATAAAAATTGAATTAGCTTGAAAAATCTGGATGATTTTTAAGGGCTAGAACAAAAAATAAAGCACTCGCAAAGACAAAAGAAGTGATTAGAAGAAAACTAATAATCCTTCTTTTCTCAAAAAAATAGAAAGGATTTAGAACGAGTTCGTGACATGTAAACACGAACTAAATGCTCGGAATAAAGTGGAAAAAGTTAAATAATCGAAGCGTTGTAGACGTCTTAACTTTCCTCAAGATTCGTCTCGGAAAGTCAGTCGTCCTGACTTGGGTGTGTTAACGAAATCAAAGATTTCTGACTTACCGCAAAATTCGGTTGCATTTGGACGTTCTTTGTATCATAATTATGGCTGTTGAAATTATTATGCCGAAACTCGGTGTTGACATGCAAGAAGGTGAAATCATCGAGTGGAAAAAACAAGAAGGTGATACTGTCAGTGAAGGTGATATTCTTCTTGAAATCATGTCAGATAAAACCAATATGGAACTTGAAGCAGAAGACTCAGGTGTTCTTTTGAAAATTATGCGCCAAGCTGGTGAAACGGTTCCTGTAACAGAAGTTATCGGTTATATTGGTGCCGAAGGCGAATCTGTTGAGGTTTCTAGCCCAGCTTCTTCAGATATCAATGTTGCTCGCACAACAGAAGATTTAGAAGCTGCTGGACTTGAAGTGCCAAAAGCACCAGCTCAAGCTGCTTCATCGTCACCAAAAGTGGCTCTTGCTGACGATGAATATGATATTATCGTTGTTGGCGGTGGTCCTGCTGGTTATTATGCTGCTATTCGTGGTGCTCAACTTGGTGGTAAAGTTGCCATTGTTGAGAAATCTGAATTTGGCGGGACTTGCTTGAACGTAGGATGTATCCCAACGAAGACTTACCTAAAAAATGCTGAAATCCTTGATGGTATTAAGATTGCAGCAGGTCGTGGGATCAATCTTGCATCAACTAACTACACGATTGACATGGACAAAACAGTTGACTTTAAGAACACTGTTGTTAAAACCTTAACAGGTGGTGTTCAAGGCCTTCTTAAAGCTAATAAAGTCACTATCTTTAATGGTCTTGGTCAAGTAAACCCTGACAAGACTGTAACCATTGGGGCACAAACCATTAAAGGTCGCAACATCATTCTTGCAACAGGTTCTAAAGTATCACGTATCAATATCCCAGGAATTGACTCTAAACTCGTTTTAACCTCTGATGATATTCTGGACCTTCGTGAAATGCCCAAATCACTTGCTGTTATGGGTGGCGGTGTCGTTGGTATCGAACTTGGACTTGTTTGGGCATCATACGGTGTTGATGTGACCGTTATTGAAATGGCAGACCGCATTATTCCTGCAATGGATAAAGAAGTATCGTTTGAATTGCAAAAGATCCTTTCTAAGAAAGGCATGAAGATCAAAACATCAGTTGGTGTGTCTGAAATCATAGAAGCAAATAATCAACTGACCTTGAAATTGAACAATGGTGAAGAAGTTGTCGCTGAAAAAGCTTTGCTTTCTATCGGACGTGTGCCTCAAATGGATGGTCTTGAAAATCTTAATCTTGAAATGGATCGCAATCGTATTAAAGTGAATGACTATCAAGAAACCTCTATTTCGGGTATCTATGCACCAGGTGATGTCAACGGAACTAAAATGCTTGCACACGCTGCTTACCGTATGGGTGAAGTAGCTGCAGAAAATGCCATGCATGGTAATACCACTCGTAAAGCCAATCTTAAGTATACACCAGCTGCGGTTTACACCCACCCAGAAGTGGCAATGGTTGGTTTAACAGAAGAACAAGCCCGTGAACAATACGGTGATGTTCTGATCGGTAAAAATAGCTTTACTGGTAATGGCCGTGCGATTGCCTCAAACGAAGCACATGGTTTTGTAAAAGTTATTGCTGATGCCAAATACCATGAAATTCTTGGGGTTCATATCATTGGTCCAGCAGCCGCTGAAATCATCAACGAAGCTGCAACCATTATGGAATCAGAATTAACAGTTGATGAATTATTATTGTCAATCCATGGGCATCCAACTTTCTCAGAAGTGATGTATGAAGCCTTTGCAGATGTTCTTGGCGAAGCTATTCATAATCCTCCAAAACGTCACTAAGAGCAAGTTTTACTGAAAATAAAAAAAGGAAGAACTGAGCAGTGAGCAGGAAGAGTTTCTTCCTTTTTACTTGTTTTTGAGTTTTATGAGCAGGTATCATAGCATTATTTGAAAAATGCTGGTTAAAAAACCATTATAAAAAATATTAATCATCTGATAAAAAATTCTAATATAATAACAAAACTATTGCAATTATATATAATAGAGTGGTAACTTTTGATAAAGTTACATCAGATGGTCTTTATTGTAGTCCTTTATCCCGGGAAAAGCACTATGATAAGACATCATAAATAACAATATGATATATAAAAGGAAGTACTCTACACATGAAGAAAAAAATTGTAGGAATATTATTAACAGCAGCTTCAGCAATGACACTTGCCGCACAATTGACTACAGTCGTTAGCGCTGATCAGTATAAAGGTACTGATCAATATAATTTTTACTCAAAATATAGTAATGATATGCTTGAAGCTTTTCTTGATGCCTATTACAGTTACGAGAAAGAAGTTAATCAGCATAAGATTGATGTAATTCAAGATGTTCTTTTAGACCGTTATAATGCTGGAACATGGAATCCTTATGCAGTTTCTGTGAAGAAAAATAAGGAAAATACCACAGTTTCTAATGGAATTACAGTAGTAAAAGAAACTAGTAGTACTACAGTTTCTAACAGTAACGGTATTACGTTGTCAAAATAATAATACATAGATAAAATACTCTAATCTCTAAGGGAGTTAGGTTGTCAATTTATGGATTATTCCCCATAAATCCTCAAACTCCTCCTTGACTTATAGCACAATCAACTACAGAGAACGAACATACAAAGGACTTATACATTTAAGTCGCTAGTATGTTCGCTTTTTTATAGTTGGCAAGCCTTGATAACTGTTTTACTAAAAGGTTTAGTGGCACAGTTGAAAGAATGTTTACTTTAATGACTAAAATTAGATTGGTAAACACTAATTTTAATCTAGCCAAAAGTTACCACTGTCAAAACTGAAAGGAAAAACTTGAAGAAGTCTCTTTAGAAAATTGATTAAGTAGCCCAACTTAATTCTTCATGAGTCCCTAAGAATTTAAGGTGAAACGTGGGTTTATTGCTTTTATCTCAATCTTTATAATGCAAAAAGCAACAGACAATAGCCTATTGCTTTTTGTGTTTAGGAGCCTTGTTATTACCTCAGTTCCCTCTTTTAATTTTTAGTAAGCAAAAGTTTATGATTAACTACTTGCCTTAGCCTTAATCTTTGTGGCTTACTTTTTTGAGATGCTTTGTTAAGAAAGTAAAGGTTAATAAGGTTAATCCCCATAGTCCCAGTGATGAGGTGGATTGACCAGCCTTTGGCAACGCTTTTTGAATACGCTTTTGATTTGATGAAGTTGGTTGGGGGTAACTGGACTTATCAGTTTTATTATCTGAGATGTTTTGACTTGGATTGTGTTCTTGTTTCTCCTTTTGATCATTTTTGGTAGCATCAGCAAAAGTGTAAAAACCTTGTTGAGGAAGGGACATGCCGGCAAATGTTGTTCCTTCTTTTGCGTAATGGATAAGGAACTTTTGTTGCTGTTTGCGATCATATATGGCAGCTACTTTATCATTATTTGCAAGTAATTCAAGTTCAAAATTGGCAACCATTGCTTCAAAATCTTTGCGACTTACATTTGGAATCATAGCATAGGCATAGCTATCGCCGTTTCCAGCGTGTTCTTGTGTGATGGTAATAAAGGTATTGGAAACTTCTTTTGCAGCAGCAGCTGATTTATCATCAGCTTTTATCGTATTCCATTTTCCAGTTTGAAGCGCCTTACGGATAGCAAGTGTTGTTGGCTTGAAGAAATAGTAACCAATATTGCGACCAGAAGCACCACTTTCAAGAAAAATACTTTTTGTGTCTTTAAAATTAGTTAGTTGATCTGTTAGATTGACTGCTTTACCGTTGACATAAGTAAGGTAAGGATGATTTTTATCTTCTTTTCGTTGCTCAATAGTGGTATAAGCTGGATCAGTAGATTTATTTTGGATATTACTGCCGACAAAGACAATCTTATTTCCTAAAATAAACCAACCTTTATTCAAAATAAGGCTTTTATTCCAATTGGTGAAAGTCATAGCAGCTAGGGCACTTGTATCAGTGAGTTTTTCACTACGAACAAAGGCACCATCAGGTAGACTGGTCATTCCAACTTGATCAGATTTGGTTTTAATGTTTTCAGGAGTGCCTTCAAGTGGTTTTTTACTTGTTTCAGTTGTTCCAGGTAAATAATAAGGATTGACGGTTGCCCAATAGTTGTCACTGTAATGTCCTAAGTCACTGTTGTATAGATAGAACATACCATCAGCAGTAAACCAGCCATGTAAATTCTCGTTATTCATGGCTTCATAATTTTGCGTACGATCAGAAAACATGGACAAGCCAAAAGCAAAATCATAATCGGCATTATAGAGGGCTAATTTATCCATACTATTAAAGCTAGAAACATAGCTTTTGCTTTTTTGAACAGGAATAGAGTCATCATCTAATAAGTTTTTCATTAATTGAATATCACGATAGGTTTTAAGGTTATCATATACATTATAGAAAGGCATTCCCTCAGTGACAAGAGTTTTCACACGTGTTTTGAGAGCTGTTCGGTGTGGTTCTTCAGACATGTCCGCGATTCGTAAAATGGCGCGGAGAGCTTCAACCGCAGCAACATGTGATTGGGCTGTTAATCGACTGATAGAACGACCTCGAGTCATATCCATCATTTCACCATTGACCATGATAGGGAAAAAGGACTTATTAATCCAGTGATAGATGGTAGCCATTTTGTCTTGCCCCATAGGTGAATTTGTTTTTTGGATAATTGGAATGAGTTGTGATAGACCATCAATGAGAACATTACCATAGGCACCTGTATAAGCAATTCCTTTATTATACATAGGACTTTTTTTATTGGTAATGACGTGATCGATTAAGGAACCATCTTTATAAAACCCATTGCCCTCATCAACAAGGGTAAATACTTTT
This sequence comes from Streptococcus castoreus DSM 17536, assembly GCF_000425025.1. Classification (GTDB taxonomy): domain Bacteria; phylum Bacillota; class Bacilli; order Lactobacillales; family Streptococcaceae; genus Streptococcus; species Streptococcus castoreus. The sequence continues at coordinate 103,450 of NZ_AUKZ01000005.1, read as the reverse complement.
TCAATCGCCTTGATAGTGGCTGCGATTTCCTTGTCGTCCTTACGAAGTAGACCAGCAATTAATTTGACACGCCCCATATCAATTAAATTACCACTGTTAGCTTCAAAAGGAGGAAAATCCTTTGCATTGACAGCGTTTACTCTAAAACGAGTTGGGTCTGGCACAAACTTTTCGATAGGAGCTGTGTATTTAAGAATTTCTTCTTGGCTAAAATAAGGATACATCAATGAAAGGGTATTATTAATGGCTCTAGGTGTACCAATTTCGTAGTCCCACCAATTTTCTTTATTATTTTTGCCGGTTGTCTGGTGATTTTCGCGTTCAAGGTTATAAGCGTGGTCATACATAAAAGCCATACCATCCCTAACGATGTTAATAGCTTTGTTATTGCGATAATAATTCGATTCAGGGTTGGTTACTTGTTTGGCAATTTTTTCGATATCACGGTAAGTTTGTGTAATATTAGTAGAAGCAGTGTAATCTTTTGTTTTCTCCCAGAGATAAGTTCTGTTTTGAAGTTCTGGTCCTTGATAGGTCTGAATGATTGTTTCAACTTCTTTTTCAGCCTTATTATGGAAAGCTACCATATCAGGATTGGTTTTATCATAAACAGCATTGCCAGCAATAATAGCATTCCAATCGTCTAATAGGTCGGTATAACGGTCTTTCTTAGGGGATGGGTGATTATTTTCTGGAACGGATGGTGTTTGCTGCAATTCAGTCATTACTGGAGCAACATTTGATCCTTCAGTAGTATTTTCAGTTTGATTTGTGGTATCTTTGCTAGTCTCTTGATCTGTTGACTGAGGGGGTGTTTTGATAGTTGTTTCTGGTGCCTGGGTAATTTCTTCAGCGTAACTATTTCGTCCATTACTCAAAATAGCGAAGCTGAGAATGACACTTGAATAGAGTAATAGCTGTTTATGATTTAATTTTGGATGTGTTTTCACCATAAAACCTCCTTTATTATGGGAATAGGAATTTAAAAACAAAAAAGTAAACCGGTTTGCTTTTTCAATATACCATTTTAAAAAGGTTTTGTAAACCCTTTCAATAATTATTCCGAATATTTTGCATAATTTAGTAAACTGTTTACTAAATTAGGGTTAAAATAATCGCCATAAACCTAATAATTTGTTATGATAAAGCAATAAAATATTCAAGAGGAGACATCAATGAAATACATCATCAATAAGAGTCATAATCCTGCATTTAACATTGCTCTAGAAGCTTATGCTTTTAGAGAACTGGTTGAAGAAGATGAATTGTTTATCCTTTGGATTAATGAGCCTGCCATTATTATTGGAAAACATCAAAACACGATTCAAGAGATTAATAAGGAATATATTGATAAGCATGGTATTCATGTTGTCCGCCGTTTATCTGGCGGCGGTGCTGTTTATCATGATTTGAATAATTTGAATTATACTATTATTTCAAATAAAACAACAGAAGGTGCTTTTGACTTTAAAACTTTCTCGCAACCCGTTATTGCAACTTTAGCTGATTTGGGAGTTACTGCTAATTTTACCGGTCGAAATGATATTGAAATTGATGGCAAAAAAATATGCGGTAACGCACAAGCCTATTATAAGGGTCGAATGATGCATCATGGTTGCTTATTATTCGATGTTGATATGACCGTTCTGGGCAATGCGCTCAAGGTCAGTAAGGATAAAATTGAATCAAAAGGTGTCAAATCTGTTCGTGCTCGAGTGACTAATATTTTAAACGAATTGCCAGAGAAAATTACAGTTGAAGTATTTTCAGATAAGATTTTGGCTAAAATGAAAGAAACTTATCCAGACATGACAGAATACGTATTATCAAAGGATGAATTAGTCAAGATTCAGCGATCTGCTGAAGAACAATTTGGTAGCTGGGATTGGACTTATGGACAAGCTCCAGAGTACACTATTGAGCGTAATGTACGCTACCCTGCTGGTAAAATTTCAACTTTTGCCAATGTTGAAAATTCTGTCATTAAAACTCTCAGAATCTACGGTGATTTTTTTGGTATTAAAGACGTGCAAGATATTGAGAAATTACTTGTTGGCTGTAAATATGACTATATTGATGTACTTGAACGTCTTCAAACCATTGATACCGCTCAATATTTTTCACGCATGACGGTTGAAGAAGTGGCTAAAGCAATTGTGGCTTAATGATGCAAGAAAAGTTGGTAGGTTATGAACGACTACTTGTCAAATAAATAAAGCATAGAACTTTTCTTCATTTAAAGTTCTATGCTTTATTATTGCTGTTTTTTCCCTGTCCGCTATAAGCTATGAAAACTAGCGTTTACTTCTTATTTTTAGGACTTTGCTGGGTTAAATTTAAACCCCAAGGTACTAAGTTTTCGGAATGGCACTGGATACGTTTGAGATTATCTTTATGCCTTATCAAGATAATAATTGCCAGTAAAATGATAATAAGGACTAAAAACCAGTCATAGTGAGGTAATAGAATATGAAAGGACGGAAAAATTAAGACACTTAGTATAGCAATAATGGCAGATCCAACACTAGCTAAGGAAATCATACTGAAAAGGTAGAGAAGCAATAGAAAGGTTGAGGCTAAAAAGAGCAAATACCATGGTGCAAAAGCTAACAAAACGCCAGCACTTGTTGCTACCGCTTTGCCACCTTTAAAGTGAGCAAAAATTGGGAAAGTATGCCCTAAAACAGCAAAGAAACCAATAATAATTGGTGAAACATTGGTCAAACCGAAGATGACTGGTAAACTTGTCGCCAAAGTTCCTTTCAAAATATCAATAGCAAGGGTAGCAATGCCAGCCTTAATGCCTAAAATACGAAAGGTATTGGTGGTTCCTGTATTGCCTGACCCATATTTGCGCAAATTAGTAGCATAAAATCGTTGACCAATCCATAGTCCAGTTGGAATAGATCCAAGTAAATAAGCAATGATAATAAAACAGATCAATTTCATACCTAATATTATACCATATTCCTTGATTTAAGAACTAAACATTGAAAAGAATTCGGAAAAATAGCAAATTACTTTGCAAAATTGTTAAAAAACTTGTAAGATAAAAAAGATGAAAATGTCTGGAGGTCAATTTTGACTAAGAAAGAAATAACAATTAATAACTATAACGATGATGCTATTCAGGTCTTAGAAGGGTTAGATGCTGTTCGCAAACGTCCAGGAATGTATATCGGTTCAACGGACGCTACAGGGCTTCATCATTTGATTTGGGAAATTGTTGACAATGCTGTTGACGAAGCCTTATCAGGTTTTGGAGATGATATTAAAGTAATCCTCAACAAAGATGGTTCAGTTAGTGTTGCTGATAGCGGACGTGGCATGCCAACAGGTCAGCATGCAATGGGAATTCCAACTGTTCAGGTTATCTTTACCATTCTTCACGCAGGTGGTAAATTTGGTCAAGGGGGGTATAAAACCTCAGGCGGTTTACATGGTGTAGGGTCCTCGGTTGTTAATGCCCTGTCAGCTTGGTTGGAGGTTGAAATCACAAGAGATGGAGCCGTCTATCGTCAGCGTTTTGAAAATGGCGGTAAGCCAGTGACAACCCTTAAAAAAGTTGGCACAGCTCCCAAATCAAAATCAGGAACAGTTGTTACCTTTATGCCCGATGAGACGATTTTTTCAACCATTGATTTTAAATTTAATACCATCGCCGAGCGCTTAAAAGAATCTGCCTTTCTCTTAAAAAATGTCAAGATGAGTTTAATGGACCTTCGTGGAGATGACTCGATTGTGGAAGAATTTCATTATGAAAATGGCGTTCAAGATTTTGTAGAATACTTAAACGAAGATAAAGAAACCTTAACGCCAGTAATTTATATGGAAGGTCAAGAGCAAGAGTTTCAAGTCGAGGTGGCTTTGCAGTATAATGACGGCTTTTCAGATAATATTTTATCTTTTGTTAATAATGTACGAACAAAAGATGGTGGCAGTCACGAAACCGGTCTGAAATCTGCCATTACCAAGGCTATGAACGATTATGCTCGCAAAACCAATCTCCTCAAAGAAAAAGATAAAAATTTGGAAGGTTCTGATTACCGTGAGGGCTTATCAGCAGTGCTTTCAATCTTGGTTCCTGAACAACATTTGCAATTTGAAGGACAGACCAAAGATAAATTGGGAAGTCCCTTAGCGAGGCCGATTGTAGATGGTATTGTTTCTGAAAAATTAACTTTCTTTTTACTAGAAAATGGTGAATTGGCTTCTAATTTGGTTCGCAAAGCCATTAAAGCCAGAGATGCACGTGAAGCAGCACGAAAAGCCCGTGATGAGTCTCGAAATGGCAAGAAAAATAAAAAAGACAAAGGCTTATTGTCAGGGAAGTTAACACCAGCTCAGTCTAAAAATGCCAAGAAAAATGAACTTTATTTGGTCGAGGGAGACTCCGCAGGAGGGTCTGCCAAACAAGGTCGAGATCGTAAATTTCAAGCCATTTTGCCATTACGTGGTAAAGTGTTAAACACGGAAAAGGCTAAGATGGCAGATATTTTGAAAAATGAAGAAATTAATACCATGGTCTATACCATTGGAGCAGGAGTTGGTGCTGATTTTAATTTGAATGACATCAATTATGATAAAATCATTATCATGACCGATGCCGATACCGATGGTGCTCACATCCAAACCCTTTTATTAACTTTCTTTTACCGCTATATGCGACCACTAGTAGAAGCCGGTCATGTTTATATCGCCCTTCCTCCCTTGTACAAAATGGCAAAAGGAAAAGGGAAGGCTGAAAAAGTAGCTTACGCTTGGACGGACGGTGAATTGGAAGATCTGCGCAAAGAATTTGGTAAGGGAGCCATTCTCCAGCGTTACAAAGGACTTGGTGAAATGAATGCAAACCAACTTTGGGAAACCACCATGGATCCTGAAACCAGAACCCTTATCCGTGTAACCATTGACGACTTAGCACGAGCAGAGCGACGTGTTTCTGTTTTGATGGGTGACAAAGCTGCCCCACGTCGCCAATGGATTGAAGATAATGTTAAGTTTACCTTGGAAGAAAACACAGTATTTTAAATCGTTAACCAAATGTCTGTTACACTTGTTATTTGAAATACGATTACTTCTACGTTATTCTTAGCCAAAAAGTTTACGGGTTTGAAAATGAAGTAACAATTAACCGCATTTTTCATATTGTATAAAGAGGGTATGGATTCAAGGAGAAGTGAATATCATCATGAGGTTAGTTATTTGTCAAAAAAACTACAGTATTCAATGGGATGGTACCTATTATTTTGCATTAGAGACTTACCCGAAGATACAAGATTGGGAATTAGAAAAGATAGCCGCTTTTAGTGCCTATGAAACAATGAATTGCAGGAGAACAGAAATTATTTCCCAAAATGATATGGTATTAAAAGAGATAACTGATTATTTGCAAAATCATACTGTTACTCCACCTTTTAAACCAAGTTGCAAAAAGGTGGCTTCAACTTATGATGTTTCTGGGAAAGCTGTATTTTGCGATTGGTTAAGCCATACATGCACCGTGGATACCGCTAGAGACATTTTAATATCAGAAAGACTCTTGTCAGCAGTTAAGGCTTTTGATCTCTCAGCTGAAGAATTAATGAAAGATCCACGAAATGCTGCAGGAGATCCCGCGGACTACTTTGACTATGTGATGTTAGGATGGTCAAATACCAGTTCTGGTTATCGTTTAGCCATGGAAAGGTTGCTAGGTCACTTGCCCAATGATAAGGAATTAGATGATTTTTTTGTTCCGGGTGTCAGTTTTCATTTTCATTATGATGAAGTAACATCCTTAGACCATTATCTTTTTGATGGTTATCACCCGGCAAAACTTAGAGGTGAGCTGTCCTTGAAACATTTAAAGGCATGCATTATCCCTAAAGAGCAGGCTCCTTTATTTGATTCTATTATCCCTGAAATACTCAAAACACGTTGTTTTTACTTGCCTTATAAGAATGAAGGATTAATTCGATGGAATGAAAAAGTTTATCGCTTTTTGCAGAACATTTAGTTCTTCTCTTTTTACCATGTAATCCTCTTTACCCAGAAAAATGGAGAGGTGATTGGTTAACTCTAGCATGTCACCTTTTAACTAAGAGAAGGAAATGAAGTTGCCTTAAACGTTGTGCAAAAAGTTAATTTTTCCAGTGATTTCTTGTTTTTTCTCACTTTATCTTTAAGAAAGGATTTGAGCATAGACTGAAAAATGAACGAAGAGGATCAATCGGCTCGCAATCACATTATTGTTTCACCGATTACCTATTATCATCTGTTTTTCTTAACGTCTTTTGCTTCATGAATTTATGTCAAACATTCAAAACATGTCTCTTGAGGACATTATGGGGGAGCGCTTTGGTCGCTACTCCAAATATATTATTCAAGAACGGGCACTGCCAGATATTCGAGATGGGCTGAAACCTGTTCAGCGCCGCATTCTCTACTCGATGAATAAGGATGGCAATACTTTTGAGAAGGGTTACCGAAAATCCGCTAAATCAGTCGGTAATATTATGGGGAATTTCCATCCGCATGGAGATTCTTCAATTTATGATGCCATGGTTCGGATGAGCCAAGATTGGAAAAATCGTGAAATTCTTGTTGAGATGCATGGAAATAACGGTTCCATGGATGGTGACCCACCAGCAGCCATGCGTTATACAGAGGCACGTTTATCGGAAATCTCAGGTTATTTACTCCATGATATTGAGAAAAATACGGTTCCGTTTGTTTGGAACTTTGATGACACTGAAAAAGAGCCCACAGTTTTACCTGCTGCCTTTCCCAACTTACTTGTCAATGGCTCCTCAGGGATTTCTGCCGGTTATGCCACAGATATTCCGCCACATAACTTATCTGAAGTGATTGATGCTGTTATTTACATGATTGATCATCCCAAAGCTAGCTTAGACAAGTTAATGGAGTTTTTACCCGGACCTGATTTTCCAACAGGAGGTATTATTCAAGGAACTGATGAAATTAAAAAAGCTTATGAAACAGGTAAAGGACGGGTTGTGGTTCGCTCTAGGACAGAAATAGAAGACCTCAAAGGTGGCAAGCAACAAATTATCGTCACTGAAATTCCCTACGAGGTTAACAAGGCTATTTTGGTCAAAAAAATTGATGATGTTCGCATTAACAGTAAAATTCCTGGAATAGCAGAAGTTCGTGATGAATCAGATCGTACAGGTCTTCGTATTGCTATTGAGTTGAAAAAAGATGCGGATAGCCAAACCATTTTGAATTACTTACTGAAATATACAGATCTTCAAGTGAATTACAATTTCAATATGGTTGCTATTGATCACTTCACACCTCGTCAAGTAGGACTTCAGAAAATTCTGTCTAGCTATATTAGCCACCGTAAAGACATTATCATTGAGCGTTCTAAATTTGATAAGGCAAAGGCAGAAAAACGGCTTCATATCGTTGAAGGCTTGATTCGTGTCTTATCTATCTTAGATGACGTGATTGCCTTGATTAGAGTTTCTGAAAATAAGACTGATGCCAAGGAAAACTTGAAAGTTAGTTATGATTTTTCAGAGGAACAAGCAGAAGCCATTGTAACCTTGCAACTTTATCGCCTAACTAATACCGATATTATTACACTCCAAAATGAAGAAAATGATCTAAAAGAGTTAATTACAATGCTCTCAGCTATTATCGGTGATCAAGCAACTATGTATAATGTCATGAAACGTGAATTAAGAGAAGTGAAAAAGAAGTTTGCCAATTCACGTTTGTCAGAACTTCAGGCAGAGAACCAAGCCATTGAAATTGACACAGCTAGTTTGGTTGCGGAAGAAGAAACGTTTGTTAGTGTCACTCGTAGTGGTTATATCAAGCGAACAACTCCACGTTCATTTAATGCATCAAGTCTTGATGAAATTGGAAAACGTGATGATGATATGTTGATTTTTGTCAAACAAGCTAAGACGACAGAGCACCTTTTGTTGTTTACAACTTTGGGAAATGTGATTTATCGCCCAATCCATGAATTAGCGGATTTACGTTGGAAAGATATTGGCGAGCATTTATCACAAATGATTTCTAATTTTGCTCCTGATGAGGAAATCTTGTATGCTGATATTGTGACCTCTTTTGATCAAGGGCTTTATATTGCTGTCACTCAAAATGGATTTGTCAAACGATTCGACCGAAAAGAATTGCGTCCATGGCGTACTTATAAATCTAAGTCAACCAAGTATGTCAACTTAAAAGATGCTAAAGACCGTGTTGTGAGCCTAGCACCAATTATCATGGAAGATCTTCTATTGGTGACTAAAAATGGTTATGCTCTACGATTTTCCAGTCAAGAAGTGCCTATTCAAGGCTTAAAATCTGCGGGAGTTAAAGGGATTAATTTGAAAAAAGATGATAGTTTGGCTTCTGCCTTTGCTGTAACAAGTCAGTCGTTCTTTGTCTTGACACACAGAGGTTCTTTAAAACGCATGGCTGTCGATGATATTCCACAGACCAGTCGTGCCAACAGAGGGCTACTGATCTTAAGAGAATTAAAAGCGAAACCACATAAAGTCTTTTTAGCAGGATCAGTATTGTCCGACACCTCATCTGAAATGTTTGATTTATTTACGGAAATACCAGAAGAAAGTACAAAACAACACATTTTAGAGGTCATCACAAAAACTGGTCAAGCCTATCGGATTCGATTAGAAGACCTATCCTTATCTGAACGAACCAGCAACGGCTCCTTTATTTCAGATACCATCTCAGATCAAGAAGTCAGAGCAGCAAGAATACGTTAAAAGAGGGTTTTCTATTATTTTAATGTAATTGTTGAAATCAGAATATTTCAGACAAATGAAAAAGAGACTTGAAAATTATCAAAAAAAAGTTACAATGGAAAAAAGTAGAAAAGAGGTCCGATGATGACAACAGCTATTGATTGGGAAAATTTAGGTTTTGAATACCACAAATTGCCATTTCGTTATATTTCGTACTATAAGAACGGAAAGTGGGATAAGGGTCAATTAACAGAAGAGGCTACTTTACATATTTCTGAAAGTTCTCCAGCCTTACACTACGGACAACAGGCCTTTGAAGGCTTAAAAGCTTATCGTACCAAAGATGGCTCTATTCAATTATTCAGACCAGATCGTAATGCTGCACGTTTACAAGCAACGGCTGATCGTTTATTGATGCCACAGGTTTCTACCGAACAATTTATTGATGCTGTTAAACAAGTAGTAAAGGCTAATGAAAATTTTGTGCCCCCTTATGGCACGGGCGCTACCCTTTACCTTAGACCCTTATTGATCGGTATTGGAGACATTATTGGTGTCAAACCAGCCGAAGAATATATTTTTACAATTTTCGCCATGCCAGTAGGAAACTATTTCAAAGGTGGTCTTGCTCCAACTAACTTTATTGTTTCTGAAGAATTTGATCGTGCGGCTCCTTATGGAACAGGTGCTGCCAAAGTTGGTGGAAATTATGCTGGCAGTTTATTACCAGGAAAAGCAGCGAAATCTGCTGGCTATTCCGATGTGATTTACTTAGATCCAGCGACACATACTAAAATTGAAGAAGTAGGTGCTGCAAACTTCTTTGGAATCACTGCTGAGAATGAATTTATCACACCATTAAGTCCATCTATTTTACCATCTATTACCAAGTATTCATTGCTCCAGTTAGCTGAAGAAAGACTTGGTATGACAGCTATTGAGGACGATGTTGCTGTTGATGAACTTGATAAGTTTGTTGAAGCAGGTGCCTGCGGCACAGCGGCTGTTATTTCGCCAATTGGAGGTATTCAGTACAAAGATAAGCTACATGTCTTTTACAGTGAAACAGAAGTTGGTCCAGTGACGCGTCGGTTGTATGATGAGTTAGTTGGTATTCAATTTGGTGATATTGAAGCGCCAGAAGGTTGGATTGTAAAAGTTGATTAAACGGAAAGCTTGTGGTTGCAAGCTTTTTTGATTTTGTGTAAAATAGACAAAGTGAGGTGAAGTGATGAGTAAAAAAGATAAAAAAATTGAGATTCAATTAAGTGATCAAAAAGTGATGGTTGATCATACGGAGATTGATGGCTATCAGCTACAAATTGGTAAACGGATTGTTGGAGAAATTGCAGAGTTTGATGAGAAATTTGTAGTCTTGAAAAATGGTACCGTAGATAGCTTCTTTAAAACACTCGAACAAGCAGTTGAAAATGTCATTGAAAACTATAATTTGAACCATTAAAAGTGGTGAAAATACTTGCAAGCATACAAAAACTATGATAGAATAGTTTTTGTTGTTATGGAAAGATAGCGAAGAGGCTAAACGCGGCGGACTGTAAATCCGCTCCTTCGGGTTCGGGGGTTCGAATCCCTCTCTTTCCATCTCAAAGCTAATCATGATTAAGATGGTTAGGTTTTTATGAGGATTTTGGGGTATAGCCAAGCGGTAAGGCAAGGGACTTTGACTCCCTCATGCGTTGGTTCGAATCCAGCTACCCCAGTCAGAGGTATCAGGCAGAGTCTGAGACCGTCAAAGATAAAAGTTGTTGTCGTTGCGGGTTACCTTGAGAAAATATATTGTTATCAAAAGCTAGCATAAGCTAGCTTTTGTTGGAGGATTTTTTAGAATGAATGAATTTGAAGATTTGCTAAACAGTGTTAGCGAAGTGAACCCTGGTGATGTTGTCACTGCGGAAGTTTTAACTGTTGATAACGGTCAAGCAAACGTTGTTATCGAAGGAACAGGTGTTGAAGGTGTCTTGACACTTCGTGAATTGACTAACGACCGTGATGCTGACATTAATGACTTTGTTAAAGCTGGCGACACAGTTGAAGTACTTGTTCTTCGTCAAGTAGTAGGTAAAGATACTGATACAGTTACTTTCCTAGTATCTAAAAAACGTTTGGAAGCTCGCAAAGCTTGGGACAAACTTATCGGTCGTGAAGGTGAAATTGTTACGGTTAAAGGTACTCGTGCGGTCAAAGGTGGTCTTTCAGTTGAATTTGAAGGACTTCGTGGATTTATCCCTGCTTCAATGATTGATACACGTTTTGTTCGCAACACTGAAAAATTTGTCGGTCAAGAATTTGATGCTAAAATCAAAGAAGTTGATGCAGCAGAAAATCGTTTCATCTTGTCACGTCGTGAGGTTATCGAAGAAGCTGCTAAAGAAGCACGTACTGAAGTTTTCTCTAAACTTTCAGAAGGTTCAGTTGTTACTGGTACAGTTGCTCGTTTGACAAGCTTTGGTGCTTTCATTGACCTTGGTGGTGTTGATGGACTTGTTCACGTAACTGAGTTATCTCATGAGCGTAACGTTTCACCAAAATCAGTTGTTTCTGTCGGTGAAGAAGTTGAAGTTAAAGTCCTTTCAATTGATGAAGAGGCTGGTCGTGTATCACTTTCACTTAAAGCAACAACGCCTGGACCATGGGACGGTGTTGAACAAAAACTTGCTCAAGGTGATGTTGTTGAAGGTAAAGTGAAACGTTTAACTGACTTTGGTGCTTTTGTTGAAGTATTACCAGGTATTGATGGACTTGTTCATATTTCACAAATTTCACATAAACGTGTTGAAAATCCAAAGGATGTTCTTTCAGTAGGTCAAGAAGTGGCTGTTAAAGTTCTTGAAGTTAATGCTGCTGATGAGCGCGTATCACTTTCAATGAAGGCTCTTGAAGAGCGTCCAGCACAAGCTGAAGGTGAAAATAAAGAAGAAAAACGCCACTCACGTCCACGACGTCCAAAACGTGATGCTAAACGTGATTATGAACTTCCAGAAACTCAAACTGGATTCTCAATGGCTGATCTTTTCGGTGATATTGAATTGTAATAACCAAACCAAGGTTGAGGTATCTCCCTCGACCTTTTGTGTTTTCTTATCATAAAGTCATTTAAAAATCGGTACTTTTATGATATACTATAAAAGTACTAACCACCTTTAGTGTAATGGATATCACGTAAGATTCCGGTTCTTGAGATGGGGGTTCGATTCCCTCAAGGTGGATAATAAAAACAAAAGGAAAGTTATTAAGTTAGATAGAAGTTGCGTGGTTTTTGGGGTATGAATTAATTCTTTATCTGATCTGTGCATCTAATTAGATTTTTCTGTGGTTTCTGAGAATAGTTTAAAAGCTACTAGCCCTCTACAATAGGCTAGCAGCTTTTTTGGTTTTAGTTGATTGCTCCGAAAGCGTAGTATGATTTATGATGATATCACTGCTTTTTACTTTTCAAGTCCAACTTGCGACATTTCTGTCAACTGATTATTTTCAAAAACAAGTGAAATATTGGCATTATCAGTTTCTGTTTTTAAACCACTAATCCAAATGGCTTGGAGTGTCTGACCATTACTAGAGGAAGCTTGACTATAATTATCTGGTTCAGTTAGTAGTTTTTTGACATCTTCATAAGACATTCCTTTTTGTAACTTTTGGTAATCTTTTTGTGATAAATTCAAGTCTCTTAAGAAAGCAAAGTTTGAAATAGTCTTGACGATACTGTTGTTTTCATAAAGACTAACACTAACAGTCACTTGATCGAATTTCCAAGTATATGAATCAAGTATGACATTACCAGCAGTTTTTTTCGTGTGTTGACTAGGTTGCCCAAAAAGTGTGGTTAATTCTTCAAGATTTGTTCCCCCTTTAAACTCTGAAGCAGCCGTTGCTAATTTGATTTTTTCAAAGTTAGCTCGAACATCCTGATGCTCTGCTTTTTTTGTTTCTGTCATAGTCGTTTTGTTGGTCTGACTAACTTTTTTATCTTTGTGTGGAGAGCAGGCTGTTAAGGCAGTTATCATAAAAGGGAGAGTAAGTAAGTTAACTAGTGTTTGTTTTTTCATATCACAATTCCTAAAAATTTCTTTTGTTACATTATAACATATTTTAGAGAGAATTTGATTTGATGGTAAGGAAAGTTTAGAAGTTGCTAACTAGATACTAGGCTTTGTGCTTCCTTAGATAACCTATTATTTTTACTGCGAGATAAAGACATGTGATTTTAGAAACTTGCTCTTTTAAGTTTAAAATCATGTTCAAATATTTTTGTTTATACTTCGGAATAAATGGTTTCGTGGTTGGTAAGTTTAAATTAAGGGTTTAGGACAGGAACTGTCAAATATTTCAAATTATTTTGCTGTTTTTGGTAAAAGGAGTGAGGTAAATTTTTCTAATGTGTTATCTTGAACTTATCATACAGGCAATCGTAATATTATTTGACTTTATCCAATAAAATCGATAATTAAGGGAAGACCATTTGACAGAATTTTTTGCGAATAGACAAATAGACGATGTTTAGAGAGTTGATGTAACAAAAAAACTACTTAGATAAAAAATAGCACATTATTGTACCAGTAGAAATAGAACTGTTGTTTCTTAGGACAAATATGTTTAGTTGTTACTCTTTTAGAAATAATAGTGCATGCATCAACAAAGCAAAAAGAAAAAACCTTGATTTAACAAGGTTTTAAGAACTTATAGAAAGTTGTGGTAAGTCTTAATGGAGCTGGTGGGAGTCGAACCCACGTCCAAACATCTGCCAACATATTTGTCTACGACCATAGGTTATGTCTTGTTTTAACAAGATAAGGACACATAACTCAAGTTCTTATCTTGCGAGTCTAACTATTTCTTTTTAAGGAACTAGACAATCCCTTAAACATAGCTTGCTGTTTTGAGACTTCTAGCAGGACACAAGCAATCTTGTAGAAGTCACGCTAACTGGTGTTTAGGCAGCTAAAGCGTAAGAGTTTGTATTTTTTGCAGTTATATTTAACTGGCATTTTACATCTGCCGATGGGACGCAAAACATGTCTCATAATGCCTGTCGAATCCGTAACAACCCCATGAAGTAAGATACATTAAATACCCACGAGGTTTATTATAACAAAATGTTTTAGAAATAGCAAAAAATCATGGCTTGTGGTATGATTAAGCTATGATAAATCAAAATTCAAAAGCTTATTATATTTGGCAGAAAATCATCAAGATTTTAGGAGTAATTGCTCTAATTGGTTCTTTTGCTCTTGTCTTTTGGCTCTACAAGTTAGGCATTTTAAATGACAGTAATGCACTTAAGGATTTTGTCCACCATTACAGGGTTTGGGGTCCACTTATTTTTATTGTTATTCAGATTATTCAAATTGTATTTCCTGTTATCCCTGGAGGAATCACAACAGTTGCTGGATTTTTAATCTTTGGTCCTATCGCTGGCTTTATGTATAATTATATCGGTATTATTATCGGAAGTGTTATCCTCTTTTTGTTGGTTAAAGCCTACGGTCGTCAATTTATTTTACTTTTTGTGGATGAAAAAACTTTTTACCGTTATGAGTGTCGCTTAGAGACATCTGGCTATGAGAAATTATTTATTTTTTGTATGCTTTCGCCAATATCTCCAGCAGATGTTATGGTGATGGTTACTGGTTTGACAGATATGTCATTGAGACGTTTTACAACTATTATTTTAGTAACAAAACCTATCTCTATCATCGGTTATAGTTATCTTTTTATTTTTGGAAAAGGCTTTATATCATGGTTTTTATACCGTTAAAGAATGTGAGCAAATCATAAAATCTTTGGTGAGATCAGTTTTTACTCCCCATTTCCTATAGATACATGAGATGGGGGTTATGATTTTTTGATTAAAAAAACTCCCACTAGACACAATGTTTTCTGTTTGCTGCTAGGGAAGTTTAGGCGAGTTATTGAATATTAAGTTTATTTTTAATAATGAAGTTGGTCGTAAAGTAACAGATTAGCATTTCGACAAACTGTTCTAGTATTAGAATGTAAATCAATGCTCGATCATTACCTTGAAAACCATTATTAGTTGAATCAAATCCGAGAATTTTGCTATTAATGTAAGTTGTCACAACACTAATAATAATGATTAAAATAAAGTAAGCCATAAAAGCCATTAATCCACGATGATTAGAGAAGAGTTGTCCAATCGAGATAGCAAAATAAATTAGTAGGATACTGGTAAAAGATGACAAAAGAACATAAGTAAGTAAGAGGACATGATTAAACATGTTATTAGTCATTATGACATGTCTTAGAGCTTCTAGAATCTCCTTAAAGTCAACCATTGGAATGATCAGAATGGCAATGCCAAAGATTAAAACGATAAAGTTAAATAGACTACAAATAAATGACGCTAATAATTTAGATAAAATAATTTGATGGGAACTAACAGGTAAGGTTAGAGTTAAGTAACCTTCGCGACCAAAAATATGTTTACTAAAACGATTAATAACAATTAGTAATGTTGATAGTAGTGACCCAGCAAATAAGGCGCCAAAAGTTAAGGCTAGAGTCAAAGGGAGCATTTTATTAGCAAGCGTCCCAAATAGACCGGCATCATTGGCATTTTGGGTAAACATTTTTATTGTGAAAGACAAAATTGCGGCAATTGCAATAACTCCGGCATTGAGTGCAAAATACCATTTACCAATGGATCTAAATTCGTATTTTAATAATTTTCCAAACATGATAACCTCCTAAACCTTGTATATTTCCCTAAAGAGAGAATCAATAGATTGCTGATGCTCTTCTCGCAGGTCGTCAGCATTACCAGATAGGCAAAGTTTTCCCTTTTTTAAAAAAATAACTTCGTCAAGGATAGGTTCAATGTCTGAAATAAGGTGAGTTGAGATAATGACAGATGCATTTTCCGAATAATTATTGATAATGGTTTTTAAGATATATTCTCTAGCTGCGGGATCAACACCACCGATAGGTTCATCAAGGATATAGAGTTTTGCTTTGCGACTCATGACGAGAATTAACTGAGCTTTTTCTTTATTCCCTTTGGAGAGATTTTTGAAGCGTTCATCAGGATTTAGTTCCAAGTCCCTTAGGAGACTAATTGCTTTAGTCTTATCAAAATCATTGTAGAAATCACTAAAAAAATCCAGCATATCTTTTATTTTCATATTTTCGTTAAGATAGGTGGTGTCTGGTAAGTAGGAGATAATTTTCTTAGTTTCGACGGATGGTCGATAGCCATCAATGACAATGTCACCTTTGCTTGGCTGTAAAAGACCATTAATAAGTTTAATAAGCGTTGTTTTACCACTTCCATTTGGTCCCAATAAGCCAATGATTTTACCGCTAGGAATTGTTAGTGTTAAGTCATCAACGGCTTTTTTTCTTTTGAAAGATTTTGAAACATGGTGCAGTTGTAATAATTGTGCCATTATTCTGAAGCCTCCTCTAAAAAGGTTGTTAAAACTGGAATAATTTCAGTGCGGTCAAATCCCATTTTGGTCATGTTACGAATAAATGATTCTAACTCGCTAAT
Organism: Streptococcus castoreus DSM 17536; assembly: GCF_000425025.1. Taxonomy (GTDB): domain Bacteria; phylum Bacillota; class Bacilli; order Lactobacillales; family Streptococcaceae; genus Streptococcus; species Streptococcus castoreus. The sequence goes on along the minus strand of NZ_AUKZ01000005.1, from coordinate 87,196 downwards.
TGCTAATTCCCGTCTTTTACGAGCGATTAATTCCTGATTTTGGGTTACATAACGACCAGCAGTACGTTGTGAATAAACGATTCCTTCACGTTCTAATTCAGTAAAAGCTCTTTGCATAGTATTAGGGTTAACACCAGCAATTTCGGCATATTCACGAACAGTTGGAAGTTGGTCTCCGGTCTTAATTTCTTGACTAATAATTTGCATCAGGATATGCTGAGCTATCTGTGCGTAAATGGGGGATTTTTCATCAAATTTCCAAGGCATGTGGTCTCCTCTCGTATAGAATAGTTTTTTGTACTAAATGAATGGTACAAAAAAACAATGGGAATGTCAAGTTTTATGGCATTTTCTTCTTATTATAGAGAAGAATCAATAAAACACAGAGGTAAAATATAGGCAGTAAAGCTTTTTTCATAGTATAATAGTTAGTAAGACAGACGAAGGAGGAGCCTATGTTTGCTCAATTAGACACAAAAACCGTTTATTCATTCATGGATAGTTTGATTGATTTGAGTCACTATTTTGAACAAGCAAAGCAACTAGGTTATCAAACCATAGGAATTATGGACAAAGACAACCTGTATGGTGCTTACCATTTTATTAGGGGATGTCAGGATTATGGGCTTCAACCTGTTTTAGGGCTTGATATTGATCTTGTTTATCAGGAACACCAGATATCATTAAAATTAGTTGCCAAGAACACTATTGGTTATCAAAATTTGTTAAAAGTGTCTACTGAAAAAATGTCTGGCAAGTTGGATGTTGAGCACTTGTGTCAATATTTAGAGGGATTGGCTCTTATTATTCCTCAAAGGGAGTTAGTTGGTGATTTTATTTTGCCTTTTGAGTATTTTATTGGCATTGATGAGACTAGTGATTTTAGCAAGATAGATGATCGGCATCAGCCCATTCCTCTAAGGACTGTTCGTTATTTTTCAACTGATGATATGGAAACCTTGCACATGCTGCATGCGATTCGTGACAATCTTAGTTTAGTTGATACAAAAGTTGTAAATAAAGGACAAGATTTAATATCTTGCCAGGAATTAACCACATTTTATCAAGCTAATTGTCCCCAAGCTTTGTTTAATCTTGAGGCTTTGGTCGCTTCGATTAGTTATGAATTCGATGCTGATTTAAAGTTGCCTCGTTTTAATCGTGATAAGCTTGCTAAGCAAGAGTTACGAGAATTGACAGAAACAGGATTGAAGGAAAAAGGCTTATGGACCCCCCCTTATCAGTCACGTTTGACTCATGAATTGTCAGTGATTTCGGAGATGGGTTTTGATGACTATTTTCTTATTGTGTGGGATTTACTTCGTTTTGGTCGTAGCAGAGGCTATTATATGGGAATGGGACGTGGGTCTGCTGCAGGAAGTTTAGTCGCTTACTCACTTAATATTACAGGTGTTGATCCGGTTAAGAACAATCTACTGTTTGAACGTTTTTTGAATAAAGAGCGCTATAGCATGCCTGATATTGATATTGACCTTCCGGATATTTACCGCTCAGAATTTCTTCACTACGTGCGTGACCGTTATGGCAGTGACCATTCAGCTCAAATTGTAACCTTTTCAACCTTTGGTCCCAAACAAGCAATACGTGATGTTTTTAAACGCTTTGGGGTTCCAGAATATGAACTCACGAAACTAACCAAAAAAATTGGGTTTAAAGATAGTTTGGCGACAGTCTACGAAAAAAATATTTCTTTTAGACAAACGATAACTAGCCGTTTGGAATTTCAAAAGGCTTTTGCTATTGCTAAACGTATTGAGGGAAATCCAAGACAAACTTCTATTCACGCAGCAGGAATTGTCATGAGTGATAAAACCTTGACTGATCATATCCCTTTAAAATCGGGAGAAGATATGATGATTACGCAGTACGATGCAAGTGCTGTTGAAGCAAATGGTCTTCTAAAAATGGATTTGTTAGGGTTAAGAAACCTAACTTTTGTGCAAAAAATGCAAGAAAAAGTCGCAAAAGATTATGGTCATAGCATTGATATTGCAGCTATTGATTTAGAAGATCGCAAAACATTAGCGCTATTTGCTAGAGGAGATACAAAAGGTATTTTCCAGTTTGAACAAAATGGTGCCATTAATTTACTAAAGCGAATAAAGCCTCGACAATTTGAGGAAATTGTTGCGACAACTAGTTTGAACAGACCAGGTGCCAGTGATTACACAACTAACTTTATTAAGCGTAGGGAGGGGCATGAAAAAATTGACTTAATTGATCCCGTAATCGCTCCAATTTTAGAGCCTACCTATGGTATTATGCTTTATCAAGAACAAGTGATGCAAATTGCTCAAGTTTATGCTGGTTTTACACTTGGGAAAGCTGATTTATTACGACGTGCCATGTCCAAGAAGAATCTTCTTGAAATGCAGAAAATGGAAGAAGAGTTTATCGAGGGTGCAACAAACTTAGGACGATCCCAGGAAACTGCCAAGTTACTCTTTAAACGAATGGAGAAATTTGCAGGTTATGGTTTTAATCGTAGCCATGCCTTTGCCTATTCTGCCTTGGCATTTCAATTAGCTTATTTTAAAGCACATTATCCAGCAGTCTTTTACGATGTCATGATGAATTATTCAAGCAGCGACTACATTACAGATGCTCTTGAATCTGGTTTTCAAGTGGCACAAATTACCATTAATACTATTCCCTATACTGATAAAATTGAAGATAGTAAGATTTATATGGGGTTAAAAAATGTCAAAGGGTTACCTAGAGATTTTGCTTATTGGATTATTGAGAATAGACCATTTAACAGTGTAGAAGATTTTGTAGCAAGAATTCCTGAAAAATATCAAAAACCAGTTTGTCTTGACTCCTTAATTAAAATAGGACTTTTTGATTATTTTGATGGGAATCGTAAGAAGATTCTCGATAATTTGGAAGGTCTTCTTGTCTTTGTGAATGAACTAGGATCTTTATTTGCAGATTCCTCCTTTAGCTGGGTCGAAACAGAAGATTATTCAGCGGTAGATAAATATTATCTTGAACAGGAACTAATTGGTGTTGGCATGAGTAAGCACCCTCTTACCGAAATGGCAGAAAAGAGTAGTCGTGCTATTACACCGATTTCACAATTAGTTAAAGAGACAGAAGCTACTGTGTTAATTCAAGTGGATACGATCAGAGTCATTCGGACAAAAACAAGTGGTCAGCAGATGGCTTTTTTGAATGTGAATGATGCGAAGAAAAAACTTGATGTTACTCTTTTCCCTGAGCAATATGCCCTTTACAAGGATCAGTTAAAAGAAGGACAGTTATATTATCTTAAGGGACGAATTAAAGAACGTGATCAGCATTTGCAGATGATTTGTCAACAATTACAAGTGGCAAATAGTAAAAAATACTGGCTATTAGTAGAAGATCATCATGTTGATGCAGCCATTTCGCAAATCTTATCTGCTTTTCCGGGAGATGTTCCGGTGGTTATTCATTACCAAGACAGTAAAGAAACCATCGAATTAAATAATCTGCAAGTTCAACAAAATACTGATTTGGAAGAAAAACTCCATCCCTATGTTTTGAAAACGGTTTTTCGATAAAAATAGTCAATTAGTGAAGTAATTTGCAAATGAATATGCTATAATAAGAGCGTTAAATTAATTAAAGGAGTACCAAAGAATGAAACGTATTGCTGTTTTAACCAGTGGCGGTGACGCTCCTGGTATGAATGCTGCTATTCGGGCAGTCGTTCGTAAAGCAATTTCAGAAGGAATGGAAGTTTATGGCATTAACCGTGGTTATGCAGGTATGGTTGATGGCGATATTTTCCCACTAGGTTCAAAAGAAGTTGGTGACAAAATTTCACGTGGGGGAACTTTCTTATACTCAGCTCGTTATCCAGAATTTGCTCAACTTGAAGGTCAATTGGCTGGTATTGAGCAGCTAAAAAAACATGGTATTGAAGGTGTGGTTGTTATTGGAGGAGATGGTTCTTATCATGGTGCGATGCGTCTGACAGAGCACGGTTTCCCTGCGGTAGGTATTCCAGGAACGATTGATAACGATATTGCTGGGACTGACTACACTATTGGTTTTGATACAGCAGTTAATACAGCTGTTGAAGCCATTGATAAACTTCGTGACACTTCATCAAGTCATGGTCGAACCTTTGTTGTTGAAGTGATGGGGCGTAATGCAGGTGACATTGCACTTTGGGCAGGTATCGCAAGTGGTGCTGATCAAATTATTGTTCCAGAAGAAGAATTTGATATTGAAAAAGTTGTTTCAACAATCAAATATGACTTTGAACATAAGGGTAAAAACCACCACATTATTGTACTAGCTGAAGGTGTTATGAGTGGTGATGCTTTTGCTCAAAAATTGAAAGAAGCTGGTGACACGAGTGATCTTCGAGTGACAAACCTTGGTCATATTCTTCGTGGAGGATCACCAACTGCGCGAGACCGTGTAATCGCTTCATGGATGGGGTCACACGCTGTTGAATTACTTAAAGCAGGTAAAGGTGGCTTAGCTGTCGGTATTCATCATGAAGAACTTGTTGAGAGTCCAATTCTTGGAACTGCAGAAGAAGGTGCTTTGTTCAGTCTCACTGAAGAAGGTAAGATTATTGTTAATAATCCCCACAAAGCACGTTTAGATTTTGCAAGTTTGAATCGTTCATTATCACAATAAGTTTAGTTAAAAATGTTAAATCGTCAATTATTGACAAAAAAATAAGGGAGTTTCAGAGTAAAATGAATAAACGTGTAAAAATTGTTGCAACACTTGGTCCTGCGGTTGAAATCCGTGGTGGTAAAAAATACGGAGAAGATGGTTACTGGGCTGGTCAACTTGATGTTGAAGAATCCGCAAAAAAAATTGCTGAATTAATTGAAGCTGGTGCGAATGTCTTCCGTTTCAATTTCTCACACGGTGATCACAAGGAGCAAGGTGACCGTATGGCAACAGTTCGTCGTGCCGAAGAAATAGCTCGTCAAAAAGTTGGTTTCCTTTTGGACACAAAAGGTCCTGAAATGCGTACGGAATTATTTGCAGATGATGCTAAAGAATTTAGTTATGTGACGGGTGAAAAAATTCGCGTGGCAACAACACAAGGAATTCAATCAACTCGCGATGTCATTGCTTTGAATGTTGCTGGTAGTCTTGACATTTATGATGAAGTAGAAGTTGGTCATACTATCCTTATTGACGACGGGAAGCTTGGTTTGAAGGTTGTTGAAAAAGATATTGCAACCCGTCAATTTGTGGTTGAAGTTGAAAATGATGGGATTATTGCCAAACAAAAAGGTGTTAATATTCCCAACACTAAAATTCCTTTCCCAGCACTCGCTGACCGTGATAATGCTGATATCCGTTTTGGTCTTGAACAAGGACTTAACTTTATTGCAATTTCATTTGTACGTACTGCTAAAGATGTTGAAGAGGTCCGTGACATCTGCCGTGAAACTGGCAATGACCATGTTCAATTATTTGCTAAAATCGAAAACCAGCAAGGTATTGACAATCTTGATGAAATCATCGAAGCAGCTGATGGTATCATGATTGCTCGTGGTGACATGGGGATTGAAGTTCCGTTTGAGATGGTTCCAGTATTCCAAAAGATGATTATTACAAAGGTGAACGCAGCTGGTAAAGCAGTTATTACTGCAACAAACATGCTTGAAACAATGACTGAAAAGCCACGTGCAACACGTTCAGAAGTATCTGACGTCTTCAACGCTGTTATTGATGGTACAGATGCAACAATGCTTTCTGGTGAATCAGCTAATGGTAAATATCCAGTTGAGTCAGTTCGTACAATGGCAACTATTGATAAAAACGCTCAAACTCTTCTTAACGAATATGGCCGTTTAGATTCGTCTGCATTCCCGCGTACAAACAAAACAGACGTTATTGCTTCAGCTGTTAAAGATGCCGCACATTCAATGGACATTAAACTTGTTGTGACTATTACTGAGACAGGTAACACTGCTCGTGCGATTTCTAAATTCCGTCCAGATGCTGACATCTTAGCTGTAACTTTTGACGAAAAAGTACAACGTGCTTTGATGATCAACTGGGGTGTAATTCCTGTTCTTGCTGAGAAACCATCATCAACAGATGATATGTTTGAAGTAGCAGAACGTGTTGCTCTTGAAACAGGCTTGGTACAGTCAGGTGATAATATTGTTATTGTAGCTGGTGTTCCAGTTGGTACCGGCGGTACAAACACAATGCGTGTACGCACTGTTAAATAGTAGAGTAGAGGTCTAGAAAATTTTTCTAGCCTCTTTTATGTACGACGGGCATGTCGTACATCTGAGGTGAAAGTCCTCCGTGGGCACCCGCTACCGGTGAACCCAATAGCGACTCCCAAGCCTGACTATCGTGAGGTAGCGGAGAGAGGAAGGGATAGCGAAATCGTGGCTCTACGAACAGAAACGTGATACTAAGGCGTATATAGCGGATGAGGGGGTATAAAACTCTAAAGTCCAAATAGGTAGTCGTAACCTATATACGTAAATCACGAGAGTAAACGAGGAAAGATGTACGACTTATCCCGTGAGGTCTTGTCGAGGTAATAACCTAGTAATAACGAACGACAAGAAGTCAGCTGAAGCCATAGTAGTGATGAAGTTTCTGTAATAGAAACGGAGCGAAGGGCTGAACAATTAAATGACTATCGCTCAAAATAGAGTTGTCTATTCTAATTCTTGGTCTGAAAAGACGGTAGGCAGAAAACGTAAATGATGACTACTGTTCACAAATATAGGACAGTACAAATAGAACGACTGTATAGAATGAGAGATGAGGGAGTCTATGTACTCTCGTTAAAATTTAGTTGAACCGCCGTGTGCTGTGCCGAACGGCACGCACGGTGGTGTGAGAGGGACTAGAGATTAGTCCCTACTTGATTTTTATAAATCTAACATTTTTAAATGATATTGGATAAGCTTATTAGCGATTAGGAATGGATAAAAGAGTAGTTGAAAACAAGTTAAACACACGGAGAAACTATTCTTTTTAGAAAGCATTATATATCTAGTCATATACCATTTTAAACAATGTTAAGCTGGTTTTGAAATAAGATCTGTGAATAGGTTAAGAATGCATGTTTCCCAAAAAGGGTTGCAGGCATTTTTAGGTTTGAGGCATGTAATGGCAAATTGTCTGCTTTTTTTCTGACCTATATCATGGTATAATAAAGGAACAGACTAGGAGCGAATATGGTAAAGCGAGATTTTATAAGAAATATATTATTGTTATTAATTGTTATCATCGGGGCTATTCTGCTAAGAATATTTGTTTTTTCAACCTTTAGAATAACCCCTGCCACAGCTAATGCTTATTTGAGAAATGGTGATCTGATTACCGTTAAGAAAAATATTAGACCTCAATATAAGGATTTCGTGGTTTATACAGTTGGTAAAAAGGACTATGTTAGCCGTGTGATTGCTGTTGAGGGGGATGGTGTTACCTATATGGATGATATTTTTTACCTTAACAATATGGTTGAATCACAAGCTTATTTAGAGACTATGAAAGCACGATACTTAAATAATGCTCCTCTTGGAACCTTATACACAGAGGACTTTACAATTTCAACTATTACAAAAAATAAGTATCAAAAAGTTCCAAAAGGGAAGTATCTCCTTTTAAATGATAACCGTAAAAATTTGAACGATAGCCGTCGATTTGGTTTAATTGATGCATCACAAATTAAAGGATTAGTAACATTTAGAGTGTTACCTTTAAGTGAATTTGGTTTTGTAGAGGTAGAGTAGTTTTCAGACTACTCTTTTCATTATGTAAATTAGGCTAGACCAATTTTGCGATTGACAAGATTATTATGTTTCTATATACTATAAATATAGTATTTTTATTGGTTCAATTAGACTATACCAATTTTTGTGATTATGAGAGAAAGTAGTAAGCTAACTTACTAAGGTAAATAATATGTGTGGAATTGTTGGTGTTGTTGGAAATCGTAATGCAACTGATGTCTTAATGCAAGGACTTGAAAAGTTAGAATATCGTGGATATGATTCAGCTGGCATTTTTGTTGCCAATGCAGAGCAATCGCATTTAATCAAATCAGTGGGGCGAATTGCTGATTTACGTTCCAAAATCGGCATTGACGTTGCTGGATCAACAGGGATTGGTCACACCCGTTGGGCTACTCATGGAAAATCAACAGAAGCTAATGCGCATCCTCATACTTCTCAAACGGGTCGTTTTGTGCTTGTTCATAATGGGGTGATTGAGAATTATGTCCAAATCAAGAAAAATGACCTTGCTGGGCATGATTTTAAGGGACAAACTGATACAGAGATAGCCGTTCACCTTATTGGTAAGTTTGTTGAAGACGATAAGCTTTCTGTATTAGAAGCTTTCAAAAAAGCCTTATCTATTATTGAAGGCTCGTATGCCTTTGCTTTAATCGATAGTCAAGCAACTGATACGATTTATGTTGCTAAGAACAAATCGCCATTGCTTATTGGGCTTGGTGAGGGGTATAATATGGTTTGTTCTGATGCAATGGCGATGATTAGAGAAACTAGTGAATTTATGGAAATTCATGATAAAGAACTTGTTATTCTAACAAAAGACGCAGTAACTGTTATGGATTATGAAGGGCATTTGCTTGAACGTGATTCTTATACTGCTGAATTGGATTTATCTGATATTGGTAAGGGAACCTACCCATTTTATATGTTGAAAGAGATTGATGAGCAGCCAACGGTTATGCGTAAATTAATTTCTGCTTATGCTGATGAAGCTGGGAAAATGGTTATTGATCCGGCAATCATCTCCTCCATTCAAGAGGCCGATCGTCTTTATATTCTAGCAGCTGGAACATCTTATCATGCTGGTTTTGCAGCTAAGGCAATGCTTGAACAGTTAACAGATACTCCAGTTGAATTAGGAGTAGCATCTGAGTGGGGTTATCACATGCCTTTGCTTAGTCAAAAGCCAATGTTTATCCTTTTGAGTCAATCGGGTGAAACAGCAGATAGTCGTCAAGTTTTGGTTAAGGCAAATACGATGGGAATTCCAAGTTTGACAATAACAAATGTTCCAGGTTCAACGTTATCGCGTGAAGCAACCTATACAATGCTTATCCATGCAGGACCTGAAATAGCTGTTGCTTCAACAAAAGCTTACACGGCACAAATTGCAACCCTTGCTTTTTTAGCTAAAGCGGTCGGAGAAGCCAACGGAAAACAAGCAGCTATTAGATTTGACCTGGTTCATGAATTATCATTAGTCGCTCAATCCATCGAAGCAACATTAACTGAGAAAGACTTAATTGCCCAAAAAGTTGAGGATTTATTAACAACAACTCGTAATGCTTTCTATATTGGGCGTGGCAGTGATTATTATGTTGCTATGGAGGCAGCGCTGAAATTGAAAGAAATTTCTTATATTCAATGTGAAGGATTTGCGGCTGGCGAGTTAAAACACGGAACCATTTCTTTGATCGAAGATGGAACACCAGTTATTGGCTTAATTTCTTCAAGTGAATTGATTGCTTCTCATACACGTGGTAATATTCAAGAAGTTGTAGCTCGTGGCGCACGTGTTCTAACTATTGTTGAAGAAGGTCTTGAGCGTGAAGATGACGACTTTATTGTTAATAAGGTTCATCCTTTCTTAGCGTCAATCGCTATGGTTATTCCAACTCAATTAGTTGCCTATTATGCTTCTTTACAACGGGGTCTTGACGTTGATAAACCTCGTAATCTTGCTAAGGCAGTAACGGTAGAATAAGTTAATGAGGTAGCTATAGAAGTTAGTTACCTTATTTGTTTAAATAGTGATGCTGGCTTTAGGAAATTTTGGCTAGTTAATATTTCTTAGCCTATTTTACTTAGTCGTTATTTCTAAAAATCCGTAATGATAACGTATTCATCTTGTCAAATACTCATTTCTAAAGTAAAATATTAACATTAAGAATTTTAGGAGAGCAAGATGTCACTACCAAATTGTTTGCAATGCCAGTCTGAATATGTTTATGAAGACGGTCATTTATTAATCTGCCCAATGTGTGCTTTTGAATGGACGCCAGGTGAGGAAGTTGTTGAAGAAGGCTTGGTTGTTTTAGATAGCAATGGTGCTAGATTATCAGATGGTGATACGATTACAGTTATCAAAGATTTAAAAGTGAAAGGTGCCCCGAAAGATCTTAAACAGGGAACCCGTGTTAAAAATATTCGTCTTGTTGAAGGCGATCATAATATTGATTGCAAGATTGAAGGCTTTGGTGCTATGAAATTGAAATCAGAATTTGTTAAGAAAATTTGATATAATAGTTAAACATTTATTTTTAGGAGCTAACATGACCTACATTCAGCAAGTATTACCCAGCTTATTAGACGGAACCTTGGTTACTTTACAGGTGTTCTTTATTGTTATCATTCTCTCTATACCTTTAGGTGCTATTTTAGCTTTTTTAATGAGGATTTCTTTTAAACCATTGCAATGGTTTTTGATATTGTATGTGTGGATGATGCGTGGGACCCCCTTATTACTCCAATTAATTTTTTTCTACTATGTGTTACCAAGTGTTGGTATCAGTTTTGACCGTATGCCAGCCGCTATTTTAGCATTTACTTTAAATTATGCTGCTTATTATGCTGAAATTTTTCGTGGTGGTATTGAGGCAATTCCAAATGGTCAATATGAAGCAGCAAAAGTTTTAAAATTAAATACCTTTCAGACGATTCACTATATTATTTTGCCGCAAGTATTTAAAATTGTTCTCCCAAGTGTTTTCAATGAGATCATCACTTTAGTGAAAGATTCTTCATTGGTTTATGTTCTTGGTGTAGGGGATCTTTTGTTAGCAAGTAAGACTGCTGCAAATAGAGATGCTACTTTGGCACCAATGTTTATTGCTGGTATGATTTATCTGATTTTGATTGGTCTTGTAACGATTTTATCGAAGCAAGTTGAAAAAAGATTTAATGGCTATAAGTAAGGAGATTCCATGCTAGAACTTAAAAAGATTTCCAAACAGTTTGGGCAAAAACAAATTTTTGATTGCTTCGATTTGACAGTTCAAGATGGGGAAGTTCTTTCGCTTGTTGGTCCATCTGGTGGCGGTAAAACAACCCTGTTGCGAATGTTAGCAGGACTAGAGCCAATTGATTCTGGGGAAGTTCTTTACGATGGTGAAAGTGTTAGTATTGATCATTTAGAAAATCGTAATCTACTTGGTTTCGTTTTCCAAGATTTTCAATTATTTCCTCATTTAACTGTTTTAGAGAATTTAATACTCTCCCCAATCATTACAATGAGGAAATCCAAAGTAGAAGCTAAAGAAAAAGCATTAAATCTACTAGCACGTTTAGGCTTAAAGGAACATGCACAAGTTTATCCTTATTCTCTTTCAGGTGGGCAAAAACAGCGGGTTGCACTGGCGAGAGCTATGATGATTGATCCACAAATTATTGGTTATGATGAACCAACAAGTGCTTTGGACCCTGAATTACGTCAGGAAGTTGAAAAGTTAATTTTGCAAAATCGCAAGCTGGGAATGACACAAATTGTCGTGACTCATGATTTGGTATTTGCAGAAGCGATTTCAGATCGTATTATTAGGGTTAACCCTAAATAGAAGAGGAGATACTTTATGACCATTAAAAAAGGATTAACAATAGCTTTGCTATTAACTGTTAGTTTTATCCTAGTTGCCTGTGATTCAACTAAAGGGTTTAAATCAGGAGATGCTTGGAAGATATATCAAAAAGAAAAAATGATTACTCTTGGTTTTGATAACACTTTTGTTCCTATGGGTTATAAGGACGAAAGTGGGAAGAACAAGGGTTTTGATATTGATTTAGCAAAAGCCGTTTTTAATCAATATGGGATTAAGGTAAGATTTCAAGCAATCAACTGGGATTTAAAAGAGACAGAATTAAAGAATGGTAAAATCGACATGATTTGGAATGGCTATTCTGTGACCAAGGAACGTCAAGCTAAGGTCGCTTTTACTGATCCTTACATGAAAAATGAACAGGTCATTGTTACTAAAAGCACGTCTGGAATTCATTCTTTTTCTGACATGAAAAAGAAGGTATTAGGTGCTCAGTCAGGATCATCTGGTTATGATGCCTTCACAAGAAATCCTAAATTACTAAAAGACCTTGTGAAGAATAAGGATGCAACTCAGTATGAAACATTTACCCAAGGCTTTATTGACCTCAAAAATAATCGTATTGATGGTTTACTTATTGATAAAGTTTATGCAAATTACTACTTAAAACAAGAAGGTCAATTAGATCAATATAAAATCATTTCTGGCACTTTTAAGAATGAAAATTTTGCAGTTGGTCTTAGAAAAGAAGATAAAACGCTGCAAAAGAAAATCAATCAAGCTTTTAAACAGCTTTATCAAGATGGTCGTTTCCAACAAATCGCTAATAAATGGTTTGGAGAAGACGTTGCCACAAAAGCCATTCAAAAATAAAAGTGAAAGCTATTTCCTCTTATCCTCATCCCCTTCTTGAGAAAAAGACATCAAAAGATATAAAAAATCCTCGATAACCATTTTAGGCTATTGGGGATTTTTCTTTTATAATGCGGTAATGATGTTTTCGAGGTTGATGAATAGGAGTTATTTGGTGGAAGAGTAAGTACCAAACTTCATGACGTCTCCAAATACTGGTGTGTTGGTTACCACTCAAGCAATAAGTAATCAACTTTGTTTTTTGACTGATAGACTGAATCTTAAAGTCTGTAAAATTACTAGGAGAGTAGATTTGACTATTTAAGAATGGCTCATAGTGATAGATATGTCCCTCTTTATCAATCATGATAAACTCCTTTGCAATATAGACTTCATAGCCTGGAATCTTGCTTAAAATAAGTTTTTCATTACGATAAAGTTTTTTAGCAACATTTTCAAACATCTCATCCTCGGGAATTTTAGCAGGTTCTACATGAATATCAATATCATAGACTGCAAATTTTTCACTAAGTAACTGCTCAACTTGCTCTGTAATGGCATGACTTTCGTAGACAGAAAGGTCAGGATTCATCTCAAGAACAATATCGAGGTAGACATTGCTACCATAAGTACGTCCACGTTGCGATTTTACTGCAACAATTTTAGGAATCTCTAAAATAGCCTTTTCATATTGTTTTAAATGACGGTTATCAAATCCATCAGATAAGCTAAATGAACTTTCCATGAAAATCTCAAAGGCTGTTTTAAGGATAAAAAAGGTGATAATAATAGCCGCAATGCGGTCAATAATTGGTAATTGTAAGGAAGCAGCAATAATAGCAATAGAGGTTCCTATAGAAGTAATAGCATCAGAAAGATTATCTTTTGAAGCTGCTACTAAAGCACTTGATTTCACTTTTTTGGATAGTCGTTTATTAAAAGTGTAAACGCCTAGCATGATAATGGCCGAAATAATCCCAACAATAGCTCCAATCGGGTCAATTTCAACGTGTTGTCCACTAAAAAGACTTCGAACAGTTTGGATCAATACTTGAAAACCAACGATGAACATGATAAATGATGTTATTAGGCTAGACAAGTCCTCAATTTTCCAATGCCCAAACTTATGGTTGGCATCCGCCGGCTGGCTTGCTAGATGAAGTCCAATGAGAAGAGCAACATTTCCTACAATATCAGATAAATTATTAAAACCATCAGCAATTAGAGAGTTAGCGTTTAAAAAGTAACCTGCTAATAATTTAGCAATACTGAGCAATAAATAGGCAATGATGCTTACGATTGGTCCTCTTTTAGCTAATTTTAAATTTTCAGTCGGATCTTGTATCATAATGGCTCCTTTAGTTTCAATTCCACATTATACCATAAAAATAGCCTAGATCTCGATACTTTTACGAAGAAGTCTAGACTTTTATAACCTGTTATTTGACAGATCGTTTGTTAAAATACTGTTTGGTTTCAAAAATAACCACTGGGGATAAGGCTAGTAAAGCGATTAGGTTTGGAAGTGCCATTAGACCGTTTACAATATCAGCCAAAATCCAAATTAATTCGAGTTTTAGAAAGCCTCCTAGACCTACCATCAAGACAAATACCACCCGAAAATAAGTTAGGTATGTGATACCAAATAAAAATTCAAAGCAACGCTCACCATAGTAACTCCAACCTAAAATCGTTGTAAAGGCGAAGAGAACTAAGGAGAAGGTAAGACCAAAAGTGCCGAAATAACCAAAAACGGAAGAAAAGGCAGATTGTGTTAAGGGAGCACCTTCCAAGTTTCCGGTCCACTGACCAGTTACTAAAATAGAAAAACCGGTTAAGGTACAGATAATAATAGTGTCAATAAAGGTTCCAGTCATGGAGATCAGACCTTGTTCAACAGGTTCATTCGTTTTTGCTGCAGCTGCTGCGATAGGAGCAGAACCAAGACCAGATTCATTTGAAAAGACACCACGAGCAATTCCTTTTTGAATAGCTTCCTTGACAAGACTTCCTGTAAATCCTCCGATAGCAGCTGTTGGGGTAAAAGCAGATTTAATCACTAAGACAATCACAGGAATAATGTGATGGTAATTGACAAAAATGACAGCTAGACTAGATAGAATATAGAAAATAGCCATAAAAGGAACTATTTTTTCAGCAACCTTTGAAATAGAATGAATGCCACCAAAAATAATCATTGCAACAAGTACTGCTAAAACAATACCGACGATTTGGGGTGATAAACCAAAGCTGTGTCCCAAAGAGGAAGTAATTGAATTGACTTGTGCAAAGGTTCCAATTCCAAAGAGGGAAACTAAGATTCCGGAGATAGCAAAAAGAATGGCTAAAGGTTTCCATTGCTGTCCCATACCATTGACAATATAATACATGGGACCACCTGAAATGTAACCATTAGCATCTCTGGTTCGATATTTAATGGCTAAAACCCCTTCGGCATACTTGGTTGCCATTCCAAAAAAGGCAGCAACCCACATCCAAAAAAGAGCGCCTGGACCACCTGATTTAATAGCTGTTGCGACACCGACAATATTTCCTGTTCCAACAGTGGCAGCAAGAGCAGTTGCAAGAGCTGCAAATGAGGAAATATCTCCGTGTCCATCATTATCTGAAAAAATGAGTTTGAAAGCCACCGGTAATTTTAAAATTTGAATGAGACCTAATCGGCTGGTAAGGTAAATACCCGTGCCAACTAGTAAGATTAAAAGGGGTGGTCCCCAAATCAAATCGTCAATGAATTGAGTGATTGCTAACATTTTTATCTCCTAAAAATTATTGAAGTGGCCAAAAGAAAAAGTTATCTCTTTGAGACAACTTCTGAAGAAATGATAAAATCGCAAACACAAAAAGACTAAAACTGTTCTTATGGTTGTTGTTATTTTATCTTCTGTCCTTTTGCCTGAGAGATTGAGCAGAATGCCTTGCCCCTTCGGCGCCTAATAAGGTCTCTCCAGAAGTCCGTCCATCAAACAGTCCCGTTCAAAACTCGAACACCTGAGAGTATAACTCCTTCGGCGAAATTAATTTCTTCTCCTGTATGACATCATCCGGTTTATTAAATTATGACTATAATACCGGAAAATAGGAATACTGTCAATAAAAAATCATAACATAATATGGTATTGATAAGAACTATTTTTAGTTCTTACTGAATGCCCATGAAATGGAAAAACCTTGATATTTGTCTGATGGTCACTTTTGCCATTTTAATTGGAAACGTGATATAATTTTAAAGTTGATAAAAGAGAAGTTATTGAATGAGTTTGAGGAGAAATCATGAATCCTTTATTAAATGGAATGAATACAAAGCAGGCGCAAGCAGTTCAAACAACAGAAGGACCTTTACTAATAATGGCGGGTGCTGGTTCAGGAAAAACAAGAGTTTTGACCCATCGTATTGCTTATTTAATCGATGAGAAATTTGTTAATCCTTGGAATATCTTAGCTATTACCTTTACTAATAAAGCTGCACGTGAAATGAGAGAACGGGCATTGGCTTTAAATCCAGCTACTAAAGATACCTTGATTGCAACGTTCCACTCTATGTGTGTCCGTATTTTGCGCCGTGAGGCAGACCATATTGGTTATAACCGTAATTTCACTATTATTGATCCAGGTGAGCAACGTACCTTAATGAAGCGTATTTTAAAACGTTTAGATTTGGATTCTAAAAAATGGAATGAGCGTTCTATTTTGGGAACCATTTCAACTGCTAAAAATGATTTGCTTGATGAAAAAACCTATGAAAATCAAGCAAGAGACGATAGGTACAGTCAAATTGTAGCACGCTGTTACAAGGCATACCAAGAGGAGTTGAGACGAAGTGAGGCACTTGATTTTGACGATTTGATCATGATGACCTTACGTCTTTTTGATAAAAATCCGGAGGTGTTAGCTTATTACCAACAGCGTTACCAGTATATTCATGTAGATGAGTATCAAGATACTAATCATGCTCAATACCAGTTGGTAAAACTATTGGCTTCACGTTTTAAGAATATTTGTGTTGTTGGGGATGCTGATCAATCCATTTATGGTTGGCGTGGAGCTGATATGCAAAATATTCTTGATTTTGAAAAAGATTACCCAGATGCTAAGGTAGTGTTATTAGAAGAAAATTATCGTTCTACCAAGAAAATCTTGCAAGCCGCCAACGATGTCATCAATAATAATCGTAATCGCCGTCCTAAGAAACTTTGGACGCAGAATGCAGATGGTGAGCAACTTGTTTATTACAGGGCAAATGATGAGCGTGATGAAGCGTTTTTTGTTGCGTCTACAATTAGCAATATGAGCTATGATTTGGGGAAAAATTTCAAAGATTTTGCTGTTTTATATCGTACTAATGCACAATCACGGACTATTGAAGAAGCGCTGTTAAAATCCAATATCCCTTATACAATGGTTGGGGGAACCAAGTTTTACAGTCGTAAAGAAATTCGTGATCTTATCGCTTACTTGACTATTGTGGCTAATCCTGCTGATAATATTTCTTTTGAACGGATTGTCAATGAACCAAAACGTGGTGTTGGACCTGGGACACTGGATAAACTACGCCAATTTGCTAATACTACTAACATGTCCTTGTTAGAAGCAGCTTCAAATCTTTCAATGTCTCCATTAAAGGGTAAGGCTGTGCAAGCTATGACAGATTTAGCTAACCTTTTAGTGCAGTTGCGTCGAGGTTTAGAGGAATTAAGCATTACAGCCTTAGCGGAAACTCTGCTAGAAAAAACAGGTTATCTAGATAATTTGAGACTTCAAAATACTCTAGAAAGTCAAGCACGTATTGAAAATATTGAAGAGTTCTTGTCAGTGACTAAAAATTTTGATGATTCTAGTGACACGCAAGAAGATGATGAAAGTGGCGTTGATCGTTTAGGAAGGTTTTTAAATGATTTAGCTTTAATTGCTGATACGGATGATGCAAGTGTGGAGACAGCAGAAGTAACCTTAATGACATTGCACGCAGCAAAAGGGCTAGAATTTCCAGTTGTTTTTCTAATTGGGATGGAAGAAGGAGTCTTTCCTTTATCACGTGCAACAGAAGATCCGGATGAATTAGAGGAGGAAAGGCGTTTAGCCTATGTTGGTATTACGCGAGCAGAAGAGCTTCTCTTTATGACCAATGCTAATACACGGACTCTGTTTGGTAAGAGTAGTTATAACCGTCCAACACGCTTTTTAAGAGAAATTTCAGAAGATTTATTATCTTATCAAGGTTTGGCAAGACCCGCTCATTCTTCCTTTGGTGTTACATTTTCAAGTAAAAAACAGATACCATTTGGTCAAGGGATGAGCTTATCTGAGGCCTTGCAAGTACGAAAGGTTAAAACTCAAGAGCAAAGTGACCAACAAACTCTTAGTCATTCAGGAGTGGCGACTTTATCTTTGGGCTCTCATAAAAATACAGAAGTAATTTCTTGGCAAATCGGAGATGTTGCTCACCATAAAAAATGGGGAGATGGAACGGTTCTGGAAGTCTCTGGTACAGGTAAAACCATGGAACTTAAAATTAATTTCCCAGAAGTTGGTTTGAAAAAGTTATTGGCAAGTGTTGCCCCTATTGAGAAAAAATAAGACTAAACCAAGTTTTCTACTCGAAAAGTAGAGATTTGGTTTTTTTAATGTTCTCGAAGGTTTGATGAAAATAATGAAACGAAGGGAGTGTTGTGGTTCTCATAGCTTTTTAGTTTATTGGTTAAATTTAAGTAAGCATAAAACTTGCAAATAAAATCTTGTATTGTATAATAACAATATAAATTAAATATAGAGTGGTCACTTTTAAAATTATTTAAATAATAGTAATTTATTGGATATATAAAAACTAATATTTAAATGATATAACAAACTGACGCTTCGTTTTATAATTTATATGTTCACTTAATAGAGTGACTATTGATGGCTATTACTTGAAAAATAGCGACCACTATTTTTCACGGAACAAAAGATATGGGAGTATCTGAAAAGGAGAATTGTTATGGGACTTATTTGGACTTTACTTGTTGGTGCGCTTATTGGTGTGATCGCTGGAGTGCTTACTAAAAAAGGCGGATCGATGGGTTGGGTTGCAAACATTGCTGCTGGCTTAATTGGTTCTTACGTTGGTCAAGCTCTACTTGGTTCATGGGGAATTTCATTAGCAGGTATGGCATTAATTCCTTCGATTATTGGTGCCGTTATCGTGGTTGTTATGACTTCTTTTGTATTGCGTAAAACGAACTAGCCTTTCCTCTACTCAGTTTTAGAGACCGTCAAGTAGGAAAGAGTTTCGTATGTCAAAATATTTGAAGATTATTTATAGTCTTATTGGGTTTGTTCTATTATCTATTCTTGGCTGGGTCATCGGAGTGACTGGAAATGATATTGACTTACCTAGCAGCTATCGTTGGCTAAGTTGGGATATGGATAAACTTCCCAATTTGCTAGACTCGACTTTATATTATTACTACTTCTGGGCAGCCATTGTATTATTTGTTATCACACTTCTAGTGATATTGGTCATTATTTTCTACCCGCGTACCTACACTGAAATTCAATTACCGAAAAGCAAAGGAAAGTTACTTTTAAAAAAATCTGCAATTGAAAACTATGTGGTAACCACTATTAAATTAGCAGGGTTAATGCCAAACCCAGTTGTTACGGCTAAAGTATATAAAAGATTTAGCAACTTCTATTCGTGGCGAATTGACTTACGACGATAAAGTGATTGAGAAAATTATTGGCTTATCACTTGAAACGATTGATGGTTTATTAGGTATTAATGGCGGTTTCTTTGCTAATTTAAAAGATAAATTGGTTAATACGGAATCTGTTCGTGATGGTGTCAACGTTGAAGTTGGAAACAAGGAAGTTGCTGTTGATTTAGCAGTTGTTGTAGAGTATGGCAAAGACATTCCTGCGATTGTTGAGTCTATTAAAGCTATCGTCTTGATAGTATGACACATTTAAAAGTTGTTGAAATCAATATAAATGTTGTTAATATTCGTACAAAAGAGGAACATGAAGCTGCTAGTATTACGGTACAAGATCGTGTTACTAGTTCCGTATCTTCGGAATCACCATTTGCCGTCGAAAAAACAGTTTAATTCAAAGAATTTGTTTGATCAGTTAAATCAACGAGAAAATGATTCTAAAGGGTCGTACGAACTGGTATCCTTACTAGCTCTTTTCCCATGCAAAAAATCGAGAACTATTGTCATCTTTTGGGAAATGTGCTTTAATTAATGATAATACTAAAGATTGTTGGTTAAGGAGTAATGCAAATGACGAGCTATAAAGAGGAAATCACAGTTTCAAAGTATCAAAAAATTGCCATTTCAGTAGCTGAACGCATTGCAAGTGGTGAGTATGAAGTTGGTGAGAAACTAAAATCAAGAACCACTATTGCCTCAACTTTTAACGTATCACCAGAGACTGCAAGAAAAGGTTTAAATATTTTAGCTGATTTGAAAATTTTAACCCTCAAGCATGGCAGCGGTGCGATTGTCTTATCAAAAGAAAAAGCCATTGATTTTATCAACCAATATGAATCGACACATTCTATTGCTGTGTTGAAAGAAAAGATTAGAGATACTATCCATGATCAAGGAAAAGCGATGGAGCAACTGTCAGTTCTAGTCAATGATTTCTTAATGCAAAGCCAGTCAATTAGCAAGCAATATCCTTTAGCGCCTTATGAAATTATTTGTAGTCATGATTCGGAACATTTCGGAAAATCGATTGGTGCTTTAAATATCTGGCATCAAACTGGGGCAACTATTGTGGCTATTGAGCATTCAGGAAATTTCACCATTTCGCCTGGTCCCTATGCTGTGATTGAAAAAGGAGATCACATTTATTTTGTAGGTGATGATGCGGTGATCTCACGAATGAAAACTTTCTTTAATTTGCGAAAAGGTTTATGAGTTTGAGGAACTTCTTTCCTCGAACTTTTTTTGACCAGAGCTATGAGAATAAAAGAAATAAGAAGTGATTACACTTTTCGTTAAATGGCGAGGTTAAATTGTGAAAGAGTACTTGTTAGTTCATAATATTTTAGGTTTCAAAAACGCATACCTTTAAATTACCATTGTTGCATTTTGGAGACTGTTTACCATTTTCTCTTCAAGAAATGCTTTTAATTGTTGAATACAAATAAACCAAAGAATCCTATCACAGTTATCTTAAGCCAGCTTTGAGATTGTGATTTTGCTAGTAGTATTCGGTTATTAGTTTAGACAAGTCAATCTATTAAAAGTGCTAAAATAAAAAGGATGATACCTTGAAAGATATGCTATAGTATGATAGTATCTAAATACTACAACCTAATAGAAGGATACTATAATGGAAAAATTAATTAGGGATTATCTGGCAGATGGTAGAGAAAAGGTAAGATTGGGAGAGGTCGTCGATTGTTTTAAAGGAAAGGCAGTTTCTCGTAAAGTAGAATCAGGTGATTTTGGTTTAATTAATCTATCAGATATGGGAAGTTTAGGGATTCAATATGATCACGTGAGAACGTTCCATATGGACCGCAGACAACTTTTGCGTTATCTTTTGGAAGAAGGAGATCTTTTAATTGCATCCAAAGGGACATTAAAAAAAGTTTGCATTTTTCATAAGCAAGACCGTGAAATGGTGGCTTCATCAAATATTACGATTTTACGTCCTCAGCAAAAACTAAGAAGTTATTACATTAAATTCTTTTTAGAGTCTCCTATTGGTCAGGCATTTTTAGAGGCGGCTGATCACGGAAAAGAAGTCATTAATTTATCAACGAAAGAGTTGCTTGATATTCCTATTCCTGTGATTCCATTGGTGAAGCAAGATTATTTGATTAATCAGTATTTGCGTGGGTTAAATGATTATCGCCGCAAACTAAAGCGAGCAGAGCAGGAATGGAAATTTATTCAAAACGAAATTCAAAAGGGTTTAGGTTAGGAGTTGGATATGGGTTCATTTGAACGTACCTTAAAAATGACCTTAGCAACTATTGTTGCTATTTTAATCGCCTATCAACTTAACTTAACCTATGGCATTTCAGCAGGTATCATCGCCCTATTAAGTGTCTTGGATACCCGTCAATCAAGTTTATTGGTTGCTAGAGATCGTTTCTTATCTTTTATTTTAGCTTTTGGTGTTGCCATAATCTGTTTTGGTATTTTAGGTTTTACAACTCTAGCTTTTACTTGCTATCTAATCGTAACGATACCGTTACTTTACCAGTTGAAAATTGAGACAGGTTTGGTACCGATAACGGTTTTAGTGTCGCATTTATTTTCTGAAAAAAATACACAACTGCCCGTTTTGCTAAATGAATTTTTACTTTTCTTTATAGGAACTGGAATTGCTTTGTTGGTCAATGCTTATATGGGATCGCAAGATGAGCAAATTCGTCAGTATCACCAAGAGGTGGAAGAAACCTTAAAGACTATTCTTTATCGTTTTGAGAGTTTTCTTTTGGAAGGTCAAGGTCAAAATGAAGGGCTAATGATTCAAAAGCTAGATAAAATATTGGATCAAGCTCTTCAAATGGTTTATCGTGACAGGCATAATCGTTTGTTCTATCAAACCAACTATCAAGTTCACTATTTTGAAATGCGACGTCAGCAAAATAGACTTCTTGCACAGATGGCTGTCAATGTCAATAAAATAACAAGTCAAAGCAGAGAAAGTATTCTCTTATCCCATCTTTTTCATGAAACGGGCTGTCAGTTAAGTGAAGAAAACTCTGCTTTAACCTTAATTGACGATATTGAACAACTTTTAGAAACTTTCCGACAAAGAGAGTTACCGCGGACCCGTGAAGAATTTGAGAGACGAGCCATTCTTTTTCAGCTATTGCAGGATCTAGAACATTTTATATTACTAAAGGTTGACTTTTATCAAAATTATAAAAATAATCACGTTGGTAAGGCTTATTCTCATTAACCAGCAGACATGATAAATGATTGAGATTTAATTTCCTAAGCATTGTTGTTATCGGACAATGAAGAATCTTAGAATGGAGACATTATGAAAGAAATAAAGTGCCCTCACTGTCAAACCCTTTTTACGATTAATGAATCAGAGTACAGTCAGTTATTGGAACAGGTACGTGGTCAGGCATTTGACAAGGAGCTCCATCAACGTTTAGAAAACGAAACGGCTTTGATTGAAGAAAAAGCTAAACGCCATCTACAAGAGGTGGTAACGAGAAAAGAAAGTGAAATTACTCGTTTAAATCACCAGTTAGAACAAATTGAAAAAGAACAAGTCCATCTAAGACAAGAAGCACTAGCTAAAAAGGAACGATTAATTGTTGATTTGGAAAATAGGCTTGATAAACTTGCGTCGCAAAATGCTTTAGAATTGGCTAATCAATTAGCAGAGAAAGATAAGGAAGTCATTTCCCTAACCAACCAACTGGAAAAAGTAATATTGGAAAATGATTCCAAACTTCAGTCAGCGATCATTACTATTGAGAAAGAATGTGATTCGGTGAAAAACCAATTGGCATTACAGGAGAAAGAAAGCGCCTTATCCTTGGCTTCGATGCACAGCGATTATGAAGCGCAATTAAAGGCCGCCAATGAACAAGTTGAATTCTATAAGAATTTTAAAGCACAGCAATCGACAAAAGCTATCGGTGAAAGTTTGGAATGGTATGCAGAAACAGAGTTTAACAAAGTCAGAAGCTATGCTTTCCCAAATGCTAGCTTTTCTAAGGATAATCAACTATCGAGTCGTGGATCAAAGGGCGACTATATCTATCGCGAAGTGGATGCGAATGGTGTTGAGATTCTCTCCATCATGTTTGAAATGAAAAATGAAGCAGATACGACTAAAACCAAGCATAAAAACAGTGACTTTTTCAAGGAATTGGACAAAGATCGTCATGAAAAACAATGTGAATATGCCGTTTTAGTGACCATGTTAGAGTCAGACAACGATTATTACAATACTGGTATTGTTGATGTTAGCCATGAATACAATAAAATGTATGTGGTTCGTCCACAACTTTTTATCCACTTGATCGGTATTTTGAGAAATGCGGCTCTTAATAGCTTGAAATACAAACAAGAATTGGCTCTCGTAAAGGAACAAACAATTGATATTACGCATTTTGAAGAGGACTTAGCACAGTTTAAAAATGCTTTTGCTAAGAATTACCAATCAGCTAGCACCAATTTTAAAAAAGCCATTGATGAAATTGACAAATCTATTAAACGAATGGAGGAAGTCAAACGTTTCCTAACCACAAGTGAGAATCAGCTTCGCTTAGCTAATAGTAAACTAGATGATGTTTCTGTTAAGAAATTAACGCGTCATAATCCAACTATGCGTGATAAATTTCAAGAATTGAACAAGGATTAAATGCTTGAAAATAAGAAACGTGTAGGAGAGAGTCCGGATTTAATAGATTATTGCGATTTGGGATCCTCTACCTAAAAATAATCAATTAAAGATGATCATTACAACCTATTTGTTGTTCCACCATAATATTATTAAATGATATTAAAAAAGGAGTTTGCGAGAAAAAATTGCCAGAAAATCATTTTAAAGATAGTGGAAGTGGAAAAGAAGGGTAAATAGTCTATACGTTGTTATCAAGCAAATAGTTTTATAGTAAGATGTTGTTAATCGTAGAAACAGTTACTAGCGTTTATCAGTTCTTATTTTCGGTAAAAAATTGGTGAAACGGTTATAATGAATAAGCTTAAAAGTGACAGAAAAGATGAAAGTAGATAGATGATTAGTGGAATAATTAATTTAAAAAAAGAAGCAGGAATGACTTCTCACGACGCTGTCTTTAAATTGCGAAAACTATTGCAAGAAAAAAAGATTGGTCATGGGGGAACCCTTGATCCTGATGTGGTTGGGGTTTTACCAGTTGCTGTCGGGAAAGCTACTCGTGTGATTGAATACATGACAGAAGCTGGTAAGGTTTATAATGGTCGAGTTACTCTTGGCTATTCAACAAGCACAGAAGATGCCAGTGGTGAAGTGATTGCCAGATCGGTTTTGCCAGATACATTAACAGAAAAAAGAGTTGATCGGGTCATGGCAACATTTGTTGGTCAAATTACCCAAATTCCTCCTATGTATTCTGCTGTTAAAGTCAATGGTCGAAAATTATATGAGTACGCGCGTGCTGGGGAAACTGTTGAGAGACCCAAAAGGACGGTCACTATTTATCAATTTAAACGCACTAGCCCATTACAATTTACAGATGACGGTCTTTGCCACTTTGATTTCAAAGTGGCTTGTAGCAAAGGAACCTATGTACGAACATTGGCAGTTGACTTAGGACATGCACTTGGTATTGAGAGTCACATGTCATATTTGCAACGTTCAGCATCTGCGGGATTAACCATTGATACTGCCTATACATTGCACGAGATTTCTGAGATGATCTCTCGGCAGGACATGCGTTTTTTATTACCGATTGAATATGGAGTGAGCGATTTGCCTAAAATGGTCGTTAGCGATAGTGAGATGACAGAAATTTCGTTTGGTCGTCGTGTTAATCTTCCAAGTCAAGAACCGTTATTGGCTGCTTTTTATCATGAAAAATTAATTGCTATTTTAGAAAAATGCAATAAACAGTATAAACCGAGAAAAGTTCTCATCTGATAAGTGGATTGGGTTATTATGGAAATTAGATATATTAACAGCCATCAAGATATTGTGGAAAAAGACGACACCATTTTAGTTTTGGGCTATTTTGATGGTTTACATCGTGGGCATAAGGTTTTGTTTGATAAAGCTAGAGAAATTGCTAAGAAAGAAAATTTGGCAGTTGTCGTCTTGACTTTCAATGAATCACCTGAACTGGTGTTTTCTCGCTTTTCTCCCGAGTTATTGCAACATATCACATATGCAGAAAAGCGCTATGAAAAATTTGCAGAGTATGGTGTAGAAAGACTATACTTGATTGACTTTACCTCTTCTCTTTCAATGGTTTCTTCAGATGATTTTATTAGTCATTATATTGGCTGTTTAAAGGCAAAGCATGTTGTTGTTGGTTTTGACTATAAATTTGGGCATAATCGCACAGATAGTGATTACTTAGCAAGAAATTTTGCTGGTAATGTGTATACGATCCCAGAAGTAACCGAGGATCATGTCAAAATCTCGTCAACTCGCATCAGAAAGCTGATTCAAGACGGCAACATTTCCAAGGCAAATCAGCTTTTGGGCTATGAATTATCAACTAGGGGAATAGTTGTGCATGGTGATGCACGTGGTCGTACGATAGGATTTCCAACAGCAAATCTGACGCCTATTGATAGAACATTTTTACCTGCTGATGGGGTTTATGTTACGGATATTATCATCAATGGAAAACGTTTCCGTTCGATGACAAGTCTTGGTAAGAATATGACGTTTGGGGGCAAAGAGTTACGACTAGAAGTCAATATTTTTAGTTTTAATGATGATATTTATGGTGAGTTTGTCGAGATTATTTGGTTAGATAGGATTCGGTCAATGACAAAATTTGATGGTATAGAAAATCTGGTAGAACAATTAGAAGTTGATAGAGAAACGGCACTAAATTGGAAAAAAGATAGCCAACCGATTTAATTTTTTGTATAATAAGGTAAGTAAATTTGATAGAGGAAAAATATGGTTACCTTATTTTTATCACCCAGCTGTACCAGTTGTCGTAAGGCAAGGGCATGGCTATTAAAACACGATGTTGAGTTTCAAGAACATAATATTATTACAAGTCCACTAAGTCGGGAAGAATTGATGACCATTTTATCTTTTACAGAGAATGGAACAGAGGACATTATTTCGACACGTTCAAAGGTTTTTCAAAAACTTGATATTGATGTAGATGAATTGTCGATTTCGGATTTAATTGATTTAATTGCCCAAAATCCAAGTCTTCTTCGTCGTCCTATCATTATGGATAAAAAGCGCATGCAAATTGGATTTAACGAAGATGAGATTAGAGCCTTTTTACCAAGGGATTACCGTAAACAGGAATTACGTCAAGCAACTATAAAGGCAGAAATTGAGGGCTAATATGACAAATAATTATCATTATCCACTTGATTTAAGTTGGAGCACTGAAGACATTTCCTCAGTGCTTCATTTTTTGAATAAAGTAGAGTTAGCTTATGAAGAGAAAGTTAAAGCAGAAGATATTCTAGACAGCTATCGTACCTACAAAAAGATTGTTAGCAGTAAAGCGCAGGAAAAACAAATTGACCGTGATTTTCAAAAGGTAAGTGGCTATTCTACTTATCAAGCTGTGAAAAAAGCAAAGGAAATTGAGAAAGGATTCTTTTCCCTTGGAAACTAAATACGCATTTGCAAAGCAAATCATTAAAGAAGCTGGTGTATTCATTAAGGAAAAAATGACTCAACAACTGGAGATTCAGGTCAAAACACAGTTTGATGACCTAGTCACAAATGTTGATCAAGAAACCCAACAATTACTGATGGATAAGATTCATTCTGTTTATCCTAAAGACTATATTATGGCTGAAGAAAATAATGTTCGCCATCCGATCAATAAGGGGAATGTCTGGGTAATTGATCCGATTGATGGGACCGTCAATTTTATTGTACAAGGCTCTCAGTTTGCCGTAATGATGGCCTATTATGAAGATGGAATGGGTCAATTTGGACTTATTTATGATGTTATGGCTGATCAGCTTGTGGCTGGTGGAGGTGACTTTGAGGTCACTTTAAATGGTGATAACCTAGTCCCTTATCAAGACAAGCCACTGGAGCGTAGTTTAATTGGTTGTAATGCGGGCATGTTTGTCAGAAATGACAATAATTTAGCCCATCTCCTAAGCAAAACCTTAGGTGTTAGGGTTTACGGAGGAGCGGGTATCTGCATGGTAAAGGTTATGAAGCAGGAATTGTTAGCTTATTTTTCAATCATTCAACCATGGGATTATGCTGCTGCAAAGGTCTTGGGAGACAAATTGGGTTATGTCTTATTAACAATTAACGGAGATGAACCGGACTTCCAGTCACGCCAAAAGATAATGTTTGTTCCTAAAAGCAAATTAATTACAATTCAGTCATTTTTAACAAGTGACTCTTCATTAAATACATGAAAGCAATGGATGAAAACCATGCAATTACCAAAAGATTTTATTGAAAAATATCAAATCCTATTAGGCGATGAAGCAGCTGCTTTTTTGGCTAGTTTTTGTCAAGAACCTATCAGTGCCTTTAGGATTAATCCCCTGAAAAATCCCCTAAAAGCATTTGACAATCCTATTCCAAACACATTGTGGGGCTACTATGGCAAAATATCAGGCAAATCTCCAGAACACGTGTCTGGTCTTGTTTACTCGCAAGAGCCTGCTGCCCAAATGGTAGCACAAGTGGCTGCTCCCCAAAAAGGGAGTCACGTTTTAGATTTGGCAGCTGCCCCTGGTGGAAAATCAACACATTTATTAGCTTATCTAGACAACACAGGAATTTTGGTTAGTAATGAAATTTCTAAGAAACGTAGCAAGGTTTTAGTTGAAAATATTGAACGTTTTGGGGCAAGAAATGTTGTCGTGACAAATGAATCTGCGGATCGTTTAGCTAAGGTTTTTCCTAACTATTTTGACACTATTGTTTTTGATGCTCCCTGTTCTGGTGAAGGAATGTTTCGGAAAGACCCTAATGCGATTCAATATTGGCATCGAGATTATCCAAGCGAATGTTCTCATCTTCAAAAATCAATTCTAATGGATGCTCTGAAGATGTTAAAACCAGGTGGAGAATTAGTTTATTCAACTTGTACTTGGTCACCAGAAGAAAACGAGGTGGTTGTCAGCTGGCTACTCACCACTTATGACTTTTTGGAATTGGTCGATATTCCAAAGTTAAATGGAATGGTTGAGGGAATAAATTTACCAGAAACGGCAAGAATGTATCCTCATCATTACCAAGGTGAGGGTCAGTTTGTTGCAAAATTTAAAGATAAGCGTCAGAAATTTCAAGACATAAAGGTAAAGCTGCCGAAAACCAATTTAACTAAAGATCAAAAGATTTTATGGCAAAATTTTGAAAATGAACAGTTAAATGTTAAATTATCAGGTTTATTACAAACATTTGGAGATTATTTGTATTTATTACCGGAAGGCTTGCCCTCTCTTAATGGTCTAAAAATTGCTAGAAATGGCTTAGAACTAGGAGTATTTAAGAAAAAACGATTTGAACCCTCTTATGCTCTTGGATTAGCGTTAAAACCTAATGAGGTCTTTTCTTCGATTGAACTTTCTGACGTGGAATTCAAGCAATATGTATCAGGAAACATTGTCCAATTATCCCGTTCCTATCCAACAGGCTGGTATCAGTTGTTGGTAAACGGTAATGGTTTGGGATTTGCTAAAGTGGTTGACAAGACTCTGAAAAATAATTTTCCAAAAGGGTTAAGATTTTAGCCTAAACATCAAGATTAAAATGTTGCAAATTTAAAGAAAAAATTCTTTCAAAGCATAAATAGATGTGATACTATAAAGAATGTGTAGGATTTATTTTCTACGCATTTACACCCTTTATTTTTACGAATAGGAAATACAATAATGAAAATGAAAAAAAAATTCTTTTTGTTCAGCTTTCTAGCCTTATCAACTCTTTTTTTATCAGCATGCTCAAGTTGGATTGATAAAGGTGAGTCAATAACAGCAGTTGGGTCAACAGCCCTACAGCCGTTAGTGGAAGCAGCAGCTGATGAATTTGGGAGTAATAATCTAGGAAAATCCGTCAATGTTCAAGGTGGTGGTTCTGGAACCGGATTATCTCAGGTTCAATCAGGGGCAGTTCAAATTGGAAACAGTGATGTCTTTGCTGAAGAAAAAGATGGGGTTGATGCCTCTAAATTAGTAGATCATCAAGTCGCTGTTGCAGGTCTTGCGATTATTGCTAATCCTAATATTAAGGTATCAAATTTAAGTAGTCAGCAGTTGCAAAAGATTTTCTCCGGAGAATACACCAATTGGAAACAAGTT
Source organism: Streptococcus castoreus DSM 17536 (assembly GCF_000425025.1). Lineage (GTDB taxonomy): Bacteria > Bacillota > Bacilli > Lactobacillales > Streptococcaceae > Streptococcus > Streptococcus castoreus. Next base: position 57,823 of record NZ_AUKZ01000005.1, on the reverse strand, counting down.
GGAGGACAAAATCTTGAGATTTCTGTTATTAATCGTGCTGCTAGTTCAGGCTCACGTGCAACGTTTGATAGTGTTATCATGAAAGGTGTTACCGCTAGACAAAGTCAAGAACAAGATTCAAATGGCATGGTAAAATCAATTGTTTCTCAGACACCTGGCGCTATTTCTTATCTCTCATTTGCTTATGTGGATTCGACTGTAAAATCACTTCAGTTAAATGGTTTCAAGGCAAACGCTAAGAATGTCACAACAAACGATTGGCCAATTTGGTCCTACGAGCATATGTATACAAAAGGGAAACCAACAGGATTGACCAAAGAATTTCTTGACTACATGTTATCAGAAGATGTCCAACAAAAGATCGTTACCCGTATGGGCTATATTTCGACAAGGGATATGAAGGTCGTGAAAAGTCATGATGGTAAGGTTACAAGGAAATAATGGGGGAATTATGAAAAATCAGGAATTGGCTAAGAAATTAGTCTCACCATCGAAGAATTCAAGACTTGAAACATTTGGTCGCACGATTACTTTCTTGTGTTTATCTTTGATTGTTTTTATCGTGGCGATGATTCTGATATTTGTAGCTCAAAAGGGATTATCAACCTTTTTTGTTGATAAAATTAATATCTTTGATTTTCTCTTTGGTAAAGAATGGAAACCGAGTGTAAAGAATACTGATGGAGTTCCTTATCTTGGAGCTCTTCCTATGATTACAGGTTCCTTTTTGGTTACTATATTGTCAGCCATTATTGCAACACCATTTGCGATTGGAGCAGCTGTTTTTATGACTGAAATTTCACCTAAATATGGAGCTAAATTGTTGCAACCGGCAGTTGAACTTTTGGTTGGTATTCCTTCTGTTGTTTACGGATTTATCGGTTTGCAAGTTATTGTGCCATTCATGCGTTCCGTTTTTGGTGGAACAGGTTTTGGTATTTTATCAGGGGTCTGTGTCTTGTTTGTTATGATTTTACCAACGGTGACTTTTATGACTACTGATAGTTTGAGAGCAGTTCCTCGTCATTACCGTGAAGCCTCTATGGCAATGGGGGCTACACGGTGGCAAACTATCTGGCGTGTTGTGTTAAACGCAGCACGTCCAGGCATCTTTACGGCTGTCATTTTTGGGATGGCTAGAGCCTTTGGTGAGGCTTTAGCGATTCAAATGGTCGTTGGTAACTCTGCTGTCATGCCAGAATCACTAACCACACCAGCTGCAACCTTGACTTCAGTATTGACAATGGGGATTGGTAATACTGTTATGGGAACTGTTCAAAATAACGTCCTCTGGTCGCTTGCCCTTGTTTTATTATTAATGAGTCTTGCTTTCAATTCCCTTGTTAAATTAATTACGAAAGAGAGAAAGAGAAACTATGAACGCTAAGAAAGTCGATAAAGTAGCGACTGGTACTCTCTATACCATCGCTGGAATCATTGTAGCTATTTTGGCTTCATTAATTCTATTTATTCTTGTTCGTGGCTTACCACATATTAGCTGGTCTTTTTTAACAGGAAAATCATCTTCTTATGAGGCAGGAGGAGGGATTGGGATTCAACTGTATAATTCCTTCTTTTTGTTGATTGTAACCTTAATCATTTCAATTCCTCTTTCAACCGGAGCCGGTATTTACTTAGCGGAATATGCTAAAAAAGGGCGTCTAACAAGCTTTATCAGAACTTGTATTGAGATTTTATCCTCTTTGCCATCAGTTGTGGTTGGTCTTTTTGGATACTTGATTTTCGTGGTGCAATTTGAATATGGATTTTCTATTATTTCAGGAGCTCTTGCCTTAACTGTCTTTAACCTTCCTCAAATGACACGAAATGTTGAAGATAGTTTGCTTCATGTTCACCATACTCAAAGAGAGGCGGGATTAGCCTTAGGGCTTTCACGTTGGGAGACTGTTTTTCATGTGGTTATTCCAGAAGCTCTTCCAGGTATTGTTACCGGCATTGTCTTAGCTTCAGGTCGTATTTTCGGTGAAGCGGCTGCTCTTATTTATACTGCTGGACAATCAGCGCCAGCCCTTGACTGGTCAAATTGGAATCCACTTAGTGTAACAAGTCCAATTTCTATTTTCCGTCAGTCTGAAACACTTGCTGTTCATATTTGGAAAGTTAATAGCGAAGGGACGATCCCTGATGCCACTCTTGTTTCGGCAGGAAGTGCAGCAGTATTGTTAATCTTTATCCTTATTTTCAATTTTTCAGCTCGCTTTATTGGTAAGAAACTTCATTCTAAAATGACAGCGGCGAAATAAGATATTGGAGAAATCATGACAAAATATAATTGGAACGAACGTCATATCATTACTTTTCCAGAAGAAACGATTGCTTTAGCAACCAAGGATTTACACGTCTATTATGGTGACAAAGAAGCCATCAAAGGAATCGATATGCAGTTTGAAAAAAATAAAATCACAGCTTTAATTGGTCCATCTGGTTGTGGCAAATCAACTTATCTTCGTAGCCTTAATCGCATGAATGATACGATTGATATAGCTAGGGTTACTGGAGAAATTCTTTATCAAGGAATTGATGTTAATCGTAAAGACATGAACGTTTATGAAATTCGGAAACAGTTAGGAATGGTTTTTCAAAGGCCAAATCCTTTTGCAAAATCCATTTATAAGAACATTACTTTTGCTCATGAGAGAGCAGGTATAAAAGATAAGAAAGTCCTAGACGAAATCGTTGAGACTTCACTCAAACAAGCAGCTCTTTGGGATCAAGTGAAAGATGATCTTCATAAATCGGCCTTTACCTTATCAGGTGGTCAACAACAACGTTTGTGTATTGCCAGAGCTATTTCTGTCAAACCTGATATTTTATTAATGGATGAACCTGCATCAGCCCTAGATCCAATTGCGACCATGCAATTAGAGGAAACTATGTTTGAATTGAAGAAGGACTACACCATCATTATTGTGACACACAACATGCAGCAGGCAGCACGTGCCAGTGATTATACCGCGTTCTTCTATTTGGGTGACTTAATCGAATATGATAAAACACGCAATATTTTCCAAAATGCAAAATGTCAGTCAACGGATGACTATGTTTCAGGACACTTTGGTTAGAAAGAGGAGAAGATGACAGAACCTATTTTACAAGTCAGAGACCTTTCTGTTTACTATAATCAAAAGAAAACCTTGAAAGATGTCACTTTGGATTTTTATCCTAATGAAATTACAGCCCTGATTGGTCCTTCAGGATCGGGAAAATCAACTCTCTTGCGCTCTATTAACCGTATGAATGATTTGAATCCAGAAGTGACCGTAACAGGCTCTATTGTTTATAATGGTCACAATATTTACAGTCCTAGAACAGATACTGTTGACTTACGAAAAGAAATCGGTATGGTGTTTCAACAGCCTAACCCATTCCCAATGTCAATTTATGAGAACGTTGTTTATGGACTTCGTCTAAAAGGGATTAAAGATAAGAGAGTCTTGGATACTGCGGTTGAAACCTCACTAAAAGGTGCTTCTATATGGGATGAAGTTAAAGATAGACTTCATGATTCAGCTGTAGGACTCTCAGGAGGACAACAGCAACGTGTCTGCATAGCTAGAGTTCTTGCAACCAGTCCCAAAATGATTCTTTTAGATGAACCGACTTCGGCTCTTGATCCAATTTCGGCTGGTAAGATCGAGGAAACCCTATTTTCATTAAAAAAAGATTATACCATGGTAATCGTAACACGTTCCATGCAACAAGCGTCGCGTTTATCTGACAGAACAGGTTTCTTCTTAGCAGGAGATTTACTTGAATTTGGACCGACCAAGGCTATGTTTATGAATCCTAAGCGTAAAGAAACCGAAGATTACATTTCTGGTAAATTTGGTTAAATCTATGGCAGATTGTTATGGGAAACTCTAGATAAACGAATAAATCATAGAAAGAAAAAATAATGTTAAGAACGAAATTTGAAGAAGAATTAGATAAACTGCACAATCAATTTTATTCAATGGGAACGGAAGTATTAGCTCAAATTAATAAGACCGTGCGCGCTTTTGTTAGTCATGATCGTGAATTAGCAAAAGAAGTTATTGAAGAAGATGATGCAATTAATGAGTTTGAAACAAAACTTGAAAAGAAATCCCTTGAAATTATTGCCTTGCAACAGCCAGTCTCAAATGACTTGAGAACAGTTATTACGGTGTTAAAAGCATCAAGTGATATTGAACGTATGGGTGATCATGCCTCTTCGATTGCTAAGGCTACAATCCGGATGAAAGGTGAAGAACGTATTCCAGTGGTTGAAGAACAAATCAATCTTATGGGGAAGACAGTCAAACAGATGGTAGAAGAAGCTTTAAATGCTTATATCAACGCAGATGATGTGAAGGCTTATGAAATTGCGGCTTCTGACGAACTCATTGATAACTATTTCCGTGATATTCAAGCCCTAGCTGTTGAAGAAATTCGCAAATCTCCTGATGCTGTTTTTGCAGGGAAAGAGTACTTCCAAGTATTAATGTATTTGGAGCGTATCGGAGATTATGCCCGTAATATTTGCGAGTGGATTATTTACCTCAAGACTGGAAAAATTATTGAATTATAAGAAAATATGCTATAATGGGACTGGGAAATTCTTACCAGTCCCTAATTTTTTATATAAAACTGTGCGAGATACTAAAAAACTGGTTGGCATCAGTAAGTTGCTGGTTAAGGAAAATCTGTCTTAGTTAGATTTTCCAAAATATGTCGCCAAACATGATTTTAAAGATGTTATGGATTTACCCATTATTATTTTTTATTAGAATTAAGGAGTTATATGGATACAGTAGAACATCTTATTGAAACGTTCGTTCCTGAAAATTATAATATCTTTTTAGATATTAATCGCTGTGCGAAATCATTTACAGGGAATGTTGCGATTAGTGGTGAAGCTTTAGATAATCATGTGGCTTTCCACCAAAAAGACTTGGATATTAAGTCAATTTTACTTGATAATGAGGCAGTGAATTATCGAATTGACAATGATAACGAAGTGGTACGTGTTGAACTGCCTGAAACAGGAATGATGACACTTGTTATTGAATTTTCGGGTCGTATTACTGATAACATGACTGGTATTTACCCATCTTATTACACAAAAGATGGGCAGAAAAAAGAAATTATTTCAACACAATTTGAAAGTCACTTCGCTCGCGAAGCCTTTCCGTGTATTGATGAACCACAAGCCAAAGCAGTTTTTGATCTAAGCCTTGCATTTGATCAAGAGGTAGGTGAGATTGCTCTGTCTAATATGCCAGAAATTAATGTTGACCGTCGCAAAGAGACGGGACTTTGGACCTTTGATACAACTCCAAGAATGTCATCTTATTTATTGGCTTTTGCACTAGGTGATTTACACGGTAAAACCACCAAAAGTAAAAATGGCACAACTGTCGGTGTTTATGCTACAACAGCACATCCCTTAACTTCTCTTGAGTTTTCACTGGATATTGCTGTGCGTGTCATTAATTTCTATGAAGATTATTTTGGGATTCATTATCCAATCCCTCAGTCTCTTAATGTTGGGCTTCCGGATTTTTCATCTGGTGCTATGGAAAACTGGGGCTTGATTACCTATCGTGAAATTTATTTACTAGTAGATGAAAATTCAACTGCCAGAAGCAGGCAACAGGTAGCATTAGTGATAGCGCATGAAATTGCCCATCAATGGTTTGGCAACTTGGTTACCATGAAGTGGTGGGATGATCTCTGGTTGAATGAGAGTTTCGCCAACATGATGGAATATATCTGTATAGATGCTATTGAACCATCTTGGAAAATTTTAGAAGATTTCCAAACAGTAGGAGTACCTCTTGCCCTTAAACGTGATGCTACCGATGGTGTCCAATCTGTTCATGTCAACGTCAACCATCCAGATGAAATCAATACCTTGTTTGATCCAGCTATTGTTTATGCTAAAGGTAGCCGTCTCATGCATATGTTGCACCGTTGGATTGGGGATCATGACTTTGCAACAGGTTTGCATCTTTATTTTGAAAAGCACCAATATCGCAATACTATTGGTCGTGACTTGTGGAATGCCTTATCGGATGCTTCTGGAAAAGATGTTGCCACCTTTATGAATGCTTGGTTGGAACAACCAGGTTATCCTGTCCTGACAGCTCGTGTTGAAAATGATCAGCTGATTTTAAGTCAAAAACAATTTTTCATCGGAGAGGGAAATGATCAAGGACGTTTATGGCCAATTCCGTTAAATGCAAGTTGGAAAGGGCTTCCTGAAATCTTGACAGAAGCAGAGTTGGTTATTCCAAACTTTAGCCAGTTAGCAGCAGAAAACATTGGAGCGCTGCGTTTTAATACAGAAAATACAGCTCATTACATCACGAATTATCAAGGGAAACTATTTGATTCCTTGGTTGCAGACTTGAGTTGTTTTGACAACACTGCTGTCCTTCAGGTACTTCAAGAACGCTGTTTATTAGCCGATAGCGGTCTCATTTCTTATGCGGAATTGGTTGATTTAATTGCTCAGTTTGATGGTAAAAAGTCCTATATGGTAGCTGAAGCGATACAGCAAATCATCTCCGCTTTAAATCGCTTTGTTGATGAAGAAACAGTATCAGAAAAATCATTTAACCGCTTGGTTGCTTCTATTTATCAGGAAGATTTTAACCAACTTGGTTTTGATAAAAAAGCTGACGAATCAGATGAAGATGAAATGGTGCGTCAAATTGCCACGACACGTTTATTGGCATCTGAAAATCAAACCATTATTGATGGTGCCAAAGCTATTTTTGAGGCGCATATTGACAATATTTCAGCGATTCCAGCAGCCATCCGTCGTTTGGTTTTGGTTAATCAAATGACATATTTTGAAACATCAGAATTGGTTGATACTTATTTTGAGACTTATGTGGCAACAACTGATAATAACTTGCGAAATGACTTAACGGTTGCTTTTGCTAAGACGAGCCAACCGGCTACCTTGAACCGGATTTTGGTCAGTTTAAAAGATAAGGATATCATTAAGCCACAGGATCTAGCTTTCTGGTATAATGTTTTGCTTGGACAACGATTTACTCAAGAAGCCATTTGGAAATGGGCTAGAGAAAATTGGGAATGGATTAAATCAGCACTTGGAGGGGATATGAGTTTTGACAAATTCGTTATTTACCCAGCTGCTAATTTTAAAACTCAAGAACGCTTAGAAGAATTTAAAGTCTTTTTTACCCCTAAATTAGGTGAGATGGCTATCAGCCGTAACATTACGATGGGAATTAACGAAATTGAAGCACGAGTTACCTTGATTAAAAAAGAGAAGGCAGCGGTGCTTGATGCTTTGAGCCATTACTAGCAATAAGAAAGGAGTTGGAAAACATTTCCAACTTCTTTTACGTTAAAACAGTCGTAAAGCTTGTAAATCAGCAAAAAATTTAGCAAAAATTAAGTTTTCTATGGTATAGTTTAGTAGAAGGTTCTTATTAAAAAGCAAAACCGTGCTGAGTTTCGTAAGGAAAACTTAGCTTTATGGATGGCAATAGAGGTAGAGAATGATAAAAATATTATTAGTTGAAGATGATTTAAGTTTATCTAATTCGATTTTTGATTTTTTAGATGATTTTGCAGATGTTATGCAGGTTTTTGATGGAGACGAAGGCTTGTATGAAGCAGAAAGTGGTATTTACGATTTAATTTTATTAGACTTGATGCTTCCAGAAAAAAATGGTTTTCAAGTCTTAAAGGAATTACGTGAAAAAGACATCAAAATTCCAGTTTTGATTATGACAGCTAAGGAAAGTTTGGACGATAAAGGTCATGGTTTTGAACTGGGAGCAGATGACTATTTGACTAAGCCCTTTTATCTGGAAGAATTAAAGATGCGCATTCAAGCATTGTTAAAGCGGACTGGAAAATTTGCTGATAATAACCTTGTTTTTGAGAATTTAGTGGTTGATTTAGGACGCAAAGAGGTCCAAATTGATGGCACACCGATCGAATTATTAGGAAAAGAGTTTGATTTATTGGTTTATATCTTGCAAAACCAAAATGTTATTTTGCCTAAGTCACAGATTTTTGATCGTTTATGGGGATTTGACAGCGATACCACAATTTCGGTTGTTGAAGTCTATGTTTCTAAAATCAGAAAGAAACTAAAAGGGACAAGTTTTGTTGACAAACTCCAAACCTTGAGAAGTGTAGGTTACATTCTAAAAAACAATGAATAAATTAAAGACAGAGATCCTATCGGCTAATCATACTCATTTTTTCCATTTTTTCGCCGTTTTTACGGGTATCTTCGTTGTCATGACGATTATTATTTTACAAATCATGAGATTTGGAGTCTATTCTTCTGTTGACAGTAATCTCATGTCTGTTAGCAACAATGCGAGTAGCTATGCCAACCGCGCGATGGCGAGAATATCTTCTTTTTATTTTGATGCTGAAAATAATATTATTAAGGTTTTACCGGATTCAGACAACTCAAAATTAGCGAGAAGTCCAGTAGCTAACACGGATATTATTTTATTTAGCGCTAATGGAACCATTTTAAATACATTTGATGCCTTATCGAACTATCAACATTTCCATTTGGACAAAAGTCGACTAGGCACCATCGTCACGACTAACTTAATGAATTTTTATGGACAAAAAGAGAAGTACCATACGATAACTGTAAAAGTCCATATCAAAAATTATCCAGCTGTTGCCTATATGATGGCAGTTGTTAATGTGGAACAATTAGATCGTGCCAATGAGCGTTATGAACAAATTATTATTATAGTGATGGTTATTTTCTGGCTTATTTCAATTCTAGCCAGTGTTTATCTGGCTAAATGGAGCCGAAAACCAATTTTAGAGAGTTATGAAAAACAAAAAATGTTTGTTGAAAATGCTAGCCATGAGTTAAGGACACCTTTGGCTGTTCTTCAAAATCGTTTAGAATCGCTTTTTCGTAAACCAAATGAGACAATATTGGAAAATAGTGAACACATTGCTTCAAGCTTGGATGAAGTTCGAAATATGCGTATATTGACGACAAATCTCTTAAATCTTGCGAGACGAGATGATGGAATCAATCCACAATGGAGTGACTTGGATGCTAAGTTTTTTGATGCTATTTTTGAAAACTATCAACTGGTCGCTCAAGAATATGGTAAAACCTTTTTAGTTGATAATCAGGTAAGTCGATCGTTGAAGATGGATAAAGCGTTACTGAAGCAACTGTTAACGATTTTATTTGATAATGCGATCAAATACACAGATAAAAATGGTGTTGTGGAGATTAAGGTAAAAACCACAGATAAAAATCTCTTAATTGCTGTCATCGACAATGGTCCAGGAATTAAGGAGGATGATAAAAAGAAAATCTTTGATCGTTTTTACCGTGTTGATAAGGCTAGAACACGTCAAACAGGAGGTTTTGGTTTAGGATTGGCTTTAGCCCAACAGATTGTAATTTCTCTTAAGGGAAGCATCACAGTCACAGATAATTTTCCTAAGGGAAGTATTTTTGAAGTGAAATTATAAAAAGAAGGCTGACTTTTCTGTCAGCCTCCTTTTTATATCTATTTCTTAATTGTCTTGATTTTTTAGAATAGATCTAGTTAGTATTGACTCAGCGCTTTGTTTTTCTCGTTAGCAATCTAACTATGAGATTCGCAGTTGGCAAAAGGGTGATGCTGTAGTCACTGAACTGTGTTTAGCTAAGATCGTTCTCTCTTCATCTGTACAACCAATCATCGTGATTTTTATCATTTTTTTCAGTTAAATGGCAAAAGAAAAACTCCAATCGGAGTTTTCATTGGATACTATTAGCCAAGTTTAGCAGCGAGACGTGCTTTATCACGGCTTGCTTTATTTTTATGAATCAACCCTTTTGATTCAGCTTTGTCGATGCTTGAAGAAGCAGTGCGGAAAAGCTCTTCAGATGGGTTCGCTTCAAATGCCTTGATAGCAGTACGCATAGCTGATTTTTGTGCTGAGTTTTTTTGGTTTGCTTTAACGTTAAGTTCAGCACGTTTAATAGCCGATTTAATATTTGCCAATGGTTTCACCTCCAAATTAATCTAACTCCACTATTATATAGAAAATAGATGCATTTGGCAAGTCTTTATCACTTTTTGAAGTAAATTTCGTCAATTTTATGGTCATCTGCTTTATGAAGAATTAATTCAGCACGATTTCGAGTCGGTTCGATAAATTTTTCGAGATTCTCCAAATTAACTGTTTTCCAGACTTTTCGAGCAAAATTAATAGCCTCTGCTTGAGGTAATTTGGTATATTGTGCATAGTAGCTTCTAGGGTTATTTTTTGCTAATTCGAGAATGCTCAAAAATCGTTCAATATACCAATGTTCGATATGGTTGCTATCAGCATCAATATAAATCGAAAAATCAAAGTAATCACTCATATACAGACGGTGATTTTGCTGGTTTTGAAAAACATTGATTCCTTCAACAATTAGGAAATCGGGACTGTTAAATTGCTGCATTTGGTTAGGAAGAATGTCATAAATCTCATGTGAATAGACAGGGACAGAAGCAGACTGTCCATTTTTGATGGTGTCTAAAAAATTTAACAGCAATTCCATGTTATAAGATTCTGGAAAACCCTTACGATTGAGGATTCCATTTTCAATGAGGGTCTGGTTAGGATATAAGAAACCATCAGTTGTTACTAATTCAACACTACTGTTTGGGTGTGTTCGGGACAATAGCAACTGCAATAAACGGCTAGTTGTTGATTTCCCAACAGCAACAGATCCAGATATCCCAATGATAAAAGGTCTTGATTGAATTTCTTTTTTTAGAAAGAGACTTTTAGAAAAAGATAAATTTTCCTGTGCAATTTTATAAATTTGAATTAAATGAATTAACGGGAGATAAATGTCAATCACATCAGTAATGTTAATATGGTCATTTAGACTTGTAATACTTTTAAGTTCCTCTTGTGTCAGTAAAGGTTTTGTTTTTTGGTGCAACTCTTTCCAAGATTCTCTGGAAATCTTTTCAAAGTTGATAAATTCATTTGACATACGAACTCCTAATATTTTAACAGTGCTTGCATTATATCATTTCAGATAAAAAATGAAAAATTTTTAGTTTGAATTTGTGAGAAAATCGGTATCATTTTTTGAAAAAAATCGAACGTTTAAAGAGCATTTTTCTGAAAATTAAAAAGAGCGAGCTCAATGTTCGGATTTACCGATTGATCAGATGAAAAACCTTAAAAACAAGCGTCTTGTAAACCGTTTCAAAGTGTGATAGAATGAAAAAGCATCTTAAAAAGATAGGAAAAACAACGACGAAAATGTATTATGATGAGAATCCAAACAGTATTCATGATATTCATGAGCTGAAAGTAACCTTACTAAATTATCCATTTACGTTCTTAACTGATTCTGGTGTCTTTTCAAAGAAAATGATTGATTTTGGGAGTCAAGTTTTGCTAAATACGCTAGATTTCAGTAGAAATGAACGTGTTTTGGATTTGGGGTGTGGGTATGGGCCATTAGGAATAAGTTTAGCAAAGGTTCAAGGTGTTCAGGCGACTTTGGTGGATATTAATAATCGTGCGGTTGATTTAGCTAGGAAAAATGCTAGTAATAACCAAGTTGAAGTGGCTATTTTTCAATCAAATATCTACGAAAATGTCAATGGACAATTTGAACATATTATTAGTAATCCCCCTATCCGAGCAGGCAAAAAAGTTGTTCATGAAATCATTGAAAAGAGCATTGATTTTTTAGTTGACGAGGGTGACTTAACGATTGTTATCCAAAAGAAACAAGGGGCGCCTAGTGCTAAAGAAAAGATGGCAACTATTTTTGGCAATGTTGAGATTATGAAAAAAGACAAAGGTTATTATGTTCTAAGGAGTAGAAAGCATGAGAACAGTTGATTTAATTCAAAAGAAACGTGACGGTAAAAAATTGACAACCGAAGAAATAAACTGGTTAATTAGTGGCTATGCTAATGGTACCATTCCGGATTATCAAATGGCTGCTCTTGCCATGGCAATTTATTTCAAAGGTATGACCACACGTGAAACACGTGATTTAACTATGAGTATGGTTAAGACTGGTGAGCAAATTGATCTTTCTGCTATTTCTGGCATTAAGACTGATAAACATTCAACAGGTGGTGTAGGAGACAAGGTGACCTTGATTTTAGCTCCTCTTGTGGCGAGTTTTGATGTTCCTGTGGCGAAAATGAGCGGTCGTGGTTTAGGGCACACAGGTGGCACTCTTGATAAATTGGAGGCTATTAAAGGGTTTCAGATTGACCGTAGCCAAGAAGACTTTATCAAGCAAGTCCAAGAAATTGGTATTTCTGTAATTGGACAATCAGACAAGCTTGTTAAAGCAGATAAATTGCTGTATGCTCTGCGTGATGTCACTGCAACCGTTGATATCATTCCCTTGATTGCAAGTTCTGTCATGAGTAAGAAAATAGCAGCAGGTGCTGATAGTATTTTGCTTGATGTTACTGTTGGTGATGGCGCATTTATGAAAACGATCGAGGAAGCTGAAAAATTATCAAGGCTAATGGTAGATTTAGGTAAAGAAGTTGGCCGTAAGACAGTAGCAGTAATTACCAATATGAGTCAGCCATTAGGACGTGCCATTGGTAACCGTTTGGAGGTTTTAGAAGCTCTTGACATTATGCAGGGCAAGGGACGTGAAGATCTTACGCATTTTATTTGTGAATTGGCTCAAATTATGCTAAGCCTAGCAGGGGTTGAGGAGACACTTGAAACTATTCGAAAAAAACTTGTTGACGGAACAGCCTTGAAGAAATTTGAAGAAATGGTTGTTTATCAAGGAGGAGATCTTAACGACCTTTACCGTCCGTCACAATCTGCTGTTCAGACAGAAGTATTTGCTTCTGAAGATGGCTATATCAAAGCATTACCGGCTTTGGAATTTGGCTTGTTTGCCATGAGATTAGGGGCAGGTCGAGCAGTTAAAACAGATCCTCTGGATTATGAATCTGGTATTGTTTTTGACAAGAAAGTTGGGGATCCTATTATCAAGGGAGATCGCATTGCAATCATCTTTTCACAAGAAGTTTTGGATGAAAAACTGCTTACAGAATTTGAAAAAAATGTTAAAATAGGTGCAGAACAAGTTAAGTCCAAAGAGATTATTAAAATTATTTCCTAAGGAGGAATTATCGAAATGAACATTAACAAATACATTGATCACACACTTCTAAAAGCGGATAGTGTTCAATCACAGCTTGATCAGTTGATTGATGAAGCAAAAACTTACGATTTTGCAAGTGTTTGTGTAAATCCAAGTTGGGTGGCATATGCAGCGAAGGCTCTAAAAGATTCGGATGTAAAGGTTTGTACAGTTGTTGGTTTTCCTTTAGGTGCAACGACATCGGCTACCAAAGCCTTTGAAACAAAAGATGCTATCGCAAATGGTGCTGACGAGATTGATATGGTTATCAATATCGGTCTCTTAAAACAAGGAAATGATCAAGCTGTTGAAGATGACATGCGTGCTGTTGTTGAAGCTAGCGGTGATAAACTGGTTAAAGTTATCATTGAGGCTTGTCTTTTAACAGATGAAGAGAAAGTTAGAGCATGTCAGTTAGCTGTTAAAGCAGGAGTTGATTTTGTTAAAACCTCTACAGGTTTTTCGACTGGCGGTGCCACTATTTCGGATGTGAAGTTAATGCGTCAAACTGTAGGTCCAGATATTGGTGTTAAAGCTGCTGGTGGTGCACGTTCACTTGAAGATGCGCTAGCATTTATTGAAGCGGGTGCAACTCGTATTGGGACATCTGCTGGTGTGACCATTATGAGAGGTGAAGTTGCAAATGGTGGCTATTGATCTCATTTCTTTAGCTATTGAGGCTAGTAAGCATGCCTATGTTCCTTATTCTCATTTTCCAATTGGAGCAGCTTTGAAGACCAAAGATGGTACAATCTATACCGGTTGTAATATTGAAAATGCAAGTTTTGGTTTGACTAATTGTGGTGAGCGAACAGCTATTTTTAAAGCTGTTTCAGATGGGCATAAGGAGTTGGTAGAGATTGCTATTTATGGAGAAACTCAAGAACCTGTCTCCCCTTGTGGTGCGTGCCGTCAAGTAATGGCAGAATTCTTTGAATCGTCTTCTACGGTAACCTTAATAGCCAAAAATGGTCAAACACTTAAAACGACTGTTGGTGATTTACTTCCCTATTCTTTTACAGATTTAGCATAATCTGATTTATTCTAGTTATCTAGCCGTCTTGGCTTTATATTTACTTTTGGCAACTTGTTTGCTAGAAATATTTTTTAGGAGGGTTCATATTCATGAACAAGAAATTTATTGGTCTTGGTTTAGCTTCGATAGCTTTACTAAGTTTAGCTGCTTGTGGTAACCGTGGTGCTTCTAAAGGTGAAGGAACTGGAAAAACCAATTTAAAAGTTGCAATGGTTACTGATACTGGTGGTGTTGATGATAAATCATTCAACCAATCAGCTTGGGAAGGCTTGCAGGCTTGGGGTAAAGAAATGGGTCTGAAAAAAGGCACTGGTTTCGATTACTTCCAATCTACAAGTGAATCTGAGTATGCAACAAACCTTGATACAGCCGTTTCAAATGGCTACCAACTGATTTATGGTATTGGATTTGCCTTAAAAGATGCCATTGCTAAAACAGCAGGTGATAATGAAAAGGTAAAATTTGTTATCATTGATGAGGTTATTGAAGGTAAAAATAATGTTGCTAGTGTCACATTTGCAGACCATGAAGCAGCTTACCTTGCAGGTATTGCAGCGGCGAAAACAACTAAAACTAAAACAGTTGGTTTTGTAGGTGGCATGGAAGGTACTGTTATCACACGTTTTGAAAAAGGTTTTGAAGCAGGGGTTAAATCTGTTGATCCATCAATCAAAATCAAAGTAGACTATGCAGGATCATTTGGTGACGCTGCTAAAGGTAAAACAATTGCAGCAGCTCAATACGCAGCCGGTGCAGATGTTATTTATCAAGCCGCAGGTGGAACTGGAGCAGGGGTATTCAATGAAGCTAAAGCTGTCAACGAAAAACGTGCTGAGTCTGATAAAGTTTGGGTAATCGGTGTTGACCGTGACCAAAAAGATGAAGGTAAATACACTTCTAAAGATGGAAAAGCATCTAACTTTGTTCTTGCATCATCAATCAAGGAAGTTGGTAAGGCTGTTCAATTGATTAATAAACAAACAGCAGATAAGAAATTCCCTGGTGGAAAGACAACTGTTTATGGTTTGAAAGATGGTGGTGTTGAAATTGCAACAACAAATGTTTCAAAAGAAGTTATCAAAGCCATTAAAGAAGCAAAAGAAAAAATTAAATCTGGTGACATTAAAGTTCCTGAAAAATAGTATTTAAAACAAGAAGCGCGACCTTTGTCGGTCGCCCTTTTTGGACTGAGATAACTTTTGTCTCAGTAAAACTTGTGACAAATGACAAGTTTTACTGAAATAAAAGATTGAATTGAAAGGAAATTATCCTATGACACAGCATGTCATTGAAATGAGAGAAATCACGAAAAAATTTGGTGATTTTATTGCAAATGACCACATTAATTTGAATCTCAGAAAAGGTGAGATTCATGCCTTGCTAGGTGAAAATGGGGCAGGTAAATCGACTTTGATGAATATGCTAGCTGGTTTGTTAGAACCAACTAGTGGAGAAATTATCATTAATGATAAGCCAGTTATGATTGATTCACCTTCTAAATCAGCTAAACTTGGTATTGGAATGGTTCACCAACATTTTATGTTAGTAGAAGCCTTTACCGTTGCTGAGAACATTATTTTAGGAAATGAAGTTGTTAAAAATGGTTGTTTAGATCTGAAACAGGCATCAAAAGAGATTAAAGAACTATCAGAAAAATACGGTCTTGCAATCAATCCAGCTGCTAAAGTTGCTGATATTTCAGTTGGTGCTCAACAGCGGGTTGAGATTTTAAAGACCCTGTATCGTGGTGCAGACATCCTAATTTTTGATGAACCAACAGCTGTTTTAACACCAGCTGAAATTGAAGAGTTAATGTTAATCATGCGAAACTTGGTTAAAGAGGGCAAATCTATTATTTTAATCACTCATAAATTGGATGAAATCAGAGCGGTGGCTGATCGTGTGACGGTTATTCGTCGTGGTAAGAGTATCCAAACCGTTGATGTGGCAGGAGCAACGTCACAAGATTTGGCTGAAATGATGGTTGGGCGTTCGGTTTCTTTCACAACAACTAAAAAACCATCTGAACCTAAAGATATTGTTTTATCTATTAAAAATTTAGAAGTTAACGAAAATCGTGGTATTCCAGCAGTTAAAGGATTATCGCTTGATGTTAGAGCCGGTGAAATTGTTGGTATTGCAGGTATTGACGGTAACGGGCAATCTGAATTAATTCAAGCCATTACAGGACTACGTAAAGTTAAATCTGGTAGTATCATGATTAAAAATCAGGAAGTGACGCATTTAAGTTCACGAAAAATTACAGAATTGTCAGTTGGGCATGTGCCAGAAGATCGTCATAGAGATGGTTTAGTTTTAGATCTTTCTTTAGCTGAGAATACAGCTTTACAAACTTATTACAAGGAACCATTAAGTCAAAAAGGTATTTTAAATTATAGTAAAATCAGAGAGTATGCACGTCATTTGATGAAAGAATTTGACGTGCGAGGAGCAAACGAATTAGTTCCTGCCCGTGGTTTCTCAGGTGGTAACCAGCAAAAAGCGATTATCGCTCGTGAAGTTGACCGAAATCCTGATTTGTTAATTGTTAGTCAACCGACTCGTGGTTTGGATGTCGGAGCAATTGAATATATTCATAAGCGTCTGATTGAAGAGCGTGACAAAGGAAAGGCTGTCCTCGTTGTTAGTTTTGAACTTGATGAAATTTTGAATTTATCAGACCGTATTGCGGTTATCCATGATGGTAAAATTCAAGGTATTGTATTGCCAAAAGATACGAATAAACAAGAACTAGGTATCTTGATGGCTGGTGGTTCCATTCATAAGGAGGAAAGTCATGTCTAACAAAGCACAAAAAATTGCTGTGCCAATGATTTCCGTCTTGTTAGGATTTTTACTTGGCGCCATTATTATGTTTATTTTCGGCTATGATCCAATTTGGGGATACGAAGGTCTTTTTCAAACTGCTTTTGGTAGTGTTAAAAATATCGGGGAAATTTTTAGGGCAATGGGACCTCTAATCTTAATCGCTCTTGGGTTTACGGTTGCTAGCCGTGCGGGCTTCTTTAATGTCGGTCTGTCAGGTCAAGCCTTGGCTGGCTGGATTGCAGCGGGTTGGTTTGCACTTGTTAATCCAGACATGCCACGTCCGTTCTTGATTATGATGACCATTCTTATTGGTATGATTGCTGGAGGAATTGCTGGTGCTATTCCTGGTATTTTAAGAGCTTACCTTGGTACAAGTGAAGTTATTGTTACCATTATGATGAACTACATCATTCTTTATGTTGGTAATGCGATTATTCAAAAGGGGTATCCTGAAAGTGTTAAACAAAGTATTGACTCAACTATTCAGGTTAGTGACAATGCCAGTTATCAAACACAGTGGTTGTCAGCTTTAACGAATAATTCACGTATTAACATTGGTATTTTCTTTGCAATTATTGCCATTGCAGTTATTTGGTTCTTATTGAACAAAACCACTCTTGGTTTTGAAATTCGTTCTGTTGGTCTTAATCCCCATGCTTCTGAATATGCAGGAATGTCATCTAAACGTACGATTATCTTGTCAATGATTATTTCAGGGGCTCTTGCTGGCTTAGGAGGGGTTGTTGAAGGACTGGGAACTTTTGAAAATGTTTTTGTCCAGGGCTCATCGCTAGCCGTTGGGTTTGATGGTATGGCGGTAAGCTTGCTTGCGGCTAACTCACCAGTTGGCATATTCTTCTCATCCTTCCTATTTGGTGTCTTGAATATTGGCGCTCCAGGGATGAATATTGCAGGTATTCCACCAGAGCTTGTTAAAGTAGTAACTGCTTCTATTATTTTCTTCGTTGGGGCACACTACCTTATTGAACGTTATCTGATTCGACCAAAAAAAACAGTGAAAGGAGGTAAATAAGATGAGTTTAGTAACCATTTTTGCTTTATTAGTGTCATCTATGCTTATCTATGCAACACCTCTTATTTTTACAAGTATTGGTGGTACTTTCTCTGAACGTTCAGGTGTTGTTAATGTCGGTTTAGAAGGAATTATGGTAATGGGGGCTTTTTCAGGGATTGTGTTCAACCTTGAGTTTGCTGAAACTTTTGGAAAAGCCACACCTTGGATTGCTATTTTAGTTGGTGGTATCGTCGGGTTGATTTTTTCTCTTATTCACGCTTTAGCAACAATTAATTTTAGGGCTGACCATATTGTTAGTGGGACTGTTTTAAATCTTTTAGCACCATCCTTTACTATTTTCTTGGTTAAGGTAATGTATGGTAAGGGGCAAACAGATAATATTCAACAATCTTTTGGTAAATTTGATTTTCCAGTATTGTCTCAGATTCCTGTTATTGGTGATATTTTCTTTAAAAATACAAGTTTGATTGGTTACCTAGCAGTTGCTTTTTCTTTCCTTGCTTGGTTTATCCTTTATAAAACAAGATTTGGGTTGCGTTTGCGTTCTGTTGGCGAACACCCTCAAGCAGCGGATACACTTGGTATCAATGTTTATTTGATGAAGTATTGTGGTGTTATGATTTCAGGTTTTCTTGGAGGAATTGGTGGGGCTGTTTATGCGCAATCAATCTCAGTTAACTTTGCCGTGACAACTATCTTAGGTCCTGGATTTATTGCCCTTGCTGCGATGATCTTTGGTAAATGGAATCCAGTAGGTGCAATGCTGTCAAGTTTATTCTTTGGTTTATCTCAAAGTTTGGCAGTTATAGGCGCTCAGTTACCATTATTGGAAAAAATTCCGACAGTTTATTTGCAAATTGCACCTTACGTGGTAACAGTTATTATTCTTGCGGCTTTCTTTGGACAAGCAGTTGCTCCAAAAGCTGATGGTGTTAATTATATTAAATCTAAATAAAGAAAAAGGTGCAACTCCCCTTGATGATTCATCAAAGGGAGTTTTTGTGTTTGAATGAGTTTTGAAGTTTTAGGCATAAATATAGAAAAAGGAAAAAGAATATGAGAGATATTTATGGGGAAAATAAAAGAACTGAGTTGATGATCTCAATTCTTTTAACCGTATAATCTGCTATGTTATCAAAATCAGTCCTCATTTAATAAGGACTGATCATTAGAAACTGCGCTAAAAGTTAGTTGACCTGTGTTGGGAATCAAATGGTATGGGTATGCATGGCAGCATGAGAAGGACTAGAGACCTATTTTTCTAACCAACAAAGGCATTGATTTCCGCTTCGATATTAGTGATTTTCTCTTTAGCACTTGCAAGGGTATCTCCAACTGTGGCAATATAAAATTTAATTTTTGGTTCTGTTCCGGAGGGTCTTACGGCAAACCAACTATCATCGGCTAAAGTGTATTTTAAAACATTACTTGGAGGAGTAGCTAGAGATGTTAGCCCCTCTTTAGATTCTGCGGTCTGTGCCAAGAAATCCTCAGTTAAGACAATATCAGTTTGATTAAATTGGCTTGGGGCATTATCACGGAATTTATCCATGATTTTTTGGATTTCAGCAGTGCCATCGAGACCGGAAAGGGTAATAGATATGGTTTTTTCAGCGAAATAACCGTATTCCTTGTAGATTTCATCAATCCCATCAGCAAGTGTTAAACCACGAGAGCGGTAATAAGCTGCGATTTCAGCAATTAAAAGAACTGCTTGGATCGCATCTTTATCACGGACAAATGGTTTTACGAGATAGCCGAAACTTTCTTCAAAACCAAACATATAAGTGTGGTTCTGTTTTTCTTCAAATTCTTGAATTTTTTCAGCGATAAATTTGAAACCTGTGAGCACATTAAACATGGTTGCACCATAGCTTTCAGCAATTTTGGTAACTAATTCTGTTGATACAGTTGATTTGGCAAGAGCAGCATTTTCTGGAAGCGTACCAGCTTGCTTATGAGCTTCTAAAATATATTTAGCCATTAAAGCACCAATCTGATTACCAGACAAATTCCAATAGCTTCCATCAGCTTGACGAATTTCAACACCAAGACGATCTGCATCTGGGTCAGTAGCGACTAAAACATCTGCATTAACTTGGCGTCCTAGTGTTTCAGCTAATGCAAAGGCTGCTTGACTTTCAGGATTTGGTGATTTAACTGTAGAAAAATCTGGATCTGGTTTTGCTTGTGTTTCAACCACTTGAACGGCTTCAAAACCAGCTTGAGCAAGGGCACGACGAGCTAACATTTCACCTGTACCATGAAGTGGTGTATAGACAATTTTCATATCACGACCGTATTGATCAATCAACTCCTGGTTAATAGTGACATGCTTAACTTCTTTAAGGTATTCAACATCAACATCTTCACCAATAACTGTTATCAAACCAGAAGTTTTAGCTTCTTCAAGGTCAGCTAATTCAATCGTAAACGGATTATCAATTGTGCGGATAAAGTTTGTTAAAGCGTCAGCATCGGCAGGTGGCATTTGTCCACCGTCTTGACCATACACCTTGTAACCATTGAATGGAGCTGGGTTGTGGCTAGCTGTTACCATGATACCAGCAAAAGCACCAAGGTGACGCACTGCAAATGATAACTCTGGAGTTGGACGTAGGGATTCAAATACATATGATTTAATGCCATGTGCTGCCAGAACTTGAGCGGATTCAAAGGCAAATTCTGATGAAAAATGTCGCGAATCATAAGCAATAGCAACACCAGCTTTTTTAGCCTCTTCACCTTTTGATTTGACTAATTTTGCAAGCCCTTCAGTTGCTTGACGAACGACATAGATGTTAATACGGTTTGTTCCTGCACCGATATAACCACGCATACCAGCAGTGCCAAACTCAAGAGTTGTGTAAAAAGCATCTTCTTTCGTTTTTTCATCCATATGAAGTAATTCGTCTTTTAAATAGGTCGGAAGATCAGGGACATTAAGCCATTTTTGGTAATTTTCTGTGTAAGTCATAGTCGTCTCCTTATATATTTTTAACCGCTTTCATTATAACATGTTGAAAAGAAAAAATCACTAATTTTTTACAATGGTTTACAAAGACCTTTTCAATTTTTCAGATAATTAATAATGATATAAAAAGCATGCCCATTATTTTAGAAGCATGCTTAATGATGAATGGTTATTTTTTTATTTTAGAAAGTGTCGGGACAAGGGCAACAGTCACAAGGGCTGAAATGACTATCTCTGCGATAGCATTTGTTGAAATAATAGCTGTCAGCAAAGTTTTGATATTACCTCCAAAAACAGTTGCAAAAAAGACAAAAATACCCGATAAGACAAAAATAGTATTTGTTAGCGAACCGACCATACCAGAGAGAACAAGTCCAACCTTATTAGGGATGAGTTTATAACAATAAGAGGGTGTTATCCCGATAAGAATACGTGGTACCATTGCAATCATCAATGAAGCGAAGTTTCCATTGTCAACAAAAGGCGAAAAAAGGTAACTTGTTGGTAAAAGAATAACCGTATTTGTGATAATGCTAATCAGTCCCATTAACCCACCTAAAATAGCTCCGATACGTGGTCCATACATAATCGAAGCAACAATAACAGGAATATGAACGAGTGTTGGTTTAATGGGAACAGGCCAAAGATTAAACACCAGATTACTGATAAAATGAATGACTAACATCATAGCAAAAAAGATAGCAATACGAGAAATTTCAGATGATTTATGACGGTTCATTTCATTCTCCGATAAGTTTTGATAATTGTTTGAATTAAGGAACAAGTTTAGGGGTTCTAATTCCCAAAACAGCATCAATGGCTTGTAAAATAATATCAAGATCAGCCAAAGCTCCAGGTCCTGTATCACCACAAGCTAGCAAACTTGTTTTGGGAGGAATCTCATCAAAGCCAACTGCTATTAGACGTTTGATATTTTCTTGAGTTATTGGATTTTGATACATTTTTGTATTCATAGCTGGAGCCATTAATTTTGGAGTGGTTGTAGGTAAGGCAAGGGCGACACTGGTGACAATATTATCTGCAAAGCCATAAGAAAGATGGGCTAAAGTATTGGCACTTGCAGGGGCAAGAATAAAAAGATCTGTTTGTTTAGCCAATTCGATATGATTGACAATTTTGACATTATCTTCTTTCATGACATCAAGATGAACTGGATTTTTTGATAAGACTTGTAGTGTTAATGGAGGAATAAAAGCAGTGGCAGCTTCTGTCATCAAAACAGTAACTTCATAGCCTTTTTTGACCAACTGACTAGTTAAATCAGCGGCCTTGTAGGCAGATATACTTCCAGAAATGGCTAAAGTGATGTGTTTAGTCATGTTTAGTAACCCTTTCATACAATAAGTTTGCGATGGCTTCTTTAGTATTTGCTGTAAACACCTCTTTGTCAGAGACCAATAGTGCCTTATGTTTACCTAATTGAATGTCAGATAAATCATTGGCAAGAATGTAGTCAGCATTGTTTTTTTCAAGGCTTTCTCGAGCCACCGCAACCAATTTCTCCTTAGAAACATTGACCAGAAGTTTAAAGCCAATCAGAATAATATCAGGATTCCATTTTTTGACGTAAGAAATGAGTTTAGGTGTTTTTTTCAAAAAAAGAACCTGATAATCAGATTTAGAAGAAATCTTATGTTCACTATTATGATTTGTTAAAAAGTCACTGAGATTCTCAGCATTGACAACTTCTTCAAAATCAGTCATATACACAGGAGTATAATCAGAAACAGCCATGCTATGGATTAGGAGATCATGTTTTGGAACTTGCTCTTTTAAAGCAATCATTAATTCTTGAACAGTTGTGATCTCAATAATGGTCAAATAACCAGATTTTACTGGTTTAACCGCAGTTTTAGTGGTAATTAAGGTCACTTCATGATGATGTTTCAAAAATTGTTCCGCCACTAATTTACCAAGTTGTCCTGTTGAATGGTTAGTGATACCTCTAACAGCATCAATGGGTGCGGTTGTACCGCCTGAAGTGATTAATAGTTTCATAGCCATATTTTATCAGAAAAAAAGGCAATAGTAAAATAGATGTCATCCTAATTTTAAGTTATCTAGACTAGTTTGATTAATAGTTTTATTTAAAGAGATTATTTTTAGAGAAAATTAATAAAAATAAGAAAAAAATAAGGAAATATCAAGGCATCATAGTGGCAAAATTAAAGGGATTAGGCTAAAATAGAGGAAGCGGTTTCAGATAAGGAAGGAAAAATTTATGATAAATATTAGGAATTTAACAGACTTA
Source organism: Streptococcus castoreus DSM 17536 (assembly GCF_000425025.1). GTDB lineage: Bacteria > Bacillota > Bacilli > Lactobacillales > Streptococcaceae > Streptococcus > Streptococcus castoreus. Next base: position 34,523 of record NZ_AUKZ01000005.1, on the reverse strand, counting down.
CCTGTTTCTGTTTATGAGGATAAGCTTATCCAACCACAGGACGCTTTGAGTCCTTTTGCATGGACAGAAGTGTTTCTGAGAGAGATTAATCGGCAGCCAAAACAAGTCATTTTACATGTTTGGCCAATGGCAAAAACAGTCATTCTAGGAATGTTAGATAGACAGTTGCCCTATTTTGATTTGGCTAAAAAAGAAGTCGAAAGTACGGGCTATGTTCCTGTTGTTCGTAATATTGGAGGACTGGCTGTTGTTGCTGATGAAGGGATTTTGAATTTTTCGTTGATTATTCCAGATGCTTTTTCAGAACGAATCAGTATTGCCAACGCTTATTTGATAATGGTGGACCTGATAAAAGCAATGTTTTCAGATTATTATCAGCAGATTGATCATTTTGAAATCGAACAATCATACTGTCCAGGAAATTATGACTTGAGTATTGCTGGTCGAAAATTTGCTGGAATGGCACAGCGTCGTGTCAAGAATGGTATCGTTGTTTCGATCTATCTAAGTGTTTGTGGCAATCAGTTAAAGCGTGGTCAAATGATTGCTGCTTTCTATAAAGCGGGAAAGCAAGGTAAGACAACCAAAGTGACCTATCCTCAAGTTATCCCAGAATCTATGGCTAATCTCTCAGATCTGCTTGATACCCCATTTACAGTGTTAGATATGGTAGAGCGCCTTCAATTAACCCTAAAGCAGCTAGGATTTTCATTTCGTGCTAAGCAACTAACGCAAGGCTTAATTTCGGACTTTGAGGTTACTTACCAACGGATGCATTTAGAAAGGCACTAGAAAGGATCCTGAATGAAAAAAGTGTTTATTCCTTTATTTGATGCCTTGACATTACCAAATGGTACGGTTTTAACCAATCGATTTGTTTTATCGCCTATGGTAACCAATTCCTCAACGGCAGATGGCTTTGTTACTAAAGATGATTTGGCATATGCATTGAGACGAGCAGCATCAACCCCTCTACAAATTACTGGTGCAGCTTATATTGATCCTTATGGTCAATTATTTGAATATGGTTTTAGTGTTGCTAAGGATGACGACATTGCCGGGTTAACACGATTAGCTAAAGCAATGAAATCCAAAGGAGCCAAGGCAATTTTGCAATTAACTCATGCTGGTCGTTTTGCAAGTCACGCTTTAACAATACATGGGTTTGTTTATGGACCGAGTCAAATGCAGCTTAAGTCTCCTAAACCACATGAAGTCAAATCCTTAACTTGTCAACAAATAGAGGAGTTGGTTGAAGCTTATGCTCAAGCGACACGAAGAGCTATTCAAGCTGGTTTTGACGGTGTGGAGGTATCATCAGCCCAACGATTATTAATTCAAACCTTTTTCTCAACTTTCTCCAATCAAAGACGAGATAATTATGGGGGTCAATCTCTCACAAGCCGCTCTAGGTTTGGGTTGGATATTTTGAAAGCGGTTCAAGATGTGATTAATCAGGAAGCTCCAGATCAGTTTATCTTTGGGTTTCGAGCGACCCCTGAGGAAACTAGGGGAAATCAAATTGGCTACTCGATTGAAGACTTTTTACAATTTATGGATTTGGCGCTTGATGTTGCTAAATTAGATTATCTAGCCATTGCCAGTTGGGGACATCATATTTTCAGAAATACTGTTCGTTCATTAGGCATTTATCATGGTCACTTGGTTAATCAGGTGGTTTGGGAATATCTGAAAAATCGTTTGCCAGTTATGGCTACAGGCGGTATCAATACTCCTGAAAAAGCACTGGAAGCTTTTGCTTATTCTGACTTTGTCGGACTATCGACTCCCTTAGTTGTTGATCCTGAATTTGTAAGTAAAATAAGAGAAGGACGCGAAAAGAGTATTCATTTAAGAATTCATTTGGAGGATTTAGACAGCTTAGCAATTCCTCATGCAGCTTTTAAAGATATTGTTCCGTTGATGGATTACGGAGAATCCTTACCTCAGGAATCTCGCGCCTTATTTCGTGGTCTATCTCAAAACTACAAGGAGAATAAATGAAAGTTAGTGTTCTTGATTATGGTGTGATTGATAAAGAAAAAACACCACAAGAGGCTTTGAATGATACCCGATTATTGGCTCAAAAAGCAGATGATTTGGGGTTTAACCGTTTTTGGGTAGCCGAACACCATAATATTCATGCCTTTGCGATAAGCAGTCCAGAACTTCTAATGATGCATTTGGCAAACCATACCAAATCAATTCGGATAGGATCTGGTGGTATTATGGCTTTGCATTATAGCAGTTTTAAAATCGCAGAAATGATGATGACGCTAGAAGCTCTACATCCTAATCGTATTGATTTAGGACTAGGCAATTCTCTAGGCACTCCTTTGGTTAAGGGAGCTTTGTTAAGCACTCACCGTAAGGAAGATTATGGTCGAGTTTTAGAGGAATTGAGTCACTATCTTTCTTTTAACAAAGAAAATCCTCTAGCAATTACTGTTAATCCTAAAGGAGATTCTTACCCTCAACTTTGGCTGTTGAGCAACAGTCAAGAAACAGCAGAACATGCTGCTAATCTGGGTCTAGGATATACCTTTGGTATTTTTCCTTATATGCCTAAAAATCCCATTGAGGAAGCCCAAAAAGTATCCGCATGCTACCGACAAACTTTTACCCCTTCAAGTCAGTTAACAAGACCTCAATTAATGCTAGCCGTTTTTATCGTAATTGCTGAGACAGACGATGAGGCAAAATTGCTAGCAAAATCCCTTGATATTTGGATGCTTGGAAACCAAGATTTCAATGAGTTTAAGACTTATCCTGATACAGAAGAAGCTTGTTCCTATGCACTGACAGCAAAGCAGAAAAAGGTAATTTCTGCTAACCGTAGTCGGATGATTATCGGATCACCACAGAAAGTAAAAAAGAAATTAGATGAACTGATTGCAGCTAGCCAAGCGGAGGAATTACTTGTCATCCCTTTGGTTCCTCGTATAGAAAATCGCCTTAAATCGTTAGAACTTCTGGCTAATTTATACTTAACCCTCTGATTTGATAAAGAATTTAGGTCCTAAGCAGAAAGGAAATTAAAATGAAAAAATTTGCAAATTACTTATTAATTGAAAAAATAGATGACCACTATACTATTAGTATGACACCAGAATTACAAGATGATATTGGAACAATCGGCTATGCCCACTTCACAGAAAATGATACTGTAGCAGTTGATGACGTTATTGTCAATTTAGAAGCGTCAAAAACAGTCATATCTATTTTATCACCGCTTGCTGGGAAAATTGTTGAACGAAATGAGGCAGCAAGGCTAATACCAGATCTTCTAAATTCAGAAAAACCTGAATATAATTGGCTTCTTGTATTAACAGATGTTGATCAGGTAGCTTTTGAAAGCCTTGAAGATGCTTAATTCCTTCAAACAATTAGGAAGAATGATTCGGTTTTTACAATCAGAAAATCTATCCGATTTCTCCGTTTCTCCCATTCCTGACCAACTAGAAAAAAGGCAAGTTTTGTGGCGCTCTTTGATTAATCAGCGCCCTGCTTTACCAATTTCACAAGACTATCTTATTCTGGAAGACGATTACCTTAAGCATTGGCGTGCTACCATTTCACCTGTGACTTTGGAAAATTGCCAAAAAACGAATCACATAGGCATTTATAGCTACCATGGTGATATAAGGTATCTTGCTATCGATGCTATTGTTAATGCTGCTAATAGTGAACTATTGGGGTGTTTTATTCCTAATCATACCTGTGTTGATAATACTATTCACACCTTTGCTGGTTATCGTTTACGCTTAGCCTGTCATGATATGATGGTTGAACAAGGACATAAAGAGGGAATTGGGCAGGCAAAATTAACCGCTGCTTATCACCTACCTGCAAATTATATTATTCATACAGTTGGACCACAAATAGGAGTAGGGCAGAAACTATCACCTATTCGGGCGGACTTACTAGCATGTTGCTACCGATCATGTCTAAACTTAGCAATGAACCAAAAGCTAGAAACCATCGCATTTTGCACCATTTCAACAGGTGAATTTGGATTTCCTAAAAAAGAAGCCGCACAAATTGCCATTGATACGGTTTTGAAATGGCAAAAAGAGTATCCAAACCAATTATCAGTCATTTTTAATACCTTTACTTCAGAAGATAAAACCTTATATGAAACTTATTTGAGAAAGGAGAAGTGGAGTGACCATTTGGACAATTTATCCTAAAGAAAATCTGCAACAGGCAGAACAACTTGCTCAATTAATTAAAGAAGCAGATGCGCTTGTTGTTGGTATCGGAGCGGGCATGTCAGCAGCAGATGGCTTTACCTATGTCGGACCGAGATTTGAATCTGCTTTTCCAGATTTTATTGCAAAATACCAGTTTTTAGATATGCTTCAAGCCAGTCTTTTTGATTTTGAGGATTGGCAGGAATATTGGGCTTTTCAAAGTCGGTTTGTAGCTTTAAACTACCTTGATCAGCCAGTCGGTCAGTCGTATGTAGACTTACGTGCCCTTCTTGAAACGAAAGATTATCATATTATCACGACCAATGCTGATAATGCCTTTTGGGTAGCTAATTATGATCCGAACAAGATTTTTCATATCCAAGGAGAGTACGGTCTATGGCAATGCAGTCAACATTGTCATCAGCAAACTTATAAAGATAATGCCTTAATTCGACAAATGATTGCTGAACAAAAAAACATGAGAGTTTCAAGCCAGCTGATTCCCTATTGTCCAAAATGCGGTGCACCATTTGAAATCAATAAGCGGAATGAAGAAAAAGGGATGGTTGAAGATGTGGATTTCCATGCTCAAAAATCACGTTATGAGACCTTTTTATCAGCCCATCAAAAGGACAAGGCTCTCTATTTAGAAATTGGTGTTGGGCATACCACTCCGCAATTTATTAAACACCCTTTTTGGAAGCACGTATCAGAGAATCCCAATGCTTTTCTTGTGACTTTAAATCATAAGCATTACCGTATTCCTGTTCCCTTAAGACAACGAAGTTTGGAACTTACGGATCACATTGCCCAGTTAATTAGTGAAACGAAAACCATTTACCAAAACCAATCAGAAAATCTTATTTGAGTGTAAGAAATAGAAAGAGGGAGATTAAGATGTACCTTATTGAACCGATTCGTAATGGAAAACGTATTACCGACGGTGCTATTGCACTTGCTATGCAAGTTTATGTCCAAGAAAATATCGTTTTAGATGATGATATTTTATTTCCATACTATTGTGACCCCAAAGTTGAAATTGGAAAATTTCAAAATGCAGAGATTGAAACTAACCAAGATTACTTGAAGGAACATCATATTCCAGTTGTTCGTCGGGATACTGGTGGCGGAGCTGTTTATGTTGATTCAGGTGCCGTTAATATCTGTTACCTTATCAATGATAATGGCATTTTTGGTGATTTTAAACGGACCTACACACCTGTTATCGAAGCCCTTCGTCGATTGGGTGCAACAGGAGTTAAAATGACAGGGCGAAACGATTTAGTGATTGAGGGGAAAAAGGTATCTGGTGCAGCCATGACAATTACTAAGGGGCGTGTCTATGGGGGGTATTCTCTTCTTTTAGATGTGGATTTTGATGCTATGGAAAATGTCTTGACTCCTAATCGTAAAAAAATAGAATCAAAAGGGATCAAATCTGTTCGTAGTCGCGTCGGTAGTATCAGAGAGCACTTGGCTGATCAATATCAGGGCATAACTATTGATGAATTTAAAAATTTAATAGTTTGTCAGTTATTAAAAATTGAAAACATTACTCAAGCCAAACGATATGATCTAACCGAGGAAGATTGGCAACAGATTGATGCTTTGACAGAACGTAAGTATAAAAACTGGGATTGGAACTATGGGAATTCCCCACAATACCGTTATCACAGAGAAGGACGGCTTTCTGGGGGAACGGTTGATATTCATTTAGCCATTGAAAAGGGGCAAATTACTGCTTGTCGTATCTATGGAGACTTCTTTAGTAAGACAGATATTGCTGACCTTGAAAATCTTCTTATCGGTACTCGTATGAAAGAAGAGGAGGTTTTACAGGTCCTTGAATCAACAGCATTAAAATCGTATCTTGGTGCAGCAACAGCAGAAGAATTGACTCGTTTAATATTTTCTTGATAAAGGTATGGTCTTATCATGTATAAAAAACGAACCTTTTTTTACTATGTTTAAAAAATGTACGACAAAAGTGAAATATGATATAATGGCTGTATTAGAAAATTTGAGGAGTTATCATGAAATCAGATATAGAAATTGCCCAAAGTATTTGTCTAAAACCAATCACTGAAATTGGTAAAAAAGTCGGTATAGATTTTGATGACATTGAGCTTTATGGCAAATATAAAGCAAAATTATCTTTTGAAAAAATAAAAGCTGTCGAGACGAATACTCCTGGAAAATTAATCTTGGTAACTGCTATTAATCCAACTCCAGCAGGAGAAGGAAAATCGACAATGTCTATCGGATTAGCAGACGCTTTAAATAAACTCGGTAAGAAAACCATGCTTGCTCTGCGTGAGCCTTCGCTTGGACCGGTTATGGGGATCAAAGGGGGAGCAGCAGGGGGTGGCTATGCGCAGGTTTTACCTATGGAAGACATTAATCTTCATTTTACGGGTGATATGCATGCCATTACGACAGCCAACAATGCCTTATCAGCTTTGATTGATAATCATTTGCAGCAAGGAAATGATTTAGAAATTGATCAGCGCCGTATTATTTGGAAACGTGTGGTCGACCTTAATGATCGTGCCCTTCGTCAAATTATTGTCGGTCTAGGGAGTCCGATAAATGGTATCCCACGAGAAGACGGTTTTGATATTACTGTAGCCTCCGAGATTATGGCCATTCTTTGTTTGGCAACGGATCTGAAAGATCTAAAGGCACGTTTAGCGAATATTGTTATCGCTTATCGCTATGATAAGTCACCAATCTATGTTCGTGATTTGAAGGTTGAAGGTGCCTTGACTTTGATTTTGAAAGATGCTATTAAACCAAACCTTGTGCAAACAATTTATGGAACCCCTGCCTTGGTTCACGGAGGTCCATTTGCCAATATTGCTCACGGTTGTAATTCCGTATTGGCAACAACGACAGCTCTTCGTTTGGCAGATTATACGGTTACAGAAGCTGGCTTCGGTGCTGATCTAGGAGCCGAAAAATTCTTAGACATAAAAGTACCAAACTTGCCTAAAGCACCGGATGTGATCGTTATTGTTGCGACCCTACGTGCTCTTAAAATGCAAGGAGGAGTTGCCAAGACAGAATTATCATTTGAAAATATTGAAGCTATCCAAAAGGGTTTTGCAAATCTTAAACGCCATGTTGAGAATATGCGCAAGTATCATATTCCTGTTATTGTGGCTATTAATGAATTTGTCGCAGACACAGAAGCCGAAATTCATGCTTTAAAAACTTTATGTAAAGAGATTGATGTTCCGGTTGAATTAGCCAGTGTTTGGGCAAACGGTGCAGAAGGCGGTTTAGATCTGGCTAAAACGGTTATGCATCTGATTGCTCAAGAAACAGCAGACTATAAACGACTGTACTCCGATGAAGAGACATTAGAAGAAAAAATCACAAAAATTATTACTCAGATTTATGGTGGAAAAGCAGTTCAATTTGGACCAAAGGCTAAAAAACAACTTAAACAATTTACTGAGCTTGGTTGGGATCGCTTACCAGTATGCATGGCTAAAACCCAATACAGTTTTTCAGATAACCCATTTTTACTAGGAGCTCCAACCGATTTCACCATTACCATTCGTGAATTTGTTCCTAAAACAGGGGCAGGATTCATTGTTGCCTTAACCAGTGATGTGATGACAATGCCGGGTTTACCTAAAGTCCCAGCTGCTATGAACATGGACGTGTCAGAAGATGGGACAGCACTTGGTTTATTCTAGGGATACCTCCTTAAAAAGTGAATCTAGGGGATTAATAAAAAGATCTAGTGAGATCTTTTTTTAGTTAATATCTTTAAGAACAAAGGCTAGAATAGAAGTTTTAGGAGTGAATTTTTTGATCTACTTAGTTAGTATTCCTTTTATCATATTTGAGACAAAGATCTTTTAGTTTGATAGAATAGGATAAAAGATAAAATGGCGGTGTCAACGGACTAAGCAGAGAACTTCTTTAACCCTTCAAAGAGACAATTGGTAAAATAGTATTTGATAATTATTTTAAAAATGGAAATCCAGTACGGGCATCGCAAGCATTGCTATGATATAATAAATAAAAATGAATTTGGAGGATTGATCATCAAAAAGAAAGCAAAAGTAAAATATTTGCTCCATAAAGGGAAACGGAGATTTCTAAGAGGGATTTTTAGTCGAACAACCATTATTGCACTTTTGATCATCCTTCAACTTATCTTTTTGTTTCAATCTTATGCATGGATGGAGCAGTATCGTGTTTGGGTAACCATTTTGGAAAGTATCTTTGCCATTGCCATTGTTTTGTACTTGGTTAATAGTGAAATGGATGCGATTTCAAGAATGACTTGGTTAATTTTGATTATGATTGCTCCTTTATTAGGATCACTTTTCCTGATCTACACCAAATTAGATTGGGGTTACCGAGGCTTAAAGCAAAGAATTAACCATTTAGTAGATCTTTCTGCCCCTTATTTAAGAGATGACGACGCTATTTTAGCTATTTTAAAAGGTAATACCTCAACCACTTACCATCTGGTACAGTATCTAGAACGAAGTCACGGTCATTTTCCAATTTACAATAACACGCATGTAACTTATTTTCCGACGGGCGAAGCTTTTTTTGAAAATTTAAAAGAAAAGTTACTTGTAGCTAAAAAATACATTTTTCTAGAATTTTTTATTATCGCCGAAGGGCAGATGTGGGGGGAAATCCTCAGTATTTTAGAAAAAAAAGTTGCTGAAGGGGTTGAAATTAGAGTTTTATTTGATGGGATGAATGAGCTGTCAACCCTATCTTCAGATTACGCGGTTAGACTGCAACGTTTGGGGATAAAAGCTAAATCTTTTTTACCAATTTCACCTTTTATTTCAACCTATTACAACTATCGAGATCATCGAAAAATTGTGGTGATTGATGGTGAAATTGCCTTTACAGGTGGCATGAACTTGGCTGATGAATACATTAATGAAATTGAACGTTTTGGTCACTGGAAAGATGCTGGTTTAATGGTAGAGGGTGAAGCGACCGATAGTTTTTTAATTCTCTTTTTACAGATGTGGTCCATTACAGAAAAAAAACTGATTATTGAGCCGTATCTTTCTGAACATTCTACTCCAATTAGGTCAAATGGTTATGTTATCCCTTATGGCGACTCACCACTTGATACTGATAAGATTGGTGAAAATGTTTATATTGACATTTTAAATCACGCTAAGGACTACGTTTATATCATGACACCCTACCTTATTTTAGATAGTGAAATGGAGCATGCCTTGAGATTTGCTGCCGAGCGTGGAGTGGATATTCGGATTATCATGCCTGGTATACCTGACAAAGGTGTTCCTTATGCTTTAGCCAAAACGTATTACAAAGCCTTGATGATTTCTGGTGTAAAAATCTACGAATACAAGCCTGGATTTGTACACTCTAAAGTTTTTGTTTCCGATAATACCAAGGCAGTAGTAGGGACTATTAATCTAGATTATCGCAGCCTCTATCATCATTTTGAATGTGCAGCATATTTATATCGTGTCTCTGCCATAGCTGACATTGTCAATGATTTCAAAGAAACACAGGAAAAGTCACTCTTGGTGACAGAATATCAGCTAAGGCACAGACCTTGGCACCAAAAATTAGTTGGTCTTTTGGCAAGAACCATTGCGCCTCTCTTGTAATTTCTACTAAATTCTGTTAGAATAAACACATGCGATGAGTCGATTGTGATTTTTAATCACTTTTGCGCAGGGGAGATCATTAAGGCGGGAAGCCGATCTTGATAACTTGTGTGAACCGTTTTATCACATTCTTTTTGTAGAGTGCCCCTCAGAGTTGAGAAAAATCTCAACTCTTTTTTGGTTTTCAAAAAACCAACAAACCGCATAAAACACTTGGTTTTATGCGGTTTGTTGTATAATATTTTCTATTCCCACTCAACTGTTGCTGGTGGTTTACTGGTAATATCGTAGACAATGCGGTTGACATGATCAACTTCGTTAACAATACGAGTAGAAATTTTCTTAAGAACATCCCATGGGAGTTGTGCGAAATCTGCTGTCATGCCATCAATAGAAGTGATCGCACGAATGGCGATGGTATAGTCGTACGTACGACTATCTCCCATAACACCAACTGAACGGACACCAGTATTGACAGTAAAGTATTGCCAAACATCACGATCAAGACCGGCTTTTGCAATTTCTTCACGGAGAATTGCATCTGATTCACGAACTGTTTCAAGCTTTTCTTCGGTAATTGCTCCCATAACACGAATGGCAAGCCCAGGTCCAGGAAAAGGTTGACGCCAAACGATTTCTTCAGGCATACCAAGTGCAATGCCAAGTGCACGGACTTCATCTTTAAATAGGGTATTTAATGGCTCAATTAATTCAAACTCCATATCATCTGGAAGTCCACCAACATTATGATGTGATTTGATAGTCTGAGCAGTTTCTGTTCCGGACTCAATAATATCAGTATAAAGAGTTCCTTGAGCAAGAAAATCAACACCTTTTAATTTTCTTGCTTCATCATCAAAAAGATAGACAAACTCATTACCAATAATTTTTCGTTTTTTCTCAGGATCTTCAACATCGGCAAGAAGATCCAGGAAGCGTTTTGAGGCATCAACTCGGATGATGTTTAATCCAAATTTACCACCAAGCATTCTCATAACCTGATCACCTTCATCCTTACGAAGAAGACCATGGTCAACAAAAATACAGGTTAATTGGCTACCAATAGCTTTTTGAAGAAGAACACCAACAACTGATGAATCTACACCACCAGAAAGTCCTAAAAGGACTTTACGATTACCAACTGTCTCACGAATTTTAGTAATTTCCATTTCAATGAAATTATCCATGGACCAATCACCATGTGCACCACAAATAGTCAGTGCAAAGTTTTTAAGAATATCGTTTCCATAAATGGAATGCCTTACTTCGGGATGAAATTGAATTCCATAAAGATTTTTTTCAATATTCTCCATTGCTGCATAAGGACAATCTTTTGAATCTCCAACAAGATGGAAACCTTCAGGAATCTCAGTAACAGCATCACCATGACTCATTAAAACAAGTTGTTCTTCAGGAGTTCCAGCAAAGAGCCTTGATTCAGCACGAAGGTGAAGGGTTGACTGACCATATTCACGATTTCCGGCTTGACCAGCAGGAACAACTTTACCACCCAAAGTGTGTGTAATCAATTGCATACCGTAACAAATCCCAAGAATCGGAATACCTAGTTCAAAGATTTTAGGATCAATCCCAAAGGCATTATCAGCATAAACAGAATTTGGACCACCTGATAAAATAATACCAATTGGATTGATTTCACGAAGTTCTCTAGCAGTAATTTTATGGCTTTTAAGTTCAGAGAATACACCAAACTCTCGAATACGTCTAGCAATAAGTTGATTGTATTGGCTACCATAATCAAGAACAATAATTTTTTGAACATCATTCAAAATTGAATTTTCAGTCATTAGAATCCTTTCATTCTATACCAACCATCGGGCTGATAGTTTTCATCCTATTGTAGCATATTTTTGCTAAAAAGGCATTAGAATTTATTAGTGCTCAACAACTGGATACCAGTTTTTCACTCTACATTTTTAATATTCTCAAAGATTTTATCTCTAAACAAACTTAATACCTTTTTCTTCTGCAATTTTAGTCAAAAGTATGATAAAATAAAGAAAATTGACTTGAGGAGTAAGGCATGCTACCAGCTTATGTTAAGATTCATGATGCAATTAAAAAGGATATTGAACAAGGTGTTTGGTCTATTGGTAGCCGATTGCCAAGTGAAAGGGATTTGGCAGAACAGTTTGCAGTTAGTCGTATGACTCTTCGACAGGCAATCACTTTACTAGTAGAAGAAGGTATTCTTGAAAGGCGTGTTGGTAGTGGTACTTATGTAGCAAGCCATCGTGTTCAAGAAAAAATGCGTGGAACGACCAGTTTTACAGAAATTGTTCGTTCTCAGGGACGTAACCCTTCATCAAAATTGATATCCTATCAACGCCAATTGGCTAGCGATACTGAAATTAAAGAACTTATTTTGGAAAAAACAGATTATGTGATTCGAATGGAGCGTATTCGTTATGCCGATAATATTCCTTTGGTTTATGAATTGGCTTCTATTCCTGAGAAATTTATCAAAAAGATGAAGCGCACAGATATTACAGAACATTTTTTCCAAACCTTGACTACCAATGGTTATGAAATTGGTAAGAGTCAACAAACAATTTATGCCAAAATTGCAAGTGATCGTGTTGCTTCTTACTTAGAAATTACTAAGGGACATGCTATTTTAGCTTTAACCCAAATTTCTTATTTTACAGATGGAAGACCATTTGAATATGTGCGTAGCCAGTATGTTGGCGATCGTTTTGAATTTTATTTAGAAAATAATTAAGGATGTTAAAGTGGAAGTGCTTGATAACTTTTCACTTTTTATTTTTTGCTGATGTGACAAATAAATACTATAAATTAAGCAAATTTACAGTTTAACTCTAAGAACACTCTCGATGAAATCTCTAATATTTGGATTAAATTCAATTAGCAATGTTTCTTTCTAGATATGACACTATATTCATTTTTCAAAATATCATTACTTACTTACTTTCTGCTCGTTGTATCCTTTGCTGATTTTACTGTTAAAAACACCTATAATATGGTAAAATGAAAGCTATGGAAATTGAAAAAACAAACCGAATGAATGCACTTTTTGAGTTTTATGCAGCTTTATTGACAGATAAACAAATGAATTATATTGAGTTATATTATGCCGATGATTATAGTTTAGCTGAGATTGCTGATGAATTTGGTGTGAGTCGTCAAGCTGTTTATGATAACATTAAACGAACAGAAAAAATCTTAGAAACTTATGAAATGAAGCTTCATATGTACTCGGATTATATTGTTCGGAGTGAAATTTTTGATGAAATTATTGGCAATTACCCCCACGACCAGTATTTACAAGAAAAGATTTCAATTCTAACGAGTATTGATAATAGAGATTAAAAGGAGTTTTAGATTATGGCTTTTGACAGTTTAACCCAACGCTTGCAAGATGTATTTAAAAATATTCGTGGTAAGAAAAGACTATCAGAATCAGATGTTCAAGAAGTTACTAAAGAGATTCGTCTAGCTCTTTTAGAAGCTGATGTGGCTTTACCTGTTGTTAAAACATTTATTAAACGTGTTTGTGAGCGTGCTATTGGTCATGAAATCATTGATACACTTGCTCCAACTCAACAAATTCTTAAAATTGTTAACGAAGAGTTGACTGATATTTTAGGGGCAAAAACTGCTGAAATTGAAAAGTCACCAAAAATTCCTACAATTATAATGATGGTTGGTTTGCAAGGGGCAGGTAAAACCACTTTTGCAGGGAAGTTGGCTAATAAGTTAATTAAGGAAGAAAATGCTCGTCCTTTGATGATTGCTGCTGATATTTATCGTCCAGCAGCCATTGACCAATTAAAGACATTGGGACAACAAATTAATGTCCCCGTTTTTGATATGGGGACAGACCACTCAGCCATTGAAATTGTTAGCAGAGGTTTAGAGCAGGCACGTGAAAACCGTAATGATTATGTCTTGATTGATACTGCTGGTCGCTTGCAGATTGACGAGAAACTAATGGAAGAGCTTCGTGAGGTCAAGGCTTTGGCGAAACCAAATGAAATTCTTTTGGTTGTTGATAGCATGATTGGTCAAGAAGCAGCAAGTGTTGCTGATGAATTTAACAAACAATTGAGCATTACTGGAGTTGTTTTAACCAAAATTGACGGGGATAACCGTGGTGGTGCAGCTTTGTCTGTCCGTGAAATCACTGGAAAACCCATTAAGTTTACAGGTACCGGTGAAAAAATTACGGATATTGAAACTTTTCATCCTGATCGCATGTCTAGTCGTATCTTGGGAATGGGAGATTTATTAACTCTTATTGAAAAAGCCAGTCAAGAGTACGATGAACAAAAATCGTTAGAATTAGCTGAAAAGATGCGCGAAAACACCTTTGATTTCAATGATTTTATTGATCAGTTGGATCAAGTGCAGAATATGGGTCCCATGGAAGACTTACTCAAAATGATTCCTGGGATGGCAGGAAATCCAGCTTTGTCTAATATTAAAGTTGATGAAAAGCAAATCGCTCGAAAACGTGCTATTGTTTCATCCATGACACCAGCTGAACGCGAGAATCCAGATCTTCTAAATCCTAGCCGTCGGCGTCGTATTGCTGCCGGATCAGGTAACAGTTTTGTCGATGTTAATAAATTTATCAAGGACTTTAATCAAGCAAAAAGTATGATGCAAGGTGTTTTGTCAGGAGACATATCTAAAATGATGAAAGAAATGGGAATCAGCCCTAATAATCTACCTAAAAATACGCTAGGTAGTAATATGCCTGATATGTCAGTTCTAGAAGGAATGATGGGACAAGGAGCAGTACCGGATATGTCTCCTTTCGGCAGTGAGATGGATATGGGACAAATGTTTGGTGGCGGTTTTAAAGGAAAAATTGGTCAATTTGCTATGAAACAGGCTATGAAGCGTCAAGCCAATAAAATAAAAAAAGCAAGAAAAAAACGTAAATAACTCTGAAAGAAGCAGCCTATTATAAACTCGTCCGTACAGAAAAACACTCCAAAAGTTATACAGAAAAACACTCCAAAAGTTATACAGAAAAAATCTAACTTTTGGAGTGTTTTTCTGTATAATTAAGTTATGACAATAAAGCTGATTGGACTTGGTCAAAGATTTGGAGTTTGCACCTTATTAAAAAGCATAGTGTAGTGTTGAAAGAGGTTATTTGAACGATTTATACTTATGCTGAATATAAAGAGAGAAGATATAGTTGCCGTAGAATTCACCTCGAACTGAAAAATTAGGAGAAACTTAACCATTTCAGATTAAATGCAAACTACAAGGACTGACTCCGGTGCAATACAGAACTCAATTTATAGACGGGGATTAGAACGTGTCATATCATTCAAACTTCTAGTGGCATGAAGTTTGCAATAATTTTACCAATAATGCGAGGGGCTTCAGAATAAGGTGCAAATTTATCCGAATATTTTTTATTTAAAGACACTAGGCGCAGACCCTCCTCTTCGCGAAAGACTTTCTTAATATAGGTCTGACCATCCCATTCTACAGCATAGATGGCACCATCATAATCAAAGTTAACTTGCTTAATGAGAACCACCTCCCCGTTTAAATAAGTTGGTTCCATCGAGTCTCCAAATACCCAGGAAGCGAAATCATAATCGATTTGTTCATCGTAAAAGACGACATCAAAATTGCCATCTCCAAAATAAGAGTAACCAGTACCAGCTGATAAACTTTCGTAAACGTGGTAAGGAAAAATTTGTCTTGACTTATTAGATTTAGGCAGTTTAGCAACTTTTATTTGCTGAGTTAACAGCTGTTCCGAATAGCCAATGACTTTTTCTTTGTTTGAATGAGTTAATTGTTTATATGGAACTAATAAACGATGATCTTGCTTAAAATAATCGGCTGTTAAATCAAATAGGCTTGACAATTTGTCGAAATGCTTTTGATTGGGAACATTTTTCCCATTTTCCCAATTAGAAATAGTCATTTTATTGACATTTAGCAGATCTCCCAAGTCTTTTTGACTCATTTTCTTAGCGATCCTTGCCGTTTTTAATTGATTTCCAGAAAACATATTATAGTAGATCCTTCCCACTTAGTAAAGTTATAACTTTACTAAGTTTATCAAAAAATGTGACAAAAGGCAAGGGATTTTCATCACACTAGACACAGAAAACGTTATTTTCTTGATGAAAATCTTTCACATGCGATTGCCATGATTATACTTAGTATTTCGGTTATTTCTGAAATAATTAACGACTATTATTTATAAATTTAGAGGGATGGATAATTTATGTCTAATATTTTTCCGAAAAACTGTAATTTTCTTGAAAAACATACAAAGGCATGTTATACTTACTTTATGAGACGTGAATTACTATTAGAAAAAATTGAAGCTTATAAAGCTATTATGCCTTGGTATGTTTTAGAATATTACCAATCAAAATTATCGGTTCCTTATAGTTTTACAACTTTATATGAGTATTTAAAGGAATATAAACGCTTTTTTGATTGGTTAATAGATGCTGATTTAACTCCGGTGACAAAAACTGCTGATATTGAGTTAACTACTCTTGAGCATCTGACTAAGAAAGATATGGAGGCTTTTGTTCTTTATTTACGAGAACGCCCCTCCTTAAATACTTATTCTACGAAAAAAGGTTTATCTCAAACCACTATCAATCGCACCTTGTCTGCTTTAGCAAGCCTTTATAAATACCTTACTGAAGAAGTTGAAAATGCTCAAGGAGAACCCTATTTTTATCGGAATGTCATGAAAAAGGTGTCCACCAAGAAGAAAAAAGAAACCCTAGCTTCTAGAGCTGAAACAATTAAGCAAAAACTCTTTTTGGGTGATGAAACCATGGCATTTTTAGATTACGTGGATAAGGGATATGAGCGAAAATTATCTAATCGTGCTAAATCATCTTTTCGTAAAAATAAAGAACGTGATCTAGCTGTTATTGCTCTACTGCTTGCTTCTGGGGTTCGATTATCTGAAGCAGTGAATTTAGATCTTAAAGATGTTAACCTCAAAATGATGGTCATCGAGATTACTCGCAAGGGAGGTAAGCGGGATTCGGTTAATGTGGCAGGTTTTGCTAAGAAGTATTTGGAGGCTTATTTAGCTATTCGCAAAAATCGTTACAAAGCTGAAAAACAAGACTTAGCTTTCTTTTTAACAGAATATCGTGGTGTTGCGAATCGTATGGATGCTTCTAGTATTGAAAAAATGGTTGGCAAATATTCTGAGGATTTTAAAATTCGTGTAACACCCCATAAATTGCGACATACTCTTGCAACAAGGCTTTACGATGCAACAAAATCTCAAGTGTTAGTTAGTCATCAATTAGGGCATTCCTCAACACAAGTGACAGACCTGTATACTCATATTGTTAATGATGAGCAAAAAAATGCCTTGGATAGATTATAATTATTTACATAATTAAATTTATGTAAATATAAAATCAAACAATCTTATATCCATTACTATTTATAAATTCAATGAATTTTGGTGTATTGAAAAATTCCCTTTTCAAAAAATTTTTGGATTGAAAAAAAGGTTCTTTTACCCATTTCCTCAATCCTTTTTTAGTACAAAAAACCAACCTGGCGTTGACCAGTCAGGTTGGGAATTATGATCTATCAGCAATCATTAGTCATCTACAGCGTTGATTTTATCCGCTAAAAAATCAAATCCTTTTGGAATCATTAGTGTTTCGTCAGCCTTATCTTTTTGTGACTTTATTTGTCGGGCGAATTCAGAACGAATCTGATGAAAATCTGCTTTTGCCACAGCCAAGATATTTGGTGAGAAACCCGCTGCTCTACTCATGATATTACCAAACATAGCATTCAAATCATCACGATTCATAGCTTGTTCAGCATTAAACGCAGCTTCAAAAGCCAAAATAGCGTTTTCGCTATTAGCTAAAACAGGCTCCGAGCCTAAAAGTAAAGCTCTATCTTGGGCCGAAATACTATCTAAAATCTCATTCCAAGCATTTTTTAATGCCTCTAAATATTGACGAGACTGTTGACTATCCTGAACCGTTTCTTCCATGATTTTAAGAATTTTCACACGGTCAATCTTATAAGTGAAGGATTTCAGCTTTGAATTCCCAACCTGCATCGGTTGTTTTACAGCCAAATCGGAATTCGCTCGTAACTGCGATAATTCTTCCTTCAGCTGCTTCAATTCATTTTTTAGAGATTCTAACTGTTTTGGTAAATCTCCTTGAGAAGAAACTTGACTTTCTTCAGCTAATTGAATTGTCATCATCTCAGCGTAGATACGAGGATGTGTCCCTTTTTTGATTTCAGGCAGATGATCAGTAATAATAGCAATCATTTGAAAAATACGGTCCATTGATAAAGACAAATTACC
Source organism: Streptococcus castoreus DSM 17536 (assembly GCF_000425025.1). Lineage (GTDB taxonomy): Bacteria > Bacillota > Bacilli > Lactobacillales > Streptococcaceae > Streptococcus > Streptococcus castoreus. The sequence goes on along the minus strand of NZ_AUKZ01000005.1, from coordinate 16,362 downwards.
ATCAAAAATAGCCGATTGACGCTGATTTTCCCCACCTGCTTTAACAATCAATAAATCCCGCAGATAGGTAAGCAAATCCGTTGCAAAACGCCCCATGCTCTTGCCGCTATCATAAATCGTTTCTAAAGCTGCTAAAGCCTGTGTTGCTTGCTGTTGCATCAAATATTGAACATAATTATCCAAGGCAAGGATTGAAATGGAACCTGTAATTTCTTCTGCGATTGCCATTGTAACTTGATCGTTAGGTGATAAACTTAATGCCTGATCAAGAATCGATAAAGCATCACGCATACCACCTTCTGCTCGTCTTGCAATTAAACTCAAGGCATCAGCATCATAAGCAATGCCTTCTTTGTCTAAAATCCAAGCCAAGTGCTGACGAATGGCTTTTTGTTTAATAGCTTTAAATTCAAAGCGTTGAACACGCGATAAAATAGTTGCTGGGATTTTGTGCAACTCTGTTGTTGCTAGAATGAACACAACATTTTTCGTTGGTTCTTCCAAGGTTTTCAAAAGAGCATTGAAGGCACCGGTTGATAACATGTGAACTTCATCAATGATATAAACCTTATATGTCGCTCGGCTAGGCGCATAAGTTGATTTGTCGCGAATATCACGAATTTCATCCACTCCGTTATTGGAAGCTGCATCAATTTCAATAACATCTTCCAAACTTCCGCTAGTAATATCACGGCAAATATCACACTGGTTGCAAGGTTCCCCTTGAACCTGGTTAGGGCAGTTCATGGCTTTGGCAAAAATCTTTGCTGCACTGGTTTTACCTGTTCCTCTGGGACCTGAGAATAAGTAGGCATGGCTAATCTTACCAGATTCCACTGCCTGTTTTAAAGTAGTGGAAATAACAGACTGTCCCACCATTTCTTCAAAGGTTTGACTACGGTATTTCCGATAAAGGGCTTGATACATTAAGCTTCCACTCCAAACATGTCAAAAGTAAACTCGGTTTTTTCAAGAAGTAACTCAACAAAGGCTTCTAGGTATTCTCGATCAATTTCATCGTAATCTGCCACTAGAGCAGAATCCAAGTCCAAAACACCAACCAATTGATCATTTTTAACCATGGGAACGACAATTTCACTCATAGCTTTCGCATCACAAGAGATGTAATTAGCACGTTCTCTCACATCATCTACAATGATGGTTTGATTAGATTTGGCAGCTTCCCCACAAACCCCTTTACCAAGGCTAATATGAACACAAGAAACTCCCCCTTGAAAAGGACCAAGAATTAATTCTTGTCCGTCAAAGAGATAAAAACCTGTAAAAACAGAATGAGGTAAAGTCGTTCTTAAAAGAGCACTAGCATTTGATAGATTAGCTAAAGCGTTAGATTCATTGGCAAACAAGCCTTGCGCCTGTGCTAACATAAGTTGATACTGTTCAATTTTCTTGGTTTTATTCATAGTAATTATTATAACACACCTAGACAAATTCAGTCATCTTTTTCCTAGTTTGGCACGACAAACAAAACATAGGAAAAAGATGATTTATAACCTAGCCCTAGGAATTTTCATCTTAAACTGTTTACTGCTCAGGCTAAATGCAGTTAAAACATTCTGTCTCTTGCATCGTGTTTTAAAATAGCATAACACATCTTAAAAAAAGTGACTTTAGGGATAATCAGACCATCTTTTAAATTAGTTCTCTTAAAATAACATAGCTCACTAAAAATGTTAATAAAATGCCCATGTACCAAATAAGAATAAAATACCACTTTGTCGTTTTATGATGGCAAAGTTTGCCAGCTAAAAATGCACCAAAGCCACCACAAATCAAACTGGCAATCAAAAGTGTCTTTTCACTTATTCGCCACTGCCCTCTGACCGCCTTATACTTATCAAGCGCATAAAGACCAAACACAACACAATTCCATACCATTAAAAGACTAAACCAACTTATTAGCATATATGGCTCTCTTTCTAGGGGAATTCGTTTAAAAATAAGCAGATTTAAACAATCTGCCCAGTCATTCCTTAAACTTCACCAATAATACTGGCAATCTTGGTATTAATCAAATCAATAGCAACCACATTGGTAACTCCTTCTGGAATCACAATGTCTGCATAACGCTTGCTTGGTTCAATAAACTGATGGTACATTGGTTTAACAACACTCGTATACTGCTCAATAATACTTTCGAGACTTCTACCACGCTCCATCATGTCACGTTTGATACGACGAATGATGCGAATATCATCATCAGTATCAACAAACAATTTAATGTCCATTAAACGACGGAGACGTTCATCTTCCAAAACCAAAATTCCTTCAACAATAATAACATCTTGAGGATCTTGACGAAAAGTCTTATCACTTCGAGTGTGCTCTTTATAATCATAGATCGGAATATCCACTGGTCTACCAGCCAATAATTCCTTTAACTGCTGAATCATAAAATCTGTGTCAAATGCTAAAGGGTGGTCATAATTTGTTTTTACCCTTTCCTCAAAACTCATGTGAGACTGATCCTTGTAATAAGAATCATGCTGAATCATTGCAATTCTCGCATTTGGAAAACTGTCCAAAATAGCACGAGACACACTCGTTTTACCACCACCAGAGCCACCAGTTACACCAATAATAATCGGTTTTTTAAGCATGCTAAACTCCAAATCTAAAAAGTCTTCCTACTATTTTACCAAAATAATTTTATAAACGCTACAACAACATTTATTTAATATTGTGGAACCTAGACAAGACATTTTTTGAAAAAGATATTGATTTATTATTTTTATTTAATATTATTATAGGAAGATATAAATTCACTAATGTTACCTTCTTCTTAGTTATTTTTATACCTGAAAGGAGAACTATAATGAGAAGAAAGATCCTTTTTTCTGATTTAAATAACTTCTATAAAAGTACAATCGCTATAATCACAATAATTTCCAGTTTACTTGTGTTAAGTACAACCATTCAAGCAGAAACTAGTAAACACACCATATCAAAAAAAGATGAAACGCTTCATCAGAATAACTTAAGTATCTCAAAAACTGCAACTTCTGTGTGGACGACAGGAGTAACACCTATTACTTCCGATCAACTTACAAATTACCAAAATGATGTTTTTCGATACCCATACACCCCAAATCAAGGTTGGTATGATATTACAAAAACTTTTAATGGACGTGATAACCTTTTATGCGGTGCTGCTACAGCTGGTAATATGTTGCACTGGTGGTTTGATCAAAATAAGGAAGAAATTGAGAATTATTTACTAAAATACCCAGAAAAGCAAAAGATCATGTTTAACAACGAAGAAATGTTTGATCTACGAAAAGCCATTAATACTAAAGATAGTCAAAAAGAAAGTGCTCTTTTCTCTTATTTCCGTGACAAGGCTTTTCCCTACCTATCCGCACGTTACCTAGGTGTTATGCCTGATCATGTTTTAGATATGTTTATTAATGGTTACTATTTAAATGTGACTAAGCTAGATCCTACAGATGTCAATAGACCAAATCAAACAAAAGATATGCGAGGAGGCATTTTTGATGCTGTTTTTACAAGAGGAGACCAACACAAACTTTTAACAGGGCGTCATCCATTGTCACATTTATCTCTTAAAGAGATTAGTGATCTCATTAAACAAGAATTACAAAGCGGAAAGGCACTAACTCTATCCCATACTTACGCTAATGTCAGACTTGCTCACGTTATTAATATCTGGGGAGCAGATTTTGATAATGAAGGAAATTTGATTGCTATCTATGTTACAGATTCTGATAGTGATGAAAAAATTGGTATGAAAAGGTACTATGTTGGTCGAAATAATCGCTCTCAAGGAGTTCGAATTTCTGCAAAAGAAATTACTGATGATAATATCGGAGCACAAATGCTCATTCTCTTTACTCTATCTAGCGGTAAGGAACTATGGAAGAAGTAAATCCCTTATCAAAAAAGACCATTATTCATAGATTGAACCCCAGAAGTTAGTTTTTTATCTCTAGCTTCTGGTTTTTTCTTAAACTTAAAATTTTAAAGATAAAATTCAATTTTATCGACTAAGACAAGAATATTTGCTGTATCTCAAATATGTGATAATACGTACAGTATGAAAATTATTTGCAAGGAAAAAATAATTACTATTTACTTAAACAAAAATAAGAAATGATTGATTCCTAGTCAGTCTTGATTAGCCGTCTCAAATACATTATCCAACTTTTTTAGAAACAGATAATATTACATAACTTTTACGTATCCATCTTGATAAGTCAACACTATTTTAAGCATGCGAAATTCCAAATTTGAAAAGTATTCCCATTATTTACCAAATTTAGGACTATAATGCTATAATGAATGTAGGATACTGACAAACAATTCGTGAAAATAACATAAAAGCCTTAATAGTCATGTTTAAAGATTTATGCGCTAACCCTAATTAAAATTTCTAATATTTAGACAAAATGCAATTAGAAGTTTTTCGCTTTTTGCCTTTTCAGGTGTCCACTGTTCACTTTTCACGCATTTGTCATATAGAACAATAAGTAAAAGGAAATCAAATGATCAATCAATTCCCTTATCAATGGCAAGAAAAACTTGCCCAAGTACAATTTACTCAACTGACTCCCATTCAAGAACAGGCATTTCAACCCATCTTTAATGGCGATAATCTTCTCGGTATAAGTCCGACTGGAACTGGAAAAACCTTAGCTTATCTCTTTCCAAGTCTCCTTACATTACAGCCAAAAAAATCGCAACAACTTCTCATTTTAGCCCCAAATACTGAATTAGCGGGACAAATTTTTGAAGTCGCTAAAGAATGGGCAGAGCCCTTAGAATTAACAGCACAACTCTTTATTTCTGGAACCAGTCAAAAACGTCAAATTGAACGTCTAAAAAAAGGACCTGAAATTCTTATAGGAACACCCGGACGTATTTTTGAACTTATTAAGCTAAAAAAAATCAAAATGATGTCTGTTAATACCATTATTTTAGACGAATACGATGAACTCTTAAGTGATTCCCAATACGATTTTGTACAAAAAATTAGTCATTATGTTCCTCGTGATCATCAAATGATTTATATGAGCGCTACTAATAAAGTCGATCAAGCCAGCTTGAAAGCAAATACCCTCCTATTAGATCTTTCTGAACAAATGAATGATACCATTCAACATTTTTACCTCATGGTTGACAAAAGAGAACGAACAGAGTTACTGCGAAAATTTGCCAATATCCCTAATTTTCGTGCTCTCGTTTTTTTCAATAGTCTTTCTGACTTGGGTGCTGTTGAAGAACGTCTCCAATATAATAAAGTCTCAGCTGTTTCCTTGGCTAGTGATATTAACGTTAGATTTCGCAAAACAATTCTTGAAACATTTAAAAAGTATGATTTGTCTCTTCTTCTCGCAACCGATTTAGTTGCTAGAGGTATTGACATTGACAATCTTGAATATATCATTAATTTTGACGTCGCACGTGACAAAGAAAATTACATCCACCGAGCCGGGCGTACTGGACGTATGGGAAAAGCTGGTATGGTTATCACTTTTGTTAGTCACATCGAAGACATCAAAAAGTTAAAGAAGTTCACTAAAATTGCTGAAATCCAACTCAAAAATCAACAACTCCACCAAAAAAGGTAAACCCAAATTGAAGAAAAAGTCCATTTGGACAATTTCTTCAATCTTTTTTTATATCACAGAATAACTCAAAATTCTAAAGAATATTAGCAATGACATGACTAAAAAGTTAAGATCATTGCTCCTTTTTCTCCTAAAACTGACTGGTTTATAAACCCTGAAAAAATCACATAATGGAAATTTCACAAAATCATTGCTAATCACTTAATTTTTCCACTCTCTTTTTCTCACTTCAATTGAGATTTTCACAAAGAAAAAATAAAGGAGCCCGAGATAAAAATCTCTCAGCCCCCTTCACTTAATGCCCATATAGTTCTGAAACCGTTACACATTTATAACCTTCAGCTTTTAGATATTCCATAACTGTCGTTAAGGCATTGACAGTTGTTTGGTGAATGTCATGCATAAGTACAACACCACCTGGTTGTAATTGTTTCTTGATATTTGTCATAATACCTTCGGTAGTGTGATTTTCCCAATCTCTGGTATCAACCGTCCACAACATTTGCTTTAAACCAGAAGCACGTTGAACAGTATCATTTGTGGCACCATAAGGAGGGCGTAAATAAAGTGGTTTCTTTCCACATGCCTTAACAATAGCTTGATTCGTCATATCAATCTGGTTCTGAATTTGTTCTACAGTGAGCTTAGTTAAATTGGGATGATCCCAAGAATGGTTCCCAATTTCATGACCAGCATCGCTAACTTTTTTGGTCAATGCTTCATTGCTAGCAATCTTGGATCCCAACATAAAGAAAGTTCCTTTAGCCTTGTATTTTGCTAGAATATCTAAAACCTGAGGAGTTGTCACAGGATCTGGACCATCATCAAATGTTAAAGCAACTAATTTTTGTGTTTGCTGCATTTTTTCTTCAGCTTTTTTCTTAGCTAAATACTCATCATAAGCCGCCCTATCAGCGGTTTCCAAATAGTCCGGATTAATAACATCAAACAAAGACTTTAACGGAATCACAAACTCTTTATCTAAAATTAAATTCCCTGAATCAATCTCAAAATGATCACTCAAAAGATGGTTTCTCTCCCTTAAAACATTGTAATCATTGATATGAAAAACTTTATGTGGGTATTTCTTTTCAACCTCTTGACTGATTCTTTCTAAATGTCCAGATACGAGTTCTTTTAAATGAAAAGGTCGAAAATCTTCTGTCACATGATAAAAACTAACGATTTCTTCTGAAACTTTTGTTAAATGAAATAGCTTTTTCTGATAAACCTTCTTAGAAATAGCTATTTTTTTAACCATTTTTAAACCAGATGCTTGAAGTTTAGGTTTGAGCAAGACTACTGCGTTATTAGCTATCTTATCTTGATACAAGGATATGGGGAGATTATTAACAAAAAACTCATCCACATTTGCAATCGGCGAAAAATAATAATAGTCTTTTTTACCACTTTTGATATGCTTAACTGTTTTAATTTTTAGTTGAGACTGTTCTTGCTTCTTTTCAGTTAGGACTAAATGCTTAATATCTTGTTGGATTTTCCAATGATCAACAGACATTATCAGCAACGCTAAGAAAGTTAAACTTAATAAAACAACGAGAATAAGATTTATCTTTTTCAAAATTTCCCTCCATTTGTACTATCATTTTAACACAAAAAAGAGAAAAAATAAAGGAAAAATTAGGGCGCCCTAATTTTTCCTTTATTTTATTGAATATCAAATACGACTGACTTAAGCTTAGTCATAGCTTCAATGGAGTATTTAACCCCCTGAACACCTGCACCAGATTTTTTAGCACCTAAAAATGGGAAGTTATCTGTTCCACGCTGTGTTTTATTGTTGATGTGAACTGTTCCTACTTCTAATTTTTCAGCAATGGCAAATGCCTGTGGAAAATTATTGGTAAAAACAGATGCTTGTAGACCATATTCTGAAGCATTTGAAATCTCAATAGCTTCTTCTACAGAATGAACACGAATAATCGGTAAAACTGGTCCAAATGGCTCTTCCCATGCCAAACGCATATCAGTAGTCACATGATCAAAAAGAACAGGTGAGATAAGATTTCCTTTACGCTTAAAGTTTGTTACAGCAGTTGCTCCCTTATCATCTGCATCCTTGATAAGTCCTTCAACAAAATCTGCTGCCTTGGTGTCAATCAAAGGTGTAATATCAGCATCGTCTTCTGGCATACCAATACTTAATTTTTCAACCAATGTTCTGATTTCAGTTGTTAATTGATCTGCAACGTTGTCCATGACAAGAACACGTTTTACAGCGGTACAACGTTGACCGGAATAGCCAAAGGCACCTGCAACAATATTTTTAGCCGCCAAGGAGAGATCAGCGTCATCTAAGACAATAGCTGAATCTTTACCACCGAGTTCAAGCATAATTGGACGCATACCTGCTAATCTCCCAATCCCTTCACCAATTGGAGTGGAGCCTGTAAAGTTAATAAAGTTAACAGCTTCATGCTCAACAATGTAATCACCAATGACAGAGCCGCGACCTGTAATTGTATTGAAAACGCCAGCTGGAATCCCAGCTTCTGCAAATACTTGAGCAAGCAATAAACCCGAGATAGACCCTTGTGTAGGTGGTTTAAGGGCAACAACATTCCCCGCAATGAGAGCCGGTGCAATTTTAGAACCCGCCAAATTAATCGGATAATTAAATGGTGAAATAGCAAGTACGAGACCAACTGGCTCACGACGTACAATCGCAATTTTTTTCTTGCTTGCTGCCTCAAAACTGCCACCTTCAAGCACTTCACCCTCCATACGAAGGCCTTCTTCTGCTGCATAATTAACAATTTCTGCTGTACGTATCACTTCACTAACAGCAGCCTTGTGACCTTTCGCCACTTCTTTTGATAGAATGGTACCAATTTTTTCAGCATCTCGAACTAAAATATCAGCAGCTTTATGGAGATAGGCTGCACGTTCCACATACGAAAGACTTCTCCAACCTTCTAAGGCTTGCCGGGCAGCCTTATAAACAGCATCTACTTCTTCACGAGACATAGCAGGGACACTACCTAATTCCTCACCAGTTGCTGGTGCATAAATCTTAATAGTATTCTCAGAAAGTTTCCATTCACCGTTCACTAAATTTTTATATTGTTTTGTCAACCTTTTATCTCCTTTTACAATAGTATTATTATTCTATCACTTTTCAAGTATATTTCAACTTTCTACTACATAAATTATCTGAAAATTCCGACAAAATATTCGAGGTCTCAAACTATTCTGTTAATAATGCTGCAAAAAAGAGCTGGATACTTCCAACTCTTTTATCATTAATCTTCAAAAATGTATTCTTTAGAAAGTTCAAGAACTTCTTCTGCAGTGGAACATTCTGTCAGAGCACGGTTCGCATACTCTTCCATCTTTGCAGAATCAAGTTTCTTCATAAGGCTACGTGTACGAAGAACTGATGTCGCTGACATAGAGAATTCATCAAGTCCCATTCCGACAAGAAGTGGAACAGCTTGTTGGTCACCTGCCATCTCACCACACATACCTGCCCATTTACCTTCAGCGTGAGCTGCCTTAATAACATTGTTAATCAAACGTAGAATTGATGGGTTATATGGTTGGTAAAGGTATGACACTTGTTCGTTCATACGATCTGCTGCCATAGTGTACTGGATGAGATCATTTGTACCAATTGAGAAGAAATCAACTTCTTTAGCAAATTGGTCTGCAAGCATAGCAGCTGCAGGAATTTCAATCATGATACCAACCTGAATATCATCGGCAACAGCAACACCTTCTGCAAGTAAGTTTTCTTTTTCTTCATCAAAGACAGCTTTTGCAGCACGGAATTCTTTAATAAGGGCAACCATAGGGAACATGATGCGAAGTTGACCGTGAACAGAGGCACGAAGAAGTGCACGAATCTGTGTACGGAACATAGCATCACCGGTCTCAGAGATGGAAATACGAAGGGCACGGAAACCAAGGAATGGGTTCATTTCTTTTGGAAGGTCAAAGTAAGGAAGTTCCTTATCTCCACCAATGTCCATTGTACGCACTACAACAGGCTTGCCATCCATACCTTCAAGAACTGCCTTGTAAGCTTCATATTGTTCATCTTCAGTTGGGAAGTCTTGAGAATCCATATAAAGGAATTCAGTCCGATAAAGACCAACTGCTTCCGCACCATTATTGTTAACCCCTTCAACATCTTTAGGAGTGCCAATGTTTGCTGCCAATTCAAAATGCTTCCCATCAGCTGTTTCAGTATGTGCATCTTTAAGTAATGCCCACTCCGCTTTTTGTTTGGCATAAGCCGCACCTGCTTCTTTGAAAGCAAGAATTTGGTCTTCGCTTGGATTGATAATAACTTCACCAGTGATACCATTAACAGCAATCACATCACCATCTTTAACACGTTTTGTAATATCATTTGTCCCAAGTACTGCTGCAATCTCAAGTGTGCGTGCCATGATAGCTGAGTGACTTGTACGACCACCAATATTTGTAACAAATGCTTTTACATATTGTTTGTTAAGCTGAGCAGTATCTGAAGGTGTCAAGTCATGTGCAATAACGATTGATTCCTCGTTGATTGCAGCTGGATTTGGAAGTTTGACACCTAAAAGGTGTGCCAAAACACGCTTTGCAACATCACGAATATCCGCTGCACGTTCTTGCATGTATGGATTATCTTCCATGCCTTCAAAAATTGTGATGAACATGTCTGTCACTTCTTTAAGACCTGTTTCAGCATTTGTTTGTTTTGCGCGGATAGTTTCTTTAATCTGGCTAATCATCTCTGGATCCGCAAGAACCATTAAATGTGCATCAAAAACGGCTGCTGCTTCTTCGCCTAAGCTTTCTACTGCCTTTTCGCGGATAACAGAAAGCTCGTCTTGTGAAGCTTGGAGTGCAACATCAAGGCGAGCTTCTTCTGCATTTGTATCATCAACTGTAATAGTCTCAAATGACAAATCCGGCTGAACTAGTAGATATGCTTTAGCAACAGCAACACCATCAGAAGCTGCGATTCCTTTAAGCATTTCTGTCATAGTTTTATGCCAATCCTTCTTTAGTCATTGTTTCTTCGATTGCTGCGATTGCATCTTCAGCATCAGCTCCTTCAGCTGAGATAGTCACATCAGCACCTTGACCAACACCAAGACTCATAACGCCCATAATTGATTTAAGATTTACTGCTTTACCTTTGTAGTCAAGAGTGATATCTGAAGCAAATTTGCTAGCTGTTTGAACAAGCAAAGTAGCTGGACGCGCATGAATACCTGTTTCTGCAACAATGTGAAAGTCTTTTGAAGCCATATTATGGTTCTCCTTTTTGAGTTGTGTATTTTTGAGCCATCACATGATAACCCTTACAATAACAGATTATAGCATAATGCTTTTTTATTTTCAAGATTAAATATCTAAACACGGAAAAAACTTGAATTCTTTTTCCCTTGTTTTCATTTCATTATCATTTCTACTTTTTCAGTTATTCGTTCATTTTTTGCAATCTAAAATAACTTATTTTCAAAACGTTTTAGTGGTATTGTAAAAAAGAATGAAAGTTTGCACCAACACAATATTTAGTCTGTTTATTTTTAAAAAAGCACAACATATTGTGTTTTTCTCAAATAAATAACTTGCTTTTTACATTTATTTTTTATATGCTATTAGAGTAATTCCATTTATTAAAGTGGAATCTATTACATAAGTTTAGAAGGATCGGATATGATTACAGTATATTCCAAAAATAACTGCATGCAGTGCAAAATGACTAAAAAGTTTCTAGAGCAACATCGTGCTAATTTTCAAGAAATTAATATTGACGAACATCCTGAGAAAATTGATTACGTTAAGAGTCTTGGTTTTACATCTGCTCCTGTTATCGAGACTGACAACCTCGTGTTTTCTGGTTTTCAACCTGCAAAATTAAAAGAAATTATTCAATGAGACAAGGAAAAAACAATATGAGTCTAAAAAATCTTGGTGAAATTTCTTATTTCCGCCTAAATAACGAAATCAATCGTCCTATTGATGGTAAAATTCCTCTTCATAAAGACAAGGAGGCTTTGAAGGCTTTTTTCACTGAAAATGTACTTCCTAACACGATGTCTTTTACCTCAATTACCGAAAAAATCAATTACCTAATTGCAAACGATTATATTGAGTCAGCTTTTATTCAAAACTATAGACCTGAGTTCATCATTGAATTAGCTGATCTAATCAAGGCAGAAAATTTCCGCTTCAAATCATTTATGGCAGCGTATAAATTTTATCAACAATATGCCTTAAAAACAAACGATGGTGATTATTATCTAGAAAGCCTTGAAGACCGTGTCATGTTCAACGCTCTTTATTTTGCTGACGGCAATGAGAACTTGGCAACAGATTTGGCCATTGAAATGATCAACCAACGTTACCAGCCTGCTACTCCTTCTTTTTTGAATGCTGGGCGTAGTCGTCGTGGCGAATTGGTGTCTTGTTTCTTAATTCAAGTCACAGATGACATGAATTCTATTGGACGCTCTATTAATTCTGCTTTACAGCTGTCTCGTATCGGTGGGGGGGTTGGGATCACTCTTTCTAATCTTCGTGAAGCCGGCGCACCTATTAAAGGTTATTCTGGGGCAGCATCAGGCGTTGTGCCAGTAATGAAGTTATTTGAAGATAGCTTCTCTTACTCAAATCAATTAGGACAGCGCCAAGGAGCGGGAGTTGTTTACCTCAATGTTTTTCATCCTGATATTATCGCTTTCTTGTCAACCAAAAAAGAAAATGCAGATGAAAAAATTCGTGTTAAAACCCTGTCACTTGGTATTACCGTTCCAAATAAGTTTTATGAGTTGGCTCGTAAAAATGAAGATATGTATCTGTTTAGTCCTTACACTATTGAAAAAGAATATGGTATTCCATTTAACTATATTGACATTACAGTAATGTATGACGAGTTAGTGGCTAATCCCAAGATTACGAAAACTAAAATCAAGGCACGTGACCTAGAAACCGAAATTTCAAAATTACAACAAGAATCTGGTTACCCTTATATTATCAATATTGATACCGCTAACGAAGCTAATCCTATTGACGGAAAAATCATCATGAGTAATTTGTGTTCTGAAATCCTTCAGGTGCAAACGCCTAGCCTTATTAATGATGCTCAAGAATTTTTAGAAATGGGAACCGATATTTCATGCAATCTAGGATCAACCAATATCCTTAACATGATGACTTCTCCAGACTTTGGTCGTTCAATCAAGGCTATGACACGTGCTCTGACATTTGTAACAGATTCTTCAAATATTGAAGCTGTTCCAACTATTAAGCACGGCAACAGTCAAACTCATACTTTTGGTCTTGGAGCTATGGGACTTCATTCTTATCTTGCACAGCATCATATCGAATATGGAAGTCCTGAATCCATCGAGTTTACAGATATTTACTTTATGCTCATGAATTACTGGACCCTAGTAGAATCCAATAATATTGCCCGTGAGCGTGGTACAACTTTCACCGGTTTTGAAAAATCCAAATACGCTGACGGCACTTATTTCGACAAATATGTCACCGGTAAATTTTTGCCAAAATCTGACCTTGTCAAGACGCTCTTCAAGGATCATTTTATTCCTCAAGCCTCAGATTGGGAGACCCTTCGTGCAGCTGTTCAAAAAGACGGTCTCTATCACCAAAACCGTCTTGCAGTTGCCCCAAATGGGTCCATTTCTTACATCAATGACTGCTCTGCTTCCATTCATCCAATCACGCAACGGATTGAAGAACGTCAAGAAAAGAAAATCGGTAAGATCTATTACCCCGCAAATGGGTTATCAACAGATACCATTCCTTACTATACTTCTGCCTACGATATGGATATGCGTAAGGTGATTGATGTCTATGCTGCCGCAACAGAACATGTAGACCAAGGATTATCTTTAACCCTTTTCCTTCGGAGCGAGTTACCTATGGAACTTTATGAATGGAAAACAGAACGTAAACAAACAACACGTGACCTTTCGATTTTACGAAATTACGCCTTTAATAAAGGCATTAAATCCATTTATTACATCCGTACCTTTACAGATGATGGAACAGAAATCGGTGCTAACCAATGTGAAAGCTGTGTCATCTAACTAAATAAGAATGACGAAATCTAAAGCAGGCAGTCAGCTAATAGTGAAAAAACCTGTTTATAACGCGAAAAACCGACTCAACCCATCAGCAATAAATCGTGTGATAAGCAATTATACTATTTATCAATTAACTAGGGTTTATAAGTCAGTCAATAAAGATCGATTTCTTTTTTCAATCATTATAAAACTGGTTAGATTAACACACCATAAAGTAATTATCCCAAATTTCACCAAGCAAATCCAAAATAAAATCAGCAAAACGCTTATCTGTCGCCAGCACTTGTTAGTTTTAAATTTGTGCGCGAACCATGTCTATAATTAAAATAGTCATTAAAGATTTTAAAAATAAAAGTAATTTACAACACTAGTCTTTTTCACTATCATTTTTATTTTAACATTATTGGAGACCAGACCCTATGACAACCTATTATGAAGCAATTAACTGGAACGAAATTGAAGATGTGATTGACAAATCAACTTGGGAAAAGTTGACAGAACAATTCTGGCTCGATACTCGTATCCCCCTATCAAACGATTTAGATGATTGGCGCAAACTTTCTGCTATCGAAAAAGATCTAGTTGGCAAAGTATTTGGAGGACTGACCCTTCTTGACACCATGCAATCTGAATCTGGGGTTGAGGCTATTCGTCAAGATGTTCGTACACCTCACGAAGAAGCTGTACTCAATAACATTCAATTTATGGAATCTGTCCATGCCAAATCTTATTCATCCATTTTTTCAACCCTAAACACTAAAAAAGAAATTGAAGAGATTTTCGAATGGACGAATAATAATGAATTTCTACAAGAAAAAGCTCGTATTATCAATGATATTTACGAAAATGGCACTGCTTTGCAGAAGAAAGTTGCCTCCACTTATCTAGAAACCTTCCTATTCTATTCAGGTTTCTTTACCCCATTATATTATCTTGGAAATAACAAACTAGCTAATGTTGCTGAAATTATCAAGCTGATTATCCGTGATGAATCCGTTCACGGCACTTATATTGGTTATAAATTCCAACTTGGTTTTAATGAATTATCAGAAGCAGAACAAGATAGTCTCCGTGACTGGATGTATGATCTTCTTTACCAGTTATATGAAAACGAAGAACAGTATACCAAAACCCTTTATGATGGTGTTGGTTGGACGGAAGAAGTGATGTCTTTTCTCCGTTACAATGCTAATAAAGCTTTGATGAACCTTGGTCAAGAGCCACTTTTCCCAGACACTGCAAATGAAGTCAACCCAATTGTTATGAATGGGATCTCAACTGGCACTTCTAACCATGATTTTTTCTCACAAGTTGGGAATGGATACCTTCTTGGTTCTGTCGAAGCAATGCAAAATGATGACTATAATTATGGGTTATCTCAATAGCAAACAGTTCAATAAAATACGCTAAATTACTAACCCACTTTTTACCTTTTTTATTCTAAAATGAAAGGTACAAACAAGTACGATATTTTAGAGGGATAGTAAGAAAGGTATTAAACTTATGAGTTCAGTAGACAAGAAAATAGCACCTTAGCGGGTGCTTTTTTATGTTTAATAAACATCTCTCCTGTGCCCAAATTCAAGGGCTAAAATAACCATCTTATCATCTTGAATATCACAAATAAGCCTATAATCACCAATACGATAACGCCACTCGTTAGCATGGTTTCCTGTTAACCCTTTACCGTTAGCGCGTGGGTTGTCTGTCCCCTCTAAATGCTTATCAATCCAAGCAAATAGCAACCTCTGAATTTGCCTATCTAGTTTCTGAATTTGCCTTTGAGCCTTTTTAGAATATTCTATACGATACATAATTACAAGTTTAGCTCTTTCTTAAAATCAGCATGGCTAATTGTCTCAGGGTCTGCTTTATATTCAGCATAAGCTTGATGATAGATTTTTAAATCATATTCATCTTCAATATCACGCTCAAGAGCTTTCTTAAAGAGGCTCGATAGGCTTTGTCCTGTTAGTTGAGCGTAGCTTTTGAAAAATGTTTCTTCTTCTTGATTTAATCTAATAGTTACTGTACTCATGATTATTTACCTCATTTCTTTGTGTTACATTGTAACACATTCATAAGTAATAGTCAATCACATAGCCCCTAAAACCCATCTTATGATCCTTTCAATAATTCACATATAAATTATTAAACGCACAATAATAGCGAAGTTTTGCAAATAAAGCTATTTATGCTAAAACTACCTCAACAAACGTTAAGGGAGCGATACGATATTTATGGGTTATAATAAACCTTAAAGGGACTCGGGCTATAGCATGACTAACTGTGTGACTTACAGTTATAAATTAATTAGACATAAAATTAATTTATATCTAAGAGCAGTCGTATAATGGTTTACTAAAAGCCTGTTGCGATTGCCTTTTCTTATAAAATTTATGGTCTAGTAGTATTTAATAGGATGTTAAACTAGATCTGAAAAAAATGTTAAGAGAGGGTTTTCCCACTTTACGACATCACATTTAATAAAACACACTGAATCGGTTACACTAAACTAGACAGATTTTATGAAGTGTTCTACACTAAAGAAACAGGAGAAAAGTATGTCTAGAAAACCCCGTCGTCATTTTACTGATGATTTAAAAAAACAAATCGTCGACCTTCACAATGCAGGAAGGAAACGCAGTGAGCTAATTTCGGAATATGATTTAACGCCGTCG